>JAFEBA010000017.1:0-125021 GCA_018266105.1 bacterium | reverse complement strand
TCGTGCGAATAACGCTTTGCTGCGCGGGCTGAGTATACTCAGTCTATCAGCGAAAGCTGGGATGTTTACGATCGGGCACTAATCCCTTGTCGGGCGCCGCTTACCACGGCGCCTTTTTTATTTTGTGGTGCAGTGTCTGATGGATTAGAATACGGCTAGCGGATTGACGGGAGAGGCGGTCGTGCCGATGAAGCGCCAGGGGGCCAGGCTCACGAAGAACTCCCAGCGGCCGTATTCTTTGCAAGTCAGGCTGAGCGCTTCCAGTTCAGCCTGATCCAGCAGGGGTAACCCCATGTACGGTAGGGCGATCATATGAATCGGTTCGGCCCAACGTTTCAGGCCGGGCAGGGGGGGATGAACGTCGTTGTCGCTGTCCCCGCCCAGCACAGCCACTCGCCTTTGGTGAAGCCAGGGTAAACAGCTGGGGTGCAAGCCGCTGGCTCTTGTCAGCTGGTTGGCATCACCCGCGCCGTTGCGGATGAACAGGATGTCTCCCTCGCCGACGCGCACTCCGGCCAGTTTTTCGGCCGCCTCCAGGTCAGACGGGTAGATAGCCGAGCCCGGTTCCAGGGGTCGGCCTCGCAGAGCGGCCACGTCGAGCAAGACTCCGCGGCCCACGATTCCGCGCTCACCCATGGTTTCAACTCCGAGGCGGGTCGCGCCCGTGGGCGTAATGTGGTTGAGGCTGAAGCCGTTGTACATGCCTTGGGACCCGAGCGGCGTAAAAAAATGGCAGAGGGCGTCGATGTGGGTGACTTTGAAGCCGTGGAAGACCATCGCGATATTGTCCAGGCAACCGGACTCACCGGGGGCGGGATCGGTGTAACTGAGCAGATGATAGCTGCCCTTGCGTAGGTTGGCCGGCAGCATGCTCAGCGGTCGGGCCAGGGAAACAGTACGTCCGGTCCGGATGAGGCCGGCCGCTCGCAGACGCGACGCGTCGGTCAGATAGTTCAGGGTGCCGAGCTGATCTTCGTTTCCCCAACGCCCCCAATTGCTGACGGAGTTCAGCTCCGTATCGATTTCGTCATCATTTCCCCATTCAGCCCGGGCCTGCAGGTAGCAGTTGAAAACCAGAACCAGGGCGGTGAGGAGGCGGAGCCAGGGCAGCATAGACACGCAACAGACATTTTACCACGGCAACCTCTTGCTAACCTTTGGAGATGACGATACCACCCGCTCTTGCTTTCCGGCTCGGCCGCCGAGTCGAATTTCAGGCCAGTCATCAGGCTCGTCTGGCCAGTTCGCCGGAATCTGTCCGTTCAGAAAGGGATGCATTGCGCGAGCAGGTCGAGTTCTTGAGCCGGAGCCGGGATGCGGCCGCCTCTCAAATATCGATCGGCAGATCGCTCACGTGGGCAAGCATATCCAGAGCTGCGATCAGGTGTTGCAGCAGAAGCTGCCGCCGCTCTAGGGGCAGGGCACGATTCTTCCTACCGCCAGGGTCGCGCTTATGTCGATCAGCAGCACACCCTTACGAGTCAATACAGCCATGACTTTCCCGTTCGGGCTGTAGGCGGGTGGCGTGGCAAAACTGAGATGACCGACGGGCTTGATTTTCCGGTAATCGTATAAGGTTAAGGGCCCACCGTAGCCTGGCTGGTCGCTGATCAGGCCGTGGTCAGGGTAGCCCAGCATGACTCGCGGCAGTGTTCCGATTTTTCGACCATCAAAGTCGTAGACCGGGTCGACACGGTTGGATGGTTGATTGGGGTAGATCTGAAAGCCCAGGCTGAGCCAGTTCTCCAGCATATGGCTGGCCGGACCCTGGTAGATGACTTTCTGATCTGAATCTCGCGTGACCTTGAAGAATTGTTCGTCTTTGCTCCAGTGCAGCTTTCCGTCCGGACTCGCCCGCGGCTGCTCGTTGCTCAGGTCTGGGTCCAGGTCACGGATTTTGTGCAGGTCGTCCCAAGCATAGAGGGCCTTGTGCTGGCCGGTGTCGCAGACAAAGCCCTCTGCGTCAGGGCTGAGGCGAGGAAAGTTTTCGGGCAGGGTGGATTGGGCCATTTGGCGGCCGCTTTTCAGGTCCCAGAGTTGAAGCCGAGTGCCCGCGGCGCGGGCCATGCGCATCCTGGGGCCGCACAGGATGGAATTGCGGTTGGCACGTTTGTGGCCGAAGTCAAAGCTTCGAATTTCCCGCCCGCTGGCCAGATCCACCTGACGCACTCTCGGGTCGGGATTGCTGGCTCCATGGGAAGCTCCCAGGAGCAGCATACTGCTGCCGTCGCTACTGAATTGAATCTCATAGGAACCGTCCGGATTGGGATTTTGTGGCTGGTAAGCGTAAAGGGGGCGGCAATCCGAGAATCGGTACACTCGGGCGCAACTGGGGTAGTCACTGGCGATCAGGTAGCGGTGGTCGGGGCTGGCAGTGAGTTGCAGAATACGTTTCAGTCCTTGCGGATGGGCAACAAGCCTGCGCTGGCCTACGTCCCAGAGCCAGAAGCCGTTGCCTTCGTCGACCGTAAGCCGCCGGTTGTCCAGGAATTGGAGCCAGCTCTCTTCCCCCCCGGGTTGAGACAGCTGGGGCGTCTGACTCCAGGCGGTCAGGCTTAGCAGTATCAAGAAAAAGAGAATTTTCACAGACAAGGCTTCGAAAAGAACAAAGCCGCGCCTGTGCCGACTTGGGTGAATTTCGGGTGATTAAAGCGGAATGGCCCGACCCGCTCCCGGGTTGGGGATGCGTTCTTCGCCCATGGTCAGCCGCTTGGGCTCCTCAGCCAGAAAGCCGTTAGGGGCAAGTCGGGCAGCCTCCTCGATGCGTTGCATGGCCAGGTCAAAGCGACCTTCGAACAGATCGATGCGGCCCAGATAGTAGAGGCGGTGGGCTTTGTAGAGCCTGGGGATATTGGCTTCCTGCAGCAGCCGCTCCAGGGTCTCACGCGCGATGGGCAGGTCTCCGCAGTGATACTGGTAGGTTGCGGCCGTGCCTTTCAAGCAGTGATCGAGCAGGGGATGTCCTGTGCGGGGCACGATTTTCTCGGCCGATTCACTCCAGACTTCCACCGCTTCCTGATAGCGCCGAGCGCACAGCAACGTGTAGAGCAGGTTGTTGTAGTAGAGGGCATCGGTAAACTTCTTCTGACGACCCCACCAGCCGGCGCTCAGTTTGGGGCGATTGACGCTGCGCAAAGCGACCAGGGCCTCATCGAACTGGCCGATGTAAACTAACCCGGCCGAGCGGTTGAGTTTGAGTAATTCGTAGAGGGGGCCGCTGGGGCGACGCTCCAATTCCAGGTCGATGTCGCGCAGAAAGTCATAAGGACGGCCTTCCTCCAGGGCACGGTTGATCCGCTGGACACGCGATTGCGTCTCCAAATTCCCGAAAAGCAGCCAACCGGCCGCGGCTACGAAGAAGACCTCTAAAAACAAGCCTAAGTCACCGGTTTGCGGCCCAGCAGTTCGGCCGCCGCGGCCATGTCGACTTTGGCAGCTTCTGCTTTGCGTTTTTCTTCAGCGATGCCCTCTTTGACGCGGCGCATCAGCTCCTCGGGCCTCAGGATTCTTTCGAAAGCTTCCAGCTTAAACTTGAGGCTGGCTACCTGGTTCTCCAGTTTGCCAACCCGCTCCAAAAGACGCTGGGCCTCTTGTTTGGACAGACTCATTCAGCACCTCCTGTTGACGTATTCAAGGTTCACCCGCATTTTCTTTGTCTCCAGCCCGTAACCAGGGATAAGCAATGAGAAGTCCGACCGGACTGACGCAAGCGATCAGACCATAAAGCGTCCAGAGTGCCTCCGGGTTCAGCTGTCCAGACTTGGGAAGGTAATGAGTGAGCATCCATCCCGAGTAGAAACCGGTGGTGAACTTGGCTAAAAACCAGGGCAGGTTGGCCACGCCCATGTACAGCCCCACCTGGCCCGGCGGGGCCAGGGCGGCGATGTATTCCAGGAAGCGACTGGCCCAAAGTGCTTCTCCCAGCGAAAAGACAATCACATAGGCGATCAGTCGGGTCGGATCGGGGGGCAGCGAGAGTAGGAAGGTGGCGGCGGCGCTCACGGCCGTACCGATAATCATCATGCGCAAGACATGGACTCGGGACGTCAGGTGACAAAAGAGTGGAACGGCGACCATGACCACCAGCGGATTGAGACCGGTGAACCACTCGTAGCGGTCGGCCACGGATTGATCAAAGCAACGAAAAATATAGTCGGGAACGGTCAGCCATTGATGGGCAAAGAGCGTTCGCACCGGCAACAGGATGAAGATGAAGTAAAAGAAGCGCAGATTGAAGATTGTGCCTTTGGGCGCTGGCGCCTCTGGGGTTCCGCCGATTCCGATCCCATCCTGGCTGTCCGAGGCGGTCTGAGTTGTTGAAAGCTTGGGGAAGGCCAGCAGGTGAATGACCAGTTGCAGCACGGTGATGGCGACCATGACGGCCAGCACGCCACGAATTCCCCAGCCCAGTCCAGAATCGGTTCGAATGAAGGGAGAGATGGCGCTTTCAGCCACGATTCCCAGGTTCATAATGGCGTAAAGCAGACTGAAGCCCATGCTGGCGTATCGAGTCGGAGTGGTCTCTTTGACTCCGGCATAGAGAGCGGGTTGAAGGATGCCGGTGGCCAGGGCCATGGTCAGGAGGGAGGTGATTACCCCGAACGGGACCATGTTTGGGGAAAGGTGAGTGCAGGCCCACAGGCCCCCGCGACCGAGAGCGCCCAGCAGAAGCGACAGCGAGATCGCGTTGCGCGTGCCCACCCGGTCGGAAATCCAACCTCCGGGCACCATCAGCAGGGCCACCGGGCCGGTCAGCACCGAGACGTACATCGAGGCATACTGATCGGCGATATGCAGGTCCTTGGAAAAATACAGAACCAGCAGATTCAGAATGCCGAAGTAGGCGATGCCGTCGCTGAAATTAACCAGGTTAACCAGCCAGTAGGCCGGGCCTGAAGCTTTCAAGCCCTTTAGGGCCTCGCCGAACCCCGGTGACTTCTCGGCCGCTTCCGGGCTCAAGATGACTTGAGGCGGAGCGGGGCGGGCACTGGCCTCGTCAGCCGCCTCCACCAGAGGGTGGAGGTCGTCGCTCACCAGCGCACTTCCATCATGGAGCAGTTCAGGCCCGAACCGATGCCCATCAGCGCCACCCGCGAACCGGGTTTGAGGCGTCCAGCCTCCTCGGCCAGCGCCAGGGTGAGCGGAACCGAGGCCGGACCGACGTTGCCCAGGAAGGGATAGGTCACAAAAGAGTTGGCCTGGTTGAGTCCAAGAGAACTAAAGAGAACCTCGTAGTGGCGCCGGCCAACCTGATGACCGACGTAGAGGTCGATTTTATCATCGCTCCAGCCGAAGACTTCCTGACATTTCTGCCAGGTGCGGTTGGCCAGCGAGACTCCGGCCTCCATCAGCGGGCGGGCCTGGACCGTCATCTCGGTGCGGTTGCCCAGGCACAGGTTGCGATGACGAGTGTCGGCCACGTTGACATGGCCGATCACCTGATGGCCGGTCCTGGATATGCTGCTGTGGGTCAGCACCGCCGCCACCGCTCCCGACCCCAGGGTCAGCGCGGCAAAGTGCAGCTGGAAGTCGGCCACGCTGATGTTCGGCTTGAGCAGATGGCGAATGGTGGCTTCCACCACTTCCCGGGAAGACTCCGAATCGATGATCAGGGCCGCCTTGATCCGTCCCTGAGCGATCATGTCGCCGACGATCGAGACACCGTTCATGAAGGCCAGGCAGGCATTGCCGATGTCGAAGTTGAGACAACTGGGTGATAGGCCCAGTTCGCCGTGGACAATGCTGGCCATGGAAGGCTCGATGTAATCCTTGCAGACTGATGTGCTGACAATGCAGCCGATGTCCATCGGGTCGACGCCGGTTTTCTCTAAAACCTTGCGAGCTGCTCGAGTGCTGCTCTCCACGATGGTCGTGCCGGCGGGGAAAAACCGTCGTTCTTCCACGCCGGATGCGGCCGCGATCGCTTCCTGGGGAATCTTGAGACGCTCCAGCATCGGGGCAAGTTCATCGAAGATGGCGTCGGTGGTCATCACGTAGGCGGGTAGCTCGTAGGCAACCCCTTCCAGGCATACATTTTGGAGCAACATGAGGCTGCTGTCTACGTGGTGGGGGAGGGTTCCCCTTCATTGGCGCGTGGACTCCGAGGCCAGTGAAAGAGATCGGGCGGTCCCTCGCAAGTGCGATAATCGGTGGTCACCCAGCGGACCCAGCGGCTGTCTTCGTGGCCTTGAGTGACCCAAAAATACTCTCCTCGGGTCAGATCGGTGGCGTTGCTGCGCGCTTCTAGCAGCTGGGCCGGGATGCGATTCTGACGCTGAAGGCACTGCTGGAGCAGCGGGATCATCCGATCTTCGAACTCGTCCAGGCCCAACTGTTCCACGGGCCAATCAGCGCAACGCAGTCGAGCCAGTGCCAGGGCTGGAGGCCAGCGCATGCCAGAGTGCAGCAAGCGATGCATGCGTTCGCCCACCAGATAGGGGCGAATGGATTCGAATTCTGCTTCCAGTTGCAAGTGGTCCGTGATGTGGCAGATGCACAGCAGCAGGCCGGGGCTGGCCTGAAACAACGGCGTCAGTTCGCAACCAGGAGGTGCCTCCGGGTAGAAGTCGCCGTCGTAGCTGAGCGGGCAGTAGGCAAAAAAGTGATGTTCCATGGAAGGTGAGCAGGTGGGCTACGTTTAGGGTGGGAAGCTTTCCTGCATGCACCTGTGTCCCAACTGCATCGAGCCCTTGCGTAGCCGCACGATGTCCAACTTCACGGTGGATGAATGCCCCCTTTGTGATGGTCTGTGGTTCGACGATCAGGTGCCCGAGACGATGGTGTGCACGGTGGACAAACCGCAGTTTTTTTTCGAACCCATCGCGTTCGAAAAGAAGCGTGAGGTTCCCGAAGGCCAGTTGCAATGCCCGCGATGCAAGTTGACGATGGAAGTCTTTATTGTGCGCGGCGTGCCTGTGGATGTGTGCCCGGAGTGTCGCGGTTTATGGCTGGATAGTCACGAGCTGCGCAAGATTCTAGCGGACTGAGGTTTTTAATGATGCGTCCCGTTATGTTGGTCATTCTCGATGGATTTGGAATCGCCCCCCCCGGACCCGGTAATGCTGTGGAACTCGCCAATACGCCCAATTTCGACCGCTACTGGGCCAGCTGGCCTCACACCCAGCTCGAGGCATCGGGCCTGGCCGTGGGGCTGCCTCGAGGCCAGATGGGCAACTCGGAAGTGGGCCATCTCAATCTGGGCTCCGGCCGTGTGGTGATGCAGAGTCTGACTTACCTGGACGCCTCCATTGAAGACGGGAGCTTCTTTAAGAACGAAGCCTTTCTCGAGATTTGCAATAAGGTCAAGGCTGATGGTGGTACGCTTCATTTGGGGGGGCTGGTCAGTCGGGGTGGAGTGCACAGCGAACTTAGCCATGTGCTGGCTCTGGTCGAGTTGGCCCGTCGCCAGGGCATTGAGAAGCTGAGAGTGCACTGTTTTACGGACGGACGGGACACTCCGCCCGATTCTGGGCTGGAATATCTGGGCGAGTTGGAGGATTACCTGGCTCGCGGAGGTGGGGACTACCGAGTGGCCACGGTGATCGGTCGCTACTACGCGATGGATCGCGACAAGCGTTGGGAACGGGTGACTCGGGCTTATAAGGCGATCGTGAGCGGCCAGGGTGAATTTCAGGCCGATAGCGCTCGCGAGGCGGTCCAGAAGGCGTACCAGCGGGGTGAGACGGATGAGTTTATCCTGCCCACGGTGGTGGGTCGAGCGGAAGAAATGCAGGACGGCGACGGTTGGATCTTTTTCAATTTTCGAGCTGATCGAGCCAAGCAGTTGAGCGCGGCGCTCTTAAACGGGCCGGAATGGAAAGAATTCGAACGTTCTAAGGTGATTCAGAATTTACATTATGTCTCGCTGATGAGCTATGGCGAGCAGGTCAAGCGGCCATTCGCCTTTGCCCTGCCTCCTCTGACTCATTGTCTGGCTGAGGTGATCAGCGCGGCGGGCAGGCGTCAGTATCACACCGCCGAGACGGAGAAGTATCCCCACGTCACCTACTTCTTTAATGCTACTCTGGAGCAGCCATTCCCTGGAGAAGACCGCCACATGGTCGCCTCTCCCAAGGTGGCGACCTACGATTTGCAGCCGGAGATGAGCGAGCCCGCGCTGGCTCAAGACACTCTCAGCAGGCTGAAGGAAAAGAAAGACGACTTTGTTTTAATTAATTTCGCAAATCCGGATATGGTGGGTCATACCGGTTCTTTAGAGGCCGCCATCAAGGCCTGCGAGGCCAGCGATCAGGGGCTTGGTCTGCTGGTTGAGGAGGTTCTGGGGCAGGGTGGAGCAGTCATTGTGCTGGCTGACCACGGCAATGCCGAGGTGATGATCGACGAAAATGGTGCTCCGCACACCGCTCACACCACCAATCCTGTGCCCTGCATTCTGATCGGCGGGCCCAAAGATGCGCATCTTCGCGAGGGAGGGGTTCTGGGTGACGTAGCTCCCACAATCCTCCATTTGATGGGCTTGAATGTGCCTGCAGAGATGACTGGACGTTCTCTTCTAGAGCAGGCGCGGGTCTGAAAGGCCTTATTTTAGTTGACACAGAAGGACCCCATGCGCTACCCTGACTTGGTGGGGGAATTTCCCCACACAGTAGCAAGGTCGTTCGAGATTTCCTGTTGTTTGCGCTCGAGTTGGGGTGGGAGCGTAGACACAACCCAAACCCTAGGGACAACAGTCGTGCCTCGACAGCCGAGCTCTACATAAGTCATCAAGGAGCCTGTCGAGTGTCATTCGTAGACAAAACCCTAACCTGTATAGATTGCAAGGCGCCGTTCACGTTCACGGCCGGTGAGCAGGAGTTCCACTCCTCCAAAGGTTTCACCAACGAGCCCCGGCGCTGCAGCAATTGTCGCCAAAACCGTCGTTCGTCCCGTGACGGTGGCGGTGGTAGCGGATTCAGCGACCGCGGAGGCCGCGGTGGAGATCGCGGTGGATTCGGAAGCAGCGGTGGAGACCGCGGCGGATTTGGCGGAGGCGGTGGAAGCTTCGGCGCCCCGCGCCGCGAAATGTTCGACGCTGTCTGCGCCGAGTGTGGCAAGGAAACGCAAGTTCCCTTCCAGCCGAGCGGTTCGCGTCCGGTATACTGCCGGGATTGTTTCTCTTCCCACAGCCCGCCACGTCGTGGCGGCGGTGGCGGCGGTGGCGGCGGATATGACCGCGGTGGTCGCGGCGATAGCCGTTCCAGCCGTTACTAATTTCCAAAGTCTACTATAGATCCGGCTCTCAGCCGGTCTACTTTTGCCCGGACGGGACTTCTCTCGTCTGGGCAAATTCATTTTCTGGCTGGCAACTGATTGAAGACGCCGCACTCGTGCCTGTGCTTCGGCAACTCCTTGCGTCCCTGGAGCAGCCTCGCCAGCTCTCGCCCCAGGAAGTTCCTTTCGGAGAGTTTCTGCGCAGCCAGGGCGCCCTGAGCTGGGAGCCTCCGCAAGAGGCTTCGGGGCTAGCCTTTCAGCCCTCGCTTTGGAAGTCTCTGAAGCACCCGGGCGTCTACACCCTGGAGGGGGACGGCGAGGGCGGCTGTTGGCGCTATCACTATCAGTCTGGACTGCCCTGTCTGGGCTGCCTCATGTGCTGGTGGATGGGACGTCATCACGGGTCGGAATGGTGGCAACGTCTGGAAGCCTGGCCCGATTTCAGTCTTAGCTGGCCGGGCGAATCCCGCCTTCCTGAGGCCCCTGATCCTGGTTGGCTCCACTACTTGCGAGGTGGCAAGCTCTACAGAGGGCGAGTTCTGCCCCATCCCGATTGCGATTGCGGGGCCAGTGTGGATTGGATTCCCACCTGGGAGAGCTGGGTACATCCTGTCTGCGGGCCCATTCAGAACCTGGTGGAGAGGCGACAGGGTGGGTTGTGGCGGGTCAGTTTGCGTCTGGGCTCGGCCGCTTCAAGCGGTGCCAACCATGACCGGGGCAAGGCGCGAAGGGCCGCACTGGCTGAGTTCTTCGAGCGTTGGGCCGCCCTTCAACCGTGTTCTCAAGAAAGGATTTGGGTGCGCCGCCTGGGCTTCAGGGGGGGGCGCCATTGTTGGAGCGGACTGGTTTACTTGGGCGAGGTGCCTCGCCCTCACGGGCAGCAGTTAAGTCACGGGCTGGCTTGCGGCCCCAGTTTGAGCCAGGCGCTGCAGGCGGGCTTTTGGGAGTTACTGGAACGAGACGCCCTGCGCCGATGGTGGCGGGCCTGGCGCTCGGGCAGGGCGACCGATCTGAGGCGCCTGGCCTCGGATTTGTGGATGTTGCCCGGGCCTGTTTTCCTGGCTTTTCGTGGTCGTCGGGGCCGGGGTGCCTGGGGGAGTGCCGCCGGGCCAAAGGGCGTCGAGAGAGCCCGCCAGGAAGCGAAGCACAATTTTCAGGTTCTCTCGCGCCAGCAACCTGCTGTCCCATCGCATTGTTCCAGTTTTGCCGACCATGCAGCCTGGGGTTGGCGTGAGCCAGTTCCTCGATGGAAGGAGATGGTTTCCTTGCCGATTGAGGCGGACCAACCCCCTTGCCCGCAGTGGCGGGAATTGCTGGGCGAGGAGAGGATTTATTGGTGCAGGTTGGAGTGTGCCTGGGCGGAAATGATGGGATGGACCGTGGTGAAGGTCCTATCACCATCTCTGCGTGGACTCGGAATCGGCGGCAAGCCGCCGTTTCACCCGTTCAGTTGATAGGGTTTGCATGAACCCGGTTGAACCCTGGAGCTAAGAAATGCGTAGGCTTCAAGTGTTGATTTACGGTTTGCTGTCTGCCCTCTTATTCGCCTGTGGTGGCCCCAAAATAGAGTTCCGAGATATCTCCTGGAAAGAACTTGCCAGTTTCGCCTATACTCCCAGCCTATCGCCTCTCTCTAAAAAGCCTCATCCCGTGAGCTTGCCGCGGGCGATTACAGGACTGAACGGTCGGTCTCTCCGGGTCGTGGGCTACATGATGCCGGTTGAAATGGATGGCGAAAATGTGGCCTCTTTCGTGTTGGTGCGCAATCAAGCGCTGTGCTGCTATGGTAAGACTCCGGCCATGAATGAATGGGTTCTGGTCCGTTTTCGGCCCGGCACAGCTGTCCCAATGAATATGGATCGACCTCTGGCGGTGGAGGGAACTTTTGAGGTTGGTGAGCAAATTGAGGAAGGGGCAGTCGTCTCTCTGTACAGAATGGTGGCCGAAAGAGTGGAAATTCAAGAAGGGAAGCCGACAGGTTGGCAGGCGAACTAGCGATTCGATTGCAACAATTGACGAAGACCTATCAAACCCGACGCGGGAAAGTGGAAGCTTTGCGTGGGTTGGACTTGGAAGTCAGGGTAGGCGAGATCTTCGGTTATATTGGTGTTAATGGGGCCGGCAAGTCCACCAGCATTAAGATTTTGCTGGGGCTATCGCAGGCGACTTCCGGTCAGGCGGAAATCTTTGGGGAGCCGGCCGGCACACTGGCTGCTCGCAGCAAGGTCGGTTACCTGCCTGAAGTGGCCACTTACCACGAGTTTATGACGGTCGAGGAGTTGCTGCGCATTCATGCGCGCCTGGCTGGCGTGCCCGACAAACAGGTGGAAGAACGCTGCCGGATCTCGCTGGAGTCGGTTAAGCTAGACCATCGTCGTCGCAGTCGTATCTCCGAGCTGTCCAAAGGACTTAAACAGCGCTTCGGTGTGGCTCAGGCTCTGGTCGGAGATCCCCCGCTGCTCATCCTGGACGAATTGACCTCTGGTTTGGACCCATTCGCCCAGCGCGATCTGCGCGACATTCTGGTGGCTTTGCGAGCCCGCAACATCACGGTTTTCTTTTCGTCTCACTATATGAGCGAGGTCGAGGCGGTTTGCGACCGGGCCGCTATCATTCACAACGGCAAGCTGCAGGTTTGCGGAACCATCCCCGAGTTGACCGAGAACCGCGAGAAGGTGGAATTGGTGCTGCAGGCGTCCCCTCAGGCGCTGGCCGAGCTTCCGAGTCTGGAGCCCGTCTCGGATGAGGTCGGGGAACTCCACCGGGTTTCCCTGGGTCGAGAAGATGCTGACGCCTTTGTGGCCCGCTGCCTGACTCTAGGCTGCAGCATTCGCCGTTTGAATACCGTGCAGCACAGCCTGGAAGACGTCTTTTATCAAATCACCCGAGCTCAGGGAGCCAAAAAATCATGAGAGCTATCCTGGAAATCGCTCGTCTGCAGCTGATGGAGAACGTCCGCCGTCAGGTGCACTTAATCACGGTCTTTATGGCGTTTGTGATGCTGGCTTTGCCGGCTTACGTGAATACCTTCAGCATGGGCCTGCAGGCCTTTGAGTTAACCGCCAAGGATTTTGGCCTGACCTTGCTGAGTTACTACGGCGTGGCCATGGCTTTGATGTTGGGCTCCAGCGTGGTGCCACTGGACATCGAGCGCAAAACCATCTACCCGCTCCTCTCGCGCCCGGTGGCGCGTGTCTCCTACCTGGCCGGGCAATTCTTGGGAACGGCTGTTTTGCTGGTGGGCAGTATGTTCTTGTTGGCCACGGCCCTCGGGGTCGGCGTGGCCGGACTCTCTCATTATTTTGACCCGGCCCTGTATGCGGCAGCCCTCGGTTACTCCCTGGAATGTACCGTGCTGGTGGCCGCCTGTTTGTGTTTCAGCACCCTGGCCAGTCCTCCGCTGGCTGGCGTGATGGGCTTTTTCCTGTATGTGGTGGGCGGCCTTTCCACCGCCTTCACTCGCTTTTTTCTGCGCGAGGACCGCGGCAATGAGTGGCTGGCCAACATCGTGGACGGCTCTCGCGATTTTCTGCCAAACTTCGAAGTCTTTCGCCTCAAGTATCCCGTGGTTCACAACATCCACATCATCCCAAGCTACCATTTCTATGAATTCGTTTACGCGATGGGCTGGGTCACTCTGTTTCTCATGTTGGCCGGCATTCGCTTCGAAAAGAGGGATCTGTGAGACTGGCGCTGGTTCTTTGCTGCTTGCTTCCCTGTCTGGCCTGGGCCCAACCCACCCCCACGGCCAGCTCGACTCCGCTGGATGAGAAGCGTCAGGCTCTCAGTAACATTATGGGGAAAGAGGAAGAGAATGAGGCCGCACCCAGCGCCAAGGATCAGACCAAGCCGGCCGTCTTCAATATGATGATCGCTGAGGCTCAACGCGAGCGCGCCGGAATCGGAATCCCCGTGATCGCTCGAAAATCCATTATGCCCTGGATTTTCAGCTTGATTCTCCTGCCTGTTTACCTCCACATCGCACGTCGTCGGGGGTTTAAAGTCCGGTGAAGCGAGGGCCTTTCATGTTGCTTTGCTGGTTGGGTGTGGCCGCGATGGCTCAGGTGCTGGTGGGTCAGCATGCTCGCTATCAACCGGCCCGGCCTATCTATCGCGCTCAAGACCTTTTCCTGGATCTTTTGGGGGAGGGAAGAACCCTGGTGGCCCGGGTGCTCTGGTTTAAGGCCGACCTCTACCACGAGCAGCAAGATGCAGCCGGGGTGGACGCTTTTCAGCAAAAGGAAGTGATTCCACTGTTGCGGATGGTGACTTACCTTGACCCCACCTTTGCCGACGCCTACGATGTCATTGCTTACGACCTTCAAGAGGGCTATGGGCAAACCCGTGCCGCGGTAGACCTGGTGGACGAGGGGCTGCTGTACAATCCGCGCTCCTACGCCCTCAATTTTCGACGGGCGCTGCTGGCTGAAAAACAGCTCGATCCGATTCGTTCCTATATTTTTGCTCGGCGAGCTTTCAGCTCCCCAGACCAGGATGCCAACCAGTTCCTGACTCTCAAGGTTTTGCGCCGCGCTACCCTGCGAATGCGCGACGCGCGCAGTGGCCTGGAAGTGGTGGAGTTGATGAAGGGCATGGGACTGCCTGATCCCGATCCTGAGTTGACCGAGATCTGGCGACGCGAGCTTCAGGGCAAGGGTGTGAAGATCGGCTCTCCGCCGCCCGGGTAGCTCCGCGGGGGTGGTGGAGGCGGTGGTTCATCGTGGGAGGGTGGAATCGGCGTGAAAAGAGGCTGCGACGGTCGGTAGACGGGCCGGGGCGGCTGATATTGGTTGTAACGCGGCGCCACATAGGCCGGAGGCCTTGGAGCGTAACTGCTGATCGGCGGCGGAGGTGGAGTCGAGATTTGGCCTGACGGTGGGAGAACGGCCGGCAATGGGGGAGGGACGACCGGCAGGGCTGGCCAGTCCAAGGCGACCTCCAGGTTTTGCCCGGCTTTGATCTCGATGCGCCTGGGCCTGGCGGGGATGGGGCCGCGCACGGCGGTGATTTCATAGTTGCCGGGCGCTAACTTCCAAGGTCCTTTGCCCTCAAGTTCCTGAGGGATGCCGGGGCCGAGATGGACCCTGGCCTTGTCAAGGTCTTTGATGACCAGAGTTCCGGCCAGTGGCTTAAGGCGCAGGTGAAGGGACTGGCTTTCACCCTCCCGATAGGAGATTCCTGATTCCTCTGGGATAAATCCGTCCAACTTAAGCTTGACCGTGTGTTTGCCTGAGGAGGGGGTCTGTATGAGAGGAGTTTTTCCGACTTCTCGGTTGTCCAGCAGAACGGTCGCACCCGAGGGTTCACTGAGAATCCGAAGCTGCCCCTGAGAAGGCTCAGGTCGAGATTCGAAGGCTACGCCCAGCGCGGCCAGTCCGCCCAACAGGCTGGAGGCGAAGAGTATTGAGGGAAGCGAGGCCCGCATCAGAACGAATTCAACTTTGGGAAAGATTTCCCCGCTGGGGCAAGTTTTCTGCCTGGCGCGCCTAAGTGTGAGCAATGGTCAACTGGCGGCTGCTGGGAATGTGCTGCCTGAGCGCGCTGCTCTTGGGCGGCTTCTACTGGCAAAGGCGTCAGTGGAATCAGGAGCGCAAGGAGCAATACGGCCGTCTGGCCTGGATGTTGAGGCGAGGGGATGACGAGTCGCGCCTCAGTCCGGCTCGGCGCGCCTACCTTGAAGGCAGGTTCGTGGAATGCTTGCGCTTGTTGGAGCAGTCCGACAGCGGCGGAGATCGTGAATTGCAGACAGCTGCTTTCCAGGGGTTGCTGTTTCAATTGCCCTGGCCTGAGCAGGTTTTGCGCTCGGAGCAGGTCGAGGCCAGCAAGCAGCGTCCCCGGCTGCTGGCCCGGGCGGTGCAGACCGGTTACGCCGAGGATGCGGAGAAAACTCGCGTCGACTTGAATGTCTGGGAGAATGAACGTTTGCAAAAGCTGACTCCTTCCTCCAAGCAGACTCTGACCAGGGAGCAGGACTGGAAGTCGGTGGATGAGATGGTGGTGGTTCACCTGGATCGCAAGGATGAGCGCCTGAGCCAGTTGTTGATTTCCGGTCGCACCCGCGAGGGCCAGCAGCGTCTGGACGTCCTCTACGGGAAAACCGAATGGAAGCGCTGGAGTCTGTTTGATTCCAGGAAGATCAAGCATCTCGACGACCGCGTCGCGGTGGAAAAAGGTCCGATTTACAAGCTGATCGAGGACGATTGGGTGAAGGTTCAGCCTTAACGCCGGGGTCGAGTCGGTTTGACCAGGTCGATGGCCGGCGGCCAGGGGGAAGGATCTGTCCGCACCGGTTTGCGTCGGTTGTGCCAACCCAAGATTTGCAGATGGGCCAGACCCTCGGGTTCCTGCAAGGCCTGGCCGTCCAGACCACCATCGTGCATGGAGTAGAGGTCGCCCCGGCCGGGAGTGTCGCTCAGCGACCAGCTGGTGGTCGCTGCCTCGTTGAGAAAGCGTTCGACTTGGGGACGGCTCAGGACCGATTGATGGGAGTCTGAGCCAAGCGACTCGAGAGCGTAACTGCGCACCAGCTTAGGCCAGAGTGAAACCAGCAGGCGACGATCCGGGAAAAGGTCGACAGCCACAATGCGCTCGTCAATTTGCACGGCCACACCGTTCATTTCGGGATAATCCTCGGGCATTTCGCGCAGGTCGGCCACCACATTGTCCAGACGTCGGGAAAGTCGCCCATCTTCATAGACCACCATCAGCGCTCCCGAGGGTGAGGCTACCCCGTTGGCTTTCTGGGTTTCGGCCACCGAGTCCCAGACTGCGCCCTGGCCGGCTTCGGACATTGCCGCCTGACGCACGCGCAGGTTGCTGATAGAGCCTCCGGACTCAAACTTGCGCCGGTCGCCTTTGTAACCCCAGCGCCCGTGCTCGACGCAGTAGACAGCCACCGTTACCTCTCCCGAATCGGCGGGCAACCAGAGATCGTTCTTGAGAACTCGGTCCTGGCGGGCGCCGCTCAAGATTTCTCCGGCCATTATGAAAATCGGCCGGTCTCCACGATTTTCCACCACCAGACGATTGACATCACCCTCCTCGCGGACCTCGCGAACCACGATTTCTTCCTGCATCAGGGCCGAATCCAGCGAACGGCAACGGGGCAACGATTCGCGACCTCCAACCAGTGGATGAAGGATCAGTGAGCCCGAGCGACGCGAACTCTGCACCTCGCAGTCTTCCAGCCAACGGGCCGGCCGGCTGCGAGCCCAACAGGCCAGCCCGAGCAGCAAAACAAAGAGCAATCTGGAAATGCGCATGGAGCGGATGTCGCGGGCTGCGGGAGCTTATTTCGTCGCTCTTAGAGGCTTTTAAGTAGAGAGTGGGCCGTCATGGACTCAAAGAAATGCCCATAGGGTTCGGCTTCCCTCAGCAATGAGCGCGCGTGGGCCAGGTCGCTGCGCTGGGCCAGCAGATCAAACCCAATCGTGAAGCGAGCCTCGATTCGATGCGAGAGGTTGGGTTGGGCCATTTCAAGCAGCTCTTGTTCGCACAGTTCGCGGTTCAGGTAGCGTAGCAGGGGATAAGGCCAGGTTTTGGGCGCTTCCTTTAAGCCCTTGCTCAAAAACTGGCGGGCGTCATCATCCGCGCCCCCCTTCAGCCAGTCGCAGAGGACCCCCACCACGATGGCGTTGCCGGTGTAATCGGCCTGCCAACCCTGGTCACGGATGGCGTTGGAGCATTCTCGGCGGGCTTCATCGTAACGCTTCAGGGCCATCAGGCCATAGGCTTTGAACAGTGCCTGGTCACTCAGTTCGGCCAGCGAGCGGGCGGCTTCTTCATCTTGGTCTGCCTCAAGTTGGGCCATACAACGCTCTACCGGGCCGGGTTTGCCTTCCAGGACCTCTTTGGCTCGACCCAGGTCAAGCAAGCAGCTATAGCGGGCCTGAAGCCAGCTATCGTCCTGGCCGTTCTTCAGGTTTTCATCGCACAGCTTCAGGGCTTGTTCTGGTTGGCCCGAGGCCAGGTGGACTTGCACGGCCAGAAGATCTCCCTCGCTCTTACCCATGGCCCGAATTTTCTCGCACTCGGCCCGGGCTGTAGCGTAGTCGCCGATGGCATAGCAGGTGTGAGCGTGAAGCCAGTGGTCTCGAAGGCGGGCATCATCGTCCATAGTGGAGGGGGTGCGCCATTCATTCAGCACTTCACCGCAACGGGAGTCCCAGAAGAGCGGTTGTTTGTGGGCCTGGCCGGGACAGACCACAATAAAATCTCCCCAGTTCATGACTCCATAGTCCAGGCCGCTGGTGGGGCAACGGGTATAGGGACCGGGCGTGACAATTTTGACCGCTTGGCCGTCTTGAACCTGACGGCGTAGCTGTAGCCCGGTGGCTTCGCACAGGTCGTGGCATTTTTTCTGCATCTCAGGGGTCTGACTGAGCGGCAGGCTGGTCTGGCCCGTATAGGGCTCAGGCCGCCAGGCTTTGGGATACCAGGAGTGTCTGTAAGCGTATGGACGAGCCAGGGTTCCGCTCCAGGCAAAGATCAACGTGCAGCTCAGGCCGATCAGGACAGAGAGCAGGAACCGGGGCAAGCTTACTTCGGCGTCGGGCTGACGACCGGGGTTGCGCTGGCGACCGGGGTCGAGCTGGCGGCTGGAGTTGAAGGGGCTGCGGGAGTGGCGCCGGTGACCGGAGTCGAGCTGGCGACCGGAGTTGCCGGGGTTACCGGTGTGGCGCTGGCGGCCGGGGTTGAGGTTTCGGCCGGCGTGGTGCTCCCTTCGGGAGTGGGGCTGGCAGCCGGGGTCGCGCTGGAAGGCACGTTTACGACCGGGGTGGGTGTGGTGCCTGGGGCCATTCCCCAACTGGCCATAATTTGCACAAAGGCGGCTTCATGGCCTGGGAAATCGGCCCTGGCGTCCGTGAACTGGGCCAACCAGTACTCGTTCTTGTCCTTGAGTTTGAGAAGATAGGCGCGACCATGCAGGTCCTGCCCGTTGAACTGATAGTCAAAGTCAAGCACGTCGGCCGGAGCCGCCTGAGCCTGGTAGTGGTCCAGTTTCTTGAGTTCCGACTCGGCCTTGGTGTGCATCTCTTCAAGGCTGGCGGCCGGGACGGGTCCCGACACGACTAGATTTTCCTGGAAGGTGTCGGTCTTGCTCTCGAGCGGCGATCGCGCGATCACTCGATGGCCTTCCACGTTTTCCCGAATGTCCCAACTGGTGGGACATTGGAAAACCAGGCCCTCCTTTGTTGCTTCGAAGTGGCCTTTATATTCTTGGGCTTTCATATTGCCGGCGCGGCCACCGCAGCCGAATAAACTGAGGAGAAGCGCCATTGGCACCAGATGTCTACGATTGAGCATGAACTTCCACAAATCTTGCCAGGAAGGATTCCCAGAAAACCGAATTCGACCCACCCATGGTTCACCTGGCTTCTACTCCGGCGCGCCTATTCCCCTGCGGGTGTCCGCCTTGAGTATTCTCAGTGTTCAGGGCCTGGCCAAGAATTATGGCTCCACTCAGGCCCTCCAGGAAGTGAACCTGGAGGTTCCGGCCGGTAGTATTTTTGGGGTGCTGGGCCCCAATGGCAGCGGGAAGACCACTTTGCTGGGAATCGTGCTGGAGATTTTGCTGGCCAGCCGCGGCAGTTTTCGCTGGGCTCCGGGTTTGAAGCGCGGCGCTTTGCTGGAGACCCCCAATTTTTACTCCTATTTGACAGGTCGCGAGAACCTCGAGATCGTGGCCGAGCTGCGAGGGCGAGGACGAGACGGTTTGAGCCAGGCTCTGGAAAGCGTGGGTCTGGACAGTTACGAGAGCATGCCCTTCTCTAAGTATTCCTTGGGAATGAAGCAGCGATTGGCGATCGGCGCCACCCTGATCGGTCAACCCGAGGTGGTGGTTTTGGATGAGCCGACCAACGGTCTCGACCCCGCCGGCATCGCCGATGTGCGCCAGTTGATTCGAGATCTGCGCGGGGGAGGAAAGACCGTGCTGCTGGCCAGCCACATGCTGGACGAAGTGGAAAAGGTTTGCACCCACGTGGCCATCCTGAAAAAAGGGAAGGTGTTGTCCCAGGGGCCTCTGGAGGATGTGCTGCGCGATGAGGACCGGCTTGAGGTCAAGAGTGACGACCTCGAGGCGCTGCAGGCGCTGCTGCAGAAGCATCCCTTGAATCCGAAAGTCCAGCGGGGCGAAGGCTGTCTCAACGTAGTCTTTGAGGCCGGCGCAATGAAGCCGAGCGAGTTGAATCATTACTGCCTGGAAGGTGGCCAGACGCTCGGGCACCTGGTTCTGCGCAAGAAGACGCTGGAGAGTCGCTTTTTGGAGTTGACGGACTGATGCTGAAGATCGAATGGCTCAAGTTGAAGCGGTATAAGCCCTTCTGGATCCTGATGACGATCTATCCAGCCAGTCTGTTCGGATTGCTTTTCCTGATTTCGCGCACGATTGATCGGCAGGCTTCGCTGAACCCGGCCATTCACAATGCAGTCGACAAGATTACTGCTTTTCGCTATCCCGAGGTCTGGACAACCGTCACCTGGACCGCCAGCTGGTTTCACTTCTTGCCTTGCGTATTGATTCTGCTCAACGTTTGCAACGAGTTCGAGAGTCGAACTCACCGTCAAAACTTGCTGGATGGCTGGAGCCGCGCGCAGTTCTTTCTGGCCAAGGTGATGGTGACGCTGGGGGTTACCCTGGTTTCCGTCTTCTGGGTGGCTCTGCTGGCGACTTTGTTGGCAGCCACTCACTCTTCCCCACCCTCGCTGGAGGGTGCCGATCGATTGCTCTATTTCTTTGAGCAGTGCCTGATCTACAACTTCTTTGCGCTGGCTCTGGGTTTTTTGGTCCGGCGCGGCATCGTCAGCCTGGCGATTTTTCTGGTTTATTCGGTGTCCCTGGAGTTTGTGGTCTTTGGTTTTCTGAGCTTTTTCCTACGCCACGTCGAATACTACGCGCCGCTCCGGCTAGCCAATCAGTTGCTTCCTCTTCCGCTGTGGAAGGACGTGGCCAAGCGGATCAGCCCGGATGCACCCGGGATGGAAGTGCTTCAGGCTTTTGCCTTAGGCTATCTGGTGCTCTTCATTGGCCTGAGCTGGTGGCGTTATCACCGCTCCGATCTCTGAGCCAACACTTGACAGAGCCGCCCGGTTGGCATTTAATGGCAAAACTGTTTTTTCGGTAAGGAGTCCATCATGTCTCGCGTGTGTGAATTGACGGGAAAGAAACCCGGTTCTGGCAATAAAGTCTCCCATTCGCAGCGGAAGACGCGCCGCCGTTGGTTACCCAACCTGATCGAGCAACGCTTCTTCCTCGAAAGCGAAGATCGCTGGGTCAAGCTGCGGGTTTCCGCGCGTGCCCTGCGCACTATCAAGAAGCTCGGCGGAGTGGAAAAAGCCATCCGCAAGTACGCCAAGAAAGGCTAGACTCCAATGGCTAAAGGTTCTGCTAAGAAACCCGGTGAGAAGAAGTGTCGCGGTTCCGCCGGTCCTATCGAAGGTCGCGACTGGGTCCGCATCGGCGGTTCCAAGTGGCTGCGTGAAGTAGCCGAGCAAAAGGGCAAGTTCATTCCCCTGGAATACCGTAAGGGCAAGCAAGCCGCCGAGGCGGAGTAAATCTTGTCCTCCTCCGCCTTAGACGGTCGTATCATCGTAACAGGTGGGGCAGGTCTGATCGGCAGCGCGGTCATCTGGTTCCTCAATCGGCAGTTTCGAGAGAATATTCTCGTGGTCGATGCGCTCGACAAGAGCGATAAATGGAAGAACCTGGCCGCGCTGTCGTTTTTTGATTACCTGGAGGGCACTGAACTGCGCCGGCGCCTGCGCGAGGCTCCAGATCGTCTGGGACCGGTCAGTTGCGTTTTCCATCTGGGGGCCTGCTCAGACACGCGCGAGCGTGATTCCGCCTACCTGATGGACAATAACTACGCTTTTACGCGAGAGTTGGCCGAATGGTGTCTAGATCGCGATGTGCGCATGGTTTATGCCTCCTCGGCTGCAACCTATGGCGATGGCTCGCGTGGTTTTTCTGAAAAGGTGGCTCTGAATCGATTGCGCCCCCTCAACGCCTACGGCTACTCCAAGCATTTGCTGGATTGCCACGCGGAGAAACAGGGCTGGTTCGATCGGCTGCTGGGGCTGAAATACTTTAATGTTTACGGTCCGAACGAGCAACACAAGGGCGACATGCGCAGCGTAGTCAACAAAGCCTTCGAGCAGATTCAGACCAGTGGCCGAGTAGGGCTGTTTCGTAGCTATCGCGCGGAATATGCCGATGGCGAGCAGCGCCGAGATTTCCTGTATGTCAAAGAGGCCGCAGAGATTACGGTTAAGCTGGCTACCTCAGAGGCCACCGGCCTTTACAATGTGGGCTCGGGTGACATTCACACCTGGAACGAGCTGGCTCAGGCCGTCTTTGATGCGATGGGCCAATTGCCTCAGATCGACTACATCGAAATGCCCGAGGGGTTGCGCGAGCGCTACCAGTATCACACCCAGGCCGATATGAAGAAGCTGTCGGAACTGGAGTTGGACTACCAGAAATACACCTTGCGTGAGGGCGTGTTCGACTACGTTCGCAATTATTTGCTCACCGAGAGTCATCTGGGAGACTAGCCTCCGTCGCGTGCCACGCCATCGATGAGAATCAAACTTCAGGGCACGCGACTCGGTTGGTTCCCAACTCTTGTTCGGTTCGCTGGAGACTTACGGCTCACAGGTTCGCCTCAAAGTCTCCTGCTTCCCTGAACAGGGTGTTTGGAACTGGGAGGCTGAGCCCTTTCGGGCCGGACTCACTTCTTCCAGGGGCTGGGCAGATTGCGAACCTGCTCCTCTTCTTCTTGAGTCAGGCCAGGCGGGGTATTGTAGCTGATGGTGGGTATGTCATAACCCTCCCAGAAAACAGCTTCACCAAAACGCTTGCCGTCCTTGACGAGATAAAAGGTGCCCTCGGGGCCTGGTTGGATTTCCATGGGACGGGCTTCGGCCCGGGGGAGGAGGCGACCTTGGCAAATGGGAATTCTCCGCCATCTTTCCCCCACGGAGGCCGCTACTATGTCCACCACCGTCAGCGATGTGCAACGAGCCCAGCGAGTCGTCGCCGATCTCAAGGAGCTGGCCCAGCTCACGTCCGATGAACATGGCGCCCAGCGCCTGGCTTTCGGACCCATCTGGCGCAAAGCTCGCGAATGGTACCTGGACAAAGTGAAGGCGTTGGGACTGCCGGTTGAGCGTGATCCCGCCGGCAACCTGTGGGTGACCCTGGAAGGTTCGACCTCTGACTCCGTGTTGATCGGCAGCCATCTGGATTCGGTTCCCAATGGCGGCTGGCTGGATGGCTGTTTGGGCGTGATCGCCGGTTTGGAAGCCCTTCGCTACTATGTGGAGTCTGGCCAGAAGCCTGCCGCCAGCCTGCGAGTGGTGGATTGGGCTGACGAAGAGGGAGCCCGTTTTGGTCGCTCACTCTATGGCTCATCCTGTGCGGGTGGTTCCTTGCAGTTCTCGGAAGTGGATCATCTGGCCGATCGTCAGGGGGTGAGGCTGATCGACGCGCTCAAAGAGAATGGGATCGACATCCAGGAAGCTCTAAAGTGCAACGAGTACCTGAAAAAGATTCCGGGCAAGGCCTACCTTGAGCTGCACATCGAGCAAGGCCCGGTGCTGGAATCTCTGAACAAAAGCACCGGGGTCGTGATGGGCACCTTCGGTGTGGAACGCCACAAGATCTTCTTCTCGGGTCAGGCCGCGCATTCGGGCTCAACCCCCATTCCCATGCGGCGGGACGCTTTTCTGGCCGCCGCCCAGACGGCCCTGGCCATTCGCGAGATCGGTAAGAAGCACAGCAAGCCCGGGGCCAATGTGGTTTGCACGGTCGGCGTGGTCAAGGTGGAGCCCTGTATCGTAACGGCTGTACCGGGTGAATGCGAGATATCCTTGGATCAGCGCGCTCTGGACGCAGACGTACTGGCTCAGATGTACAAAGAAGCTCAAGAGGCTTCACATCAGGCGGCCAAAGACAACAACGTGACCGTCCGCTGGGAGCGACTGTGGACCATCGAACCCCGCCCCTTTGATCCCAAACTGCTCGATCTTTGCGAGGAGTCCGTGCGTGAAATCACCGGAGATGCCCACCGGCTTCCTTCCGGTCCCCTCCACGATGCGGCCGAAATGGTTCCCTACATGCCCACCGTTATGATGTTTGCCTACAGCTCCAACGGGCTAAGTCATTGCAAGGAAGAAGACACGCCCGCCGAACACCTGGAGAAGTCCATCCGCGCTTTCTTGCTGCTGGTGGACAAGACGCTCAAGCACGTAGGCGGTTAACTGAGGAGAAAACTTGGGTTATTACTGGAAGCAAGGGTTAATCACGGGGTTGGTGGTGGGCGTGTTGCTGCATGTCCTGATGCAGCAGTTGCAGGCACGTTCGCCCTTGCCCCAGGGGAATATGCCCATGGATGACCCACGCGCCCCCGCTCCGGTCACCCGGCCTCACACTCCGCTGGGTCCGCTGATGGGCCTGACGATATTCGCGCTCTGCTGGGTCATGCCCGGCCCCAACGCCGCCAAGGTCGGCCAGTGATCTTCTTTATGTGCATCGGAGCGGCCGCGGGTACCCTGCTGGGCGCATTGCAGCCGATCCTCAGTGGCACAGGCGCTTTCAATGGAGTCCCCATTCTGACGGCCGAATACACACTGGTGGGGGGGACTCTGGGTTTCGCTCTCTGGAATTATAGTCGCTTACGCAAACGGCTGATGCAGCGCGTGATGGAAGTCACTCACCAGGATAACGTCTAGATCAGCCAGTTGTTCTCAGGGTTGCCAAAGGCAACCCCTTTCCCTTGGGGCACCTCGGTCCAGGCCATGGGCTTGAGTCGCTCGCCTGCGATAAAGGTGCCGGCAGCCGACTGAGTGTCCATGACCATAACTTTGTCGCCGATCTTGCGCAGCAGGGCGTGATGGTTGCTGACATTGGCCTGGCCCGGCTTGAGGTGGCTCTCCTCGGCGTTGCCCACCCGGACCATTTGCTGCTCGGCCGGCCATTCAAAGACCTTTCCCTCGGGCCCTTGTATGGTTTCGCCCGCGTGGCGGGAGCCCAGTTCCAGGGTGTGAACTGACTGTCCGAACCCAAGCTGTGAGCCTCTGGGCACTTCCACCCACTGGTTCGGGGGCAGTTGCTTCCCGTTTACGAAGGTTCCATTGCTGGACCCGTCGCGAAGCCAGAGCTGGCCGTTGCGAAATTCCCCCTGGCAGTGACGTCGGCTGACCAGGTCTCCGTCCAGTTGGACCTGGCAGTCGGCGTGGCGGCCGATCTGAAAGCGACCTTGCTCAGGGAGCGCCAGTTGCCGGCCGTCAGGCTGTTGTAGATAGCGATTGGGGCTTTCCAGGCTGAGATGGTCGGCGACTTCGGGGGCGGCATCAGGCGAGGTCGCCGCCCGCAACGGAGGTTTTGAAAACTGACCACCGACTTGCTGCAAGAATCCCGCAATGTGCACAGTACTCTTTAACATAGTTGGGTCGGGGGGATTCTGTCAACTTGGCCAGGAATCGTTTCAGGCCATGTCATTGCAACGAATGAGTCAACCGGGACTGCGAATCTTTTCGACGGGAGCCGGCATCTCGGCCGAGAGCGGGATTCCCACATTCCGTGGTGAGGAAGGCTACTGGACGGTGGGGGCCAAGGAATATCACCCCCAGGAACTGGCCACTCACTATGCCTTCACGCAGATGCCGGCCGAAGTCTGGGCTTGGTATCTCTATCGACGTGCCGTGTGTCGGGCGGCTCAGCCCAATACCGGTCACCTGGCCCTGGTGGAAGCGGAAAAACTTCTGGGTGATCAATTCTTGCTGGTTACTCAGAATGTGGACGGTCTGCATTTGCGGGCCGGCAACAGCCCTGGGCGTACCTTCGAGGTTCACGGCAACATTGACTACTTCCGCTGTGCCGAGAACTGTACGCCCGAGCACTATCCGCTGGGCGAAGGGTTCCTGCCCTTTGCTAAGGGTCAGAAGCTTAGTCCGGAGCAACAGGCCCTTTTGCGTTGTCCCCGCTGCGGCACCTGGGCCCGACCCCACGTGCTCTGGTTCGATGAGTGCTACAACGAGGAGCATTTTCGTTACGATAGCAGTCGCAGCGCGGCCGCCAAAGCTGTGACTCTGGTATCGGTGGGAACCTCCGGTGCGACCAATCTTCCGGTGCAAATGGGATTTATCGCTGCCCAGCGAGGGGCTTTCCTGGTGGACATCAATCCCCAGCCCAATCCCTTCAGTCAGTTGGCTGAGCAGCAGGGGGGACGCTGGCTGCGCGAAAGCGCCAGCACGGGGCTAGTTCGAGTTGTAAAGGCGATTCAAGGTGGATAAAGAGCAATTTCGCGGTGAATTTTCCCAGGCGTTCTATCGCTCGCTAGAGGAAGGCGGAATCGAGATTTCGGCATTGCCGGCCGCCCAGTTGCAGGCGTTGACTCGGGCCTGCTCCGACGCTGTCTTTGCCACGCTGGATCGGTTGGACCGCCCCAAGCCACCCGACAGTGAAGAGGTGCTCTGGACGGGCAAACCCTTCATGCGACTGGGCGAGAACTACGAGCTCACCAATCAGCGACTGCGTATCTATAAGGGCGTCTTCTCTCGGAGTTTGCACGAGGTCGACCTGGTTCACGTGCGCGAAGCCACCTTCACTCAAAACCTGGGTGAGCGCATGTGGAGCCTGGGCGATGTAACTTTGGTGACCACCAATCCCGAGCATCCCGAGATCGTTCTGGAGAACGTGAAAGACCCCGAAAAGGTGCGCGAAACCATCCGCTCCGCCTATCTGGCCGAGCAGAAGCGCCGTGGAGTGCGGTATCGCGAGGACGCTTGAGCTGGAGGCTGTCTAAAGTCGTCCTGGTGCTGGCCGCGGCTTTGCACTGGACCATCGTGGTCTTCAATAACCTGGTGGATTACCCCACCAACCTGTCCTTCGTCCAGCACGTATTGAGCATGGATTCGGTGGTGGAGACCAATCGAGGCAGTTGGCGAGCCATCCACGCTCCGGGCTTGCAGCACGCGGTCTACTGGTTGATTATCGCCACCGAGGGGGCTTCCTGTGCTCTGCTTTGGAGTGGAGGGTTGGGTCTGTTGAGGGCTTTACGATCCGCTCAGGCCGGCTTCACGGCCGCCAAAGCAAGAGCGGTGCAGGGCCTGACCTTGGTCCTGCTCTTGTTCTTTTGCGGCTTTACGAGCATCGGTGGCGAGTGGTTTATGATGTGGCAGGCCAGCCATTGGGACGGCACCAGCGCGGCCGGTCGATTGTTTGCAATTCACGGGTTGATCCTGCTCTGGCTGGGCCAGCCAGAGCCTTCCGAATAGAAGAAAGGACCCGACTGCTCGGGTCCCCTTTTTAGCTACTGGCCTGCCGCCAACAGCCCTAAATTACTCTTCGAGCCTGAACTTGGCGGAGATCATCAGGTGGTCGGAAGCCGCGGAGGACAGCCATTTGTACTTGCCATCTTCGGTGGCATTGTAGCGATGGATGGTGGACCCCAGCATCTGTCCAGCCTTGGACTCGGCGTAGACGATGTGGTCAAACTGCTCCGGGTCGTGACCGTGTCCGGCGTTGGGGTTGGCTGGCCAGGTGTTGCGCTCGTTCTCTGGCAGGTTGGACAGGCTGTCTACGAACTTTTCGCGGCCATCCTTGGGATTCAAGACTTCCTGGACGGAGGCGTCGTTGGTGTTGTCATTCCAGTCACCCGTCATGACGAAGAGGCGATTGGGGTAGGGCTTCATTTCCTGTTCCACAATCTGACGCATGGCTCGACCTTCGCTGATACGCTGGGTGTCGGAGCTGGGGCCGTCCCCTTCGTTGGGGCGGCGTGACTTGGAGTGGGTGGTGTAAACGGTCAGTTCGGCACCGGGTTTGCCGTCGGTGTTGACGTCGACACGCAGCAGATCACGGCTGAATTTGGTGTTGCCTGAGCCGTCCACCAGGGGAAACTCCTGATCCTTGTGGGTGATGACGGTCTCGAAAGGATACTTGGAGATGATGCCCACGTTAATGCCACGGTCGCTGTTGCCGTTGATGTGAGCGACATTGGGGTAGATTTTGTCCAGGCCATAGTCCTGCATGAACTTGTTGAGAGTCTTGGCCGAGGAAAGCTCCTGCAGGGCAACCACGTCGGCGTCGGCGTTCTTAAGCACCCGGCTGAGAGCCTCGAGCTCGAATTCGGGTTTGGGGCGGGTGCGGTTGCCCGGAGCGATGTCCTCCTTGGCAAACATATTCTTGACGTTGTAAGAGCCAACGGTAACGGTCTGGCCTGCTTTGATCATGGGTGAGCCTCCTGTGCGTAATCCTGCACGGATCACCCTAGGTTAAAGCCCTCAAATTTTTTTGAAATCGGGTTACAACTTGGGCCGAAACTGCAGGCAGACAGAGTTGATGCAGTAGCGTTCGCCGGTCGGCTCTGGCCCGTCCTCGAAGACATGGCCGAGGTGGCTGTCGCAGTCGGCGCAGCGCACCTCCACACGGCGCATTCCGTGGCTCAGGTCTTCCAGGCGACGAATGCGGTCTCCGGCGGCGGCGACCCAAAAAGCCGGCCAGCCGCAGCCGGAGTCGTACTTTCCGTCTGAGGTAAATAACTCGGCCCCGCAGGCCCGGCAATGGTAGCTGCCGATTTCCTTATGGTGGTTGTATTCACCGGTGCCGGGATACTCGGTTCCACCCTGACGCAACACGCGGTACTGTTCTGGACTGAGTTGCTCGCGCCACTCCTGGTCGGATTTCTCGATTTTAGCCATACTCCTGGCTTCCTGACAAAGAGAGCCGGTCCTTGCGAACCGGCTCTCTTTTAGTTGAGCACCAGGCTGGTTGAGCGCACCGCCGGTCGAATGCGCCGGTTGCGCAGAGGAGACCGCTCACGTTTCGGTGGAGCCTCGCTGAGGACGTAGGCGAAGATCAACGGGGCTACGATCGTGGCGTCAGACTCAACCATGAATTTGGGAGTGTCCGAGCCCAATTTTTCCCAGGTGATTTTCTCATTGGGTGTGGCTCCCGAGTAAGAGCCGTAGCTGGTGGTGGAGTCGCTGATCTGACAGAAGTAGGCCCAGAGGGGAACTTCTTCTCGTTCCATGTCCTGACGAAGCATGGGAACCACGCAGATGGGGAAGTCGCCAGCGATGCCGCCGCCGATTTGGAAGAAGCCCCAGGGAGTGGACTTGCTTTCGCGTTCATACCAGCTGGCCAGTTCCATCATGTATTCCACGCCCGAACGCACGGTGTGGGGATTCTTGAGGATGCCCTTGAGGCAATAGCTAGTAAAGATGTTACCTGTGGTGGAATCTTCCCAGCCCGGCACAAAGATGGGCAGATTCCTTTCGGCCGCCGCCACCATCCAGCTATCTTTGGGATCGATCTGGTAGAACTGCTCCAATTTTCCGGAGCGAATCAGGCGGTACAGAAATTGATGAGGGAAGAGGCGCTCGCCGCACTGGTCGGCTCGCTGCCATTCTTCAAGAAGAACCGATTCCAGACGGCGAATGGCTTCGCCCTCGGGAATACAAGTATCGGTGACGCGGTTGAGGTGGGCGTCCAGCAGTTCCTGTTCCTGCGCCGGCGTCAGATCGCGCCAGTGGGGAATTCTGCGGTAATGGTCATGGGCGACCAGATTGAAGAGGTCCTCTTCGAGATTGGCGCCTGTGCAGCTAATGGCGTGCACTTTGCCGGCGCGAATCATCTCGGCCAGGGAAACACCGATTTCGGCTGTGCTCATAGCGCCAGCCATGGCCAGCAACATGCGGCCACCCTGTTCAATGTGTTTGCAATAACCTTCGGCGGCATCGACAACTGCGGCCGCATTGAAGTGGCGAAAGTGATGGCGAAGAAAGTTCCTCACCTCCACGGAGTGTTTCATCAAGGGGATCCTCCTTTGGTATTGGGGTCGTTTCGGCTCTGAATCACGACCAAAAGGAGGGGACAGGGGGAGTCACGCTCATCCTGACTACCTTCTCAAGGTCAAGTAGGACGGGCGTTTTCACGCATTCGCGGCAACCTTCCCAGTGACGGAGTATGCGGCCTGAACCCCCCGGTGTCAATAGGTTTTTCGTATGTTTTCGGTTAGCCAATCCTGTTGGCTCGTGATCCGTTTTAGAGCCGGTCAGCCTCGGGCTTGCCGGCCAGTTGTGCTATACTGTGTATTCATAGCCGAGGAGGAGTGAATGAAAGCGATTTTCTTAATGCTGCTGCTGGGTTTACCGGCCAGCGCCGAGGACTGGAAAGAAAAGCTCTCACCGCGCATGCGCGAAGCTTTCAAAGATATGTCCCGAGACGATTGGAAGCCTCAGAAGGCGGCTACGCTTTCAGATAAAGAGAAGAATGAGCTCCGCAATCTCTGGGACTCCCTGCACAGGGTTCCGGTGGCGTCACCGCCTGCGCTCCCTCCACAGACTCCCAAAGCGGAAGGAAAGTGACGCTGGGCGAGAAGCAGCGGGGATGAGAAAAACGCTGCTGGCCCTAGCGCTGCTGGCCCTTCCGGTGGCGGCCAAGCCGCAACATCCGCGCTGGCCACCCAAAGATTACGCTATATGCTATGGCGCCTGGACCCCCGAGATGATTCAGCGCGCCCACCAGTTCGATCTGGTGGTGGTGCATCCGGGTGATGACTTCGGCAATTTGACCCCCGATTTGATCGGGCAACTCAAGCGCGGCAAAGATGGTCAGGCGGGCACCAGCGATGATGTGATCGTGCTGGGCTACGTGACCATCGGTGAAGACGACCAGGTCCCGGCCGGCCCCCCTCGTCCAGGAGCCGGCCCCACCGCCTATCTCAACAAGAGTTGGCGTCAGGAAAAGCAAAACTACCCGACCCGTTATCTCGATCAGGTCAGTTATGTTTTCGAGAAGAACGGGGAGCGGCGTTACGCCGAGAACGGCAAGCCGGTAACCGTTCCCGGTCAGGACGGTGTGCCTGACGAGAACGGGGTCTGGGGTAGCTACTATGTGGATCCCGCCGACGCTCAGTGGCAGGCGATCGTTTTGGGCAAAATGGCCAGGCTGCAGAATGAACTGCAGGTGGATGGTTTTTTTCTGGACACGCTGGATACAGCTTCGCCGTGGGGCAACTACAGTTTCAGCCAGAGCCACATGGCCGGTCTGTTGAAGGCGATTCGTAAAGCCTATCCGCAAAGGATCATTTTGGCCAACCGCGGCATGTTTCTGTTGGAAAGCGATACCCAGGCTTACGTCTCCAGCATCGACGGGCTGCTTTATGAGAGCCTATATTGCATTTGGGACTGGGGTGCGAAGCGAGGAATTGTCTCTCCCTGGGCGGTTGGGGATGTGGGCTATCTGAAGGACCCGGTGCTTCCTGCGGCAGCCAGGTACGGCTTCCACATGTTTTACATCAACTATCTGGACCCCAGTCAGGACGACTTCTATCCACTGATGCATTCGATCGAGGATCTGGTGGGTCGTCAGGGCATTTCGAACTATGTTTCCGACCCCTTGCTGCAGGGTTTGGGAGCTCCCATTTCCGAGATTTTCCCAGAGAATGGAGCCCCACCCCCGGAATTGGGCAACCTGAGCGTTCAGGAGTTACCGCTGGGACGATTTCAACTGAAGTATGAAGTCAGCAAACTCGACGGTCGCGTGCTGGGCAAAGATCTCTTCCTGGACGTCCGGGTCGGTAAAGAGAAGCGAGACACTGCCTTACAGGATCAGGTACGTGTGGACTACAGCAAGCCTGGTCTGGTCGAGGGCGTTGGACTGGAAAAGGGCACAACCTACACCGTCTATGCTCGAGTTGTGGGCAAAAGCCGAAACTGCCGCACCAGCTATCTGGAAGTGAGCTTCACGACAGCCACCTCTGCCGGACCCGCCCAGGTAAGCGAACTTACGACCACTCCTCTGGAGAGCAGTGTCAAATTGTCCTGGAAGGATCCGGGTTCTCACAGCTTCCGCATTTACCAGGGAGCCAATCCCTGGTCGCTGACCCCGGTGGGCACGACCCAGGGACGGAGCTATACGGTAACCGGTTTGCAAAATAATCAGCCTTTCTATTTTGCGGTTTCAGCTCTGGATGGGCCCAATGAAGGCAACCTGTGTCGCCCCATCCTGGGTCGGGCCGAGGATTGTACTCCGCCCTCGTCCCCCAAGGAAGTGGTGATCAATGCTCGGGCCGGGGTTTTCAACGTGAGCTGGGCGGCCGTGCCGGGCGCCAAGACCTACAAGGTCTATTGCCTGGGCAAAGGTGAAAAATATCGCATTCCTGTGCGGACCGAGGACACCAGCCTGGAACTCCCGCGCCTGGGAGCAGGCAAGTATCAGCTCTGGGTCACCAGTGTCGACGATGCCGGCAATGAGAGCCGACGCAACCAGTTAATCGAAGCTGAGATCAGGTAGATTCCGTGCCCACGCCGGTTTCCCAGAGCGGCCTGTGGAAGATTCAGCAAGATTACTACCAGAAGCTGGGGGTAGCCGCCTGGGAGGATCGAACCCCCTTCCATCTCACCAACAGTCAGGTCTTCACGGACGCGTATGCTGAACTGATTCTGGCCTATTGGCAAGATCATCCACCCGATCCCAAGAGGGTCTTCTACCTGCTGGAACTGGGCAGCGGTATTGGCCGATTCGCATGTCAGTTGGTGCGCGACTTGACGCGCAAGCTGGCCTACTTTGAGCGCTTGAAGGAGCTGCCTTTCTGTCTGGTGCTGAGTGATATTGTGCCAGACAATCTGGAGTTCTGGCGACAGCATCCTAAGCTTCAGGAGCTGGGTCCGAGAGTGGACTTCTGCGTGATGGAGCCGGGACGAGAAGACATCCTTTTCCTGGAGAAGTCGGGCACACGTCTGGATACGGGCGGTCAGGCGCTTTTGGTGCTGGCCAACTACGTTTTCGATTCTATGCCGCACGATGAGTTTCGGGTCACGCCCAAGGGTCTTGAAGAGTGTCTCATCGAGCTGCAGCCCGAGCTGGGCGAGATTGAACAGGTTGAAGTTCGGCGCAGTTACGCTGAGGTCAGTGACCGTTATCCCCCCCATCTGGAGGGGGTTCTGGATCACTATGCCCGGAACGTCCGGGAAGGGGCCTTCACGGTTCCGGTAGGAGCCCTGGACTGTCTGAAGCGCCTGCGCGGGCTGGCTCCGCTGGCAGTGCTGGCCTCGGACCGGGGTTTCACGGTCCCCGATCGCATGACTGTCTATCCCATTCATCCTCACACCATCCACCAGGGCGGCTGCTTCTCCCATATGGTGAACTTTCACGCTTTGAGCCTGGGTTTCCGCACGGCCCTGATGACCCGGCGGGAGGTGTTGGATGGAGTGCAGACGGTCTTCCTGGGCGACTTCGATTGTGGGCCCCAGCTTCGCTACACCTTTGAGGAATGTTTCGCTCGCGCCAACGCGCTCAATAACTGCAGCGAGACCTACGCACCCTATCGGAACAAAGTTCAGCTGCGAAGCTTACTGGGCTTCCTGCGGCTGAATCTGTGTGATCCGAATGGCCTGGCGGCGGTGGCCAGGCAAATCCCTGCCTACCTGCAGAACTACAGCTACGGCGAAAGGTTGGAGCTGCTGCAGATCTTGGAGGAGACCTGGGCCAACGATTATTTCTTTCGGGGCGCGCCCAATGTCACGTTCTGGTTGGCTCACATCTATGATAGCCTGCGAATTTTCGACCGTGCTCTCTGGTTTTACGAGGAAACCGCTCGCCGCCAGGGTCGCGATGCCATGCTGTTGGTGTTCCAGGCTCAATGCCTGCAAAACATGCGCCAGCTCTCCCAGGCCCGTCAGCGCTACCTGCAGGCGTTGGACCTGGTGCCCGGTATGGCCGAAGCCAGCCAGGGTCTGAATTCCCTGGATAAATAAAAAAAGCCCGTTTTTGGACGGGCTTTCTTGTTTGTTTGCAGGTCGATCCGGCTTAGAAGGTGACGTGGACGCCGCCGTTGATCAGCCAGTTGCTGTTATTCGTGGAGAAAAGTCCGGGCTGAACGCGGCCGGCCAGGAAGTTACCGTATTCACCATTCAACCAGACATAGGAGCCCTCGTTGAGCTGCCAGTCGAAGCCTGCCAGGAAGGTGTTTCCATCGATGCCTGCGTTGCTGAACGAGCGGTAGTAGCCCAGGCGATAGCGGAAGTCCTTGCTGATCCAGTGCTCGATATCGGTGCCGATGGAGTCGACCTGGAAGTTGGTGGGGCCGAAGCGCTGTAGCTGGTTGGCGTCGCGCTGGTTGAAGACGCCGCCGTGGTTGTAGCCGATGCCCCAGATGAAATCGTTTGGACGATTGACCGGGGTCAGGCGCGGGCCGATGTTGTAAGTGTACTCGAAGATGCTGTCGCCATAGTGATAGGCCGAGAAAGCTCCACCTAAGGAGAACCAGTCGTTGAACTGGTATGCTGCATTGGCGTTGCCACCGATGTAGCTGAGACGGTCACGAATGCCCTGGGGGGTATAGGTGACGATGTCGCGGCGTACCTGAACCCCGGCGGTGAGGCGGTCGCTCTGGTGGTTGAGGCCAACCTGGAAGATACCGAACGTACCTGCCCGTGCATAGACATTGGTGTATTCGTCTGTTTTCCAGTCCACTCCCAGTTGCTGACTGGCGAACTCTGACTGGCCCTGGCCCGAAGCGCGGGCAAAGCGGTAGTCGTTGATGATCTGGAAGGAGACGTCGTCGTCCTGCATGGGAATACCGACGATGGTCTGGTTTTCCACGAAGTGGTTGTCGCCTTGCTGACCAAAGTAGATGGGGTTCTCCACATAGACGTGGTTGAGGCGATTGGCTTTGTCGATGCGCTCGTTGATGGAGGCTCCAAGACCGGTGTTAGCGGCTCCACCGTTGAGTTCGCGAGCGTGCTCATAGGCTTTGCGAGCGGCCACGAAACGGCGAGCGGTGAGCATTCGGTCTCCCACCGCCAGCTCCGTTTCGGCCTGGCGATCCTTCAGGCCCTGGGCCTGCGGAAATTGCTTGGCCACTTTGTCATAGTGAGCACGGGCGGCTTCGCTGTCGCCGTTGGCGTTGAGTGCCTTGCCGTAGCCGTTCTGGTATTCCAGGTTGCTGGGCTCCAACTCGGCCGCGCGGCGGTAAGCGTCCACCGCCTGAGACTTCATGTCGGCGGCCAGGTAGGCTTCGCCGGCATCGTAATACATCTTGGCGTCGTTGCTGATGGCCGCGCCCTTTACCAGGGTGTCGGCGTACTTATCGCTGAGCCCGTAGCCTTTGTAGACTTCAGCCAGACGCTTGATCAGGGTCAGATCGTTGGGACGTGCAGCCAGCAAGATCTCGCCGTCCTGGGCCGCTTCGCGAGGCATTTCGTAGGCGGTGTGGAGCTCAAACAGGATCTCCCGCCACTTCAAATTCTCCGGCTGCAGTTCAGCCAACTTGTTGTAAATGGTGATGGCGAAAGCGTTGTTCTTGGTTTCCGTCAGAATCTTGCCGAGCTCTTCATAGGCCTGGGGATTTTCCGGATCCAGGTCGATGGCCTTGCGATATTGTACGATGGCGGATTCGCTGAAGCCTTTGCGGTAGAGCTCCCGACCTTCGGCCAGGGCTTTCTGTGCCTCAGCTTTGGAGTCACTGACGGTGGCTTCAGCGACGGGGGTGGTGTCTGCGGCCGGGTCGTCGTCGGCCCAGGCCGGGGCGAATGACCCCGTCATTCCCGTCAGTAATAGCGCCGCCAATAGTTTGCGTTTGTTCACAGTTCCTCTACTCTACCTTCTACTGTTTATTGATCTTGACTGAATACGTACCTTCATAGTTGACCAACGTGCCGTCCCAATTGAGTCGTCCGGAGCTGTCGGTCCGAACCACCTTGTCGGGTTGGCCCCCCAGGCTGACTTTATAGCCGGCGTTCCGATCCATTCCCAGCAGGGAGAACGAAGCGGGCCCGGTTCCTTTCAAGCTAAAGCTGAGCGAGTTGCCGTTCAGCTTCCAATTATTGATGTAATGCGAAGCGCGCTCCACATAGGGACGATTGTTGGCCGGACTATCAGCCAGAGCGATACGGTGCAGGCTGCTGTCGTCCAGATGCACATAGAGCCGATTTCCGGCCGTGTTGTAGCCAATCACGCCAGCTGATTTGGACAGGTCCGGACGCTTGCTTTGATCGTCAAAGCGGATCGTGCGCATCGCGCCCGAGTTGCTGACCACGATGTTACCCTGGGCGTCCCGGCCCAAACGGGCCACGATCATATCGCGGACAATGTCCACGTAGTTGGAAGCAAAGAGGTAGGCCGGTTTGTGGGCCATAACCCAGTCCATGGCGATTTTCAAGCCGGCAATTCCCAATTCGCGCTCCGCCAGGTAGAAGTGATAGTAGAGGTTCATTGCCCTAAGTCGGCGCGGCTCCTCTGTGTAATTGAAATATTCTATCAGGCGCTTCATGCCGTCGTAGTCTTTGGTCCAGGCTCCGGTGTAGTAAAAATCGCCGGCCGCACACGTGTGAAATTGATATCGACCTTCTACCTGGGCATATAACGGGGAGACGCCTACCAGGTACGGGTGAATGGAATCATAGACCGGGTCTCCACCATTGAGATTGGAACAGCCCATGCCATCGGTGAATTTGAGGGCTTCCTCGCTGGGGTTACACATGCCGGACCAGAACAGGGTCTTCACCCGCTTGCCGGGCGGACACACCAACTGATTGGTGAAGTCGATGGCATCGCAAATTTCCAGGTGGTTGTCGGGAGGCAGGCGTACCAGGCCGCCCTCGTTGTCGCCCGGTTTTCGCTTGAGGTCTCCCAGGCGCCAGTTGAAGGGGTGGTTGACGGTGTGGCAGTCGGCTTCGACCCAGGGCAGAGCCAGAATGCGGCGAGCCGCCTCCAGCTCGCGCTTATAGGTAGGAGTGGCCTTAAATTGCAGGTTGTCGGTTACAAAGCTGACCGAGGTCGGAATCTGATAGACCTGAAAGATTTCGCGGTAGAGCATTTCAGCGTTCAGGCTGCCGCGGTCGATCAGTGACATGCCCTGCATGGCGTCGCCGTCGATATGAGTAAAGAAGATGCGGCTACCGTTGAGCGTGGTCACATCGCAGCGCGGCAGGTCGGCGGTTTGAAAAGCTTCGGCAAAAAAACGGAAGGCGTCGATGCGCAACTCGGGCAGTTCGACTTCATCGGCAACGGCCGGGCCGTTGCGATTGGGGTCGCTCGATTCAACCCGTAAAGGCATGGCCGGAGGCACAAAAAGCAGGAATTCGCCGGCTACGATGCCCCCATTAGGGGTGACGGTCACGGCGTCGCAGATCTGTCCTTCCGGATCTTTGACCTTGAGATAGACCTTGTTGGCCGGGTTGGCCGACAGGTAGACGGGCCAGCCCTTCTTCAAATCGTTGTCACTCAGGTTGATGGGGTGCTCGCCCTTACACATGGCTTCGTCCATGTATTCTATGGAGGGCGGTCCCATACTGACCAGGTTGGTGCGATTCAGGCGAATGCCGCTGACCGGCGAAGCCGCACGCCAATCAATACCCAGGGCTTTGAAGGTGGGAGAGGGGTCAACCTGGGTGGTCAGGTTCTTGTCCTGATAGGCGCCATAATCGCCCAGGATTACCAGTTTTCGGCCCGCTTCGATCTGAGCTTTGAGCCACACGCCGTAAGCCTGGGCATCGGGCACAGAGGCACCCAGAAACCAGGTGATGATTCCCCGGTATTGTTCCATTTCAGCGTTACTGGGAAGGCCGTCTTCTATGGCCCGGTAATCAACCACCAGTCCCAGGTGATTGAGGAAGGTTTCCACATTGTCGTGGACACGGTTTTTCTCGCTGCCTTCTTTCTGGTCACGCTGGTAAAAGGCAAGAATGCGACGTTTGATCTCGGTGGTGCCGCTGGGAAGACCGGCCACTCTGGGCAGGGTCTCGGCTCCGCTGATTTGCTTGAGTGGGGTGGGGCTCCACTTGATGGTGGAAGCCACCGGCAGCTTGGAAGGCTTATAGGTCAGGCAATCGGCCAGAAAGCGTTTCATGTCAACATGCCATCGGTAGTCGCCTTTGCCGTTCATATCTCGGAACAGGTAACTTTCCAGGGCCAGCCCGCCATAGGGGGTGCGGACCACAACGGCGCTTTCGGAGTTCTTCGCGTCGCTCCGGCTGAGCACCAGATAGGCTTTGTCTTCGGGGTTGATGGCCTGAATCCAGTAGTAATGGCCTACGTATTGCTGTTCCATAAAGGGGATCATGGCCGCGTCGCGACTGCTGATCTTTAGCAAAGCCGGGTCTTTGGTCCACATTCCCTTGAATTCAAGCCCGAAGGGGTATAGGAAGCTGTTGTATTCGTTGGGCAGCAACCAGCGTTCTGTGGGTGGATTGGACTTTGAATCCAGCTCCTGGAAAGCCCCGAGATTGCCAATCACAACCACCTTGCGGCCGGCCATGATTTGCTGGGCCAGCCAGTTGCAGTAGGCGGCCGCATTTTCCATGGAAGCGGTCTGATACCAGCTGATGATGCCGCTGTATTTGGACATACTGGCGGCCGGCAGCGGACCTTTCAGAATATCGTAGCAATCAAAGGTGTAACCGAGTTCTTTGAGGGGCCCGGCCAGAAAACGGGCGATGTAGTTCGTGCTGTCGTCGAAGCCTTCGCTACTCTTGTAGAGGGCCAGCAGATGGCCGCCGCTGCTGACTCGATTAGCCACAGAGGGGGCAGCCGTGGCTTCGGCCAGGAGCTTGGCCCGATCGACCAGCCAGCGGACCTTCTTGCCGTCCATCTGATAAGCATAGGTCTCGCCCACCATGCAGCCGTGAGGTGTGACCACGACCAGGGCGCTCTCACTTTTTTCCAAATCTTTGCGGCTGACGGTCAACCAGGGGGTGTTGTCGGGATTGCTGGAGCGGAATAGCAGGTAGTAGCTCAGCGGAGTGGGGGGGGTGGCCTTGCTGTTGCCGACCACCTGGAGCTGTTTAGAGTCCCCGCTATAGGCGGCAGCGTAGTCGAGCCCAAAAGGCAGGAAGAATTCATTGAGGACATCGTTGCCGAGCCAGGTCTTCTGGTCGGCCGTGAAGGCGCCAAAGTTCCCGAAAACAATGATTTTGCGACCCGACACCACCTGAGAGCGCATCCAACGCACGTAGGCGGTGGGGTCTTTGTAGACAGCGGTGCGATGCCAGCTGCAGACTCCTTGATAGTCAGCCATGGCTGCGTCGTCAGGCAGCCCTTTATCGCAGTCCAGATAGGTCAGCTTCCAGCCCTGCTGGTTTAGAACCGGCTCCAGGTGCCATTTCACTTCGTAATCGTTGGGATTGATTTTCTCCGACGACTTGTAAAGAACCAGCATTTTTCGGGCCGGAGCGGCCACTGCATTGAGGCTGACGAGCAGCAGGCAGAAGATGAGAACGAGCTTTCGCACTCAATCATGGTCGTCAAAGCAAAAGAGAATCCTTCATGGAATCCTGGCCCTTCCAGGCCGGAGGGGGATCTCGAGGCCTCAGGGCGAACCGGCGGGCCATGAAAACGCGCTTGCTTGGATTGATACTGGCTCTTTCGCTGGGGGCCGCGGCAGAAGACTATTCGCGCCTGGTGGATCGCTACAGCCAGGACCTGAAGGCTCATCCTAAGGCCTGGCAGAGCTACCGGGGCCGTGCTCAGGCCTACCTGAAACTGAGCAAACCCTCTCAGGCTCTAACCGACCTGACCATGGCTTTGACCATCCATCCTCGTCATTCACAGATGCTGGCCGAGCGTTCTCAGGTTTTGTCCAAGCTAGGGGAACACAACCAGGCCCTGGGGGACATGAACGCGGCCATCGCCCTGGAACCGAAGAATCCGGCTCACTACGTGCAGCGCGCCTATGTCTACAACGATCTACGCAAATATAAGCTAGCCATTGCCGACTGCGACCAGGCTCTCAAGCTTGAGCCGATGCAGGCTCTGGCTTATGCCGCCCGCAGCGTGGCCTACAGTGAACTCCGCGACTTCGGTAACGCCCTTACGGATGCCAACCGCGCCATCGAACTCAAAAAGGACCTGGCCACGGCCTACTATGTCCGGGCTCACTGTAACACGCTCAACAGCCAGTGGGAGCAGTCCGAACAGGATCTCAACAAGGCCATTGCCCTGGAGCCGAACAACACGTTCTTCTGGGTCGAGCGTGGCTACCTTTTCGAGATGACCCAGCGCTGGACTCAGGCTCGTGATGACTACAGCAAGGCCATTGAGTTGGACCCTGCTCGTTCGCTCACCTATACCTCGCGTGGTGGCGTCTATCTACAGCTGGAGACTTGGGATAAGGCTCTGGCGGACTACAACAAGGCCGTCGAACTGACCCCTCGCGAATCGCGCGCCTGGATGGGCCGGGGTTTTGCCTACAATGGCCTGAAAGAGTACGACAAGGCCATTGCTGACTTTACCCAGGCCATCAGCCTGGATCCGAGCCTGGCTGAACCCTACTACGGCCGCGGGGTGGTCTACCGAGGCGCTCGGCAATACGACCTGGCGTTAGCTGATCTGAATAAGGCCATCAGTCTCAACAACGAATACCTTTTCGCTTACATGGAAAGGGCGGCGGTTTACGAGGACACCCAGAAGTACGATCAGGCCTTGGCGGACTACACCACCGCCTTGAAGATCAGCCCCCGATACGCCCAGGGCTATCTGGACCGCGGCTTTGTTCATCTGACCATGGGTCACCAGGAGCAGGCTGTGGCCGACATGCGTCAGGCTTTGGACCTGGCTCCCAATCAGGCTTTCAAGGAGAATGTCTTGCGAGCCCTGCGCGAAGCTCAGGAGTAAAGTCTCGCTTTATTTTCCGCTCAGGGGTCGGCCGGAATCCGATCCAGGTTGCGTGCTCCAATAAACTCCAGGTAGCCGGCTTTACGCGCGTTTTCGCGAGCCTGGCGTTTTTGGCCCGGGTCATTGGTGTAGTCAATGCTCAGCACCAGTTTACCGGCCTGAACGGCCGGCTTCAGGCGAGCCTGGCAATCTCTGGTGAACTCAGGCGGACTGGCCTGACCATCGCCGCCCAGTCCAAAGAACATCTCTTCCTTTACCACTCCGGTGATGCACTCCAGCAGTCGCTGATCCTGGAGAAGTCCGTCACCGCCGTTGAGAAAGATGCCGAAGTCAGGTTTTTGGCGGCGGGTGTGCTCGGCCAGCAGGCCGACCAGATGGATCATCTCTTTTTTGGCCTGGGGGCGTCTGGCTTCCCAGAATTCCCAGGCATCCACTACGTCCAGAAAGAGTCCGTCAAAGCCCTGAGCGATGATTTCGTCCGCGTTTTGGTTGACCAGCCGGTGCCAGGCGGGATCCCAGTAGTGGACCTTATAGTTGCCGCCCCATTCGGGATTGCTGGGTCCCAACCAGGCTGGCCGGCCCGGTCTCCAGCCCTTCTGCCAGTAGGGACGATAGTTTTCTGCTTCGCCCAGGCTCAGATAGCCCAGCAAGAGGGGACTTTTCGATTTGAGTCGGGCCATCTCCGAGGCGCTCAGCGGCGTACGTCCATCTTGGGTGGGATCGGTGATCAGCAGGTCGGTATTGGGCACCCGGGCCGGGTCCAGGTTCTGCAACTGACAGACGAAGCGGTCCACCTGCTGCCAGCGGCTGGGAGCGGGAGGTTGGGAAGAGCAGCCCAGCAGTCCCGCGCCGACCATAAATTTAACCCATTTCGAAGCTGGTGACGCCATAGAGCCAATCCAGCCGATGCTGGCGTACGGGTTTGGTATACATCCTGGCCACCTCAAAGCTCACCGTGAAGCCAGCCTCGCTGAAGAGCTGTTGGGCCGCCGCGTTCGGCTCCGGTGTGTCTATGAAGACGGGAGTGTCCGAGCCCAGGCCGTCGCAGCAGGCGTACATCAGAGTGCGAGCTTGATCGGGTGTTTTGGCGATCAAGGGACCGACTTTCCAGCCGGTCAGGCAGGGTCTGGCCAGGGCGAATCCCTCCGCGCGCCCGTGTTCGGCCAGGCCCCAACAGCGACTGTGAGGCTGCTCCAGCCAGGCTTTCAAATACTGAGGGCGATCGGCCGGGCTGACTGCGCTATCCAGTCTGGCCAGCTCGTTCAGGTCGAGCTGATGCAGCGGCACTGCCGCAGGGCTTTTCCCTGTGAACTGACCGGCGTGACCGGCCCAACGCAGGCTGCGGTGGGCCAGTTGAAAACCGCTTCGAGCATAGTTTGACTGTTGGGCCACCACTCCGTCCAGGCCGAGGCACTTGCCGGCGTGGGTTTCCACCACATGCTGCCAGAGCTGCCAGCCGTAGCCCTTGCCTCGTTCCTCGGGAACCACAATATACAGGCCGATGAAGGCAAAGTCGTCGTTCCATTGCACCGCCGAGAGGCTGGCCACCGGACGGTCACCCAATTGACCCAGCCAGAATCCACCCGGATCGGCTGCAAACATGGTGGCCGCGTCGTGCTGGCCGGGGTTCCAGCCCTCCTGGGCAGCCCATTCCAGGGCGCGTGCCACTCCAGGCTGTTGGCAGCGAATGAATTCCATTTTCCTTACCTCCCATGACCGATGAAGGCCAGAATGACTTCCACGGCGATGAGCAAGACCACCACGATTTCCAGGACGTGGGTCTGGCGCGTGTTGCTGATATCCACCAACACTTCTACGCTTTCGTGGATAAGACGCAGTTTGTGTTCGAGGGTACGGTAGCGGCTGGTCAGTTCAAAATTGGCTTTATGTTCCTGGAAAATCGTGTCCAGCGCCGGGTCTTCCCAGACGATGTCGGGGGAATCGAGGATGGCCAGATTGCTGACGATTTGACGGCGGGTGGCCAGTCCGGTGCCCAGAAATCCCATCATTTCTTTGACGGTGTGACGCATCGTGTTGCCTGATGCGATGGCGTCCGTGAAGGCGGCGGCCCGGTCGAGCAGTTCCTCAACCTGCTTTTCAAAGTGCTCGAGGGTGGTGGACTGAGCCAGGACAAGACTCAGCAGGCGAAGTTTCTGCTGATTGACCTCTTGGAGCACGATCCGGTCAAAGTGGACTTTGTCTTTGCCGTTCGGATCGATGATGACATTGACGTCATCGCTCAGGTGCTCGGTTTGCCCCTCGACATAAGTGGCCAGGTCTTGAGTGAAGACCTCGGCCTTGGGCGCTTCTACGTCGATGAAGACGACCGAGCCGAACGCGAACAGATAGACCCAGCCGTCCCCCAAAGTGAGGCACAGTTCGGACTTGGCTTTTTCCACGATGCGGTCAACAAAGGCGCGGGCTGCATCCTCCAGACGAATGCGCCGGCCCAAATGGTGAGACACCATGGACAACTTGCGAAGTGCAGTTTCAGGCACCTGGACTTTATAGGACACCGATCCCAGATAACCCTTTGAGGGGGGTCCAGGGGGAGACGCAGTCCCCCCTGGAACAAAGGTTGAGGGGGGTCCAGGGGGAGACGCAGTCCCCCCTGGAACAAAGGTTGAGGGGGGTCCAGGGGGAGACGCGAGAAGCATACAGCATGTGGAATCGAATTTGCCTGGCCGTAGCGCTGCTGCTGGCCGGCTGCGCCGCTCAGCCCGGCTCGGCTCAGACCCCTGGCCCGCACTCATTTCCTGTGACTCACAGCGACGAGGAGTGGAAGAAGCAGCTGAATCCCGAGCAATACCAGATCTTGCGCCACAAGGAAACCGAGCGCGCCTTCACTGGCCAGTACTACAATAACCACGACCCGGGTCTTTATTTTTGCGCCGGTTGCGGTCAGCTGTTGTTCAAGTCAGAAGATAAGTTCGAATCCGGGACGGGCTGGCCGTCCTTTGTGCGGCCGGCTGAAGAGAAATCCGTGCTCAAGGAAACCGATACCAGCTGGGGTATGCAGCGGGTAGAGGTTGAGTGCGCAAACTGTGGCGGCCATCTCGGGCATGTCTTTGAAGACGGCCCCCAGCCCACCGGACTGCGTTATTGCATCAACTCCGCCTCCCTGAATTTCAAGAAGCAATAGCCCGATTTACAAATTGGCAAAGCTCCGGATGGATCGAACTGGATAGACTGGTGGCGGAGTTGGAACCTGAGATTCCGGCCCAAGGGAGCACCAGACACGATGATGATTCATAAGGGCACGCCCCAGTTTGGCTGGATTCGCGGCCAATTTCCTGGCGGGACAGCCGACCTCAACTTTAATCGCCGTCAGCAGACCATCAGTGGCGATAGTTTTGGGGATCAGGTGCAGATTAGCACGAGTTCTGAAGGCACATCGGTCACGGGGCGGGCCCACGGCCAAAGCGTGGAACTGAAGCAGCAATGGAGTCCCCAGTTGGTCAAGCTCGAGGGTTGGGCGAACGGTGCACGCTATCAGATGACGGTGGATTATGATTGCCACAAAGCCACCGGGAACGCCGGTGGCCAGCCCATTGACCTGAACTTCGACCTGCATCAGGGCTTCGTGCGCGGCCAGGCAGGGGGAGGTCAGGTGGATTTGAACCTGAGCAATGACGGCGCTCTGACCGGTCAGATGGCTGGCGGACGCGTGCAGGCCGAAATGGTCAACCTGGACCTGGGGCATCTGCTCAGCAACTGGTTTCTAGTCACGCAGTAAACAGGAATTGCTGATTGGGGAGCGCAACCCGGCCTCATGAGGGCATTGCTGGCCGGACTGTTGGGGGCGGGTTTGCTGATCGCGGGCTGTTCCACCGAGGAAGCCGAGGATCTGGGCAAAGGAGACCTGCTCATCGCCAATCGCGGTGGCGGAAGCATCGCGCACTTCAAGCACGCCAGCAAAGCCGAGGGCGCCATTCTTCCCCAAACCTGGATCCGCGGCGCCAGCACATACCTCTCTCAACCTGGACAACTCGCCTATGATGTCACCAGCAAACGCCTGATCGTTCCCAACGGGGGCGACAATTCCATTCTCTTTTTCGAAGATGTGCTGAATGCGTCCGAGGGGGTGCCACCTCGCCGGCGCCTCATGGGCGTCGGAACTCAGTTGAGCCGTCCGGTTTCGGTTCAGCTCGACGCCGGTCGTGACCAACTGTACGTGGCCAACGGCGGCAGCAACAGTGTGGTTGTCTTCGGCAGCGCCTCCACCATTGATGGAGCTACAGCCCCTTTGCGAACTCTCAGTGGGTCCAGCACCAAAATCACAAGCGTCTCGGCCATCTGGTTGGACACCACCAACGATCGTCTCTGGGTGGCCGATCCGGTTGCCGGGGCGCTGCTGGTCTTCAATGGCGCTTCCACGGTCAACGGCAACGTGCCGCCTAACCGCTACATCATTGGGACCAATACGAAATTACTGGCCCCGCAATCGCTTCTATTTATCAATAAGCAGCTCTTTGTGGGATGCACTTCATCCATTATCCGATTCGATAACTCAGATTCAATCGACGGCAATATCGCGCCTACGGCGATGATTCAGGGAACTGCCACTCAGCTCAGCCGACCCCAGCAAATGGCTTTACGTTCCGATAAGGATGAACTCTATGTGGTCGACGCTGGCGCCGCGGCGGTGTTTGTCTTCGATACCCCCGAAACCGTGAACGGGGGACCCGCGCCCCTGCGCAGGATTCAGGGGGCTCAGACCGGATTTGCCGACCCGGTGGGATTGGCTCTGGATATGACTACATCTGAATAACATCCGTTGGCCCGATTTTTGCGGGCTTTATCCCGTTCCATTCATACTGATCGGAATGCAGGTCAACGCGATGGGCGGAGTTCCGAACCCCCACTTTTACAAGCTTCTCCAGCCGGTACTGGCTGAGCAACCCGTGGCTGTCTCGGGATTGCAAGATCTGGTCAGCATTTCTCCTCAGGCTCTGGCGCGCAGAGTTCCCACAGCTTTGGATTCCTTGATTCACTTTCCCCAGAGACTGAATACCGCCCTCAGCCTGGCTGGCACTGTTCTTGGCTGGCTGGCGGGACCGGTCGGTTTTATCCTGGGCGGCTTAGGCATTCTTGCGATCCCCGCGGGAGTGATGGTCCACAAGCGCAATGAGGCCAAACAGGACTCCACCTAGGGGCCGTTAAAGCCAGTCAAGAGGACGTTTTTGACTGGAGGTGCTTATGTTGAAGAAGCTTTTGGATCAGGGTGTGTCGGTCTGGCTCGATTCGCTCAGCCGGGACATGCTGCACAGCGGCTTTCTGCAGGAATGGGTCGACAAAGGGATGCGCGGGCAGACCTCCAACCCCACGATTTTTCAAGGCGCCATCCGCGGCAGCAAGACCTACGATGAAGATATTCGTAAGCTCTCGCAAGCCGGCTTGAGTCCCGAGGATATCTGTTGGGAGTTGATGGTGGCCGATGTTCAGGGCGCCTGCGACAAGTTTCTCCCTCTCTACAAGGAAAGCGGCGGCAAGGACGGTTTTGTCAGCCTGGAGTTGGACCCAACCAAAGCTCGCGACAGCCAGGGCAGCATTGAACAGGGTAAAAAGTTGTGGCCGAAAGTGGACCGGCCCAACCTGATGCTCAAGGTTCCCGGCACCCAGGAAGGCCTGCCCGTGCTGAGGGCTTTGCTGGAGGAAGGCATGAACGTCAACGTTACTCTGCTTTTCGCGGTGGAGCGCTATGACGAAGTGATGACGGTGCACATGGAAGCACTGGAGGCTCGACTCAAAGCCGGTCACCCCATCGACAACATTGCCACGGTCGCCAGTTTCTTTGTCAGTCGTGTAGACACCGAGGTCGAGAAGCGACTGGCCCAGTTGACCCTGTCGGATGAGCAAAAAGCAGCGCTGCTGGGCAAAGTGGCCGTGGCTAATGCTCGGGCCGCCTATGCGCAGTTCCTGAAGCGAGTTGCTTCCGAGCGCTGGCAGAAGCTGGCCAGTCAGGGAGCCCAAATTATGCGACCTCTGTGGGCCAGCACCGGCACGAAGAATAAGGCTTATTCGGATACCCTATATGTGGATGAACTGGTCGGTCCTCACTGCGTGAACACCATGCCTGAGGCCACCCTGACAGCGGTGATGGATCACGGCAAGACCGAGCCCACCCTGACCGAGTCTCACCTGAAAGAGGCGGCTCAAACCCTGGCTACCTTGAAAGAGGTCGGCGTGGACCTGGCGGACGTAACCTTGAATACTCTGGAGAAGGAAGGCGTAGACAAGTTTGCCGAGTCCTATGCGGACCTGGTGGATACAATCAAGCGCTCGGTGCAGACTCTCTCGGTATGACCACGGGCACCCTGGAAAACAACCCCCTGCGCGAGGGTTTGAGCAGCGCGCGCACCGCCGACCCCTGTACCATTGTGATCTTTGGTGCCTCGGGCGACCTGACCGAGCGTATGCTGATTCCCTCGCTTTTCGCGCTGTCGGAGCAGCGCCTGGTGGCTCCCGAGCTCTCACTGCTGGGCATTTCACGCCGGCCTTTCACCGATTCGGAGTTCCGGGCGAAGGTCAAGCCCGAATCCGGCAACGCGACCAATTGGGATAGCTTCTCGCGTGGCGTTTTCTACATGAGTGGAAACCATCATGAAGAGGAGACTTATCAGCGCCTCAAGTCCCGGTTGGAAGAGATCGATCATAATCGCGGCACTCAGGGCAACCGTCTGTTTTACCTGGCTGTGGCTCCCGATGATTTCCCCACAATTTTGAGCCATCTGAGCCAGCAGGGCCTGCTCGACCCCCCTTCCTATGCCGATCCGGAAGACAATTGGGTGCGCATCATTCTGGAGAAGCCTTTCGGAATCGATCTGGCTTCGGCCACCAAGCTGAACAAAGACATTTTGAAGCTGGTGCCAGAGAGTAAGATCTACCGAATCGACCACTACCTGGGCAAGGAAACAGTCCAGAACATCCTGGCTTTCCGCTTCGCCAACACCATCTTCGAGCCGGTCTGGAATCGTCGCTACATCGACCATGTCCAGATCACCGCGGCCGAATCGCTGGGGGTTGAGGAGCGGGCTGGTTATTACGATCACTTCGGCGCCCTCAAAGACATGGTCCAAAATCACCTCTTGCAGTTACTTGCTCTGGTCGCCATGGAGCCGCCCGCCAGCAGCCTGGACGACTCGGTGCGAGATGAGAAGTCCAAGGTGTTCAAGGCCTTGCGCATCTACAAGCCGGAAGAGGTGGCGGCCAACACGGTGCGGGCTCAATATGGTCCCGGCTTCATCGACGGTAAACCGGTGCCCGGCTACCTGCAGGAGAAGAACGTTTCCCCCGAATCCCGTACCGAGACCTACGCTGCGGTCCGATTTTTTCTGGACAACTGGCGCTGGGAGGGCGTGCCCTTCTACCTGCGCACAGGCAAGCGTCTGGCTCGCAAAGTGACCGAGATTGCCATCGTGTTCAAGCCCGCTCCACTAATGCTTTTCGGCTCGAACGAGGGGAACAAGCTCGACCCGAACGTGCTGGTTTTACGCATCGGACCCGAGGAGGGCATTTCGCTTCGCTTCGGCACCAAAATTCCGGGTATGACTCGGCGCCTTCGCTGGGTCAACATGGATTTCGACTACGGTACCTCGTTTGCCAAGCCCTCGCCGCCGGCCTACGCTCGCCTGCTGCACGACTGCATGATCGGCGACCCCACCCTGTATAACCGCGGTGACGCGGTGGAATTGGCCTGGCACGTCACTCAGCCGATTCTGGACGCATGGGCGGCCGACCATCGTCCGCTTCCCACTTACGAGGCAGGCCGTGAAGGCCCAAGACAGGCTGAGACCTGGATGGAAGATGAGGGACGTTACTGGAGGAAGCTGTGAAGCTGGAAGATTTTCGCAAACTCCTCTTCCTCAAAGATACGGTGGAAGTGGACCCGCACAAGTTGCCGGGTACCCTGGCCAAGCTCTATCAGGAGCACCAGAAAGCCCATCCGGAAGAGTATCAGGCCCGATTGTGCACCCATAATCTTCTGATTTTGTGCGGTTCGCCAGAAGATGCCGCGGGTCTGGATAAAGATCTGGACGAGTTGATGCAGCACTATCCGGGGCGGACGGTGGTGGTGGTTTTTGATTCCGACTACCAGGGCCCGGTTCAGGGGCTGCTGGCCCAGTACACCCGCAAGGAACATCCCGCCGGTGATCTGGTGGGACTGCATTTCCCTGACGACGGAAAGCCTTTGCCCAGCATGGTGGCTCCGCTTTGGGTGGACGGTCTGCCGATGGTGACCATCTGGCGTGGGCATCCGCCTTATGAGTCCAGCTGGTTCCTGGCCCTGGTTGAGAATTGCACGCGCCTCGTGGTGGATAGCGGAGTTCAGGGTGGCAAGAGTCTGGAGGAAGTGCTCGCCCCCCTTCTGCCCCTGTGGAAGCTGATCCATGATCCCTACCTGGCTACCCAGGCCTTTACCGACGTGAGTTGGGCACGGCTTCACGTCTGGCGAGATTGGATCGCCAGCTTGTTTGACCGTCCGGATCGACGGCCCCTGCTCAAGTCGGTGGAGTCGGTTGAGTTGGAAGGCTGGTCGCAGCCGGGAGATACGGTTCCGCACCTGTCGGTCCTCTATCTGGCCTCCTGGTTGAGCCATCAGCTTGACTGGAAGTTGAGTAAGCCCCTGCACGCCGTGCCTGGAGGCTACGAAGTGGGCTTTCAGCCCGTGACCATGCGCTTTTATACACGCAGTACGGACGACGCGGAACTGTTGGGACGCCCTGTCAGGGTCAGCTTCCGTGGTCAATTCCAGGGCCAGTCCTTCCGCCTGTCGGTTGAGCGGGATTCCAATAACAGCTCGACCCTGGTCCTGGGAGCGACCGGCCCGGCCTGCTCTAGTGGAGCTTCAGGCCATCGGCTCCATCTGGAACGTCTGAACAACCTGGCTCTGATGGGGCAGGAGTTGGAGACCGATCGGCGGGACTGGTTGTTTGAAAAATCGCTGGAGACGCTCCTGGAGATGAGCGGCAACCTGCAGCCGGAGGCGGTATGAGTCAACCCAAGATCGAAGTTTTCGCGGATGGGCCCGCGGTTGCGCGGGCTGCCCTCCAGTTCTGGATCGAGCGTCATTCCAGAGGGGGGCCTTTCTGGGTTAGCCTGGCGGGGGGGACGACCCCCAAGGAGCTTTACCGGATGCTGGCCGAGCAGCCCCTCAACTGGACCGATCTGCACTTGCTTTGGGGGGATGAGCGGTTCGTGCCTCCTGACCACGCCGATAGCAACTTTCGCATGGTTAAAGAAGCCTGGCTGGATCGCATTTCCGGTGTCGGGGAAAGTCACCCTTGGAAGATTCTGGAGACAGCCGAAGCCAGTGCTGAGGACTACGAGAAGACTTTGCGGGCGCATCCCCAGGGGGTCGACCTGTGCCTGTTGGGTATGGGGGATGATGGCCACACCGCCTCGTTGTTTCCTGACAGCAAGGGGTTGGATGAGAAGAATCGCTGGGCCATAGCCAACTGGGTGGAGAAGTTCAACAGCCATCGACTGAGCATGACCTATCCATATCTCAATCTCTCAAAAGAGGTCCTTTTCCTGGTGACGGGCGCAGGGAAAGCCGCCGCCCTGCGTGAGGTCCTGCGCGACGGGCGCCATCCCGCTGCTGGCGTCCGCGGCCGGGAGGCCACCTATTTCTTTGTAGACCAAGCGGCCGCAGCCGAACTCGGCGGCTAGTATCGAAAGTCTTACTTACTACCTCTGGTTGGGGGTCACTCTGCTTTTGGATGCGCTGCGCGTCTATGGAGTGGATGTGGCTGCATTCTGTCTCTTGTTTTCGGTGATCTCTCTCTGGCCGGCGACTCGGGGCTACCGGCGAACCAAGCGGGTCACTCCGGTTTTCGCCTGGGGGGCGTTGAGCTTTGCTTTGCTGGCGATGGGTGGAGTCTCTCTTTGGATACGCTTTCATCCCGGAGAGCTTTGATTTTCGACCCGGAAATTCGCTATGGATGCATCCGTTGCGGCAAGAGTTGTCGTCAGGATTGGGATATCTGGGTTCATCGGGATTTGCCGGGATTGGTCGAGCCTTACCTGGCTGAGCTGGGGTTGTCTCTGGAAAGGGCCTTTGTTCCTGAGGATGGGCGCATTCGACTGGCTCGGGATCAGGCGGGGTGCCGATTCTTGCAAGATGATCTATGCGCTTTGCACTGTCATCTGGGGGTCCGGCGCAAGCCCAATTTTTGCCAGCAATACCCCTGGATCTTCGTGGAGACTCCCGCTGGACTGCGCGTCACCGCCTCCTACACTTGCACCGGGGTGATTCAGCTGGCCGGACCGCCTCTGTCGGAGCAGCGGCTTGAGATTGAATCCTGTCTGGCTCAGAACCCGGCCGTGGATACTGGCCTGCGAAATTGGCAAGAGTCTCTGGATTTTCACCGTCGTTTCGAAGAGGCGGTTACGCACGAGTTATGGGCGTTATGCCTGATGCGCTGCCTGGTTCAGGCTCGGCACGGCCGGGATTGGGACGAGCTGGACCCTGGTTCTGGTGAGCTGGAAGACATGGGATTGGCCCGCCGACTGGTGATTGGCGCCCTTCTGAAGCCCTGTCTGGATCACGAACCGCATCTGTGGCAAGAACTGGACGAGGCTCTGGAGCAGGGAGGGGACTTGAAGATCCCTCAATTCAATTATATCGGCAGCGGAGCGGAGTTGCTGCATTGGGCGGCCTGTCCTCTGGAGCAGGAAAGCTTGCTTGAACGTTATCGTCGCAGCCTGTGGTTTCGCCGCCAGCATCTGCGTTGCGATCGGCCTTTGGCGGGACTGCTTCTGAACTGGTCGGCTGCGCCACTCTTTCGCGTGCTGGCGCGCCTGACTCAGCAAGGCGAGGCGATCGAACGGATCGAGATGCTGTTGGGGCACGCCCGCGAAGTGGAGCGCGTTTTCACTTTGCTGGCGGGCTTCCTTGTCGGCTAATCCAGAATCGCGTCGATCAAGCCGAATTGAATGGCTTCCTGGGCTGTGAGCTGTCGCGGTTGCTTGATGGCTGCAATGCTCTCGGGGCTCTGGCCGGTGTGGAAGGCCAGCATCTTGCAGAACGTGTCGCTGACACTGCGTACCCTCTGAAGGTAAGCTTGAAAATCCATCCCATCTCCATCCACTTCGGGTGGACCGACGACGAAATGCGCTGTAGGACCGGCGCAGCGGGCACCCGGTTGCCCGGCCGCCACCAATAGAGCCGCCCAGCCCTCCACCCGTCCCATTGCCACCGTGCGCAGGGCGTAGCTGGTCGCCCGCATGGCTTCGTAGATGGCGATCACGGCCGAGGTCGGACCTCCCTTTCCGGTCAGGTACATGCTGGCTGGCTCAGAGTCGTTCTCGAGAGCTTGCAATTGGGCGGTCACCAACTGAGCGACACCATCCGTAATGGGGTCGGGTACGTAGACGATGCGCTCTTTGAGCATCTTGGCCATCATTTGGGAGACTTGATCGGACATGTTGAGATGCATTCGCCGGGACCTGGAAAAAGCCCGCCGTGGCGAGGTTGCTCGATGTCCAAATAAAAAAGCCCCGCCGCCGCGGGGTCGCAACCCCGCCCGCTGCGTGCCTTCAGTCGCGGCGGAGCCGCTCCATTTCGGCGATTGTGGCGAGGTTGCTCGATGTCCAAATAAAAAAGCCCCGCCGCCGCGGGGCTTTTGACACCTAGGCCTTCCTGGGTCTTTTTTAAGCTTGGCTACCTACGGCGCGCTTCGCTCGGCGGACTTTGGGTTTTTGGTCGCGGATGGTTTTGACATACGCGTTCAGCATTTCTGCGACTTTCCGCTGCTCACCAGCGGTCAAATTGAACAATTCTCGGATGGCGGTGCGTAGTTCTTTTTCTAAGCACTTGTCAGCCTTGAAGTTTTCGATGCGTTCTAACAGGTCGCGCACCGGGATCCGTTCGGGAGCGTAGCCCGCCACCAACAGAGTGTGATCGACGTCGGCTTGAATGGCCCGCGCGATTTCCAACACTTTGTCTTTTCGGGGTACGTATCCGTCACGTTCGATCAGAGTTACATAACTCGGATCGATGTTCGCCAACTCGGCGAGCTTTCGGCGGGTTAACTGGCGAGCCTTACGGCGATCGCGCACGTAGTTTGCCCAGGCCTGGTTCCTCATGATTTTACTGGACCTCCTCTTGAGAGCGTTGCCAAGCATATCTGTCTGTAATTGCTCGAATGAATTCCAACGGTTCTTGGAAGTACATTCATTCCCTCCCGTTTGGTGAAATTTTCAAACAGATGTTCGGGGTGTCGTGTCACTCTGTGGTCCGCTTCCTATGAATAAGATTCTGGTTTTCCATCGAAAACCTTCCGCGCCTCAGACTTTTTTTCTAGTTTACCATGGATCTCGGCAGGATTCCGGTACAAGGTAAGCTTTGTCCGTACTAGTTTTTCTGTTTGTTCGTACCTGGAACATACCAAAGGCCGTGGTGAATCGACTTGGTCTCGATCAAAAGCTTGAGAAGCAATCAATCCCTGGAAAAATTCTCAGCATGCCAGTGCAACCCTATATTCAATAACATTCAATCGATTGAAAGACTTGCAAACGCGAAGGATACGCCAGCTGCTCGAAAAAATAGCCGCCCATGAAGAAATTGCTAATCTGGATGACGCTGTCGGTGGCCGTGTATGCGCAGCCGACCAGGGCCCTGGGTGACGCCTGGCGAGAGGGACTGCAGAAATTGCCGGGCGGGGAAGGGATGAGTTCTTCCTTCTGTGTGAGCGACGAACAGGGCCAGTCGGTGCTGGAGTGGGACAGCGAACGTTTGATGGTGCCCGCTTCAACTCTCAAACTGGCGACCGCGGCCGGCATCGTTCAGCAAGGTGGCCAGACTCAGCAACTGGTGACTCGTTTGCAAATGGTCGGGCAGCGCGTTCGTTTGGTGGGCGACTATGACCCCGAGCTGGCCTCTGGAGACATCGAAAATCTCGCTTTGGAGCTGATTCCCAAGATCAAGGGGCCCATCCAGCTGGAGGTCACCCCGCCCGATCCGGAGCCGTATCCGGCCGGTTGGTCCTGGGACGACCTTTCCTCAAGTTTCGCCCCCCCTCTGAGTGCGCTGGTGTTTGACCACGGGCTGGTTCCCCTCCGACTGCAGTCCGGCCAGCAGTTGCAGGTCAAAGGTCCGCCCTGGGCTCCGGCCGGGGCCCTGAACTTCTTGATTCGGCCCGGTGATTTCGAAATGCTGGTGATCCCTGGGTGGGAGAGCTGGGTCATGGCCGGCAATTTGCGGCCGGGAACGGAAGAAGCGGTCACGGTTCCAATGCTACGTCCTGAAATGGCGGCCGCCCGGTTGTTAGTGGAAGTGTTCAAGCGCAACCGCGTACCTGTGGAAGTGATTCCGGGTGGGCCGGGCCAGGGAGGTACGGCGGTTGAAGTCAGTCACCGCAGTCGAGCCGTGCAGCAAATGTTGGTGCAAGGTCTGGCCGAGAGTGACAATCTGGTGCTGGAGTGTCTTTATCGCCGTTTCCGCCGCAGCTTGCCGCGGGCCTGGGCCGGGCAAAATCTGCGCGTGGTGGACGGCTGCGGCCTCTCTCGCTACAATCTGGTCAGCAGCCGCCAGTTGCTGCAACTGCTTCAGACTCAGCCAGAACTTCTGGACTACCTGCCCAGGGCCGGTCAGGATGGGACGATGAAGCGTCGCGCCACCGAGGGTCAGGTCAGGGCCAAGACGGGCACAATGAGCGGAGTCAGCGGTCTGGTGGGTGAATTTACCGCCGTCAGCGGCAAACGCTATCGTTTCGCCCTGCTTCTCAATGGATTCGTCGGGTCGGCAGCCCCCTTCAAGAAGGCTGAAGACGATTTGATCGGTCAGTTGGTAAAAGTTCTCTAGTCGTTCAAGATCTTTTCAGGCCGTACGCGTACCTTGATAACACGATGAAGCGAGTCTACTACCACAGCGGCTTTCAGAAGCCGAGCATCTACTGGCGACGTCGGGGGGAAAACTCATTCCAGACCTGTGCCATGGAGCGCGAAGGCGCCGGGCGCACCGGGTTGGAGCATCTGTGGACCTGTGCGCTCCCGGTCGAGCCCCAAGAAGTGGTGGAATTCTATGTCAGCGATGGAGTGCATCGCGACCCGGCCAACCGTTGGTACGAAAGTCGAACCAGCCTCAGTTTCCTCCAGGATGGGGAACTCTTTACCTATCGTCCGGCCGCCCGCGTGGAGAAGCCCCGCCGCGCCTACAGCAGCGACGCTCCTCCCAGCATCTACTCGCACAATCTGGGTCAGCACCGCAGCTTTCGCGTCTACCTGCCGAGGGGCTACCGTCAGCATCTCTCCCGCCGTTACCCCGTCATTTATCTGCAGGATGGTCAGAATATTTTCGAATCCGGCTCTTTCGGCAGCTGGCAGGCTCAGCGTTCGCTAGACCGCGGCATCCGTCGCGGCGAGGTCGAGGAGGTCATCGTGGTGGCCGTGGATCACACCGCCGGGCGTTGGGACGACTACGTTCCGGCCGAAGATGGTGGCGCCAATAATCGCTACGCACGCTTCCTGAGTCAGGAACTGAAGCCTCACATCGATCGCACCTTTCGCACTCGCACCGGACCTCAGGATTGCGCATTGCTCGGCTCCAGCCTGGGCGGAGTCGCCGCCCTGAGCATCGCCTGGGACCACTTCCACCAGTTTGGTAAGGTGGCTTCGCTCTCGGGCTCCTGGTGGCTGAAGAAATTCCAGCAGCGGATGTTAGGGCAGACCCGCCGTCCGTTGAAGATTTATGTCGACTCGGGCAATGCCGGCCCCTACAACGACTGCATTCACCATACCGTTGCTCTGCGCGAACAGCTCGAATCCAGGCTGGGCTATCGGCTGGGTCAGGATCTCTGCCATGTGGTGGGTGATCAGCAGGCTCATACCGAGGGGGCCTGGGGTCACCGCCTGATTTACGCTCTGCGTTTTCTCTTTCCGGCCGAAGGTGCTCCCGAAGAGCGCGCAGAGCTGCCGCTGATGCTGCGCAAAGCCGCCTGATCAGCGGTTTTCTTCGATGCTCACGCAGCTCACGAAGCCCTCGCGGCAGAGCATTTGCACGCTCAACTCCGGGAACTTCCAGGTGGTGGCTGTGCCTGTCCATTCGTCTTGCACGTGCACTGGTTCTGAAGAAGTGGGTTCGCCCAGCCAGGCGGCAGCCTCGGTTCGGGCAACGGCCTCCAGTCCGTAATCTTTGCTACCGACCGTCAGGCTCGTGCCCGTGACGGCCGATACGCGTTCATTTTCAAAGGTGACGCTTAGATCGGGGGGCCTGTGCGGTTTGGACCAGGTCCACACATTCCGCTGAGGTCGGGCCTTGGTCAGGATGGGCCGCACCTGGTCCGGTTTACCCACTCCCAGAACCACCTGGCTCTCGGTGTCTCCCAGATGGATGCCATGTACGGCCGCATTGGCCCGGGTGGGAATTAGCCGGGGCGAATGCTGACTCCGAGTCCAGGACCAGAGCGAGACGGCCATCAGCACCGCCAACAGGGGTGACAACGTTCTCACTCTGAACCTTTTCGCTCCGCTTCCGACCGCCCCCTGTGGTGGCCACCCGCCTTCGGCTGCCCGACGGGGTGCGCCACCTCCAGTGCTCAGCAATGCACACCACCGGTGGTGGCCACCCGTTAGTTGAGCGTGCCGCCAGCCATCGCCTGGCCGCGCGAGCCGTCTGCCTCTTGGATGCCCATTGAACCGTCGGCGTAGGCGCCGTAGGCCTGAGGCCGGGTATCCTGATAGATGACCTGAGGTTGATTGGTCTTGGGCATGGGGTCGTAGCTGTAGGAGCGGCCGTTGGCGTCTTTGCCCATCAGAACGTAGTGGTTGAATTTGTTGTCGCCGTCCGTGTCCACGAACTGAACAAAGCTCTGGCCGGGTTTCAGATTCTCCAGGCGGGCCTTCATCTTGTCCGGGCTTTCTTCCACGCCGGAACGGTCTTTGGCCGTGGTACGGAAAGATTTGCCGCCGTCGAAATCGGCCAGGCCCGTCTCTTTGTTGATGCCGCCGGTTAGATCCGTCTCCATCTGGGTCAACTGAGAGGTGGTCAGGCCGGGCTTCTGGCCAGGCTCATGGTATTGCTTATACATGTAGTGCTGGACCCGGCTCAAATCTTCGTGGGTGGCCTGGCCCTCCTTGATGCGGGCCTGAATGGCCATCAGTTCATCCTTACCCTCCTGGTCGGCGACCTTGCCTGCCAGCTTGCCGACCAAATCTCCGGTCGCCTGGGGGCCTTTCATCACCTGGGAGGCCAGCACGGCCGAGGGTCCGCAGCGATTCTGTTGCTCGGCCTTATAGCTGGGGTCGTCCTTACTCAGCTGGGTCTGGCTGTTCAGGATGTCGGCGCCGTTCCATTTGCCGTCGCCTCCAACCAGCTTCTGAGCGCCATTGGTCTGGGCAGCTGGATCCTCGTTATACTTGGGTTTGACCTCGCCAGGCTGCTCGTTGATCACAGCCGGTTTGGGTGGAGCGGCCGGAGCCGGTTGGGTCACGACTGGAGCGGGCGCTTCCGTCTTGGGACCCAGGGCCGAGGCGGCCTTATCGGCCACCCATTTGCCAACCACCACCGGGGCCGTGATCGGATTGCTCAGACCAGCTACCGTTGCGACTTTACCTGCCCAGCTGGGAATCTCCATCTGTCCACACCCTCACTTTCTTGAAGCTCAGGGTAGGCCTCCAACGTTAATCCGACCTTGGACCGCCTCTTTGTTTGTAAACGATTGGTTAACTTTTAGCTGAGGCCGTCTCGGCTTCCTTTTCCTTCTGCTTGCGCACCCGGTTGCGGTCGTGGGGCGAGAGCAGGGCCTTGCGCACGCGAATCTTGGTGGGAGTAATTTCCACCAGCTCGTCGTCGGCGATATATTCCAGGGCCTGTTCCAGGCTCATGCGGCGGGGAACGTTGAGCTTAACCGTCTCTTCCGCGTTCGAGGTGCGGATGTTGTTGACCGCTTTCTTTTTGCAGATGTTCACTTCCAGGTCGCCGGGGCGGCAGTTTTCGCCCACGATCTGACCCATATACACCTCTTCGCCCGGGTCGACGAAAAAGACGCCGCGGTCCTGCAGGTTCAAGAGTGCGTAAGAGGTCACCGGCCCGGGCTCAGAGGCGATGAGCACGCCACGGTTGCGCGGAGCCAGTTCTCCCTTGTAGGGGCCGAAGCCAGCTGAGAGATGGCTCATGATGCCGTAGCCACGGGTCTGGGTCAGCAACTCGGATCGGAAACCAATCAGGCCGCGCATGGGGATTAAGAACTCCAGGCGAATGCGTCCGGTGCCGCTGCCCGTCATATTGGTCATTTCCGCGCGGCGCTCGCCCATCCGCTCCATGACTGCACCCATGGACTCTTCGGGGATGTCCAGGGTCAAGTTTTCCATCGGCTCCTGGAGTTCGCCGTCGACGCGACGCATCAAAACACGCGGCGAAGAAACGGCCAGTTCATATCCTTCACGGCGCATGGTTTCGAGCAAAATGGACAGATGCAGTTCGCCGCGGCCACACACTTCGAAGGTGTCGGTGGAGTCACCCTGACTGATGCGCATGGAGGGATTGCGCTCGCCCTCCTTACGCAGCCGGTCGCCCAGTTGACGCGAGGTTACGAACTTGCCTTCCTTGCCGGCATTGGGACTGTCGGAGACCTGGAAGGTCATGGCCAGGGTCGGCTCATCGATAGTCAGACCCGGCAGCATCAGAGGATTCTCTTTATCCGTGATGGTGTCACCCAGACTGATCTGGGGCAGGCCGGCCAGACACAGGATATCGCCCACCGAGGCCTGGTCGGATTGGGCCCGCTTCAGGCCTTCGAAGCGGAAAAGATGGCTGATACGCCCGGTTTTCAGGGTCTCCAGCGAGGAACCAAAGGAGATCTGCTGTGAGGCTTTGAGTGTGCCCTGCTTGATGCGCCCGATGGCCAGGCGACCGATGTAGTCGTCGTAGTCCAGGCTGGTTACCATAATCTGGAGCGGGCCGTTGGGGTCGCCCTTGGGAGCGGGCACATGCTTGACCACGGTCTCGAAGACGGGCTGCATGTTTTTCATTTCGTCGCTCATCTTGTAACCGGCGATCCCGGAGCGGGCCGAGGCATAGACGATCGGGAAATCGATTTGCTGGTCGTTGGCGCCTAACTCGATGAAGAGCTCCAGCACTTCGTCAACCACCTGCTCGACGCGTGCATCGGGGCGGTCGATTTTGTTGATGACCAGAATAGGAACCAGGCCGTAGTGCAGGGCCTTCTGAACCACGAAGCGGGTCTGGGCCATCGGGCCTTCAGCCGCGTCCACCAGCAGCAGCGCTCCGTCCACCATATCCAGAATGCGCTCGACTTCGCCCGAAAAGTCGGCGTGGCCGGGGGTGTCCACGATATTGATGGTGTGTTCTCCGAACTGAATCGAGGTGTTCTTAGAGAGAATGGTGATGCCGCGTTCGCGCTCCAGGTCGTTGGAGTCCATAACGCGCTCGGTCATTTCCTGGTTCTGGCGGAAGACGCCGGATTGGCGCAGCAGGGCGTCCACCAGGGTCGTTTTACCGTGGTCGATGTGAGCGATGATTGCGATATTTCTGAGATGCTGTGACATGGTGTGTGGGTCCTAACTATGCCGGCGTACGACGATCTGATTTTGCTTGTGCTTGATTAGGCTGTGCGAGGGATAGTAGCCGGCCAGGCTGGAGAGGGCATAGGCCAACGACTGCTTTCCTATCAGCGTGCCCGGGTTGGTGACGCTATTACAACCCAGACTCACATGATCCCCCAGGATGGCTCCAAATTTCCGCAGGCCGCTGTCGTGGATGGTGCCATCGATCTTGACCTTGACGCTGGTTTTGCCCATGTCCACGCGCACATTGGCCAGCTTGGTTCCCGCACCCAGGTTGACCGAGCGGCCCAAGATAGAGTCGCCCAAATAGGCGAAGTGAGCGGCCTTGGCTCCGGGCAGCAGCAACGAGTGCTTGACCTCGGTGTCGTGCCCGATGAGGGATTTCTCGGCGGCGAAAACGTCACCCCGCACATAGGCCCCGAAGCGCAGTTCGGCTCCGGCCAGAATCACACTGGGACCGCCGATGAAGACTCCAGGTTCGATCTTGGCTCCATCCTGAATGTGCACATCGCCCTGGATGATGACTCCTTCCGGCAGGTCGGCCGGACGATGGGTGCCGTGTTCGGCCAGATAGGCGCGCACGAAGGCTTTCAGGCCAACCAGGGGTTCCCAGGGAAGGGTCAATCCGTCGAAAATTCGATAAACGGATTCATCTCCAAGGTCAAAAAAATCTGCGAGCACAACGGATCCTTTACGGGGCAAAATAAAGCAGCCTGCAGGGTATGAGCCAGCAGGCCCTGTTGTCAAGGGTTCGACCCCCCTCGCGTGGTAGTGGGCCCGGATGAAACAGCTTGTGTGCTTGCTTGCCCTGACCGGCCTGGCCTGGTCCCAACCAGCTCCCAATCCCGAGGGAGCGGCTCAGTTGGTGGAGTTGAAACGGGTGGTGCCGGACCTGCATCTGGAAGTGCGCTACGCCACCAAGAATAACTTCATGAGGAAAGTACTCTATCCTCAACCGCGAATTTTCGTCCGCAAAGAAGTCGGCGAGGCTTTGGGGCGAGTGCAGAATCGTCTCACCCGACGCGGGCTTTCCTTGCTGGTCTTTGATGGCTATCGTCCCTGGCGAATCACCAAGAAGATGTGGGATGACACTCCGCCTGAGAATCACAAGTTTGTGGCTGATCCCGCAAAGGGTTCCAAGCATAACCGTGGTGGCGCGGTGGATTTGACCCTCATGGACTTGAAAACTGGCAAGGCCCTGGAAATGACCTCGGCTTATGATGAATTCTCCCCTCGGGCGGCCTACAACTATCCCGGCGGCAGCAAAAAGTCCCACGAAAATCGCGACTTGCTGCGCACCGTCATGGAGGCGGAGGGCTTTCAGGTTCTACCTCACGAGTGGTGGCATTTCGACTACAAAGGCTGGAAGAACTTTCCCCTGCTCGATTATTCGTTCGATGAATTGGATGCTTTGGAAAAATAGCCGACGGGCTACTTTTTGTTAACACCTGAGATTTCAGGTTTCTTTAAGCTGTAAAAAACAGATAGGAGAAACCTCCGAAATGTCCGTCAGCGCACTCACTTCTCGCCCGACTCTTCGTAGCTCTCGCCCGCTCGCTCCCAAACAGAGCCAACAGGAGCCTGTTCCTCAGGACACCTTCGTGCATCCTGACTCCACCGGCAAGATTCAGCATCTGGTTCTGCAGCTGGACAGCTCGGCCACCGGGCAGATTCGCAAAGAGGTTGAAGGCGCCTGGACCAAGCTGTTCAAGAACATGGACTCGGACGTCCAGTTCACCATCACCACTGAGACCGAGGCCGACCGCCAGGGAGTGCGTGACCTGATCGCCCGCGAGCAGATCCCCAATCCCGAGCGCTTCAATTTACAGCTGGCGGATGACCTGAATATCACCATGTGGGCCCGCGATCAGATGGTGGGTCTGGGCAATGTGGGTGGAGGCAACACCCTGCTCGGTCAGACCACCATGCGCCCTCACGGCGACGACGAGAAGCTGCCGCCCCGGATCGCGGCCAGCGTTCCTGGTCTCGGGTTTGACGCTGATAAGCGCCTGCAAACCGATGGCGGCGACGAAGTCTCCAATCCCAAAGAAACCTTCTTGGGATACGCCAGCCTCTATCTCACCGCCAAGCGCCTGTATGAGGCTGATCAGGCTGCTAAGAAGGGGGGAGTGGCGACGCCTTTTGAGCGCAGTCTGCGTCTGGACTATCCAACTTCTCAGGTCAAGAGCCCGGATTTCAAGTTTGCCGATAACCTGCTCAGGACGAAGGGGCAGGATCTGCCGGAGCAGGAAGTCTGGCTGAGTCAGGCCCACAACCTGTTCGAGCAGAAGTATGGTCACAAGGTCACCATCATTGGCGACGATGACCCCACCACCGAAATTGTGGAGAAGCCGGCTACCTTTCATATGGACATGGGCATGACGCCCATCGACTCTGACAAAATTTTGGTGGGCGACCCGTCCATCGCCGTCAACGCTGTCAACAATATGACCCCCGAGGTGCGAGCCGAGCACAATGCTCGACTGAACGCGGCCCTGGGTCTGCCGGCTGAGAACGACACCCTGGGCGAGATGGTGCAGGAGAGTACCGTCAACGAGCCGGACCTGCAGCACAATTTCGATGTTAACGCCCGCAAGGTGGCCGGCGAAGGCTACATGATCGACCGCCTGCCCTACCTGCAGGGGCCTCCCGGCAAGACCTGGCTGACCTATAACAACTGCCTGATGGAATCTTATACCCGCGAGGACGGCAGCAAGGTGCGCCGCGTTTTCTTGCCCACCTACGATCTGCCGGTGCTGGACGGCATCGCCAAGGAAACCTATGAAAAGCAAGGTTTCGAAGTGATTCCGCTCAATCTGGCCGCCCTCACCAGCTGGCGTGGCGCCATTCGCTGCATCAGCAACGTGCTTGACCGCAAGGTGACTGACGAGCAGAAGCAGGCGTAGAGTTCAAATAACAGCAACTTTTGAGGCCCGAAAGGGCCTTAAACTTTGGTTGTGATCATTCAGCAGCCGACCTTCTGCTTCGCCAAGAAATACACAACGGCGGAGATTCTTAACGACGAGGCCAGAGCCCAGTCTTTCCAGGATGAGTTCCTCAAGAGCGAGGCCAACTACTTTGAAGCTTGCCACGACCCGCGCAGTGGTTTGGTCTATGACGGCGTCAATTTGAACGCCCAGACCGGCCAGGTGGAAAGCCCTCGCAACTGGAGCGCACCCTCCAAGGAGTGCCTGGATTTGGGGCTGTGCATTAAAGCCCTTAAGGGCGACCCTAAGGCGGTGGAGGTGGTCGGCCGTGGCGACGCCGCAGCTGCCAAACAGGCGGCCCTCCAGTTGCTTGAGAAGAAGATGGCAGCCTACCAGGAGTTCCAGCAACAGAATCCCGGCTATGCGGGCTTCCTGCCCTGGTATCACATCCACAGCGACAAGGTGGTTCCGGACGGTGACTGGGTCGGCAAGATCCCCGGCCTGGACAATGGCGAGTGGATGTGGACCATGCTCACCGCCGAGAAGGCTCTGCGCGAAGCCGGCGCCGAGCAACTGGCCGGCAAATATCAGGCCTATAATCAGATGTTGATGGATAACGTGGCCCGAGTGTTCTACGATCCCAAGGGGGTGGCTTGTCGCGGCGATGTGCGCATCCAGAATCCCAGCGATCCCAACACCGGCTACGAGGCCCTGCACCCGGGGGCTTTCATGACCGGCGAGCACGGCGTTCACGAAGGCTGCATGCTCATTCACTACCTGTCACTTTTTGGCAAAGGCCTGCCCGACGGGGCCGTGGATCAGATCTGGGACGACATCCGCATGAAACGGGTGGAGACCAAACACGGCAGCACCTGGCAGGGTTTTTGGGGCTCGGCTCACGAGTCTTGGGCTTACCTGTTTCTGCCATTTCGTGACCACAAAGGTTATCGGGACTTATTTCGCATTCGCGAGGAAGTGCGCGTCAACAACGCGGTTCAGCGCGGTTATCCGGGTCTGGCGACCTCCACCAACGGACCGCGTGGGGGCTATCTCTCGGATGCCGGTATCGAGGGTGTGGGAAGCCAACCGGTCCACTCCAACGACACTTTCGCAGTCTACGGCTGCTTTCCATTGCTGCTGGAGTTCGCCCAGAAGACCGGGCCCGGCCACTTCGGCCTGGCCTGGCTGCACAACATGCTGACCGCTCCTCGGATGCAGGGGCCGATGGGAGCAGGGGAGTCTGCCAGCAATGATGGGGAGGCCTTTTCGCCCATGAAGACCACCGACGGCACTCACCCGATGCTGTTGGGAATGATGGGTGGATTGGAAGCTGAGACCACGGCAGTGCTGAAGGAAAAAGGTGTTTACGATCAGTTCATGGCTCGCATTGATTCAGAGTATCGCGAGACGTTTGGGTCCAAGCCGCTTCGCGAACCGAAAGGTTTTGTGGCTCCCAGGGCTCACGTCAGCAGCCAGCACTTGGGGGAATACCTGACCGCTAGATAGGGCGCTCGTCCAGGTCGTGCAGGGCGACCAGCAGGCGATTGGCCTGGATGGCCAGACCCAGGCCTCCTTCGAAGTCTCCCTGGCTGACGTTTTTCAAGGCCGTCTTCCAGTTCTCAAAGGCTTCCAGCAGCAGGCGGGCGGCCACTTTATCCAGTTCGTCGCCGCTTAACTCGGCCGGGCTGGGCTGATGTTCCTGCCAGAACTGCTTGAGCTGCAGTTCCATCCATTGCAGGTAGCCGTGCAAAGGAGTGGGGTCTTCCTCCCAGCTTTCTAGAGCCCGGCGTAAGCGCAGGATCGATTCGGTCTCCAGTTGCTTGGCCGGTGCCTGGCGGGCGCGTTGACGGAGTCGGCCCTCAAGAGAACGATCGCCGGGAAAGCGGTCGGGTAACCCCAGAAGTCGGTCGGTGGGGATTTCCCCGTCCAGCAGCCTGTCCTCGATGACCGCCATCCAGGCGTAACGAGGATCATTTTCCTGGAGATTCTCCAGCACGACCGTAACGTTGTCCAGCAACTCTTCAGAGTTAATCCGCTGCACGTCTTGGCGAGCCAGCCAGTCCAGGAACTCGGGGAATTTCATGTGGCTGCCTGCTTTGGCAAGCTGGGCCACAACCCTCCAGATTTAAACGGATTGAGGGCCAGAAACCAACCGATAGATGACGGCCAGTAAGAAGGTGAACAAAAAGAGGTTGAAGAGCAGATGGGCCAGGCCGACACTGCTGGCCGCCAGCCCGGTGAAGCCGAAAAGGGCGGCGATGATGGCGAAAATCATAAAAGTTAAAGCCCAATGCAACATTGCTTGAAAACTCCTCACTTTCCCCACTCCAGCATAGTTTTCCACGGCCTTCAGCCAGCAGGCGCGGACGTACCCGGCTTACGGGATCAAAATACCGGTGCCTGAGGACCCGACACCTTTGTTGCCTGGACGGTTCCGAGGCATGAATAGCAGCACATAGAGATGTAGAGGAGTTGGAATAATGTTGAACGTTCTGATGCTTATCGCCGGCCTGATACTGGCTTTCTGGTTCATCGGAAACGCTATGGGCTTTCTCTTGATGCTGTTGGTGGCTGCTTTAGTGGGCTTCGCGGCGGATTCGTTGGTGCCAGGTCGTCAGATCGAGCACGGCTGGCTGGGGGCCATGGGGGCAGGTCTGGTCGGTTCCTGGTTGGGCACGCTGATGCTGGGACGAATTGGGCCGGTGCTGATGGGAGTGCCCTTGCTGCCGGCTCTGGTGGGGGCACTGGTCCTGGTCCTGGTTGTTTCCGTGGTGCGGAAGCGTCCTGCCTGAGGCGCTTTCGCGTCGAGACAAAAAAGGCCGCTCAGGCGGCCTTTTTTGTTTTTATTGGGAAGTCTTTATACGATTCCTCGGTCTCGAGCCCAAACAACCGCTTCGACCCGAGAGGCGACTCCAATCTTTTCGTAGATGGAGCTGGCGTAATTCCGAACCGTTTGCTCCGCTAAGGACAGTTCGTTGGCAATGGTCTGGTTGTCGTGACCGAGAGCAATTTGCTGAAGAATTTGTTTTTCGCGAGGGGTCAGCGATGGCAAATCGTCCTCGGGATCGCTCAATCCCATCAATTTGTGGGCCACCGATTGGCTGAACCAGGCCGCTCCCTGACCGATGGCGCGCACGGCTTGAAGCAGATTTTCGGGAGCCTCGTCCTTAAGCATGTAGGCCGAGATTTTGACTTTCATCAGGCGACGAATGCTGGCTTCGTCCTCGTGAGCGGTGAGCACCAGAACTTTCAAATTTGGGACGATGCCGCGCGCGGCTACGGTTAACTCATCGGCCGGCATTCCTGGCATTTCCACGTCGAGAATGAGAAGGTCGGGCCTGTGCTGTTCCACCAGCTTGAGGGTTTCCCCGCCGTCCTGAGCTTCGCCCACAACCTGGACTTCGTCCGAGCGAGCCAGAGTGGATTTGACGCCAGAGCGCACCAGCGGATGATCGTCAGCAATAACAATTTTCATATTCACCTCGTTCGTAGCCTTTGGGTCTGGCGCCTGCTTTCCCACCATCGGGCTGGCGGCATGAGCCTGTGGGTAGGATAAAGTATCGAAGCCTTAGGAGTTAGGAGCAACATTCCCTTGAACCGAGTACTCGGATCCCTGGGGGCAGGTATCACTTCCCCTACGGACTATCCCGGTCGGCGGCCTAGTCTGAGGACAGAACGACACGGGAGGTTACTATGTTCAGAAATTTTATTTGCCTGGCCGGTTTGGCCGCAGCGTTTGTAGGCTTGGGGTTGCCGGCCGCAGCCGATCTTCGGGTCGACAATATCGTGGTCAACCAGAGTGCTCCGACCCCTGAGGGCACCAACATTCGCGTCAACCTGACCAATGATGGCGTGATGCGCGAGCGCCCCAATCTGGTCGAGTTGCAGGCTCGCTACGACTCCAGCGACCAATGGCACACGATTAAGAGTTGGAACTGGGAGCAGAATGTGGCCCCGGGCGATCGCCTGGCGTTGGACTATCTGCCCGCCCAGGGCGAAGCCCTGGACACGACTTTGCAGCAGCAGACTTACGAGCTGCGAGCAGTGGTGATGGGCGCAAGCGGTCCGATGACCAGCTTTGAGTATCGTTACTATCCCAGCGGCGACGTGCGCTAGCCAGGATTCATCGTCTTACGATGGCTGCCGGCGCTTTGGTGGTCATCGCTCTTGGGGGAGTTAGGAGATTCATGTGTTGAAACAAGTTTTTATTGCGGCCTCGGCTCTGGCTTTGGCCGGGCAGGTATGGGCTCAGGGCTCGGAAGTACGGACCACTCTGGACGGGCGGCCGCTTCAGTTCGATCAACCCGCCATCATGCAGGACGGCCGAGTTATGGTGCCCCTGCGAGGCATCTTTGAAAGCCTCGGTGCTGACGTCATCTTTGAAAAGACCACTCGCACTATCAAAGCAACCAAAGGCGACCGAGTGGTTGAGCTGGCCCTGGGTAGCCGGGAGGCCACGATCAATGGCCAGATGAGTTATCTGGATGTGCCTGCCGGCACCATTGGCGGGCGCACACTGGTTCCGCTGCGCTTCGTTTCTGAGGCTCTGGGTGCGGATGTGCGCTGGAGTTCTGCCTCCAGGACGGTGGCCCTGACCTCCAGTGGCGAGGTCTCCGCCAATCCGAGTCTCCCCCAGGCGCCGGCTCAGACCACCGCACCCCAATTGAGAAACGTTGTGCACAATGCCCGCAATGCTCTGAATGCAGGCGATACGCTTGTGGTCACCGCCACCGGTGAGCCGGGAGCCCAGGCGACCTTCGATATTATGGGCGTCGTAACCGACGTGCCCATGCGTGAGGTTTCCAGCGGTCGCTATCAAGGCGAGTTCACCGTCCGTCGCGGATTGCAGGTGCAGAACGGGACTCTGGTGGCACATTTGTCGCGCAACGGTCAGGAATCAGTGCTGGAGAGTCGACGGGCGGTGGACATTAACGGCGGTGCTACGGCCGACAATCAACCCTCCAGCGAATACTTCCAGGTGTCTCCAGCCCAGGGCTCGGTGGTCAATACCAGTCGGCCGACCCTGCATGTGAACCTGGACTCTAAGCTGACGCCGGGGTCAGCCCGGGTCTTTGTGGACGGAAACGAGGTGACCAATCAGGTCCAGGTGATGGGTTCTGCGGTCCATTACGTTCCTCAGAACGACATGAACAACGGTTACCATCGCGTCTCGGTTCAGGCCGTCGATCGCAATGGACGGCTCTTGAGCCGCGATTGGGATTTCACCGTGCAAAATAGCACCGGCTACAATCAGGGCGGAGCCATCAACCCCTATGCTCCCTCGATTAACCTGACCAATCTGAACAATGGTGGAGTGGTTGGAGACATGTTCAACGTTCAGGGTCAGACCACTCCCTTCTCGCAGGTTTCACTGGTAGCCCAGGCTCAGCGTAGCCTCATTCCCGGGATTATCGGTGTGCAGAACCAGGTGGCCAGCGTCACAAGGCAGGCTGACGGGCAGGGAAGATTCGATCTTCCTCTGGACTTGCGGGGAGTACCTCGCAATACCACTCTGGAATTGAGAATTCAGGCCAGTGATAATCAAGGCAGAACTGGCGCTCCCACTCATATCGACGTGACCCGGCGCTGAGGAATCCAAGATAAAACTAGCTCCCAGCTCCCGCCTCTAAAAGGGGTGGGAGCTGGACCATTTCGAAGGGGATTGAATGACGGACGACCAGAGTCTGGCGCTGCCCAGCTTAAATATTCTGGTAGTGGATGATGAGCGGTCCAGCTTGATGCTGCTGGAATCAACCCTGAGGGATTGGGGACATCAGGTCACTGCCTGCCAGAGCGCTCTGGAAGCCATGGTGGCAATTCAAGGCAATTCGCAATTGCAGCTCCTGATCACGGATTGGGAGATGCCTGAAATGGACGGCCTGCAGCTCTGCCGCTGGGCTCGTCAGGCCCAACGGTCTCATTATTTATTTGTCATCGTGCTGACCGCTCGCAGCAGCAAAGAGCATTACCGAGCGGCTCTGGAAGCCGGGGCCGACGCCTTCCTTTCTAAGTCCTACGATTTGACCGAGCTCTATTTGCAACTTCGGGTCGTTTATCGCTTAACTTCACTGGAAAGCAGCCAGGCCCGCCAGATTCTCGAACTCCAGGAGGCCCGCCGCGAGGCCGAGGCCGCCAGCCGTTCCAAAAGCGATTTTCTGGCCAATATGAGTCACGAAATTCGCACTCCCATGAATGGGGTGTTGGGTATGGTGGGCCATCTGCTGAGCACCCGTCTGGAGCCGACACAAAAGGAATATGCCGAACTGATCAAGCAGAGTGCCGAGAATCTACTGGTTGTGCTCAACGATATTTTGGACTTCTCCAAAATCGAGGCCGGGCTGCTGGAGGTCGAACGCATTCCCTTTTCTCCGGCCCAGGTGGCTTCTGAGGCTTTATCTCCATTTGTGGCCAAAGCGCTGGATGCAAAAGTCGCACTCACGGGCCTGATCACACCGCAGGTGCCGGCCGAACTGAAAGGGGACCCGGCTCGCTTGCGCCAGGTTCTGATTAATTTAGTCAGCAACGCCATCAAGTTTACGGCCAAGGGTCACGTGACGTTAACCCTGGACGTCTTCGACCGTCATCTGGTTGCTTCGGTAGCCGATACCGGTCCGGGCATCGCCAGGGAGAAGCTGGTGGAGATTTTCCAGCCCTTCAGTCAGCTTGACCCATCCATTCACCGGCTTTACGGAGGTACCGGTCTGGGACTGGCTATCTGCCAGCGGCTGATGCAACTGATGGGCGGTCGCCTCACCATGAGCAGCGAACTGGGCGTGGGTACGGTGGTCCGGGCCGTGCTGCCCCTTTCGGCCGAGCAGCTCCCCCCCCAGGTATTCTCGAATCTGCCCGAGGAAGTGGGCCTGCTTGCCGACAGGGGCGCTTATGGTCAGCTGATCCGCTCAACCCTCGAGCAAAACGGCGTTTCTATTCATCATCTTCAGCCCGGGGAAACGTACTCGGGAGTCGTGGTGGTGGACACAAGCTATGCCAGCGTGCCTGAGCACAGCGAGCAGGTCGTCATTCTGCACACGGATGTGGGAGCTCTGGGTCTGGACGACGAGCGGATGCGCTGGGTCAGTCGACCCTTCACCAGCCATTCGCTGCTGCGGGCACTGGCCGGGGACGGGTCGGGGACTGAATCCGAATGTGATCAGGAACTCGAGAAAAGGCAGCCTCTGCGGGTTCTGCTGGCTGAGGATAACCCCATCGGTCAAACCGTGGTGCGTTTGATGCTGGAACAAGAGGCTTGTGAGGTCACCGTGGTTTCGGATGGCGGCGAGGCTGCGCGCGAGGCCATCCAGGGCGACTACCAGCTGGTCTTGATGGACGTCCAAATGCCCACTTTGAACGGCTTGGACGCCACGCGCCAGGTGCGCGCTTGGGAACAAGAGCACGGTCGGGAACCGGTGTTGATCGTGGCCCTCACGGCGCTTGCCTACGAGACCGACCGTAAGTCGACCCTGGAAGCTGGGATGAACTCTTTTCTGACCAAACCAGTGGTGGTGGCCGAACTTAAGCATTTAATCAACGAAATTCGCAAAGGTTGAGGAGTCAAGCTGTGCCCAATCGTCAAACATCATCGGTGAAAAGCTGGGTTTACCTGGGTGTCATTACCATTTTGAGTATCACCACGGTGCTGATTGTTGCCGGCGCCTGGTTGGGCAGCCAGATGGACAATCAGCTGCGCTGGACCGACCATACCCACCGGGTGCGTCAGAAGCTGGCCTCCATCGAGGGTGATTTGGTGCGCGCCGAATCGGCCGAGCGGGCCTTCGTCCTGATGGGCAAGGAAGAGTTCCTGAACGGCTACGAAGCGGTAAACGACATCACCAAGCGGATTGACGAGTTACAGCAACTGGTGGCCGACAATGGAGAACAAGTTTCTCGGTGCGCCTCCCTGCGCGAACAGGTGGATGCCAAGCTCACCTTTATGGGACGCTGCATCGCCCTCAAGCGAGCCGGTCAGGAAGCTGAGCTCAAGAACTACGTCGGGAGTGGGGAAGGACTTGAGAAGGGCCAGGCTATTCATCGCACCGTGGCCACCATGGACGGCGTGGAGAGCGGTCTTTTGGAAACCCGGCGGAGCGGGCTGAGCAAAACCCAGGCCGGTCTCAATTGGACCTTGCTGGTCGGCCTGCTGGTGGACCTGGTGGTGGGCTTTGCAGTGCTCTCCGAGCTGGCCCGCCGACTGGCTCCACTCGGTCCGGCGGCCAACTTCGCCGAACGCATCGGTCAGGGAGATTTGACTTCAGAGCCTCTGGTGGTGAGCTTTCGCGACGAGGTCGGCCGGGTCTCTCTCAGTCTCAACCAGATGCTCAGTAATCTTCGAGCCACCGCTCACCAAAATCAGAGTCATGCCGATACCCTGAACACGGCCACGGCCAAGATCGCTTCGGCCAGCCGGGAACAGGCAGTGGCCCTCCAGCAACAATCCACAGCCATGCAGCAAACCTCAGTGACTCTGGAGGAGCTGGGTCAGAGCGCCAGTCAGATTGCCGAGCGCGCTCGTGAGGTCGCCTCCCGGGCCGAGGCCACCTCGCAGGCTGCGGGAGTGGGCCTGGACTCGGTTCGGAAGAGCGTGCGCAGCACTCAGTCGCTGATTGATCAGGTTCAGGTCGTTTCGGAACGAATCAACGCTTTAGGAGAAAAGACTGATGCCATTCGCAGCATTGTTTTGTCTGTCAACGACATCGCCGAGCGTTCCAATGTGCTGGCCCTGAACGCGGCCATCCTGGCTGCCGCGGCCGGCAGTGAGGGCAAGAGTTTCACGGTGGTGGCCAATGAAATGAAGAGCCTGGCTGACCAATGTAAAGAAGCCACGGTGCAGGTCCGCGACCTGCTCGGCGAGGTCGAGCGAGGGATCCAGGCTTCGGTGGTGCTGATCGAGGAAGCCGGAAAGCGAGGTTCCTCAGGCTCCACCTACACCGATGAAGCTTCGATTTCCATCCACCAGTTGAATTCTCAAGTCAACGATAGCACTCAGGCCTTTCAGCAAATTGTGGCGGCTACCAATCAGCAGAAGCTAGCCTTCGAACAGGTCGCCGAAGCCCTGCTGAGCATTCGTCAGGCCACCACTCAGTCTGCCTCCAGCACTCAGCAATTGGAACAGACGACACGTGAACTCCATCGCCTCAGCGGTGAACTGGTGAAGTCGCTGGACGGTTACAAAATGGATCGACCAGGATGAAACTGCTGGTGGCTCGCATGAAAAAGCGACGATTGGCACTTCCGCTGGCCAGTGTGGAACGGGTCCTGCTGCGCCCCCGACTGGAAACTCTGCCCGATCTGCCCGCCTGGTTGGCTGGATTTTTGCAACTGGCCCAAAGCTCGATGCCCGTCCTGGACGTGGCAGCACTTTTCGAAGGCGAGCCTTGCGCCTGGGACCTCTACAATCCAATCGTGGTGACCCAAGATGAGGGGCGACTGGCGCTTCTTTTTAGCGCGGTGGACGGTTTGATGGAAGCCGCGCCGGAAGAGTTCCGACCTTTACAGTCCCAGGATTCTTTTCAAGGAGTGGCGGCGGCCTTAGTTCAACGCTCTCAGGAATGGGTGCCGATTATCGTGCCCCGACTGCTTCTGATCGACCAGGAGAGACGGAAATTGGAGCACTGGGGCCAGGTTATGAAAGCACGCCAGGAGCGCCTCTAGTGGACCGTCTGCGCAGCGTCGGAGAAACTCATTTCTTTCGGCATCCGGCCCAATTCGAACACTTGCTGAAGGTGGTTGAAGTGCGTCGTCCTTTTCGCATCTGGTCGGCCGGCTGCGCTAACGGTGCCGAAATTTACTCCTCCGTCCTGATGTTGGCTGCAAAGGGGCTGGGACGTTTTCAGTTCAGTGCCAGCGATTTCAATCCGGCCGCCCTGGAACTGGCACGTTTGGGACGATTCACCAACTGGCATCTGCGGGGCTGTAGCCAGACGCTCAGGGATCGCTATTTTCGATCGGCGGATGAGGACTGGCTGCTCGATCCGGATATTCTCTCCCGGGTCCGACTCTTTCAGCACGATCTGGTTGACGGGCCCGAAGTGGAGCCGCAAGACATCATCTTCTGTCGCAATGTTCTGATCTATATGGACCCGCCCACCATGGCCAGCGTGGTGGATCGGCTCTACCGCTGGTTGGCCCCTGGCGGTATCCTCTACCTGGGCTATTCCGAAGCGGTGCTGGCCGGAGATCACCCCGGGCTGCAACTGGTGGACAGTTCGCTGGCCGCCTATCGCCGCCAGGACTTGCCGCTCTCAACCTTGCCCTTGCCAGTGCTGCTTCCTCCGATGCCGCTTGCACCCTTACGCATGGCGCCGACCCTACCTCGGCTTGCGGGCCGATCTGAAGCCCTGGCGCTCTTGGCAGAGGCGGCCGAGTTCGCCAGCCAGGACAATCCTCGCCAGGCCAGCCAGTCGCTGAGAAAAAGCCTCTACCTGGATCCATCACTGGCGGTCTCTCATTATCAACTGGGTCTGCTGGAGCTGGGTGAACATCGGGTGGCCAACGCTCGCCGTCACTGGCGCAATGTGGTCGAGCTGGCCCGTCGTCAGCCTCCGCAGGAAAGCGTGCCCGGTTGGGATGGTTGTAGCTGGGAACAGTTGTTGGGCTGGACCGAAAAGCAGCTGAAGCGATTGGGGGCAGACATTGATGTTTGACCCTGAAGAGATCCTCGACCGGCGCACTCGCGAGCTGGCCGCCCCGGTGGTTGCCGGCCAGGAGCTCAGGCCCCCCAGTCATATTCTGGTGTCCACCGGTCAGGGCCGGTTTGCCATTCCCATCGGAGAGCTTCAGGGGGCCACCCGGCAAAAGATTACTCCGGTTCCCCTGAGCCCGCCCTCCTGGTTGGGAATTACTCACTATATGGAGTCTTTCTGGCCGGTGCGCTGGCTGGGCGTTCCCGAAGGGGAACTGGAAGAAGGCCTGACCGCGCCATATTTCGTCCTGTTCCTGCGGGGGCGCAAACTGGGTCTGGCGGTGGAGCGTCATTTGGGGCTGATCGCATTGGGCGATGAGCATGGTCGTGAAGATGGACCTCTGGCACAGGGCTTAGAATACCTGCGGGTGGCCTGGACGCTTTCGGACGGTACCCTGGTGTTGGAGGTCCAGTCCTGATGAAGCCTTCCGAGGCGGCCCGCAAACAGGTCTTACAGTCCTTTGCCCTGGAACATCGCGATCATCTGCTTCGGCTCGAGGCTCTGGAGCGAGAACTGGAGCAAGGGGGCTGGGAAGGGGACCGTCTGGCCGAAGCCCGGCGGGCTTTGCACGGCCTGAAGGGCACGGCCCGGTTGTTGAATTTCGGCCTGGTTGAAGAGCTGGCCCACCGAGGTGAAACTTTGCTCTTGCGCTTCGACCAGTTGCCTCAGTCAGAGCGCCGGGCTGATTGGGTGCGGGCCCTGCGAGATGCCCTGGAGGACTCGGTCGCGGCTGCCCTGCAAGGCAAGCGGTCTGCCTCGGCCGAGAGGACCTATCGGCAGTTGGGGGACTGGATCGAGGCTGAAGAGGAGGACGAGCTTCCACGTTCTTTCGAGGGTGAAAGTGAGGGCGACCGCCAGCGTCAGGTTGTGCGTGTGCAGGTTCAGCAACTGGAAAGCCTGATTCGAGCCAGTGGTCGTATCGGCACCCAGCCCTTCGCTCTTCAGGCGGGCCTGCGCCAACTTAGGGCCCAGGCCGGCCCGTTGCAAAGCTCCCTGATCCGCCGGTTGGAAAGGTTGGCGGGTGAGATGGCCCACTCAACTCAGGAATTGCGCGAAGAGGCCCGCCAGTTGCTGCTGGTTCCAGCCCGTGATCTGTTGGGAGGAATGTCCAGCCAGGCTCGTGACCTGGCCCAGAGCCTGGGCAAGAGCGTGGACTTCATTTTGGAAGGTGGCGAGACACTGGTGGAGTTGCCACTGCTCCAGGCTCTTTTGGACCCTCTCAATCATCTGCTTTCCAATGCTTTGCATCACGGACTGGAGCTTCCTGAGGAGCGCGTCCGTCAAGGAAAGCCGGAGCGTGGCACGGTGTGCCTGCGCGTGGTTCGTTTGGGCGAGCAACTGGTTGTCCAGATTCGCGACGATGGCGGGGGACTGAATCGAGAGGTCCTGATGGAAAGGGCACGAGCCCTGGGAGTGGACCCTGAGCTGCCCAGTGAGGAACTGGTCTTCGTGGACGGTTTGAGCAGTCAGTCGGTGGTAGGACGGGGCGCGGGACGTGGGGTAGGGATGGGCGCGGTGCGCTCCCGCGTGGTTGAACTGGGCGGCTCGATCCGTTGGTCTCCAGGTCAGGGCAGCACCTGGGAGCTGTCTTTCAGTTCCGGCGCCTGGGGCATTCAGATTCTGACCGTGCGCTGCGGAGGTCGAGAGTTCGCTCTGCCCACCCGGGCCGTGGTCCGGCTGCGCTATCTGGCGCTTGAGGAGGTCTTGCGCGGACCTGAGGGTTTTTACCTGGTGGAAGCGGGGGAACGACGCCCGATTACACCGCTTTCGCGACTCTTGAACCTGAAGGAGCGGGAGGCGGGAACGCCCGATCGGCTCAGAGTGGTGGAGCTGGGTCTCCCGGATGGGAGAAGTCGGCTGGTCCAGGTCGAGGACTGGCTGGACCATCTGTCAGTGACCCTGCAGGCAATGCAGGGAGGCGGTTGGCCGGACGGCCTGCTCGAAGGCGTCTATGTTTCTCCCGGGGGAGAGGTTTCGATGGTACTCCGGCCTGAATTTTTGGTCCAGGAACAGGAGCACAGACCTGGGCCCAGCCTGACCACCAGCCCGGCCACCCCGCCCTTGATTCTTTTGGTGGACGACTCCCAGACCACCCGCCAGATGACCGCCGCCCTGCTCCAGTCGGGTGGCTATGAAACGGTGGAAGCTGCTGATGGAACCGAAGCCTTGAGCGTGCTCTCGGCGCGCAAAGTGGCGCTGGTTGTGAGTGATGTGCAGATGCCGCTGTTGGACGGTCTGGGCCTGTTGCAGCGCATCCGAGAAAGAGAAGAGTGGTCGGAAATTCCTGTCATTCTGCTGACCTCGTTGGCGGCTCCTGAAGAGCAAAAGCGGGGACTCGAACTGGGAGCGGATGCCTACCTGCTGAAGCAAACTTTCGATCATCGCCGCTTGATGGATGCCATCCAGAGGTTGCTGTGAGCGAGATTCGCATTCTGGTGGTGGACGACCGCTCGGAAGTTCGCCAGAGCTTGCAGATGCTGCTGGAGAAGGATCAGCGCTTCTCAGTTGTGGCCGCCTTATCCAGTTGTCAGGACGCACTGAGATTGATCAAGCTTGAGGCTCCTCAGGCCGTGACCGTTCGTTGGCCCATGGCGGATGGCTCAAGCGCCTCTTGTGTGCGTCAGGTCAGCGGGAAATTCGCCACCCCGGTGGTGGCCGTGGTGGATGCAGATTTTGCCCGCAACGAGGCGCTGGCGCTGCGTCAGGGGGCGGTCAGCGCCTTCCCAGCTCTGCCCTCTCCGTTACACCAGGATTACGCCCGGCGCTGCCAGGCCTTCCTTGACCACGTTGCGGCCATGAGTAAGGTCCACATCATCCGTCGCAAACTGGACTTTCGGCCGGTGGGCGAGAACCTTTGCTCTTCCGCTTTGGCCGAGCCCCGAATGACTCAAGTCATGGGGGTTGGAATTGTGGCGTCCACCGGAGGTCCGGCGGCCGTGTGCGAAATTCTGCGAAAATTGCCGGCTGAATTCCCGGCGCCGGTTTTACTGGTGCAGCACATCACCTCGGAATTCAGCGAAAGCTTCGTGGAGTGGCTGGACAAGAACGTTCCGATGCGCGTCCAGATGGCCGAGAACGAAGAGTTAACTGCCGCGGGCAGCATCTATGTTGCCCCGCCCGACTTCCATCTGCACTGGGAGAATCGGCGCACCTGGTTGCGTAAAGGGGAGCGAGAATGTTGGCAACGTCCTTCAGGAAACGTACTTTTTCGTTCGCTGGCCGAGAGCGGCTTGAATACGATCGGGGTGATTTTGACCGGACTGGGTGAGGATGGAGCCCAGGGATTGCTCAGCTTGCGTCAGTCCGGCTCCCACACCATCGCTCAAGACCGCGCCAGTTGTGTGGTATACGGAATGCCAAAGGCCGCGGTGCGTATCGGCGCGGTGGACGAGGAGCTGGCCCTGGATATGATCGGTCCGCGGATTCTGGATCTGGCCCGTCGCCCCGGAGTACTTTGATCCCATCCTGCGATGACGCCCGAACCTGGGGGCGATCGTACCCCGGCAGTATAGTCGGCTCAAGGGGTTGGTGCCCCACACACAGTGAAATGGAGTTACGACGATGAACATTACTCTTTACGCAAGTTTTCCAGACGCTCATATGGCCGAGAAGGCTCTGGCCGCGCTGCTCGATCGCGGTGCCGAGCAGAAAGATCTTTCCGCCCTGTTTCCGCCCGATTACTTACGAGGCGACCAGGACCAGTCGGTGGTGGATAAGGCGACCTCGGGTGTAACCACCACCACTGGGGCCGACGCCGCTTCGGGCGCAGGCAAGGGCGCAGGAATCGGTTTGGGTGTGGGTGCGCTGGCTGCTCTGGCCTCATTGGTGATCCCCGGCTTTGGTCTGGTTACCGGTGGCGGTGCGCTGGCTACGGCTCTGGCTGGACTTGCGGGTGCAACCGTGGGCGGAGCCATTGCTGGTGGTGTGGCCGGATACCTTCAGGATCAAGGGGTGCCCCATCGCATCGCGGTCGACTCGGAGGAGGCCTTGAAGAATGGCCGCGCCGTAGTGGCGGTCTCCTGCCCCACTGGCAAGTTGGGTGAGTTCGAAGTGCGCGAAATCATCAACAAATACAGCGCCGACACCTATGGGCGCGCTGACGGCGCCGCCGTTCATAACACTCTCTAGTTTTTCGCACGCGGGGAGAGCCTGAAATGGCTCTCCCCCTTTTTATTTTCATCAGAAAGAGGTTTTGTAGTGTCCGTATCAGCCGCAAAAAAAATCACCACCATGGGGGCATCCTTGCTTAAGAAGGGATGCTCTTTCCGAGTTTGGGCCCCCTTTGCCGAAGAGGTTTCCGTGATCGGCACTTTCAATGATTTCCAGCCCGGTAAGCACCCTTTACAGAGAGAAGATTCCGGACATTGGTCCGGGGTGGTGGAAGATGCTGGGGTTGGCGACGAGTATCGATATTTCTTGCGCAACGGTGAGAAGGAGTTGTCTCGAATTGATCCCTATGCCAAAGAAGTGACCAGTTCGATTGGTAACGGTGTCATTTATGACCCGGCCGCCTTCAACTGGGGCGAGGATGACCAGTATGCAGGGCTAGGACCGTTCAATGAGTTGGTCATCTATGAAATGCATATCGGCACCTTTCAAGATTCTAAGGGGGAAGGGCCGGGGACTTTTGCGGACGCGGAAAAACGGTTGGGTCATCTCAAACGTCTGGGCGTCAACGCGGTGGAGATCTTGCCGGTGGCGGAGTTTCCTGGCGATTGGTCTTGGGGTTACAATCCCTCTCACCTCTTCGCGGTGGAAAGCGCCTATGGCGGTCCCGATGCCTTCAAGCGCTTTGTGAAGAAGTGTCATGAGCACGGCATCGGTGTCATTTTGGATGTGGTCTACAACCACATGGGGCCCAGCGATCTGGACCTCTGGCAATTTGACGGGTGGAGCCAGAACGACAAGGGCGGGATCTACTTTTACAACGATGACCGCTCCAATACTCCCTGGGGCGACACCCGTCCGGATTATGGACGCGTTGAGGTCCGACAGTTCCTGCGCGATAATGCCTTGATGTGGCTGGAGGAGTTTCACGTGGATGGACTGCGTTACGACTCCACCCTGTATATGCGGACCATTGATATGGTCCGTGAGATTCCCGAGGCCTGGGAGCTTTTCCGAGGGATCAACGGCGAGATTCGCAGCCGCTTTCCGGGGAAAATTTTAATTGCTGAGGATTTGCAGGACAGTCACGCTTTAACTGCTCCCGTTGAGCAGAACGGGGCCGGATTCCATAGCCAGTGGTGCGCCCATTTCGTTCATCCGGTCCGGGCCGCGGTCACCACTCCTGAGGACGACCATCGCTCCATGAGTCAGGTGGCCGGCGCACTGTTGCAGCGCTTCAATGACGATGCGTTTCAGCGAGTGGTCTACAGCGAGTCTCACGATGAGGTGGCCAACGGGAAGCAACGCGTCACCTCTGAGGTGGACCCTGAGAATCCCCAGGATTGGTACGCCCGCCGACGGTCAACTTTGGCCGGCGCACTGGCTCTGACGGCCCCGGGAATCCCCATGCTTTTCCAAGGTCAGGAATTTCTGGAAGATGGCTGGTTTGAAGACACCGTACCACTGGATTGGGAACTGTCTGAGGACTTTCGCGGCATCGTACGTCTCTATCGCGACCTGATTCGTCTGCGGCGCAATCTGGACGGCGTCAGCGCTGGCCTTACCGGCCAGGGCATTCAGTTGATCCGCAATGATGAGGAGAAGAATGTGCTGGCCTTCAGTCGTTATAAAGAGCCAGGAGAGGAGGTTCTGGTGGTTGCTCACTTTTCCGCCCAGGAGATGGAGAGCTTTCGCCTGGGACTGCCCGGTCCGGGTTGCTGGAAGATTCGGTTGAACACAGCCTCTTCGGTCTACAGCCCGGACTACCAGGAGCCCAAAGGCGGCCAGCTGGAGGCCGAGCCGATTGCCTGGGACGAACAGCAGTGGAGTGCCGAATTCAAGCTGGCTCCCTACAGTTTGCTGGTTCTCACCAAGTAGGCCGGCCCCGCCAGGGCGGTATAGGGATCCCCGCAGCTGGGGACGGGCCAACCTGAGGGTCGGGCCCGTCCCAGGCTAAGATAGGAGCGAGGAGAGGTCGGATCCCCGACTGACTTATGACCATCACAGAACAGGAGTGATTACTATGAACCCGATTCGCAATGAAAAGGTCCAGCAGTTCATGGACCGGCCTTTGGAACAGGCGAAAGAGAAACTGCACGGAACCGGCAAGCAGATGGCCGACAAGGCTGATCAGGCGCTGACCCATATGGGCGGCGTGTTGCACAAAGCGGCTGACCAGCTTGAGGCGGGTAGTCAGTACCTGAATGACAGCCGAGTTTCCGATATGCAAGCAGATCTCACCGATCTGATTCGGAAGTATCCAGCCCAGGCTCTGATGACTGGATTGGCTCTAGGATTTCTCACCGGCTCCGTGCTGAGCCGTCGCTAAAACTCGACGAGAGACCGCCGTTGCCCTTGCTTGCGTAGCGCACAATGGGGAGCCGCGGATGAGGGGATGAGGTTTATGAAAGAACACCACAATTTCAAGCAAATTGTTCAGGAGAAGCCGCTGACCAGCCTGGGCGGCGCGGTCGTGGCCGGGTTTGCCCTGGGCTCCGGCCTGGCTGTGCCGTTACTGGCCGGAGCTGGATTGAGCCGGGCCGGTCTGGGACGAATGGTCCAAAGCTGGTTGATGCAAGAGTTGGAAGACGGTGTCCGTCAATGGATGCGGCCAACTGCGGCCAGCACTCCTGCTGACCGGGAGGCGGATGAATTGGCCGGGTACAGAGGTACCCGGAGCCAGGGGATCTGAGACAGTTCCACTCGGGCTTGCGGGCCTTCTAGACTGGAGTTGTTTCTTATCCTCAAGACGGAGGTCGGTGATGTCCACCTGGGCCGCTCTGTTTTTGCTTCTGGCCCTGGTTTCAGGGCTTCTCGGCTTTGCCGGACTGGGAGCAGCCGAGGCGCCGCTGGCACGGCTGCTTTTCAATCTCTTTCTCATCCTCTTTCTGGTCGCGGTCTTTGTCCGGAACGTCTGGCAATCAGGCGCTTTTCAGGCCTGGCGCGACGACGATTGACGGGCTACCGGGAGCACCACCAGCGACGCCACCAGGCTGCTGATCACTCCCAGCCCCATGATCAGTCCCAGGCTGGCGATGCCTCGGTAGGATGAGGTGACCAGCGAGATATAGCCGAGCACAGTGGAAACCCCGGATACCAGCACGGCATTGCCAGTGGAACCGGCGAAAACGCCTTGTTCGGGATGGTTTCTCATGCGGTGAACCACGTGCACACCGAAAACCAGGCCGATTCCCAGGGTGAGAGGCAGCGACGTTGCATTGGCTGGATTGAAGTTCACTCCCAGGATGCCCATGGCTCCCAGCATCCAGATCATTCCCAGCAACTTGGGAGCCAGGGCCCACAGGGTTTCGTCCAGGCGACGAAACGAGACGAACAAGATCAGGCTGATGGCGATCAGGGCATTGCGCCCGGCCACCCAGTAGGAGTTCTTGATTTGCTGTAAATAGGTGTGGGTCAGGATAGGAAGGCCGGTAACCTTGGGGTCGACACCGGATAATTCTGTTAGGAATTCTTCTAGAGGAGCTTTTTCCCAGATATCTTGCTTGGGATAGATTTTGATCAGCCACAGGGAACCCTGGTGGTAACGCTGGAGCAGGTCCGGGGGAATTTGCTCCCAGCTCGGCATCGGCTCTACCTTCTGGGCCGCCAACCAGGCCCGCCGTTTTTCAAGGTCCCGCTTAAATTCACCAAAGAAATGCGACAGCCCGTCCTGAATCGGACCGGGACCCAAATCGCTCAACACCGCCTGGATCCGCGGGTCCCCCCCCCTGAAGCGCTGCTTGAGGGAAAGCAGTTGAGCTGTGGAAAGGCGTTGGCCGGCGGCTGGCAACTGAGCCAACCACTCTGGCGCTGCCGTCCCCGTGGCGCTGAGCAGCAGGTCGTGGATGCGTTGCCGTCGCGACTGGGGATTTTCTGGAAGCCAGTCGGCCGGACTCTCCACTCGAGCGACGCCGGGCAGTTTGCGAAAAGCTTCGGTCCTCCGGCGCATTTCGGTTTCGCTTGTGGCCAGCGAGCAGGCGTAGAGACTGCACATTCCGCAACGCTCGTGGAAGGCCCGGTCATTCTCGATCGCCAGCGCGGTCGCCGGCATCATGTGCAGCAGATTGTAATCGAATCGGGGACGGGCCAGGTTGAAGCTCGCCACCAGAGTGATCAGAGCCGCCCCCAGAAGCACCAATCTGGGTCGCGTGCGCCAACTCTGTTCCCAGCCCTCCCAGGGTCCAGGCGGTGGGGCTGTGCCTTGGGCAGCGAAGATCAGAAGCAGTGCGGGCAGAATCGTGACCGAGGCCAGCCAGCAGAGCAGCACTCCTACGCCACTGATCAGTCCGAGTTGAGCCACCCCTAAAAAGGGTGTGGCCGTCAAGCTAAAAAAGGCGGCGCTGGTGGCCAGGGCACCAACCAGATTCTCTCGGCCCACACTATCCTGGGTGCGCTTCAAGGCCTCTTGAACATCGGCGCTGCGCTCGCGCTCTTCGAAAAACCGGTAGAGCATCTGTACATTAAAGTCCATGCCTAGTCCGATCAGGGTGGCCGTGAAGTTAATGGTGATGAGGTTCAGAGTGGGAGTGGCCCAGGCTGCCCAGGCGCAGCTCCAGCACAAAGCGATCAGCACGGTCAGCAGGGCCAGTCGGGCCGGCTGGGGGCGTCCGAAGGACCAGCGGAAAAAGCTATGGACCAGCACCAGGGAGAGTAAGCTAACCTGCAGGGCTGTACGTCGTGCCGAGCGTGCGTCGTCGCAGAAGGCCGCGAAATCGCCTCCCAGGGCTACGTCCACGCCTGCGTGATGAGCTCTTACCTGCTCAACTTTCTGACGCAGGCGGTCGAGCAGGCCGTCGTCATCCGGGCCCGAGTTGACTCGAGCCACCACCACCAACGTATCCGGGCTGAGCTGCAAATAGCGACGCGTCTCGAGTTGTGGCGGCGTCGGCCCGAACGGGCTCTGATAGGCTTCGTGCCCGCGACTGCGCAGGGAATGGAGCAACTCCCGGGTTACCTGCGGCTGAGAGGAAAGAGCGCCCTCGCGCATTTGCAGGGCTTGCTTGAGTCGATCCTCCAATCCGGCCAGGGCCTCTTCGCTGGCATAGTAGAGAGCTTGCTGTGGAAGCAACGGGAGGTCCAGCACACCGGCCAGGTCCTGCAGACGGGTTTCCTCCTTCAGTTGCTTGAGCAAGGCCTGCACGCAGGCCTGACGTAAAGCCTGATCAGAAGAGGTGACCAGAATCACCACTTCGGGGTGAGCGCCGAAGGCCTGGCGATACTGCTCGAAGTGCTGCTGGGCGGGATGGTCCGGGTCGAGCATACGGGTGCGGTCGTTGGTGAAATGCAGGCGGGCGTGAGCGAACCACAGACAGAGAACCGCCAGGAACACACCAACCCCCAAGACCAGGCGGGGTTGTCTCAGTTCTGCAGCAGGCCCATCTGCCAGAGCACGTAGGCGTAGTCGAAGGCACGTTCTTTCAGGCGATCGTAGCGTCCCGAGGAGCCACCGTGGCCGGCCTTCAGATTGGATTTGAGCAGGAGCGGATGTTGGTCGGTCTTCAGGGCGCGCATCTTGGCGACAAATTTGGCGCCTTCCCAGTAAGGCACCTGACTGTCGTTGAGCGAGACCTTGACCAGCATGGAGGGGTAGTCTTTGGCCTGGATGTTGTCATAGGGCGAATACTTCATCATGTAATCGAAGGCTGATTTCTCGTTCGGGTTGCCCCATTCGATGTATTCCCCGGTGGTCAGCGGCAGACTGGCGTCGAGCATCGTATTCATGACGTCCACAAAGGGAACTTTGCAGACCGCCGCCTTGAAGAGTTCCGGCCGCTGGTTGACAGCCGCTCCCACCAGCAAGCCACCCGCACTGCCGCCCGTGATGACCAGGCCGTTGGCTCGAGACCAGCCACTATCCACCAGGTTCTGGCCACAGTCAACAAAGTCGTTAAATGTATTCATTTTTTGCATCATGCGACCGGCCATGCGCCAAGGTTCGCCCATCTCACCGCCCCCGCGAATGTGGGCATAGGCGTAGACCACGCCTCGATCCAGCAGACTTACCAGCGAGGATGAGAAATAAGGATCGTCGATGCTGCCGTACGATCCGTATCCCTCCATGTAAAGGGGATGGCTTTTGTCGGGTCGGGTGCCGGCTCGATAGACCAGGGTGACGGGTACCAAGACCCCGTCTCGAGCCTTGACCATCCAGCGCTGACAGCGGTAGAGGCGAGAATTGTAGTTGGGTACAGGCTGTTGACGCACCTTGCGCAGAGCCCCGCTCTTGAGATGGACGTCATAGGTGGTGGGCGGGGTGACGGGTGACTCGTACTCGACCCGAACGTAGTTCAGGTCCGGATCTTCGTTTTCTCCCAGAGTCAGGCTGCGCACGCTCTCTTTGAACTGGACTTCTCGCAGATTCTTACCCTCGGTATCGGTCAGAGCCAGGCCCGGAACTCCGGCGCTGCGGACAGAAAGTGCAATGTGCTCGGGGAAAAGGCAGAACTGGTCAACCTGAGTCCCTTCCGGCAGGGTCACCAGGTCGCTCCACTGTTCGGGCCGAGACGCGGTGGCGCTGACCAGCTTGAACATGGGGGCTCTCTGATTGGTGCGAATGATGAAGCGCCCGGCGTAGAAGTCTCCCCAATATTCATGGTCGGCCTCGCGCGGGCGCACCAGCTTCAGAGCCGCTCGCGAAGCGTCGGCCGGGCGGAAGTGCATCTCTGTGGAGGTCTTGGAGTAACAATGCAGCAACACCATGCTCTGGTCACGCGAGGGGGCACAGGCTACCTCGAACAGTTCATCCTTTTCAGTGTAGAGCAGTTCTGTCTCGTTGGATCCGATGGTGTGTCGCCAGAACTTGTCTGAGCGCTTGGTGACTGGATCTTCGGTGGTGTAGAAGATGGTCTTGTTGTCTTGAGCCCAACACACCGAGGTGACTCGTTCCAGGCTATCGCTGGTCTCGGTTTTGCTGCGCAGGTCTTTGAAGTGCAGGCGGTACTGGCGGTAGCCGGTGAGGTCCAGACTGTAAGCCAGCCAGTTGGAATCGGGACTGATTTCGAAGCTGCCTACCCCCAGGTAATCGTGACCTTTGGCCAGGGCATTGGCGTCCAGCAGGACTTCAACCGGCTTTTCTTTACCCCAAGGCACCCGACAGTAGATCGGGTAGGACTTCCCCTTCTTGGAGCGGGCGAAGTAGCCGTATTTTCCGATTCGGTAAGGGGCGCGCTGATCGTCCTCCTGAACGCGGGAGAGCATCTCCTGGTAGAGTTTCTTCTGGAGTGGCCGGGTGGGGTTCATCAGTTTGTCGCAATAGGCGTTTTCGGCCTTTAAGTAAGCGAGCGTGTCCGGATCATTGCGGTCCCGTAACCAGAAATAGTGATCCACCAACTCCTGGCCGTGAATGTTGGTCAGGTGGGGCACGATTTTGGCTTTGGGCGCTTGCGGTTGGCCCAGGCTGGGGGCACTTAAAGCCAGGAGCATGGCACCCCGGGCCACTTGCTTACGTGTGCTCATGGCCTCGACTTCGACTTGAGCAGAAGGAATTGCCTGCCGTGCGCGCGACCTTTTTTGAGGTGGATGCCATTATCGTAGGTGGGGGCGCGGCCGGCTTTTTCGCCGCCATCGAGCTCAAGCGTCGCCAGCCGAGCTGGCAGGTGCTGCTGCTGGAGGCGGCCGCCCGTCCTCTGGCCAAAGTTCGCATCTCGGGTGGAGGACGCTGCAACCTGACCCATGCCTGCTTTGAGGTCGGGCGCCTGGTGCAAAATTACCCTCGCGGCGAGAAGCAGCTGCGCAGTCTTTTCAGTCGTTTCGGACCGGCCGAGACCATGCGATGGTTCGAGCAGCGCGGCGTGGACCTCAAAGTGGAGGAAGATGGTCGGGTTTTCCCGGTCAGTGATTCCTCTCAGAGTATTATCGATTGCTTGCAGGGCGAGGCAGCTCGTCTGGGAGTTGAGGTCCGCGTCAATTCACGAGTCTTGAAGATCGAGCCAGGTTGGGTGGTGCATTTGCGCCAGCAGGTGCTCAAGGCTCCGCGACTGCTCCTGGCCACCGGCGGTGCACCCAATGTCTACGAGTGGTTGGAGGGACTGGGTCACGCCATGATTTCCCCCTGTCCGTCCCTTTTTACTTTCACGATCGAAGACGATAGACTACGAGACCTTCCGGGTATTTCGGTGGAACGCGTGCGGGCCGTGTTGGAAACAAAGCCTCCCTTGCGGCAGGAGGGGGCCTTGCTGATCACCCACTGGGGACTCTCGGGACCTGTCACCCTGCGTCTTTCCGCCTGGGGGGCGCGTATGCTCCAACAGCTTGGATACCAGGCCTGGGTGCGGGTGGATTGGCTACCAGACGTCTCGCAAGAAGAGGTCCGTTCGATGTTCGAGCAACGCCGGGCCGGCTCCAACAAAAAGATCGCCGGCGATTGTCCCTGGGGGTTGCCCAAGAGGTTATGGCGCAATCTGGTTGCCGACGAATGTGTCTGGTCCCGAGCTTCGGACAAAATGCTCAACCGTTTGCTGGAGAGTCTGAAGAATTGTCGCTTGAAAATCGTGGCCAAGGGCGTTTTCAAGGAAGAGTTTGTGGTGGCCGGCGGTGTGCCCCTCTCCGAGATCGAGCTCAAGACCATGCAGAGTAAGTTGCTGCCCGGACTTTATCTGGCGGGGGAGTTGCTGGACGTGGATGGGGTCACCGGTGGCTTTAATTTTCAGAACGCCTGGGCCAGCGGCTACGTGGCCGCGGCCGCCATGGCCGAGTCCACGGCCTGAATAGCCAGATCCAAGGTGGCGAACCTCTTGCCGGGTTCGGCCTGGCACATCAGGTAGAATGGGCGCGCCAGCGGCCCCAGTCGGGGGATGTAGGGGCGCAGGTGGGCGTCAGCCTCTGGTGTGCCCAGAGCGCGCAGATTAATGCGCACTTCAGCATTGGGATATTGCCCGCCCAGAACGCTCTCGAAAAGAATCCGTCCCAGCACCGCCTGATCAGCGGCCGCGGTGGGCTCCTCGATTTCAAAAACCTCCGGTGCGGAGGTGAAGGTGATCAACTGACGGGTGCGGTGCATGTGTCGGTAGGTTTCAGGGCTAAATTGGGTTACCCGGCAGGGCTGGCCGGGGATACAATCGATGTCCTGAAGTGAGAAACTCCCAGAAAACTGTTTCTGGCTGTGAAACTGGTCGCGAACCTGGATAAATACGGGGCGCAGCAGTTCCCAAGCTTTATCGGGGCTCAGCCCTTCCGGCGGCAGGCTCATTTTGAGGGTCAACCCATAGCCCTTGTAGAGCAGAAAATGATGTCCCATCCGGCGTTCTAGCAAAACGGCTCTCCCGCCTTTGAGTTCTTCCGCCTCCATCGGTTCGGTCTCGGGATTGGAAGCCAGGCACAGGACCAGATCCCCTGGTCGATAGTGCAGCTCGTGGCGGGCTTCATAGAGTCGAACCGGACCATTCTGATCCCCGGAGCGCAGGCTGGCCAGGGTGTAACCGCCGACTTTCAAGCCCACAAACGGGTCTTCACTGGCCTGGCTTTTTTCCCAAAGCCAGTGATAGGTGGAGTAGGCCTCGAGATTTTCTCCACGGGCCTGGGGTTGGTGCAGTAATTGCACGGCTCGGTAAAGGTGAACCAGTTCTACCCGCCCGTCCATGATTTTTTCCAGCAACTGACAAAAAACTTCGAATGAGCACGAGTTTTCTCGCCCGCCTGTGGGGGGGCGGGTGTTGAATTTCTCATATTCGCCGGTCAGGGCTTTCCATTGGGCCGGGGTCTGGGAATTGAGATACTGCAATTCCAATTGTTCCCAATTGCAAAAGAATTGATATGCCAGTCGGTCCTTGAGATGATTGGAGCGCAGCAGCAGAAAGAACTCTTTGGTGCAGTGCTCGCGTGCTGTATTCAGTTTTTGTAGTTGCGCGTCGAAGACCCAGCGCACAGCCCGTTGCCTGGCCTGAGCCGGGGCTTCGGCCACGCGCTGAAAGAGGCCGCGAAAAGGCGTGTCCTGCGCCAGCACCGCCGTCACGGAGTGGAGCAAAGCTTTTAGTTTAAAAGGCTTGTGCAGGTAATCGTCAGCCCTCAAGCGGGCCGCCCGCACCGGCACCTCGGCGTCAGCGTATCCGGTCATGATAATGCTGCGGATGTTCGGCTGCAGTTTCTGAATGGCTTCCAGGGCTGTCACGCCGTCGTCGGGGCCGGCGATGCGGACATCGGTCAGAACCAGGTGAAAAGCTCGCTTTTTGGCTTTGGCAATGGCCTCGGCCGCATTGGTGGCCAGTTCCACTTGATAGCGATTGTCTTCCAGCAGATCAGCCAGAGTAGCGCTAAAGTGAGGATCGTCTTCGACGATGAGAATGGCCGTCACCTTTCACTATTTACCTGGATTGAGGCAGGAAACCTCCATCCTTTCGCTTCAGGCGGCGGTCTGGCTGAAATGGCCGGTTTCCCAAGCACCGGGCTTGAAATGGGGATTGGGCACGAACTTGCCCAGGCGATACTTGCCAAAGCTTTCGGAATAGCTCCCGACTTGAAAGTAGCCTTCGATCTGGCAGGGGGGTTGATAGGAGGCGAAAGCGACCTCGTTTTCCCCGGGCATAATGGAGCCTTCTAGAGTGCCGGCGACGATATCCACGGTCTTGGGGCCCAAAGCGCTGTTGACGTCGATGCCGCCGCCCACGGGGTAGAGCTTGTAAACCCAGCCCCCTTCACCCGCAAAACCGGCCGGAGTATCGGGCACGATGCAGCTTCCGCGCAGGGCGGACTGTTCGTGTTTGGGGGCGCCAACCTCGATGAACTGGCGCTGGTGCTCCTCCAGGTCAAAGTCGCGACCCCCGGTTGCCGGAATTCCGCTCAGAAGAACCTGATCGGGGGGCAGATCGGTGCCGTGAAAGAGGGGGCCTGCACAAAAGGCGTCTGGATACTGCTGACGCAGCTGATTCATTTGCTGGCGTTGCCACTGCAACAACTGGGTTTGGACCTGCATGTCCAGAGTCTAGGCGGAGTTGGCCTCCGGGAAAAGTTGAGCCATGTTACCAAAGCTGCAAGCCGGGCTTTCGCGAAGTTAACCTGGAGTTAGTAGCTGCTGACTCCAGCCTGGCATAGACTGCGCCTATGAGAATTTGCAGTCAACCTCCGCGTCCTCCCCAAGGCCCTCCACGAGGGTCGCTCCGGCCTGTTCTCACGGTTGCCGGGGGAGCGGTTGGAGCCAGTTACGGAGCCCTGGGCGGCGGGTTGCTGGCCCAAACCTACGGACCTCGCCTGCTCGACCAAGCCGTTCCTCACGTTTTGAACGCCATCGGTCAGGGGGCCATCCAGGCGGATACAGCCCTACGCGCGGTCCACTGGTTGGCTCAGCCAGGCAATCAGGCTTTCGCGGGTGCGATCAGTCTGGGACTGGTGGGTGCTGTCTCGGGAGCCGCCCTGACCTATGCTCTGTTGAGCTAAATACTGGCGCTTATCTGATTGTGTTTAAGACCGTCCCTCGATTCTCTTTGCTTGTGCTTTTGGCCTTGCTCAGTCTGCCCGGAACCGCGGTTGAATCAGATTTTCCTGGCCCTGGCCAGCAGTTTGTGCTGTGCACCGTCTCCGAAGAAGTCAGAATGAGTCATTGGATCGAGCTGCCCCGGGTGCTTAAAGCTTCCGACCGATCGGGCATTTGGGCTGCCGAATATCCCTGGAGTCTGTGGCAACATCACTGGCTCAGCTCGCATGAACTCGATCTGGAGCTGCGCAAATACCCTGGCGACCGTCCCTCCAGGCGGGTTCAGCTGCAGTTGGACACATATACCTTTCGCTGCTGGGAGCCCGGCCTGCAGAGTTGGTCTGAGGTCAGTCAGCCGCTCAGCCAGCTGAATGGCTACCTGGACAGTCTGCCGTAGCCAGCGGCCTGGTCAGGCGCCGACCGCCTCCAGGGGGTGGGTCTGGCCAATTTCCTGGTATCCGGAACGAGTGATCTTCTCGCAGCCGTCGCTGGTCACCAATACCGAGTCTTCCACCCGACAGCCGGTTTCGCCGGGTATGTAGACTCCCGGTTCGATGGTCACCACCATGCCGGGTTCCAGCACGATTTCCGAGGTACTGCGTACTCCTGGCAGCTCGTGCACTGCCAGACCAATGCCGTGGCCCAGTCCGTGAGTGAAGTATTCGGCCAGGCCGACCTCCTGTAAGGCTTGGCGAGCCACAGCGTCAATCTCTTTGCAAGTTTTGCCGGGTCGCACGGCCTCCACCGCTCGCTGTTGGGCCTCGCGCACGCTCTGGTAGATGAATCGATTGCGCTCATTCAACTGGCCCAGCCAGATGGTTCGGGTAATATCCGAGTTGTATCCGTCACGATAACATCCGAAGTCGACCGTAATCAGCTCATGCTGATTGATCAGTCGGTCGGTAACCCCGGCGTGGGGGAAGGCCCCGTTGGGTCCCGAGGCGACGATGCTGTCGAAGGCGGGCTTGCGAGCGCCCAGCTTCTGCATCTGGTATTCCAGCTCCAGGCAGAAGTCGCGTTCGCGAATGCCCGCCTTCAAGCTTTCGAGCGCGTTTCGGAAAGCCCGGTCGGCCGTCTGGGCGGCCCGGCGCATCAGCTCCAATTCCTCGTTGTCCTTGCACTGACGGATGGTTTCCACGGCGTCCTCCACCGGTTGCACCGACCAGCCCTCGGGCAGAGAGCGCTGCAGTGCCTGGAAGTCGGCCACCACCATGTGTCGACCTTCCACTCCCAATACACCACCTGAACCCTTGAATTGAGCGGCAGCGCACTCCACCAGACTCTTGAATTCTTCCTGGCGGAATTTGACCAGCTCCAGTCCCGGGCATTGCTCGCCGCATTGGGCCCAGTAGCGACCGTCGGCCACGATCTGGCTGTAGTCGGGGCCCAACAGCAAGTAGCCAGCCGAGCCGGTGAAGCCGCTCAGATAGCGACGGTTTTCAGGGGTTGCCACCAGCAGGGCATTGACCCCCTTTTTTTCCAGTTGGGCGTTCAGTTTCTCACGTCGTAGCTTGGTCTGCATACAGGGTCCCTTCGAAAACATTGCGCGCCGGGCCGGTCATCAGTACTCCGTCCTGGCCGTTCCATTCAATCTCTAACTCACCGCCCGGCAATCCGATCCGACTGAGCGCCTGCACCCATCCGACCCGCACAGCTGCCACCAGAGCCGCGCAAGCCCCGCTTCCGCAGGCCTGGGTGGGGCCTGCCCCACGCTCCCAGACCAGCACCTCCAGTTGGTTGGGAAGACCGGGGCGGCGAGCCACAAACTCCACGTTGACGCCGCCCGGAATGCTGTGGGTCAGGTTGGAACCCCAACGCTCGAAATCGCGACGTTCAGGTAGTTTCTCAGGGCACAGCACCACCAGGTGGGGATTGCCCATAGAAACAAAATGACCGGGCAGCCCGACTTCCGGGATGGGTTGCAGGTCCTGAGTGCCTTCTACCTTGCCGGGCGGTCCCATGTCTACTTCCACCCGATTGGGGCTCACCACCCGGAGCCGGCGCAGGCCGCTATCAGTGGCCACCTGCTCCCACTGGTTGAGTTTGAGCAGGCCTCGCTGATGACGCCACGCACCCAGGCATCGGAGCGCGTTGCCGCAGGTCGCAGCGCGCGACCCGTCGCTGTTGAAGATCACCATCCTGGGGTCTTCATTGACGTAGACCAGACCATCCGCCCCGATACCCGTGCGTCGGTCGCAGAGCCGAACAGCCAGTTCCTCAGCTTGGGGCGGGGGGTCGCCGGCCATGAAGACAAAATCGTTGCCCAGGCCCTCCCATTTTGAAAAGGACAAATTCAGCGAACCAGCGGACTCTTTTTCTCAGTGGAGTCTTTGAAAGCGTCGCGCAGGAAGGCGTCGCTGGTGTCCCGAGTGGGGCTCACGGTGGTGATGGAGTGCTTGTAGACCATCTGCATGCGGCCGTCCTGATCCTCCAGGAAGATCGTGAAGTTATCGTAACCGCGGATGATCCCTTTGAGCTGCACGCCCTTGGCCAGGAAGACGGCCACGACCTGGCCCTCTTTCTTAAGTTGAGAGAGAAAAGCGTCTTGCAGGTTTAGCATATGTCTGTCCAATCCATTCAGTCCCCCGCCAAGTTTATTTGTCTGTGGGGGTTTGCAGCTGTTCCCAAACGCGCTCGACCAGGGCCGGATGCTCGGCGTCATACCACTCCACACCCACCTCGGAACGTCCCCAGGTGCGCTGTTTCTTGACCAGCCGCCAGGTGGATTCGCTCACCCGCTCGGCCAGCTCGGAGTCGCTGAGCGCCAGCTCCAGTCCCTCGACCACCTCGGGATACCCGATGAAGCGCATCGAGAGCAGCCAACGTTGCAGACCTTTCTCACACAGGCGTTTGACTTCCTCTCGGAAGCCGTTCATGAACATGCTCTGGCAACGGCCTGCAATGCGGGCTTTGAGCCAGTCTGGCCGGGCCTGAAGCCCGATTTTGCGAACTGGCTCGCTTCGTGGTTGGGCCTGATAGTGGTCCGAGAACAGTTTGCCGCTACGGCATACCTCCAGGGCGCGCACCACCCGTCGGGGGTTGGCCAGATCGACGAGTTCCTGCGCGCGCGGATCGAGCCGGACCAACTCGGTCACCAAACTCTCCAGGGGCTGATGCTCCGCCCACTCTCGAAATTCAGGATCGGGGGCCACCTCGCTCAATTGGAAGCCTTGCAAGAAGGCCCGCAGATAGAGATAGGTCCCTCCCACCAGTATGGGTTGGTTGCCTCGCCGACGGATATCCGCCAGAGCTGCTTCGGCTTGCTTTAGAAAATGGGCCAGCGTGAATTCTTCACCCGCCTCCACCAGATCCAGCAGATGGTGTGGAATGAGGCGACGTTCTTGCGGTGTCGGCTTGGCCGTTCCGATGTCCAGACCCCGATACACGGTGGTGGAGTCAAAGCAAAGCAATTCGCCCTGGCATCGCCGGGCGATCTCCAGGGCCAGACGACTCTTGCCGCTGGCGGTGGGACCCGCCAGCACAATTAGCGGTGAAACAGGCGCTCCAGTGCGCGATCGTCGAGTTTCACCCGGGTCGGACGACCGTGAGGGCAGTAGTTGGAGTGTTCCACCGTCAACATTTCGCGGATCAGACTTTCCATCTCATCCACTGAGAGAGGATCGCCGGCTTTAATGGCCGCTTTGCACGAAACCATGGCGCGCAACTTCTCGCGCACCACTTCCTGGGGATGGTTACGCAGGCTGACCTGCTCGCTGGCCATCTGCTCCACCAGTTCGCGCACGATACCGGCTGCGCGCCCCGGTTTGACGCCCAGAGGCAGACTGCGCATCTGGAAGCTGTTGCCGCCAAAGTGTTCAATTTCGAAGCCGAAGGAACGGATTTGCTCCAGCGAACCTTCCAACAAAGCAGACTGGGCCAGTGAAAACTCCATAATTTCCGGAACCAACAGGCCCTGCTGAGGGCCGTCCAGAGGTTGCAGGTGACCCAGCTTTTCATACCAGATTCGCTCGTGGGCGGTATGCTGGTCCACGATCCAGAGTTCCCCATCCACCTGAGCCACAATGAATGTCTTGTAGAGCTGGCTCAGAACCTTGACACGCGGGCCTTCCGGCGCCACTTCAATGGGTTTGAATAGCTCCAAGGTGGCGGCCAGTGGAGGAGTGGGCCGATAGGGAGGCAGCCCCCTCGAAGGTTGAGCGTAGGTCGGGCGCGCGACCGGCGCCGGAGCCCGATAGGCAGGTGGAGAGGGTTCGGCTGCTCCGGTCACGCACTCGGCTGGCGGTTCCGCGATGGGGGAGGGAAGCTCTTCGTCGGCGACCAGGTCCCAGTGCTGAGGCTGAACGCTATCGGCCGAATGCTCCTCCAGGCTTTTGGCGATGCTACGGTAGATGGCTCGAAAGGGAGAACGGGCCTCGGCGAAACGGACCTCGGCCTTGGTGGGATGGACATTGACGTCGATCAGGCTGGGGTCGATGTCCAATCGGAGCAGAGCCACAGGATAACGCCCTTTGCTGACCAACGGCGTGAAGCCCTCGAGCACTGCCTGGGAAAGGCTGGCGCTTTTGATGATGCGTCCGTTGAGACAAAAGAGCTGATGGTTTCGGGTGGGGCGAGCGTGTTGAGGCCTGGCCACCCACCCATGGACCTGCACTCCCTGAACCTCGCCCTCCACCTCCACCAGGTCTTCCAGCGGGACTTTCCAGAGCTGGGACATGCGTTGGGGGAGCGTCATTTTGGCCGTGACCAGAAAGACTTCGCGCTGATTGGAACGCACCTGAAAATGGACCTCGGGCTGGGTCAGGGCCATGCGCGTGAGTAGATCCACCACCTGACTGGTTTCAGCCGCGGCGCTTTTTAGGAACTTGAGACGGGCCGGAGTATTGTAGAAGAGATCTTCAACCGTTACGCGTGTTCCCTGTTGGGGCGGGGCGGGGCTTTCTTCCACCAGCACGCCGCCCTCCACCCGCACCCGGGTGCCGAAGTCCGCGCCAAGCTCGCAGGTCGAAATTTCCAACCTGGAAACGGCCGCGATACTGGGCAGAGCTTCACCGCGAAAGCCCAGGGTGGAAAGGCTGTCCAGGTCTTCCCATTGGCGAATCTTGGAGGTGGCAAAGCGTTCCAGGCCGAGTTTGACGTCCTCGGCACTCATACCACAACCGTCGTCGATGACGCGCAGGCAGCTGATGCCCCCGCCCACCAGCTCCACCGTGATCTGGCGAGCGCCGGCGTCCAGGCTGTTTTCCACCAGCTCCTTGACGGCCGAGGCCGGTCTCTCGACCACTTCACCGGCTGCGATCCGTTCCGCTACTAGCGGGTCCAAACGCTGAACTCTAGCCATGAGTCTGATCCAGGCGCACGAAATTGGTGGTTTCTTTCAGTTGGCTGATTAGCCGGGCGGTGGCCTCCAGGGTTTGTCCACGTTTCTCGAGCCCGTCGTGCAGCAGCACGATCACCCCGGGCTGCAGTCCCTCCTGCGTGCGTTGCACGATCACCTGGCTGCCGGGGTCTTGAAAGTCGCGAGGGTTGACCGTCCAGAGGGCGGAGCGTAGGCCCAACTGACTGGCTACTGGTTGGGTCCAGGGCGAGCGAAAACCGAAAGGCGGGCGCCAGAAAACTGGTTTTTGTCCGGTCAGCTGCTGGAGTTGCTGTTGTACCCGTTCCAGCTCGCGGCGGGTCCGCCCGGGCGAGCAGAGCATCAAATTGGGGTGAGAATAGGTGTGATTGCCAATCAGGTGACCTTCATCCGCAATCCGCTTGACGACCTCCGGGTATTTTTCGATTTGCTGACCGATCAGGAAGAAGCTGGCCTTGACCTTCTCTCGGGCCAGCAGGTCAAGGAGGGCGGGAGTGTCGGGGCCGGGACCATCATCATAGGTTAGCGCTACGCCTTCACTCAGCCGCCCCAGGCTGCGGCCGTAGAGCTGGCGATAAGGATTTACGCAGGGTTCCAGCAGCGCTCCGGCGCTGACGCAACCCAGCCAGGCCAGGGTGGTGGCCTTGGGGTCCGGGAAAAAGACGCTCTGGCAAATCACTCCGGTGCCAACCAGAAAGGCCCAATGATAGTGATCGTAGGTCCAATCGCGAAGCTGGAGCATCATTCGGGTCAGGGGGTCCTCAGTCACGTTGGAGCGCGTCCCGTCCCAAAAGCAAATAGCCGGCGATCAGCGACAATCCCCCCAGGGGCGTGATGGCACCCAGCCAGCCCATGCCGGTCAGGCACAGCAGATAGAGGCTGCCCGAAAAAATCAGCGCGCCCAAGGCCAGCAGGCGCTGGCCCGGCTTGTAGCTGCTGACTTGAAGTCCAATGGCAGCATACATCTGATAGCGAACCGCCGTTTCCCAGGTCACCAGGCGGTCCGGCGGCAGGGTTGCTTTCAAGGCGTGCGCGCCGAAGGCGCCCAGTGCCACGGCCAGGGCGGCCAGGAAGAAGCCCAGGGCGCGCATCAGTCGCGGCGGCCGAAAAGGCTGCCCCAGCCTTTGGGTCGTTCGCCCGGGCCGGGTGGAGGTGGAGCCTGCTGTTGCTGGTGTTCGCTCATCTGTCTGGCGGCCATTTGAGCCACCAGTTGACCCCATTCCTCCTTGAGGCGTTCGTGGCGCTGCTGAAGCTCATAGAAGTTGCGCTGGGTGTCTTCCAAGCGGGAGCGAAGCTCCCCGATCTCGGCGTAGGTCTGATTCACCAGCTGGTTCTTCTCGGCCATTTCGGCCTGAGCTTCGGCCAGTCTCTCCATCAGGCGGCGCGACTCCTCAGGACTGGTGCCGGTGGCCCCACTGCCGGCCATCTGCAGGCGGTAGGTCAGACTGGTGACCTGCTCGCGGAGATGGCGGAGCTCGCTGTTTTTCTCCTCCAGGGCGCGCTCGGCGTCGCCGCGCACCTGTTGAGCCTGCTCCCACTCCCGTTTCTGGCTTTCCCAGGATTCTTGCATAATCGTGAGTCGGTCGATTTCGGCCTGTAAGGAACGGGCTTCCAGGCTGAAGCGAGCGCGCTCTGCGTCCATTGCCAGACTGTCGGACTGCAGCGCTTCCAGCTCGGCGCTCACGCGCTCCAGATTTTGCTCCGTCTCCAGGCGTTTCTCCCGCTCCAGGCTGAGTTCTCGAGCCAGGCGCAGAGCGCCATCTTCACTGTGTTGGGCCTGGCGGCCGAGCTGCTCGGCCTCGTGGCGTTTGCGTTCGGAATCTTCGAGTCGATGCTGGAACTCCTGACGGGCTCGGATTTCGTGCTCAATCTGGCTTTCTAGTTGGCTGATGCGCTGCTGGTCAGCCGAGGAGGCTGGATTGGATTCAGCCTGCTGGCGTCGTCGTTCGGACTCTTCTAGACGCTGACGATACTCTTCGCGTGCCGCCTCCTGATGGCGGAGTTGGCTTTCCAGCTCCAGAATTCGACTTTCCAGGGCTTCGATCTCGTAGTGATGGCTGGCTTCTTGGGGCTGGGGCTCGGCCATTCTCAGCGGTTCCAGGCGCGGCAAAATCGGTTCCAGAGCCGCCGCCACTGCCGTCTTGATCTCCTGATGTAGAATCTCCAGAGTAAAGTCGCTGGCGCGGCGACCCATGCGTCGCCTTCTGTCACGCTCGCCCGCGAAGCTATCGGGGTTCTTTTCGCTGCGCGGAGGCAGCACCTTGGGGCGCTGGGGCGCGGTTGTCGGCTCGCTGGAGGCGTCCCCCTGTCCCTCGGGAGGATCGTCCCTCAGACGGTCGACCTCACTGGGTCGAAGGGCGTACTCGCCACCTCGTCTGGTGGCCCGCGCCAGACCGCGCTTAATCCAGGAGCGCAACTGCGCATCGCTTACGCCCAGTTGCTCGGCGCTTTCCTCGAGAGTGAGAAAGTCAGACATTCCGCGCGCTTCGTGGCCGGTCCCCATCCCCCTTGCAGGAGTCTCTGGGGCGCGACGGAAACCCCAGCAGCTATGAAGAAGACACTGGCTCTCTGCTTATTGACGTTGCTTTGCGGTTGTACGCAGCCCGCTCCGCCCGCGGCCTCGGGCACCCCGGCCACGGCCACGCCGCCGGTTTCTCAAGACTTTTCCGGCATCAAAGACAAGTCGATCAAAGACCTGACGGTCGCGCCATTCGGTGGAATGAGTGCTGAACTGGCCGGCCTCGTCGGCACCAAGCTGGAGTCCGAAAAAGGCGCCTATGTGCCGATGATGGAGGCCAGTTCTGGCAACAAGTTCGTGCTGGCGTTCATTCCTGGACTGGACCCGGCCGAAGCCGACAAGCGCGCCGGGGGCCAACTGAAGATCAGCGGTCAGCTCAAGCCCATCGAAGACGCCGCCCTGGCCAAGAGCCTGGAAGGCAAACTGGGCGGCAGTCTGTTTCAGTTTGATGGCAAGCCTGTCTACGCCGTTCTGAACGGGGATCCGTTCCCCTCAGCCGGTGCCGCCAGCACCCCCACTCCGAAGGGAACCCCCTAGTGGCCAGAAACCGAGCCGAAGAGGAGCTGCAAGAACTTCACGTCTTGCGCGTAGGAGAAGTGTTCGAACCGTTCGCCCCCTGGCGGCGCAACGAACAGGGCAAGCAGGTCTATATCAAGCTGACTCGCAACGAAGAGATCTCCTATCTCTACGTCGGCTCCCAGCTGAGTGTCCGTGCAGAACTGCAGCAAGCGCTCATGCGTCTGGTTAATGACGGTTGGACGGTGGAAGGCGAGGTGGTGGTCCAGTTCGATGGCCGCAGCGAGCCTGGCACCGATCCTTATGTGTATCGTGAACCCCTGATGCTGGAGCTGGGTAAGGGATTGCTCCCGCTTGTCGACCCGCAGAACGGCTCACCCCTGGTTCCTAAGGTCGAGCAGATTCGCGAAGAAGTTGCCAGGGAAGTGGGGGTGGTTATTCCACCGCTGCGCATTTCCGACAATCTGCAACTGGAACATCAGTACTTGCTGCGCATTAAGGATGCCCCGGTGGCAGTGGGTGAAGTCTTCCTGGATCGGATGATGGTTCTGGGCAATCTGGAGCTTTTGGGTCAGCTGGAAGGCGGGATCACCCAGGATCCGGTGCATCGACTGCCAGCCAAGTGGGTGGTTGGTGAGCATAAAGAAAAGGCGGAAAGTCTGGGGTGTCCGGTGCTGGGTCCGCTGGCCGTCATGGTGGCCCATCTCAAGGGATTGATTCTAGGCGCCTGTCCTGAGTTGCTGGGACTGCAGGAAACCTATGATCTGATCCATCGTTTGCGCAGCTCCCATCCGGTTGTGGTGGAGGAATTTCTCAATGACCGGCGCTTGCTCAGGCGCATCCGCAAGGTGCTGCAAAGCCTGCTGGAGCAACGGGTGGCGATCCGAGACCTGGTCACGATTCTGGAGATTTGCGGCGACCACGTGGACATTCTCGATCAGATCGAGGAAGTCACCGAGCGTTGCAGGGTGGCTCTGGCTCGCCAGATCTGTGCTTCGGTGGTCGATCGCGAGGGCAATTTGCGCGTGCTGGCCCTGGGCCCGCTGGCCGAACAGGCCATTCGCGAAAGCCTGCACTCGGGTAAGTCCTGGAGTCACGACCAGGTTGAGCAGTTGGAACGGGCCGTACGGAAGGCTCGTGATGAGCACGATCATCCCCCTGTGTTGATCACCGACCCGCCCACCCGGCGCGTGGTTCAACGCTGGTTGCAGCATATTATGCCCGACCTGACCGTGCTCTCGACGGATGAACTGGTGGCCGGATTTAAGGTGGAAGTGGCAGCCATGGTGGAGTTGCATACCGCTCCCATGCCTTCCGGAGTGGCTTAGGGGCTTCGCGCAACTTTTTCTCCAGGGGCCGGTTAGACGGCCTATGAAACGCTACGCGCTCGCTCTCTTCCTCTCTCTGCCCTGCTTTGCCAAAACTCCCTATGAGGGAGCCAACCTGAACAGCTATCAGGCTGCCGCTCATCTGCTCTCGCGCTTCAGCTATGGTGCAACACCCGGTCAGGTCGAGGCCGTGGTTCACCAAGGCCTGGATCGATGGCTGGAGGAGCAGTTGCAGTTGCGCGCGGATGACTCCATCTGCCAGCAGTCGCTACGAGCCTATCCGGCTTTGTCGATGGACCTCAAAACCATGGACCAGACCTATATTGGGACCCCTCAAATCAAGAAGATGGCGATGGACGCCGGAGTGCAGTTCAAGGACCCTGACTCGGGCAAGGATCGTCAGGCCCTGCAGCAGTTTGTGCGCGACAAGAACCTTCAGACCGAACGTGAGTTGCTGAGGCAACTGCTGGCCCAAAAGGTGACCCGGGCGGTCTACACTAAAAATCAGTTGCAGGAAGTGATGACCGATTTCTGGTTCAATCACTTTAATGTTTCGCGCACCTCCAACACCGCCCGACCTTACATCCTCAGTTACGAGCGCGACGTCATTCGCCCCAATGCTCTGGGAGACTTTCGCGGTCTGCTGGGGGCCACCGCCAAGCATCCAGCCATGCTGCTTTACCTGAACAATGCCCAATCCATGGCCTCCCCAGAGGCCCCTCACCTGAGTAACTTTGGCGCCCGACAAATGGCCATGAACTCGAAGAATAAGAAGCAGGCCATGGGTCTGAACGAAAACTACGCGCGCGAGTTAATGGAGTTACATACGCTGGGAGTGGACGGAGGTTATACCCAGAAAGACGTGACCGAAGTGGCCCGGGTGCTCACGGGCTGGACGATGTATAGCGATCGCCGCGGCGCTCAGCGTATGGAACGTATGCTGGAGCGTTTCCCGGATCAGGTCGAAAGCGGCCAGAATAACTTTGTGTTCCTTCCCTTTCTGCATGATTCCGGAACCAAGATGATTTTAGGCAACAGCTTCCCGGCTGGCCAGGGTCTGGCCGAGGGCGAGCATTTGCTGGACCTTTTGGCCGCCGACCCGCATACTGCCAATCGCATCGCTCGCAAGTTCGCGATTCGCTTCATTTGTGACGAGCCCGATCAGGCCACCGTGGCCCAGTTAGCGCGCGTCTTTCAGAGCAGCAATGGAAGCTCGGCTGCCATGGTCAAGGCCATCTACAACTCGCCCGCTTTTTGGTCCCAACAGTCACTGCGCGCCAAAGTGAAGAATCCGCTCGAATATACCGTAAGTAGCGTCCGTATCCTGGGCGGTCAGCTGCAGACTCCCGAGACCCAGTTGCCTATCTGGGTGGAGCGAATGGGCCAGAATATGTATGGCTGCGTGCCGCCCACAGGCTACCCGGACCGCAGCGAGCAATGGATCAGCTCGGGAACTCTAGTGTATCGCGTCAACTTTGCTTTCGCCCTGGCCAGCGGCAAGGTGAGAGGTGTGAGCGTACCGCTACCTCAGGGCAAGTTGGAAAAAGTAGCGGCCTCGGTGATGCCTGGGCGGCCGCTGGATCAGGCCCTCAAGCCGGTCAAAGCCACGCTGAACAACAGCAAGTTTTTTGAATCTGTGCGCACCGCCCTGCCGCCCTCCGAGGAAATGGCTTCGGGCGGAGGTGGCGAAAAGATCAGGGTGAAGTCCAAGGGCAAAGGGATGCAGCCTGACCCTGCGGCCAGCATGCCCACCAATTTTACAGAGTCCCAAAAAGTCGCCGGGGTGCTGCTGAGCTGCCCGGAATTTCAACGGAGGTAATCAACGATGTGGACGCGGCGCGCCTTTCTGCGCACGAGTGGATTGTCGGTTTTCGGCATGACCCTGGGCGGAGTTCCCGCCTTCCTGACCCGCACGGCCAACGCCGCACCGGCTGGAATTCAGGCCAAACGGCCGATTCTGGTGACCATCTTTCAGCGAGGAGCGATGGACGGACTGATGGCCGTGCAACCCCTCAATGACAAAGATCTGGCTCAGTTGCGTCCCGGACTTCTGTTGCCGCCTTCAGGCGAGAACGGATTGATTCAGCTTGATGGGCGCTTCGGAATTCATCCGCGCGGGAACGCTCTGGCCGATCTCTACAAGCAGGGACATCTTGCGGTGGTGCACGGCATCGGCTCCCCAGAAAAGAACCGTTCTCATTTCGATGCTCAGGACTACATGGAGACGGGCACGCCCGGGGTGAAAAGTACTCAGAGCGGCTGGCTCAATCGGGCCGTAGGTCTGACCGGACACGAACATTCTGCCTATCAGGCCGTGGCCATGACCTCCAGCATGCCTCGCTCGCTCTCGGGCAACATACCGGCTCTGGCGGTGGGCAACCTGGAGGAGTTTCAAGTGCGGGCCGGCGCTGGCGCGGATTCTCTGGAGAGCCTCTACGCTCAGGCCACGGGTGGAAAGACCGGCCAGTTGCTCTCCAAGCGCGGAACCGAGGCCTTTGAGGCGACCAAGGTGCTCTCACCGGACAATATTCGCAGCTACCGTCCCGCCAACGGCGCCGTCTATCCGGCCGGCGTGCTGGCTCGCGGCCTGCGCCAGGTGGCCCAGTTGATCAAAACCGAGGTGGGCCTGGAAGTGGCTTTCGTAGAGAGCAATGGCTGGGATACCCACGTGGCTCAGGGTACCGCCCAGGGAAATTTCGCCCGGCTTTTCGGCGAGCTTTCCAATTCGATCGCTGCCTTCTGGCAAGATCTGGGCCCTGATTATCAGCAGCGAGTGACGTTGATGACCATGACCGAGTTCGGGCGGACCGTGCATCAGAATGGGTCCAACGGCACCGACCACGGCCGGGGTTCGTGCATGTTTGTGCTGGGCAATGATGTCAAAGGTGGCAAGGTCTACGGTAACGTTGGCGCCTTCGCCAAAGACGCTCTGGAAGACGGGCGCGATCTGCCGGTGAGCACCGATTTTCGCTCGCTCTTTTCCGACGTGGCTACCAACCATCTCAGACTTTCCGGCGGTTCCGGCCAGCTCTTTCCGGGCTGGAGTGGACCTTCGCTGGGCGTGGTGTAAAAAAAAAGCCCTCCCGAGAGGGAGGGCTGGATACGTGACGGGGACGATACGTCCCGGGTTTTAGGGTCATGCGAAGGGCCGGCTTGCCGGCCTGGACAAACTATTGCTTGCTGAACTGAGCCACCTGCTTGTTGAATTGCTCGACCGAGGCCTTGCTGGCCTGCTGGTAGCTCTGAACCTGGAAGGCGAACATCTTGTCGAAAAGGTCGGCGAAGAGGCGGGTGGACTGCTTGATCTGCTCGGCACCGGCTTCGATCAGTTTGATGCTCTCTTCGCGGTTCTTCTTGTTGAACTCGATCACCTGAGCGGTCATTTTTTCGCTCTGTTCGGCGACCTTGACCCAGTTCTGCACGGCCTTGAGGCTCTGGTCAATGATCAGTTCGTTGACTTGGAAGGGGTTCATTGGGAATTTCATTGTTGTGTGGTCCTTTGCGTTGTCGATGGGTGGACCATACTGGGGCCTTGTTGCATCCTGGCTGCGCAACCGTTTTGCAATCATAACATCTGTCGGCACGGGAGAATCGGCCGCTTTTGCAGAAACTACCGGCACACAGAAAGACGGAGGTCGGAGCGGTGAAAGTCAACGACGGCGGTGGAATCAACTGGAATCCCGGGAGGAATCAGGGTGTGCGCAAGCAGCCGGAGGGCGTAGCCGGCGATAAGTTTGAATCCACCGGCTCGGACTGGACCCCGGTCAAGCCCAACCTCACCAGCGCAGTCAGCAAGGCATCTTCCACGGTGCGCAACTTCACCGGTGCCATGACCCTGGCCCTGGGTCTGGCTCTCACCCTCGGTGCAACTGGATGCGCCAGCGTGGCCACTGCTCAGACCGCTCAGCATACTCCGATTGTGCAGACCCAGGTGCAGCCCAAAGACACGGCTCCCAAGCCGGCCTCCTATCAGGTAGGCAAAGGCCTGCATGACATCGGTGTGGGCGCCAAGGAAGCAGCTCAGCCGGCCCTGGACAAAGGTCAGGAAATCGGCAAGAAAATTGGCGATAAGGGCGCTGAAGTCGGCAAAGAGATTGGCAAAGCCGGTAAGGCATTCGGTCTGGGTGTAGCCAAGGAAGCCAAGTCGTTTTGGAAGGGCCTGACCGGCAAGGAGTAAGCTCTGAGCCACGAGATTCCTGTCTTCGCCTTTGCCCTGGAGCCAACTCGCTTGAGGGCGGGTCTGACCATAGACGAGGCCTGCCACCTCGTACCCGAGCAACATTGGGCTGCCACCTCTCGCAACTGGTGGTTCCAGGCCCTGTTAGAGAACGTGCTCAAGGCCTATCCTGGTTTCGAAGATTTAGCCTACCTGTTGTCTCCCATTGTGGCCGTGCCTCCCGAGTCGGTCGCCTCGCGCGCGCAAAAGCTACGAGACTTGCTGCAGTTGATCAAGGCTCGGCCTGAACCATTCGCCAGGCTCGATTTTACTGAGTCGGACCCGGAAATGGTTCGGCAGCAGGTGGGGGAAGCCGAAGTGTTGCGTTGCTTGGACGATGATTGTCGCTATGCCCACGGAAACTTCTTTTCCTACCTGCTTTCTCAGGCGGAGGCTCTGGAAGAGGCCAAAACAAAGGGCTGGGCGCTGCTCAGCCTGCATCCCCAGCCCGACGATGCGCCAGAAACGCTTACCTGGCCGGCTTGAACTTCAGGCTGACGGAATTGATGCAGTAGCGCAGTCCGGTGGGTTGGGGGCCGTCTTCGAAGACATGGCCGAGGTGACTGTTGCAAGCTGCACAACGAACTTCCACTCGACTCATTCCGTGGCTTTCGTCTTTCAGTAAGACCACATGGTCCTTAGCCGCCACTGCGAAGAAGGCGGGCCAACCGCAACCTGAGTCAAACTTGGTCTCGGACTTGAAGAGCTCGGTGCCGCAGGCCGCGCAGAAGTAGGTTCCTTTCTCGTGGTTCTTCTCGTATTTCCCGGTGTAGGCGGGTTCGGTGGCTGCCTGGCGGAGTACCGCGTACTCCTGAGGGGTCAGTTGCTTTTTCCACTCAGCTTCGCTTTTGACGATCTTCGGTGGTACGGCCAGGGCGGCCAGCGGAAACATCAGGGCGATGAATATCTTCTTCATAGCCGCCCTAATGCAGCAGACTTATTTCCAGTTCCCCACCGCCGCAAGATAGGGTTGCATTGGGGCCGCGCGCTGCATGACCACTCGCCCGGCCGATGAGGATGCGGCCAGAGTCCATTGTGAATTGACACGGATGCCGACGTGGGTTACACCGCCATAGGCCAGGCCTGATTGACTGGTCTGGTAGTTAAAAAAGAGCAGGTCCCCAGGTTGCGGTTGTTCGCCGGTGGTCAGACCGTGGTGGCCCTTTTTGGCGCTGCGGTATTGTTCGTCGGCGCAGCGACTCAGGCCGCTCTGGCCGGCCGAGCTGCGTACCAGTTGGCCGCAGTCGGTGGCCGACTGGCCGTCGGAACCGAGCAAGTAGGGTTTTCCGATCTGCTGGGAGGCCTGATAGAGAAGTTGTTGGCCGGGAGTTTTGGGAGGTGGATTTTTCCAGAAGGAGCCGTCTTGCATGGCGCTGAGGTGTCCGGCCGTGGTGGCGTCGATTCGGGAGCCTTCGCTGCCTGAGTAGATGGCTCGGTAGAGCGAGACCGCTTTCTCGGTGTTGCCATCGAAGACTCCGTTGGCCTCCACTCCCAGGCGGGGATTCCACTTGCGCAGCACTTCTTGCAGTCGGGTCACCTGAGAACCTCGTGAGCCCGGGCCCAGGCCCTCGAAGGCGCTCTTTTGAGCCTTCTGGTTGTATACATTGGAGAAACTCACCGGTTGCGGGAGGGGTGGGTCGTCGATGGTGAGTCCTCGGAGATCGGCCAGAACCAGGCGTTGCTGAATAGCGTCCATAACCAAGGCATTAGGCTTGAGCTCGAGGAACACTTGCGTCCCATGACACCGGCGGCTTTAGCCTTGTTACTGGTGGCGGCATGCCTGCACGCCGGCTGGAACTTTCGACTCAAGCGCTGCCAGGAGCGCCTGGTGGTGATGTGGTGGGCTCTGGCGCTCTCGGCCCTGGCGATTCTTCCGGTGCTGTTCTGGGTTCCTCTGCCGCAGGGGAGTGCCTGGGTCTATGTGCTGGCCAGTGCCGGTGCGCAAGCGGCCTATCTAGGGCTGCTCAGTCTGGCTTATTCGCTGGCTGACTTTTCGCTGGTCTATCCGGTGGCCCGTGGCAGCGCGCCGCTTTTTTTGATGGTGTGGTCGACTCAATTGCTGCATGAACCGCTGCGAGGTCAGGGCTTGCTGGGAGTCGGTGTGCTGAGCCTGGGTCTAATGGGGATCGGTTTAGGTGGAATCTGGCGCCTGCGCGTTCGCCCCGGCGCTGTGCTGGCGGCTTTGGGGGTGGCACTGACGATTTCCGTCTACACCGCCATCGATGGCCAGGCTGTCAAGAACACCCCGGCCCTTTCTTACTTTGTGGCCCAATGGACGGTGAGCGTGATGCTTGCCTTGCCCCCCCTGTTGCTGCGCAACAGCTGGCGTTCGCTGCTGCAGGTGCTCTCTCGTGAACGAGGCGGGGTCGCCTGGGTGGGCCTGGGTAGCGCATTGGCCTATTTTCTGGCGCTCCAGGCCTATACTCTGGCTCCGGTCGGTTATGCCGGAGCGGTTCGCGAAGTCAGCGTGGTACTGGCTGCCTTTCTGGGCTGGCGTTTTGGTGGAGAGCCAGGCGGCCGGAGTCGGCTGCTTTCCGCTTTGGTCATCTTTCTAGGGATTTTGCTGATCGCCAGCTCCAGGTAGCGGTCTGCTCTCGCCTGTCACAAGGCGCCATTGCTCGCGCCAGGCTCCCTCCACCCAGCCCTCGGACCGGCGCTGTCGCCGTCGCTGCAGTTGCTGGTTGAGTTCTTGAATTTGCGATTCGATTTCGCGAGCGGCCGCTTCCATCCACAGCTGACCGCGGGCGGCGCTGGCCAGGGAAGGGTGGCCGTAGCTGCCCGTCCTGGTGTCGTCGCTCCAGGGGGGATTCAGGATCAGGGCGCCTTCGCCCGTCCAGTCCATCTTGTAGTTCGGGCTTTCAATGAAGTTGGGTTCATCCACCACCCACTGCATGCGCACCAGCTCGGGCTTGAGATGCAGAATGTAACTGGTTTCCAGTTCGCAGGCGTGGCCCATAAGCTGGCTTTGCCGATGCTGCTTCAGGCTTGCCTCTGCCTGACCCGAAGCGGTGTGCAAGAAGGTGGTGGCGGTCAGGTTATGGGTCAGCTGTTCGCCCGCAAACTTGCACACGTTGACGAGAAAGCTATGGTTGCCACCGTGACCGTTGAGGAAATAGATCACCCCATGGGCTGGGGCCAGTCGCCCCGCCAGCCCGGTCAAGAAGTCTTCGAACACGCGTGGGTTCAAAGAAAGAGTGCCGGGATACTGGCGCCGGTGGGTGCTGACCCCATAGGGCCAGACCAGAAGGCGGGTTTGAGGCGGTTCCAGTTTGAGCTGGCGAGCCAGTGAGTCGGCGATCAGGCTGTCGGTGCTGAGCGGGAGGTGGAAGCCGTGCTGTTCGGTGTGCCCGATGGGGACGATGGCGGTGCCGCCGTGGATGTGCATGGCTGGAGCCTGGTAGGGGATGAGCGGCAGACCGCAGTAGCCGCGTTGGCCCAGCAGCCGGACATCGGTAAAACCGTCTTCTCGGAGGAATTCCAGCAGCGAGGCGATCACCGGCTCGAGATCGAGTTCCAAGGGGGCTTCAAATCCGTAGGGGATGGCCGGCAACAAAATGGCATTCTGGTCGCCCAGGATCTTCTCGTGACCCCGGCGGCAACCCCCGAGCGGCAGGATCAGGGGGAGGTCGCGGGGGAGGGCCTCAACCTGAGGAAAGACCAGATCTTCATAGTAAATCAAGAGCGCCTCACTGTTAACGAACTGGATACAATTTCTCGCGAAGTTGTAACACGGGCAACAGACGTGTTACAACTTCGGCCCCACAGAACCCGTCCGTTTAAGGATAATTTTAGTGGGCCCGGTAAACAGAGCAGACGGGCCGCAAGAACGAAGAGAGGGGTATCGACCGATGAGTAACCGCGCAGCCGAAGTCGCCAGCCGCACTGGCGCAGTCCAGACCGCCGCCCAGTCGGTCGCCCCCAAGCAGAACAACAAGACCAACCGCGATGCCGAAGCCGCTCGCGTCGCCACCTACGGCGAAGAAGAATTCCAGGGTGGCCTGACCAACGTCGCCACCTTCGCTCCCACCGAAAAGACCCGCAGCCGTCGCGCCGCCAAGCGCCGCCAGACGGAGAACGTGGAGGCCCGTCGCACCGACGAAGGCCGCGAGGTCGAAGGTCGCAATAAGAAAGTTTCCGGCGAGGCCAAGGTTGAGAAGAAGTCCAAAGCTCTTCTGCGCCGCGCCTCCAACTGGACCCCCGACCGTGGTTATAAGACCGCCCAGGCCCTGCTCAATCAGCAGAGCCTGCTGCAGCAAGCCAGTATCAAGTTCGAGCAGAATCGCCCTGAGTCCCAGGGGATGTCCACCCCCTTCGGCCAGCAGCAGGCAATGCTCGACAGCCTGATCAATATGACCGAGATGCTGTATCACCAGCACACCGGCGACAAAGCCGGCGAGATTTACAACCGCCCCGCGACCCGCCAGATCCTCACCGCCCTCAAAGGCCTGAAGGATGGAGCGATGACCAGCGAGGAGCCGGTCCAGGAAGTGCGCGCACCCAAGCGCAAGAAGCGTGAATTCATGGCTCAGATGGCTCGCATCGAAAAGGTGCAGCGTCAGCTGGAACCCCAGGTTTTCCCGGACGACTACGAGCCCCTCGAGCTGGTCGCCTGATCGGTCCTACTTCAAAGCCGCCTCAATAGCCGTAATCAGTTTTGGGTCGGTCGGTTTGGTGGCGCTGCCGAAGTAGCCGATCATCTGGCCCTTCTTATTGACCAGGTACTTGCCGAAATTCCAGCTGGGGAGATCTCCCTTGGAGCTGAGAAACTTGTAGATGGGGGCCTGATCCTTGCCCGCGCGCACGCTCACCTTCTCAAACATCGGGAAGGTCACGTGGAATTTGGACGAGCAGAACTCCTTGATTTCTCCCGAGCTCCCCGGTTCCTGACCTCCGAAGTCGTTGCAGGGGAAGCCCAGCACTACAAGCCCGCGCTCGCGGTATTTTTCATACAGGCTCTGCAGGCCCTCGTATTGCGGTGTGAAGCCGCATTCGCTGGCGGTATTGACCACCAGCGCCACCTTTCCTTGATAGCTCTTCAGGGCTACGGGTTTGCCGTCGATCGAATTGACCGTGAAGTCGTAGAGACTGGCGGAAGCGGCCAGTGCGCCTAGAGGCAAAGCCAGCAGTAGAAGCGTGGCTTGATTGATCATCTTTCTCATCTTCATGGCTTTACTGCCGCGGCCGTCGGTCCTCTGTGGCGGGCAAACGAAAAGAGCCCCCGGTGACGGAGGCTCTTTTGTTGAATCTGTCCCGGATTCTAGCGGGCGCTGGTGTCGAAGAAGCTCAGGTCGTTGTTGAACTGGCCTCCGGAGACGTAGCCGATGATGTTCTGGTAGCGCTGCATATTATCGATGGTTCCAGAGTTGATGACATCCTGCAGGCTCAACTGGCCGCTGTTGAGGGCGGCCGTGATTGCGCCGACCGTTTGCACGTCGGTTGCGCCCACGCCCGGCTGGTTGGCCAGATTGCCCAGACCGTGCTGTAAAAGCAGATTTTTCAGGCCGGGATTGTCGTAGTTGCCGGGACCACCCAGCAGGTTGCCCTTGAAGACGGAGGCCACCTGGGTGAAGAGCTGCGCGTCGGGCGACATCTTATCCCAGTTTTGAGCGGCGTAGGCCAGGCCCTGGGGTGAGAGAGCGTCCTGGCCCATCGCTTGAGCTGCGAATTGGTAAGCGTAGTTGCGAGCCACCGAAGCGTTCCAGGCCTGGCTGTTCTGCACTGAGCCGAAGCGCGTTCCGGGAATGGCATCGCTCTGGCGAATGGTGGTCTGGCCGTTGAGGGCGCCACCCAGTCGCTGGGCCTGTAGATAGCTGGCGATGTCGTTGGGGTCGGTGGGAGCCGACATGTAGCGTCCCGGCACTCCCGGGAAGCCTGGCTGATTGAAGCCGGCCGGGGCGGACGGACCAGGGATGAAGTTGCTGGGACCGGTGTAGGTGCCGCCACCGTAGACGCCAGTGCCGGTGGGGATACCACCACCGCCGCCGCTGCCGTAGCCGCCATAGCCGCCGCCGCCGTAGGGGTTGGAGCCAGGGAAGCCCCCTCCGCCGTAAGGGTTGTAGGTGGCCGGTTGAAAGCCTCCGCCTCCTGGGAATTGGCTGGAGATCGCTGCTCCGGTGGCGTTAAACTGAGCCAGAGACTGTTGCGCGTAGTTATTGAACGCGGCCACCTGCTGTGGGGTCTGCTGGGGGAAGCCGGGGTAGCCGTTGGGCACCTGCCCGCCAAGGGCTCCGCTCCAGCCACCGGCCAGGGCCGAGAGACTCTGCATCAACTGCTGCAGGACTTGAATGATCTGAGCGGGTCCATTTACCGCCGGCAGGAACTGCTGAAAGTTCGCTTGCGCAGCCCCGGTGGTATTGAAATTGGTGGGAATAAACTGAAAGTTTGGATTGATTTGACCGGCCACAGGCGCTATCTCCCATCTCGATGTGAGAAAAAGTTATCTCTCTATGTCTCTACCAAGTTGTAACATAAAGTCCAAGTGATCTGAAGAACGCTTCTGTGAAGAAGTGCTAATGATTCGGGCTGCTGAGTCAGCCCGCCCAGCAAGATGCCGGCGCTCCCGTTGATCTCCTAGGGACCACTGGCCGCAATTGCGAAGGAGCCGGCCATGAAACGCTCCGAATTTCTGCGGGCCGCGGCCGCTCTAGGGCTTTCTGCCCTGTTTCCCGGGCCGGTCCGGGCGGGTAGTCGCGATCTCAGCTTTGTCCAGTGGAGCGATGTGCACTGGGGCAGCGATGAAGACGCTCCGGCCGCCTGGAAGGAAGCGCTGGAGCGCGGCCTGCAGGAAAAGACGCCCCTGCTGGTCTTTACCGGGGACCACGGCGATAACGGCCAGGGCCGAGGCGATTTTGCCGAGCGCTGTCGTGGTTTTTGGGGCACCGCCAGAGATCGCCTGGGTGACCATCCGCTGGTGCTGACCCTGGGGAATGCTGATTTCAGGCAGAACTATCAGACGGATCCGGAAAATCTCCATGAGACAGAATGCCTCTACCGCGAGATTTGGGGTGACAGGTACTACCTTGATCATCTGGGTAACGGCTGGCAACGCCACCAACAGCTGGACTGGATCAGTCTGAATACTCAAATCTTCTCATACAAGAACCGCTATCCTGAGGCTGCGCGTCAGGCCACGCAGAGCCTGGATTGGCTGGCGCAGCGCCTGCAGGCCAGCCCGGGCGGCAGCGTACTCCTGCTGCACATTCCTCCCACCGTGGACCTGTTCAACGGCCAGCAAGCCTGGCGATCCGAACCGCTGCGGCGATTTGGCGAGATTTTGCAGGCTCACCCTCGGCCCGTCACCGTGCTCAGCGGTCACTTTCACCGCAATGAAGTGCACGCCATCAAGCGCCCTCAGGGCGATGTCTGCGTGCTCGTGACCTCATCCCTGTCACGCAAATACGGCTACAATCCCAACTGGCGCAGCAATCATTGGAGAGTGAGCCCGGAGGGTCATCTACTTTGTGCCGACTACGACCTTCTTTATCCCGGCCACCCGGATTTTCGCAGCCACTATCGCCTGGATCGAGCTCAAGACTTCCTCACGCAGGTGGATCGCACCGCTTATTTGAACGACCTTTTCGCCCATCATCCGCAAATCATCGACCGTTGGAAGGAGCTCATCGAGCAGTTCTGGGTTTTCTGAACTGGCTCGCCCGATACATAAACATGCTAGCCGTCTATATTACGCCATTTTTTACGGAAAACGCCGTTATTTTCATGGAGCACCTCAGCCGCATTGAGGGCGCCCGATTGGCCGTGGTCAGCCAGGAACCTCAGGAAATTTTGCCCGAAAAGCTTCGAGCCCGTTTTGCCGGGCACTGGCGCGTGCCCGATTGCCTCCAGACCGACCAGTTACAGTGGGCTGTGGAAGGCCTGCAAAAAAGCCTGGGCAAGGTGGAACGGATTCTGGCCGCCAACGAGCACATCCAGGTGCAGGTGGCCGAAGTCAGGGAACGGCTGGGCATTCCCGGCATGGACTCGGCTACCGCTCTCAAGTTTCGCGACAAGAACAAGATGAAGAAGGCTTTCCGCGAGGGCGGGGTTGCTTGCGCCCGCAGCGCGGCTGCTCGCAACGACCACGAGGCCTGGGCTTTTGTGGAGCAGGTCGGCTATCCCGTCTGCGTTAAGCCGGTGGACGGTGCAGCCACTCAGTCGACTTTCAAGGTCGAGGACGCTTCCGCCATGCGCGATGTCTTACGCGGAAGTGGACCCACCCCGGAGCGCCCGCTGCAAATCGAAGAATTTGTGGTCGGCCAGGAGCACTCATTTGAGACCGTGTCCATTGACGGTAAGCCCCTTTGGCACTCCTTAACTCACTACATCCCCGGTCCGCTGGAGGTTGTCCGCAATCCCTGGATTCAGTACCAGGTGATTTTGCCGCGTGAAGTAGATAGCAAGAAGTATGATGACATCCGTAAGGCTGGTCGTCAGGCTCTGAAAGCCTTAGGGATGCAGACCGGGCTCTCCCATATGGAGTGGTTCCGTCGTAATGACGGGAGCATCGCCATTAACGAAGTGGCCGCTCGCCCGCCCGGGGTGCAGATCATGCCCCTCATCAATCGGGCCCACGACGTGGACTTTTTCACCAGCTGGGGCCGCCTGATGATGTTCGATGAGTTCACTCCTCCCAAGGAGCGCAAGTATGCCGCCGGTTGCGCATTTTTGCGCGGACTGGGCGAGGGCCGTGTAACGGCCGTGCACGGGCTTGAGGAAGTGCTGCGCAACATGAGCCATCTGGTCACGGACTATAAGCGCCCTCCCATCGGCGCCCCCAAGGCGATCAGCTATGAAGGTGAAGGCTACGTGATTGTGCGCCATCCCGAGACCCGGGTGGTGCAGGAGGCACTGCAGGAAATCGTGAGTAGCGTGCGCGTGGTGCTGATGGACTGAGGAATTTCCGCTGGCTGAAGGCCTCTAGCGGCCCCACCCGGGTCACCCGCAGCAAGGCGGTTCCGTCGGGGGCGATGCGTACCTCCAGCAGGCGACCTTCGTCTGCCTGGAGGGTCCCATACTCCAGGATCAGGCAGCGTTGGCGGGTGAAAAAACGCTCCCAGGCTTGTTCACGCAAACTGAGCCAGCCGGGTTGGGGTTGCCGCTCAGCCTGTCGGGCCGATTCCAGGCGCCGGCGGATGTGCTCCAGTCGGGAGCTCAGCTGGTCTGGGCTCAGGGGGGTTCGCCTGCCGGAAAGAGCCCCCTGTGCTTGAAACTGCTGAATCTCTTTTAGAATTTGGGAGTTCATGGCTTCAGTTTAAGCTTCAGTTCGGTGGGGTTGTTGAACTGGACATGTCCGGATGATGAGCGATTTAATTTTTCGCTCTCGTTTTGCGGGCCAAGCGGTCGACAAGGGATGGGCGGAACCTTTACCCCGTTGTTGGCATTTGCTCAATGGATGAAAAAGCAAGGAGAACTCATGAAGAAGTTTTTGATCAGCAGTGCGGTGGGTCTGGCCACTTTGACCTTATTGATGGTGCCGGGTCTGGCGCGCAGCGGCGTGGACCACGTGGGCAAGCCAGCTATTGAGATCAAGGCGCAAAAGTGGCTGAATACCAAGCCGCTGAGTCTGGCCGCTCTCAAAGGCAAGGTGGTGGTGGTGGAGTTTTGGGCCACCTGGTGCGGCCCTTGCCGGGCATCGATTCCCCATCTTAAGGAACTCAACGCCAAGTACGCATCGAAGGGCGTGCAGTTGGTTTCGCTGACCGATGAGGGCGCCGACGTGGCTGAGCCTTTCGTGAAGCAAAATGGAATGGATTATGCGATTGGGGCCGGCAGCAGCACAGGCCAGGACTATGGTGTGACCGGTATCCCCCACGCGGTGGTGGTGGGTAAGGACGGCAAGGTGGCCTGGGAAGGCCATCCCATGAACGGACTGGACCAGGCCGTGGAAGCGGCGCTTAAGTAGTTCTTTCGAATGTGGCTCGAACCTCGGCCAGGTCGGCGAAGCGGTCCTCCGGCTTCTTGGCCAGCATCTTCAAGGTGATCACCTGCCAGGCGCGTGGAGCGTCGGGCCGAAAGCTATCGATCGGCGGAGGCTCTTTCTGGACATGCATCATTCCCAGATCCATGGGATTGCTGGCCTGGAAGGGCGTCCGGCCCGTCAGCATCTGATAGAAAACCACGCCCAGGGCGTACTGATCGGTGTGGGCGTTGCTAACTCCCTTGGTCAGCATTTCTGGTGCCATGTGGCTGGGCGTGCCCATCGAGAATCCCACGCTGGTGAAGCGGGTCTGGCCCTCGCCGATGGCCAGGCCAAAGTCCAGAATCTTCACCTTGGCGTCACGAGTAATCATTATATTGGCTGGTTTGATATCGCGGTGAAACATGTGCTGGGTGTGGGCGAAGTGCAGGCCCTCCAGCAACTGATAAGCCAGCTTGATAAACAGATTGTGTGGCACCGGGCCGCGGGTGAGGAGTAGTTCCAGAGGCTTGCCGTCCACCCACTCCATCACCAGGCACATCTGGCCGTCGATTTCGCCCGATTCGTAGGCCGCTACCAGGTTGGGATGCTGAAGTTGCTGAGAGAGTTCCACTTCGCGCTGAAAACGCTGATGAAATTCGCGGTTATTGCGGTGTTCGGGGCTGATGACCTTGAGCGCCACGGTGCGGCCGCTGTCCACGTGGCGGGCTTTGTAGACAGTGGCCATACCGCCCTTGCCCAGTTCGTTGAGCAATTCAAATTGTCCGAGCTTGCCTTCGATCGCCTCGGGAGCGGGTCCGAGGGCGACTTCGATGGTTTCGGATGTCTTAGGTGCGGGCGAGCTTGCTTGCTTGCGCGCGGTGGCTTTGGGTCTCAAGGTGAGATAACCCACTCCAGCCGCCAGGCAAACCCCCACCCCGATGACGACGGCGATGGCCATGGCGGGCGATGCGTGAGAAGTCCCCAGAATCCTGCTCCTGGCGGAGGGACCCACCCGCTCAGGCGGAATTCCTTAATTGGTAAGAAATGCGAGGTAGAACTTTGAGCTTTTCCGATCAACTTTTGATGGACATTGTGGGTCAGCACCCGGCTCTGGCCGTACTGTTGGAAGAGTGGGGGATTGATAGTGTCCGTTGTGGCGGACTGACCCTGGCAGCTGTGTGCGCTGCACAGCAGTTGGACCTGGTCGAGCTTTGTCGATTGCTAGAGCTGGCCCACCGGGCCAACCCGCAAGGACTGGCCGGATTGTCGCGCACTCAGCTGGTCAATCATGTGCGCGGGGTCCATCACGACTATCTGCGCAGGCACCTGCCGGGTTTGCAAGAGGTCGCCAGCCTGGCGGCCCGACTCTACGGATCGCAATACCAGCACCTTCGCCATGTGGAACAGATCGTTCAGGTTCTGGCCCAGGAGTTGGCCGAGCAGGTGGCGCGCGAGGAACAGTTCGCCTTCCCCTGGCTCGGGTCTGAAGAAGTGGGTGCGGTCGACCGCTGGATGCTGGATTCGCTGGCCGAGGAACGACGCAAATCCAGTTTTCGACTGAATTGCCTGCGCTTCTTAACCAATTTCTACGCTCCACCCTCAGGTGCTGGGGAATCGATCTGTCGGCTCTATACGGAGCTGCGCAATCTGGACCGAGATTTTCAGCGCCATGTCTATGTCGAGGACCGCTATTTGTTCCCTCGCCAGTTGGCGGCTTGAGGCAGTAGCGACGGGGCTTGGTGGCGAAGGCCAGCCTATGCTTGAGCCCTATCTGGATCGAATTGAGAGTGCCCTGGGTCTTGACTTGAAACAGGCCCCCTACCAACGCCTGGGCGGTCTGACTAATCGAAATTATCGGTTGGACACGAGACAAGGCTCGTTCGTTTTGCGCATTGCAGGCGAGGGGACGGCGGAATACATCAATCGCGCTCACGAGGAAGTGAACGCCCGGATTGCCAGCCAGGCCGGGGTGAATGTGGAGATCCTCTACTTCGACTCCCAAGACGGTACGCTTTTGAGCCGATTTCTGCCCGAGAGTGAGACCATGAGTCCGGAGGCCTTTTCAGACCCGGGAGCATTGCAACGGGCCGGGCGGGTCCTGCGCCGACTGCACGATTGTCAGGCCAGCTTCGCCAATCGCTTCGAGTTGTTTGAGCAGATCGATTGCTATTTAAAAGTGTTGAGCGACAAGAATGCGCAGTTACCCCCTGGCTACGCCGAGGTGCAGGCTCAGGCGGAGCGTGTGCGCAATGCTCTGGGCCGCTGTCAACTGCCCTCTCGCCCCTGCCACTGCGATCCTCTGGTTGAGAATTTCTTGGACGACGGGGAGTCCATGCGTTTGATTGATTTCGAGTATTCGGGCAACAATGACCCGATGTGGGATCTGGGCGATCTGGCTGTGGAGGGTGGGTTTTCCAGTCAGCAGCAGGAGCATTTGCTGCAGGGATACTTCTCCGGTCCGGTGCCGCCTTTCGAACGCGCTCGGATGGTGATTTATCAGGCTATGTGCGATTTGCTTTGGACGCTCTGGGGGGTGGTCCAGCACGTGAATGGCAATCCGGCCGACGACTTTTGGATTTATTCTTTGGGTCGCCTGGAGCGCTGCCGCCGTCTGATGCAGAGCGCGAATTTCGCCGAGCAACTGGAACTTCTGGAGGCGCAATCTGTCCTCAACCCGAATTGAAGGACATGGATAAGAATCTGATTCCCGAGGCTCTCGAAGATTTCATTTACGACGAGGCGGGCGACCGGCCTAAATTCCTGGAGCATTACGAAGATAAGCTCAGCAATCAGGAGTTTATCGAGCGTTACGCTCTGGCTGGTCGAGTCGGGTTGGTCTGTGGCGCCAGTTTGATCGATCAGGTCATTCAGACGGCAACCGGTAAGGTCAGTCGAACTCAGCGGAAAGGCGACTGGTCCCACGCCTGGGTCTTTCAGGGGCGCCGTCGAGACGGCCATCACTGGATTGTCGAATCCGATCTGGACGCGGGTCTGAAGCATCAGCGCCTGGGAGTTCAGGAGAATCGGGTCACCAAGTTCTTCGATCCGGTCGAGTGTCCGCGTCTGGCCATCCTGGATTTTGGTTTGACGGCTGAACAGGTTGAAGTGGTTCTGAGCGAGTGTTTGGAGCTGGTCGCCAACCAGGCAACCTACTCTTTGATGGAGATTCTGGGGACCGCACTGGCGCTCCAAACGGGACGCTCGCGCAACCGCAGGAATCTGCTGGCCAAAAAGAGCTCGATGTACTGTTCGGGGCTGGTTCAGCACGTTTTCGCCAAAGCCGGTGTGGATCTGATTCCTAACGTGCATTCCTCTCTGGGAACGCCTGAGGAATTATCCCGCAGTCCCTTAATTCGTCAGGCGTACTGGTTGCGTCGAGCGGTGCCCTGGCGTTAGCGGCCGGGCGGACGGACGGCTCGAGTTGGAGCAACCCGGCACGTCCGCCCCTGCAAAGTTCAATCCTGTTCTCGGGCCCGGCGCTGAATCTTATCCAGATAATCGTCCAACTCTGCCTGACTGGTAAAGATCCCTTCGCTGGGCAGGGCTTTCACCACGTCAAAAACCTTCTGCACCTGGGGTTGAGGGTGAACGACCAGAAACTGGCCGCCAGCCGCGCTCAGCTTTTTCTTGGCGCGAAAGAGGCTGCGAAGTCCGGCGCTGCTGATATATTCCAGGTCCTGCAGGTCCACGATCTGCACCAGATGATTGACAGGGTCGAGGGATTCCAGTTTCTCGTCCAGCTGTTCGGCCGTGTGGGTGTCCAGTCGGCCTTTTAACTCAATACGGCACTTTCCAGAATCGCTTTTCAAAACTTCAATTTTCAGGGCCATTGCATCACTCCTCACACTTTTGGCTGGCGCGCTTCGCCAACCTGGCTTAGTTTTCCCGTTCTCGTCTTAGTATCGTAATTTCATTGATGTCGCCAATTCGTTGATAGTCAAATTCATCCATCAAGGACCTGATCAGGGGAATGCCCCAGCCGCCCACTTTGTCCTCTTCTCGTTCCTCCGCTTCCAGCGGATTGAAAGGAACCCCGTTGTCGCGCAACACCAGGTGCACGTGATAGGCGTCGGCCCACAAAGAGACTTCCATAAAAGCCTCTTCCTGCGGCCCAGGAAAGCCATAACGAATGGTGTTGACCAGTAATTCCTCGCTGACAAGGTCCAGATCGTGCAGGCAGTCCTGGCTACAGCCCGCCGAAAGTAGACTGGAATGCAGATCCTGAGTGAACTTGGCCAAACCTTCCATGGAGCATTCGATATCCCAGCGGAAACGTTGACTGCTGCCGGGTTGGAAAGCCATCAACGTCAGGTCGTCACTGAGTTCTACTCCACCGGTGAAGCCCTCCACGGCTTTCAAGCAGGTTTCCACTACCCTGGTGGGCGTGCATTCCTGCATAAATCCGAGGCTCTCCACCAAGCGCTCGCTTCCGAACTCTCGAGCGGCGGCGTCGTTTGCCTCGGTTACGCCATCAGAAAGGAGTACCAGGCACTGCCCTCGCTTGAGCACCCAGCTGTGGGCCGGGAAGCTGGCTTCTTCGTAGAGCCCCAGAGCCGGCCCGCCGTCCACCTTGAGTTGTTGGGCGGGCTGACCCGGGGTGAGCAAGATGGGTTCCTCGTGGCCACCGCTGGCGTAGAGAATTTCGCCTTTTTCCAGGTCGGCCAGGCCGCACCCCAGAGTTACGAACATACCCGCGTCATTGTCGTGACATAGGGCTTTGTTTAGGGACGCCAGCAGTTCTGAGGGGTGGCTGGCGGTATGGGCCAGCCAGTGCAGCAGCGTGACCACCCTGACCATAAAGAGAGCTGAGGCCACGCCCTTATCGGAGACATCTCCGAGGGTAAACAAGACCTTTTGCGGGCTTAAATGCAGATAGTCGTAAAAATCACCGCCGATGGCTCGGGCCGGACGCAGTACCGTGGCGACCTCGCAGCCACCCTGCTGAGGAGAACGGTAGCGGGCGGGTGGCAGCAGCGAAAGCTGGAGCTTCAGGGCCAGACGCAGGTCGTTCTCCAACATGGTGCGGGCCAGTGTGGCCTGCACCAGTTCGCGGCTGCGCCTTTGCACTTCTTGTTCCAGGTTGTCCCGGTGGCGCTTGAGTTCGATATGGTTGTTGACGCGAGCCTTGACCAGTTCGGGGTGGAAGGGCTTGGTGATATAATCCACGGCTCCGGCCGCCAGACCCACTCGCTCCTCTTCTGCGCTGCTCAGACCGGTCACAAAAACGATGGGAATGTTCGAACATCCCGGGGTTTGCTTTAAAATTTCGCAGACCTTGTAGCCGTCCATGTCGGGCATGCAAACGTCCAGCAGAATCAGGTCCGGGTGGGGGGTCTGAGCCGCCATTTTGAGGGCTTCGGCGCCGTTGGTGGCGGTTGTGAGTGAGTAACCGTGCTTGAGGGTGGCCGAAAGCATAAAAATATTTTCAGGGGTATCGTCCACAATCAGGACGCGCGGCCTGTCTTCCATAGGGGGAGGGTGCTTCGCTTCAGGCGGATTTCCTTCGCGGGGGCGCGAATCGAGCTTCATGTCCGAGATATCGGCCGGTGCCGTCAATCAGAATAGTATCCGTCGCCAAAGTCGTCATCTGGTGATCTTCTTGGGAATTCTGACGGTCCTGACACTGACATGTGGTCTGCAGGCTATGAATCTGCGCAGACTCCAGGAATCTGCCGCTCGCCACCGCGAGGAAGCCATGAACCTGGCAGATCAGCTGGCCTACGGCAGTGATCGTCTGACTTCGTCCGTTCGTGGCTATGCGGCCAGCGGCGATAAGCTCTATTTAGACGAATTTAACCGAGAGTTGAACTTGGATCGCAATCGCGAGAAGGCCGTCAAGGGCCTGCTGGAACTCGACTTGAAGTCCAGCGAGCGAGATTTGCTCGAGCGCTCCAAGCAAAATTCGGATCGTCTGGTGGCTCTGGAGAATCAGGCCATCGCCCAGGCCGACCAGGGACACCTCAGTCAGGCCGTGGCTCTGGTCTTCGGTCAACCTTATCGTGAAGCCAAAAAGTCGATTATGGACCCGATCGAGCAATTCCGCGAAGCTCTCAGTGACCGGCTGGGTCAGGAGTCAGAGTCGCTGGCTCAGCGGGCCCGGGATTGGGCCATCACCGGCTTCTGTCTGCTGGTGCTGAATTCGCTCTCCACCGGCGCTGTGCTCAGCCTGTTTTTTTGGCGGCGGGTGGTGGAGCCATTGACCAGCATCAACCAGAGTCTGGGCGCTCTGCTCTCAGGGCAGAAGGATGTTACGATCGCTTACCAGCGCGAGAAAAGCGAAGTGGGCGACATTGCCCGTTCACTCGAGCGCTACCGGCGAGCCAGCGAGGAAGCCGAGCGTCAACGGGCCTTGAAAACGCAGATTGCGGAGATCGCGGCCGCTCTGCATCACGCCGAAACCCCTGAGAGCTTTGCCAATTGCTTGTTGTCCAGGTTGGTGCCTCTGGTTGAGGGCGGCTATGGCGCCTTCTATTGCGCTCAGGAGCAAGAGTCCGAGCTGGTCTGCTGGGGAACCTATGGTGGTTGTCCGGGCCGACTGGAGCGTTTTGCCCCCGGTCAGGGGCTGGTGGGACAGTGTCAGGTTGAGAAAAAACTGCTGGTTCTGAGCGATCTTCCGGCCGGCTACGTGAAAATTGCCTCGGGTTCCGGGGAGGCCCAGCCTCGCAGTCTGATCCTGATGCCGGTCCTGTCCGATGGGAAAACACTGGCCGTGGTTGAGCTGGCCGCTTTTCAGAAACCCACCCCCGCTCAGGTGGAATCGCTTGAAGCAGCGGCTTCAACCGTTTGTTTGAATTTGGAGATCTTGCAAAGAAACTTGCGAGCTCAGAAACTGGCTCAAGAGTTGCAGGCCTACCAAACCTCATTGCGCTTTTCCCAGGAGCAGGCCGAGCGCATTCTCTTTGCCGAGGATGCCTGTCCATGACCCTGGCTTTGGTGGGTATCGGAGCTTCGGCCGGGGGACTGGAAGCAGTGCGCCAGTTGCTTGCTCACCTCCCCAGCACTGGTCGGGCCGCCTATATTATCGCCCAGCATCAGCCGGGTGACGGCGATACGCAGAAAATGGTCGAACTGGTGAGATTTGATTGTCCTTTGCCGGTTCAGGTGGCTCGGCCTGGAGAAACGCTTGTTCCGGACCGGGTTTATTGGATTCCGGCCGGACAGGATGGTAGGGTTCGTGGAACGCTTTTAGAGTTGACGCCCGCCAGCAGTCTGTCCAGGCCTTCAGTGGACACGCTTCTGCAGTCTCTGGCCGGGCAGGTCGGGGAGTGTTCGCTGGCCGTGATTCTCTCCGGGGCGGGCTCGGACGGTGTGGCGGGTTGCCGGGCGATTCAGGCTGCGGGCGGTCTGACTCTGGCTCAGGCCCCAGAATTGGCCCGCTTTCCTGGCATGCCCCGGGCAGCCATCGAGGCAGGCGCGGTGGACAGAGTCTTGCCTGCTGATCAGATGGGAGCCATCATTGCCGGCCGGCTTTCGCGACCCGCCGCATCCAGCGGACTGGCTGCGCTGCTGGAGCAGGTTTTGCAGGCGACCGGAGTCGATTTCCGAGGCTACAAGCAGGAAACGCTTCTGCGTCGGTTGGACCGTCGGCTTTCCGCTTTGAAGCTCAAGGGTCTGAAGCCATATCTGGATTTGATTCAGCGCCAGCCTGGAGAATTAAGTCATTTGCAACAGGAGTTTCTCGTTTCGCTCTCGGGATTTTTCCGAGACCAAGAGTGTTTCGGGGCTCTGGAGGCCGAGTTGCGTCGTGACCTGGCTCGTTTGAAGCGACCGATTCGCATCTGGGTGCCTGCCTGCGCCACGGGCGAGGAAGCCTATTCTCTGGCCATGCTGCTGGTGGAGATGCTGGGAGCTGAGGCGGCAGTCAGTCAATGCTGGCTGAGCGCCTGCGACCTGAGTGAGGAGGCGCTGGCGGTCGCTCGTCGCGGGATCTATTCATCTCAGGCCCTCGAGCTTGTGCCGCCGGCGCGGCGCGAACGTTACTTTTATAGCACAGGCAAAGGCTATCAAGTCAGCGAATTGCTCCGCTCGATGGTCCGTTTCACTCGACAGGACGTGCTGACCGGGCCGATTCCTGAGCATTTGGATTTGATTAGCTGCCGCAATTTGCTGATCTATCTGCAGCCTGGCCCGCAGGGCGAGCTGCTCCAGGCATTCAGTCGGGGGCTGAAGCCGGGGGGGCTGCTCTTTCTGGCGCCCTCGGAGACGGCCGGACCTCTGGGCGCCCGGCTTTTTGCGCCCGTGCATAAGCAGCACCGCCTTTACCGGCGACGAGGAGCGCTGGCGAGCTGATGAGCTGGATTCAAAAACTCACGCTGCGTCAAAAGCTGATCACGGGCTTTGGATATTTGCTGACCATCTTGATCGTGGTCGGGATTCACGCAAACGAAACACAGCGACGCTTGAGCGTGCAGACTCAGGCTCTGGTGGATCGCGAATTGCTGGGTCTTTCGCATATCAAAGAGGCTCAGATCAACCTGACCAAGGTGGGCCGGTCGTTGCGCGAGATGATGCTGGCCAGCGACGAAGTGAAGCGCAAACTGGCTCATCAGGACCTGCTCAACGCAGAGAAGAACGTGGAGAGTGAACTGGCCCTCGGCAAAGAGACGGTCACTCGAGACGAAAACAAACAGACCTTGCTTGAGTTCGAGACCCTCTGGCAGGCCTATCGCCGCAACGTGGATGAGCTCATCATGCTGATCGATAAGCAGGGCTACAACAAGGGCCAGGGTGAACTGCTGGCGGCCTCGGACGACCTGCAGTCGATTATCGCCGGAGCCGACGACCGGCTGGCTCTGGTGGCCCGAGGGAAGCAGCTGGAAGGCAAAGAGGTGGGCGAGGAAGCCCGCGAGATTGTCGAGTTCAGTCGTCGCGTCAACTGGATCTTACTGGCTCTCGGCTTTATCGGGTTGCCCTTCGGATATTTGGTGGGCCATTCGATTCGCCGGCCCGCCGAAGACCTGCGGGTCGTGGTTGAAAGCCTGGCTGTGGGTCAACTTGAGGTGACCGTCCCCTACACCGACTTCCCCAACGAAATCGGAGCGATGGCTCGCTCGATCAAGGTGTTGCAAGCCGGTGCTCGTCAGACGGAGGCTCAACGTTGGGTGAAAACCCACGTGGCCGAGATTTCGCCCCAGCTGCAGCAGGCCGCCGACTTTCCTCAGCTGGCCCAAACCCTGCTCTCCAGGCTGGCGCCCTTGCTGAATATCGGTCAGGGCCTCTTTTATGTTTTTGACGAGCGCGAAAAACGCCTCACGCTGATGGGGAGTTATGGTTTTCGCGAGCGCAAGAACCTGAGCCAGAGTTTTGCCCTGGGCGAGGGACTGGTGGGGCAGTGCGCGCGCGAGAAGGTCCCCATTACTCTGACCAACCCGCCCGAGGACTATATCAAGATCGGCTCCGGTCTGGGCGAGGCGGTTCCCAAGTCGATTGCGGTTTTACCCATTCTGCACAGTGGGGACCTGTTGGGTGTGGTGGAGCTGGCCGCCTTTGCAACCTTCGGCGAGCGCGAGACCGCCATGCTGGACAGCTTGATGCCGGTAGTGGCGATGTCACTGGAGATTCTGGAGCGCAATCTGGAGACTCAGGATCTGCTCAGGGAGACTCAGGAGCAGGCTCAGCGCATGGAAGTGCAAGCTGCCCAGCTGGAGGAGCAGACGGTCGAACTGGACGCCCAGAAGGCCGAACTCAAGATGACCGAGAGCTGGTTTCGCAGCATCATCGAGTCGGCTCCGGACGGTTTATTGGTGGCTGATGAGCAGGGCCTGATCTTGCTTTCCAATCCCCACGCCGAGCAAATCTTCGGCTACTCTCATGGTGATTTTTTGGGGTTGCACATGGATCAGCTGGTGGCCGGTCTGGCCTCCGGTGTGGAAGGGCGGGTCAACGGCAAACGTAAGGATGGCAGTCCGTTTCCGCTGGAGGTTGGAATCTCCAAGTTGCCCAGCCTGGGTGGAGCGGGTTTTTGTTTTTGCGTGAGCCTGCGCGATATCAGTTCGCGGGTGCAGCTAGAGGAACAGATTCAGCGCTCACACTTCCTGGCCGACACAGCCCTGGAGCTTAGCCACGCGGGTTATTGGCATATGCCTTTGGATGGCTCGGAGTATCTCTATGCTTCGGAGCGGGCGGCCGCCATTTTCGGTGAGGAGCCGACGGCCGAGGGGCGCTATCACGTGATGGATCAGTGGTACGCTCAGGTCAAGAAGGGCGACCCAGTGGCCGCGTCGGCGGCCCTGAAAGCCTTCCGGGCCGCTTCCCAGGGCGAGGTCGAGAAGTTCGAAGCCACCTATGCTTACCTTCGCCCCAATGACGGGCGTAGGTCCTGGATCCACGCCGTGGCCAATGTGGTGAGGGATCGGGAGGCCAGGCCCACGGCCATGTATGGTGTGGTGCGGGACATTACCGAACAGAAGGCAGCCGAAGAACGGATAAAAACCAGCGAGAAGCAGGTTCGCTACATGCTGGAATCCAGTCCGGTGTCGGTGGGGCTGGTCAATGTTCAGAGCGGTCTGCTGGTCTTCGCCAATGAGTCGCTGGCCACCATGCTTTCTGGCGATTTGGAGAATATGATCGGCTATCCACTGGCGCTGAACGCCAGCGTGGCCGACAGCTTCGCCGAGATTCGCGATCGCCTGCGGGACGGTGAGGATCTCCTCAATATCCCCATCGAACTGGTGACTTTCGATCAGCGCACGATTTATGTGCTGGCCTCCTACGTGCACGTGATTTATGAGAATGAACCTTGCATTCTGTGCTGGCTGTTTGATGTGACCGAGCTGCGTCAGGCTAAAGAGATTGCCGAGGGCGCCACTCGCATGAAGTCGGACTTTCTGGCCAATATGAGCCACGAGATCCGCACCCCGATGAACGCCATTATCGGGATGTCCCATCTGGCCCTGAAAACCGATCTGACTCCCCGACAGCGCGATTACGTGCGGAAGATCCAGCTGTCCGGTCAGCATCTGCTGGGGATCATCAACGATATCCTGGATTTCTCGAAGATCGAAGCCGGCAAACTTTCGATGGAAGAAATCGATTTTGAGCTGGACCGGGTGATGGACAACCTGGCCAATTTGATCGCCGACAAGGCCTCAGCCAAGGGGCTGGAATTGATTTTTGACATCGATTCTCAGGTGCCCAAACTGCTGCGCGGGGACTCTCTTCGGCTAGGGCAGATTCTCATCAACTATAGCAATAACGCCGTCAAATTTACGGAAAAGGGTGAAATTGTCATCTCCGTCAGGGTGCTGGAGGAAGACCGCGACCAGGTTTTGCTTCGTTTCGCGGTGCGTGACACCGGCGTAGGTCTGACCCAGGAACAAGTGGGCCGTCTCTTTCAATCTTTTCAACAGGCGGATAGCTCAACCAGCCGCAAATACGGCGGGACCGGCCTGGGATTAGCCATTTCCAAGCAGCTGGCCCAGTTGATGGGCGGCGATGTGGGTGTGGAGAGCCAGCTTCACCAGGGCAGCACCTTCTGGTTCACCGCTCGCCTGGGCAAAGTGCGGGGCATTCCTCAGCGCCGATTGCTGGCCCCGGATTTGCGCGGCAGCCGGGTGCTGGTACTGGACGATAACGAGCTTTCACGGGGGGTGCTGCACGAAATGCTGAGCGCCATGCATTTTGAAGTGCGCGAGGCCGCCTCCGGAAAGCAAGCCCTGCAACTGGCCGAGCAAGAGTCTTTCGCAATCGTGTTCCTGGATTGGCGTATGCCGGATATGGATGGCTTTGAAGTGGCTCGCCGGCTGCAGTCCTCCACGCCGGCGCCCAAGCTGGTGATGGTGACCGCCTACGGTCGTGAGGAAGTGTTGCGAGAGGCCGAAGGGGCTGGCCTGGACGCGGTGCTGATCAAGCCCGTGAACGCCTCAGTTCTCTTTGATACGGCTGTGCGCGTGCTGGGTGGGCAGAATGTCGAAGAGCGCACCCGAGCTCGCGAGCACATCGACCTGAGCGAGGAACTGGCCTTGATTAAGGGCGCTCGCATTCTTTTGGTCGAGGACAATGAACTCAATCAGGAGGTGGCGTTGGGTCTGCTGGCTGAGGCCGGATTGCAGGTGGATATCGCCGAAAATGGTGAGGTTGCGCTGCAAAAACTGGAATCGCAAACCTATGACCTGGTCTTGATGGACATGCAGATGCCGGTGATGGACGGCATCGAAGCCACCCGGGCGATCCGCAGCCGCGGCCATCTGCGGGTGCCCATCCTCGCCATGACCGCCAATGCCTTTGGCGAAGATCGCCAACGTTGCCTGGACGCAGGAATGAACGACCACCTGCCCAAACCGGTCGACCCGGCGGTGTTTTACTCGAAACTGCTGCAATGGCTACCCTGCCGGACGCAGCCGGCGGAGGAAGTGCCGGCGCCGCCGGTCGAGGCTGTCGGCGCGCCCGAGCCGGACATCCGCGCGCTCCTCGACGAAGTGCCGGGACTGGATGTGGCTTACGGCCTCAAGAACCTGCGCGGGCGCATTCCCAACTACCTGCGCCTGCTCCGCAAGTACGCCGACGGCCACGCCGGCGACACGGAGCGCATCCGCGCCGAACTGGCCGCCGACAACATGCCGGAAGTGCGCCGGCTGGCCCATTCGCTGAAGGGCGTCTCGGGCATGATCGGTGCCTTTGGCGTCCAGGGTCTCGCGGCCGAGCTGGAAATCGCGATTCGCGACGATCTGGATGCGGTCACGGTGGATACGCGTCTGGCCGCCCTGGTCGCGGCCCAGTCCGCCACCGTGGCCGCCATCCGGGCGCTGCCCGTCGAGGCGCCGGCCGGCGCGGAGAGCGTGCCCGACAAGCAGGCCTTCGCCGCGCTCATGGCCCGCATCGAGCCACTTCTCAACGAGGGCGACGTGGCGGTGCTGCGACTCGCGCGGGAGTCCGCCGGAATGCTGGCGGCCGGCCTTGGTGACGATGCCCAGCGTTTCGAGCGGGCCCTGAGCGACTACGATTTTCCAGAGGCGCTGGCGATCCTGCGTACCCATAAGCCCTGATTGACCCGATGCGGCTTCTGGCGGATGCTGGCCGGCCGATTCTGTCCGCATCCACCGCCGAGCCATGTCGTCGCTCCCCACGTCTTCGTCTTCCTCCGGCGTCGCCCCGACGCCCGTTCCGCCCCAGGCCGCCTCTTACTGGCTGCTGATCCTTGCCGCCGCCGCGGTGCTGATGGTCACGGTCGGGGTGCGTCTGTCCCTTGGCTTGTACGTTTCGCCGATGAACACCGCTACCGGCATCGGGATTGCCGGCATCAGCTTTGCAATGGCCGTGTCGCAGTTTGTGTGGGGCGCCTCGCAACCGGTCTTCGGCGCCGTAGCCGACCGCTACGGCCCGGCCGGCTCGCTGTTTGGCGGCGCCGCGCTGATGGCGCTCGGGCTGGCGCTGACGCCCTTCGTGCACAGCGAACTGGCGCTTACCGTGACCGTTGGCCTGATGGTTGCCGCCGGGGCCGGCGCGGGTAGTTTCTCGATCCTGCTGGGCGCGGTCTCCCAGCGTCTGCCGGCCGACAAGCGTGCTTTCGCGTCGGGCTTCATCAATGCCGGGGGCTCCTTCGGGCAGTTCGTCTTTGCGCCCCTTTCCCAGTTCATGATCGGTGCCTACGGTTGGGCGACGGCCCTGTTCGGCCTGGCGGCGATGACGCTGCTGACGATTCCGCTGTCCTGGCCGCTGCGCCACAAGGCGGAGCATCCGGCCGGCGGCGCGGCGGTCAGTGTCGGGATGGGCGAGCAGTTGCGCATCGCCTTGCGCGACCGCAGCTACTGGTGCCTGCA
>JAFEBA010000016.1 GCA_018266105.1 bacterium | reverse complement strand
ACGACAACTTTATCGGCAACCATGTGCGCGCGAAGGAACTGTGCGCGGCCCTCCAGGTCTGGCAGAAGAAAAACGGCTTCCCCATCGCCTTCTACACCGAAGCCTCGGTGAATTTGGCCCAGCGTCAGGATTTGATCGATGCCATGGTGGACGCCAACTTCCAGTACGTCTTCCTTGGAATCGAGACCCCCTCGGATGAAGGACTGAAGGAAACCCACAAATTCCAGAATCTGAAAACCAGCCTGGTGGATTCAGTGCACACCCTGCTGAAAGGTGGCCTGTGGGTCATGGGCGGCTTCATCGTCGGCTTCGACAGTGACGATGAAACGATTTTCCGACGCCAGCAGCAATTTATTGAGCAAGCAGCCATTCCCTGGGCCATGGTGGGCATGCTTCAGGCTCTGCGACACACGGCGCTCCACCATCGCCTGCAAAAAGAGGGTCGCCTCTACGAAAACACTACCACCGGTGACAATCTGAGCGTTCCCAACTTTAAGACCACCCTGTCCAGGCGCACGCTGGTCACTGGCTATTGCGACCTGCTGGAGAAGATCTACTCACCCAAGGCCTACTTCAAGCGGGCCCTGCGCTCCATGGAAATCTGGCGCACCCGCAAACCCCAGAAGCCCGCCCAGCACCCCTGGGATCTGAAAATCAAAGGCTTCCTGGGCGGCATCTACTACCTGGGCATCAAGAGCCACTACAAGCTGGAATTCTGGAAGTCGCTGGCCATTATGGTGGCGCGCTGGTGGCGAGAGCCCACCAAAATAGTGCACGGCTACTCCATATTGTTGGCCGGCCGCCACATGATCGAATATTCGGAAAAACTCACCGCGCGCTATCGAGCCCTGGATCTGGACCAGCTGGAAGATCCCGTGCCAGTCACTGTCGGAGCGGGGTAATTTTTCCCTGATCCAGAGTGAAGGCGTCGATTTCCAGGTCGCTCCATCGATGCAGATCCAGGTTGTCTGGATAGGTGACGCGGGTGACCCGGGTGGTCAAAATGACCTCGCCCTTAGGGATGCGTTGAGCCAGCTTGCGTTCCAGCCGTTCGCGCAGGGAACGCTGCCACTCCCCCACCTGACCTCGCGGCAGGCGCATCCAGCGCATGTCCAACAAGTAGCTTTGCATGAGCATACCGCGCATTCCAGGTGGATAGACATTGGCCAGCGGTTGGCCATTTAAGGTCGAGCGATCCTCGACCACAAAGTTGAAGCGGTCGATCCAATCAAACAGGTGGTACTCCTGCGACATGCCCAACGACCACTGCAGAGCAAACCCCAGACCATAGGCCTCGCCCAGCCCGGGCACGCCTTCACTCATCGCCAGGGCGATACAGGCCACGACCAGGGCGGCATAGCGAGTGGCCCAGCGACCGGCCACCCGCAGTTGAGAGCGAGCCCAACCAAAATAAATCGCCAGGTCTTCTCGCAACACGATAATCCAGCTCAACAGCCAGCACAGATTGGCATAATTTACGCCGATGGTGGAAATGATCCCCAGGTGCAAGCCAGCCGCCAAAAGCAATCCCAACAGGCGCAGTTTGTTTCCCGGCTTGAGCCAAAAGACCAGCGGTAGCCCACACTCCACCACCAGAGCGCTGTAGTTGAAGATTTTCAAGACGGGTAGAGCGGTGATATCCCACCAGCCGTGGGTGCGGGCGATATTGAGCTGCAAGGCAATATACAAGGCCACACCCTTGCGCCAATAAAGCGAGGCCAGCTTGGTGAAGCCGGTCACCCAGTATGCCAAGGTAAGATTCACCACAAAAACCCGACAGACTCCGCCCGGAACGCACTGCGCCTTCCAGGAACTCCAATCCCAAGGACGCTTCCACCAAACCAGGGTCGTGCCGGTGGGAAGCAACATGCACCAGAAGAGACCCAGATGAATTGAGCTATCATTGAGGTAGCCGACCGGAAAGTTCCAGCGAAAATGCGAGGTCGCAACCAGCCAGCCCCAAAAAGCACACAGGCGCGGGCGCCAACCCAAAAAGACGCCCAGGCAGGCCAGCCAGCCGCTCAAAAAGAGCGCATAAAGCAGGGGCTGGGGCACCCAGGGCTGGTAGAGCGTGATGCGCGAGAACCAGAAGATCTTTCGAATCAGCTCGTGGTCGAGATAGCCGTCAGGAGCGGTATAGAGCGCCCACTCCGAGTTCAGACCCCAAAAATAGATAAGCGCCAGCAATCCGATGGCGGTGCGGTAAAGATCGATGGGCAGGGCCGGGGTTTCTTTTTCCACGCTCAAGGCCTTTCAACCTCAACCCGCTATTGACTTTCTGAGATTGCAAATTTGCTCAGGGTTGAGCCGGAGGGCTGCGGGAAGATGGCTGAGAAGTTCTATGCATGACATCGGCCCTACTAGAATTGCACGGTCATCTGATCGATTCATTGATCCTGGCCAAAGTCATCGACCGCATCCAATTATCCGGCTACGACTACGTGCTGGCCGACCTGCGCGTGGGTGTGCGCAAGCAGGACCTGTCAGTGGCTCAAATTCAGGTCTGGGCGCCCAGCAGCGAGGAGCTGGAGGCTCTGGTTACCGAGCTCAGGATTCACGGAGTGCACCTGGTGGCAAACGAGGAAGCCGAGTTCGCGCCCGTCGACCAGGCCGGCCGGGCTCCGCAAGATGCCTATGCCCGCTATATGCCTGTCAGCGAGGTGCTGTATAAGGGCAGGTGGACCCCGGTGCAGGGCTCGCGAGCCGTTTGGGTCATCGTCTTGCGCAACGCCGGGCCGGAACTGGTTCGCGAACAGGACCTGGCGGTCGGCGACAAAGTCTTGGTAGGCCAGCGCGGCCTGCGCTCGGGAGCCGACCAGCAGCCTTGAAACCCCAGATCTTAATGAGCCCACCCGACTACTTTGAAGTCACTTACGCCATCAACCCCTGGATGAAAGGCGACACTCCGGTCGACCGAAGCCTGGCAATCCAGCAATGGAATCAGCTGCGCTCGGCCCTGTGCGACAAAGCCAGAGCCCGAGTCAGTCTGGTTAAGCCCGTGGCCGGGCTGCCCGACCTGGTTTTCACGGCCAACGCCGCCTTTGTGTATGGCGATCGCGCCATCCTGGCCCGTTTTAAGAACGAGGAACGCCGGGGCGAAGAACCACACTTCCGGGCCAGCCTGGAGACGCTGGGGTATACCGTTGTCGAACCTCCGGTGGCCTTTGAGGGAGCTGGCGATGCGCTGGTCTATGACGGCAGGCTGGTGCTGGCCGGTTACCGCCAACGAACTGAAGTCAGCGCCCACCAACTGATCAGCCGCGAATTTGGCCTGCCGGTTCTCAGTCTGGAGCTGCACACCGAGCATTTTTACCACCTCGACACCTGCCTTTGCCCGCTGGACGGGGGCCATCTCATCTACTACCCGGAAGCCTTCGATGAGTATGGCCTAAAGGTCATCGAAGCCAATGTGCCTGAGGAAAAGCGCTTAAGCGTGACCGGTGCCGAAGCACGCAACTTCGCCTGCAATGCAGTCCAGGTGGGCCGCTACATTTTTCTCAACCAGCCCTCCAGCCGCCTGAGCCAGGCTCTCAATCGACGAGGCTTTGAGGTGGTGGGACTGGACCTATCCGAATTCCTCAAGGCCGGTGGTTCGGCCAAGTGTCTGACCTTGCGCCTGGCCTAAGCCGACGCTTCCTCGTCAGCCTCCAGCATAACCGCCACCACCATGTCGCTCATGACGTTGACTCCGGTGCGAGCCCGCCCGATCAGCCAGTCCACCGGCATAATCAAGGGGATCACGCCGGTCACCACCTGAGGGGGCAGACCCGAGCTGCCCAGCACAAGGGGCAGCACAATCAATCCGGCTTCGGGCACTCCCGCCATCCCCACGCTGGCCATGACCGAGGCGGCCACAATACCGAGTTGCTGGGACAGACCCAGATCGGTCTCAAGCGCCTGAGCCAGGAACACCGCTGTCATACATTCATAGATGGTGATGCCATCATTGTTCAGGTTCGTACCAACACAGGCGGCTAACCGGGAAGAGGACTCGGAAACGCCCAGCTTTTCGGTCAAACACTTGAGAGTTACGGGCACGGTGGCCAGGCTGCTGTTACAGGACAGACCGGTGAGAGCTGCGTCCGAACAGCCCAGCATATATTCGCGGGGCGAACGCTTGCCCCAGGCCCAGGCGATAAAAGGGTAATAGAGTAGAGCCTGAATGGCCATGGCCAGCAGCAAAATACCCACAAACGGAAAGAGAAGCTTGAGCACGGCCAGACCGTTGCGTCCGACCGCGTCGGCCGTGGCCCCCAGCACGGCGTAGGGAGCCAGAGCCACCACCCACTCCAGGACCTGGACCAGCACACGAAAGCTGGCATTGGCGGCTCCAACCAGGGTCTTGACCCCTGGATCGTCGGGGGTTTGTTGCTGCAGCCGGCGCAAAGCCGCGCCCAACAGAACTCCGGCCAGAACGATGCTGATGATGGTGTTCTTGAGCAATGGCTCCACGAAAGACTCGGGCACATAGCCGGCCAGGTTGTCGATCGGGTCCAGGCTGACGTCCGAAACCTGGCGCAACTCCTGGTGGGGCACTTCAGCCAGCATCTTGTCTAACTGGCCACGCCAGAGGTTGCCGGGATGAAACAGGTTCATCAAGGTCAGTCCCACCAGACAGGCCACGGCCGCGTTGAGGGCGCAGGCGCGTACCAGCCGCAGACCCTGCTTGAAGGTAAACTGAGTGCGCACGAAGGCGTCCACAATGGCCACCAGGATGAGGGGAGCGGCCAGAGCTTTGAGCAGCTTGATCACCAGCATCCCCAGCTTGCCCAGTTGCTCGTTGCCCATCCCCAACAAGTAAGGGTCTTTACCGAAGGCCACACCCAAAGCGGCGCCAGCAGCCGCGCCCAGCACAACCTGAACAGATAAAGGCAGTTTTTTCTTCGCGTGCGACAAGGGCACGTTTGTTCGGAATCAGGCTTCGAAGACCTGCCCTCAGGCAGGATTCCTCAGTCCCGGCTTGTAGCCGCTTCTGTGACTCTCCCCCTGTTTCTACTGAGGCCCCTGGCCCGCTGGCTGCATCGCCATACCGGAATCCGAATGCGTTCCGCCAAGATGCTGCGCCGGGGCATCGTGAAACAGGTCTCCTGTTATGGTCATCAGATCCTGCTCGACTCAACCTACCTGATCGACGGCATCTACATGCTCTTGGGCCAGTGGGATCCCGACTTTGACGACCTGTGCCGCTCCGCGCTGGAACCGGGAGCGGTCATCGTCGATGCCGGCTGCCACGCCGGCCTGACCATCTTCTCGGCCCTCCAAGCCACCGGCGATCAGGCCAGAATCTACGGTTTTGAACCCGACGCCAACCAGTATCGCCGCTGCCTGGCAAACCTGGAGCTCAACCCCGGCCTGAGAGAACGGGTCACCATCATACCGGTCGCCCTTTCAAATACGGATTGCACGCTCCGCTTCGTGGACGACGTGGATGACTACCGAGGCAATCACTATGTCAGCGATGAGGGCACGGTGAGCGCGCCGGCTCGCTCTCTGGACAGCTGGGTAGCGGAAAACGGGCTGGACCGCCTGGATCTTTTCAAAAGCGACGCCGAAGGTCACGAACCCCAGGTTTTGGCCGGAGCCCGACAGACCATCACGCGTCTACGACCCATCCTCTTTTTCGAGTCCATGTTTCTGAACAACTCGCCATCGGCGGCCGAAGAGCTGCTCTCCTGGTTCAAACAACTGGACTACGTGGTGGTGAACTCGCAATATCCTTACGCCTACCTGCAAGATCACCGCGGACCCTTTCCCCTGGATCTGATCGCCTGCCCTCGCGAACGCTGGGCCCCTTTGCACGAGCGGTTGATGGGTCGCGGCCAGCTGAGACGCCGCTCCAGAGGTCGCTTCCGAGCCCTGGTGGACGGCTGGCGCTTTCCCGAAGGCTAAGTCGACCTCAAGGAAACCTCAAGAAAACCACGGAACTCAAGAAATCTCATAAAGGAAAGCTCAAGAGAACTCCGTAATCTGGCCCCCGTGAGTTCGACTGCGGATCAACCCGAGTCGGTTCCGCCGGATCAAGCCCAGGACCCGTCCGAGGCAAGCGCGACCGAAACTGCAAGCACCAATACGACCGTACAGGACCCCGTTCCGACTGCGTCGGCCGAACCTCCTCCGGCCGAAATTACGGCTCAACCTGTCCCGGCCATTGTGACCCAGGTCGATGAAGGGTCTCCGCCGCCTCAACCTGTGCAAACCACCGGCCACGGCCACGGTCACGACAGCCTGATGACGATGGCCATCGGTGCCCTGGGTGTGGTCTTCGGCGACATCGGCACCAGCCCGTTGTATGCCGTTCGTGAAGCTTTTTCGCGCCACTTAGAGGTCAACCAGGACAACGTCTATGGGGTGTTGTGCTTGATTTTCTGGGCCCTGGTGATCGTCATTTGCACGAAATATCTGGGATTCGTGATGAAGGCCGACCTGCACGGCGAGGGTGGAGTGCTTGCTCTGACGGTGCAGGTGGCGAACTCGGCCGCCTCCAAACTCAAGTCCTATCCTCTTCTGGTGGCTTTGGGCCTGTTTGGTACGTCTCTGCTCTACGGCGACGGCATGATCACACCGGCCATCTCCATCCTTTCGGCGGTGGAGGGCCTGGAGCTGGTGCAACCCGGTCTCGGACACTTTGTCATACCCATCACCATCGTCATTCTGATTTTGCTTTTCTCCGCCCAAAAATACGGCACCGAAGCCGTGGGTTCGGTCTTCGGACCGGTCATGCTGGTCTGGTTCTCCACTCTGGGACTGCTGGGCATCAGCCAGATCATGAAACATCCCGGTGTGCTGGCCTCACTTAATCCTTATTACGCTTTCCTTTTCATCACCCACCACCAGCACGCAGCCTTCTTTGTGCTGGGCTCGGTCTTTCTGGCCGTTACCGGCGGCGAAGCAGTCTACGCAGACATGGGCCATTTCGGCCGCACTCCCATCCGCTACGCCTGGTTCTTGCTGGTATTCCCCTGTCTGCTACTGAACTACATGGGCCAGGGGGCACTGCTGCTGACCACCCCGGGCGCCCAGAACGACCCCTTCTATATGATGGTCCCCACCCAGTTGCGCCTGGTCATCGTCCTGCTGGCCACCTGCGCCACCGTGATCGCCAGCCAGGCCCTGATCTCGGGAGCCTTCTCGCTGACGATGCAGGCTGTCCAAATGGGCTTCATCCCACGCCAGAAAGTCATGCAGACTTCGGCTTCAGCAAAGGGTCAGATCTATGTGCCCCTGGTCAACTGGGGTTTGATGCTGGCCTGTATTGGTCTGGTGGTCGGCTTCAAATCTTCCAGCAATCTAGCTGCCGCCTATGGAATCGCGGTCACCACCACCATGGTCATCGACAGCATTCTCTTCACAGTTCTGACCATCTACGGCTGGAACTGGGCGGTCTGGAAAGCCCTCTGCATGTGCGCGCTCTTCCTTTCCTTGGAGCTACTCTTCTTTGCGGGCAACGTGGTCAAGGTTCCCGAAGGCGGCTGGCTACCTCTTACGGTGGGCGCGGCCATCTATATCTCCATGTCCACCTGGCGGCGCGGCCGCGAAATTTTGGGCATCGAGATCCGCAAACGCACCATCGCCTTCACGGATCTGATCAATATGATCGAAACCCAGGGGGCCCACCGCGCTCCCGGTACGGCCATCTTTATGTATGGCGACCCGACCCGCACTCCGCCCGCCCTGCTCTCCAACCTGAAACACAACCGGGTCATCCACGAAAAGGTCCTTTTTGTGGGCGTGCGCATCGTAGATCAGCCTTTCCTGTTCTCTTCACAGCGGACCGAGGTCTCCTCGCTGGGTCACGGATTCCACCTGGTTCGACTTCAGTTCGGCTTCATGGATAAGCTCAACGTGCCCGACGAATTGTCACGAGTGGTGCTGGACGGATTGCCGGTAACTCAGGACGCCACTTACTTCCTGGGCAAAGAGACCGTCATTCCGCGCAGCGAAAAATACTCGGGCATGCCCATCTGGCGCGAGAGCCTTTTTGCCCTGATGTCGCGCAACGCCCAGGACGCCACCGCCTTCTTTAATCTGCCCCCCGACCGGGTGGTCGAGTTGGGAACCCAGGTCGAAATCTAACCGGCCAATTCCCACTGCAGAAGTAGGAATTGCGTTTAAAGCGTCCAAGCCAGAGGTAAGACTAACTGCGCCCACCTGAACTCTAACGAAGTTTCGGCTGGCCATAAAACTTGACACCAGGCGTCAAGTATTTTAACTTGACCCTGGTTTCGAGAGAAAGAGGTATCTGGCTTGTTCCGTTTGTCGACTCGCAGCAGCTATGGACTCCGCGCCTGTCTGGCCTTGGCCTGCACCGCCGCTTCTCAGCCCATGGCCGTGGCCGATCTCTCCAAGGACAATCAGATTCCCCGCCGCTATCTCGAACAAATCCTCAACGCTTTGCGCCACAAGGGGCTGGTGCTCTCCACTCGGGGAGCACGCGGGGGCTACCAGTTGTCGCGCCGGCCTTCGGCCATCACCATTGGTGAAATCGTCCGAGCCGTGGAAGGCGACATGGACGCCATTTTATGCAGCGTTCCAGAAATGCGTTCCAATAGCTGCCGGACAACCACCGGCTGCGTCAGCCGCCGACTCTGCTACGACCTGGAAACCACCCTTCTGAGAGTTCTGGACGGCACCACCCTGGAGGACATGCGTCTTGAAGCGCTACGCCTGCAAGGTGCCAATGAGGGAGAGCAACTGATCTCCCTTAGCAAACTTTTGCCAATCTAATCAAAAACGAGGTGACTTATGTCTGAGACCCCCCTTCTGGTAATCAAAAATCTGCACGCTTCCGTCGACGGCAAGCCGATTCTGCGCGGACTGGACCTGACCGTCAACCGCGGCGAGATTCATGCCTTGATGGGACCAAACGGCTCAGGCAAAAGCACGCTCTCCAACGTAATTTGCGGTCACCCCAACTACGAGGTGACCGAAGGCGAAATCCACTTTATGGGCCAGAACATCACCGAGATGGAGCCCGACGAGCGCGCCAAGCTGGGCATCTTCCTGGCCTTCCAATACCCCACGTCCATTCCCGGCGTGACCCTGGCCAACTTCTTGCTGGCCTCCGTGAAAGCCATCCGCGGCGCTGATAACGTCAAGCTGCTGCCCTTCCGCAAGGAACTGGTGGCACAGATGCAAGAGTTGGGCATCAATCAAGACTTCGCCAAACGCTACGTCAACGAAGGCTTCTCGGGCGGCGAGAAAAAGCGCTGCGAGATTCTCCAGATGGCCATGCTCAAGCCCGCGCTGGCCATCCTCGACGAAACCGACTCCGGACTGGATATCGACGCCCTGCGCATCGTTTCCGAAGGAGTCAACCGACTGACCACCCCGGAAATGGGCGTGCTGGTCATCACTCACTACCAGCGCCTGCTGAACCACATCAAACCTCACAAGGTGCACGTGCTGGTTCACGGCCGCATCGTCCAGTCGGGCGGCCCCGAAATCGCCCTGCAGCTCGAAGAGAATGGCTACGACGAGCTGCTCAAGGCCCACGGCCTCGAGCCCGCCGGCGTTTAAGGAGAAACATCGATGTCCTCTGATGCAGCACTTTTAGAAGAAATCGGCCAGGATTACAAATACGGCTTCCACGACAATGATGAGAAGTACGTCTATAAATCCAGCAAGGGCCTGACCCGCGAGATCGTCGAGACCATTTCCAAGCAGAAGAACGAGCCCCAGTGGATGCTGGAGCGACGCCTGGAAGCCTTGGAGATTTTCAACAGCAAGCCGATGCCCGAATGGGGTTCGGACCTGTCCGAGATCGATTTCTCCGACATCCACTACTTTATGAAGGCCAACGAAGGCGTCGAGAAGTCTTGGGACGACGTGCCCGAGTACATCAAGAAGACCTTCGACCGTCTGGGCATCCCCGAGGCCGAGCGCAAGTTCCTGGCCGGCGTGTCCGCCCAGTATGACTCGGAAGTCGTCTATCACTCCATCCGCGAAGACCTGGAAAAGCTGGGCGTCATCTTCCTGGACATGGATTCGGGTCTCAAAGAATATCCCGAAATCGTGCAGAAGTATTTTGGCACCATCATCCCCAGCATCGACAACAAATTCGCGGCTCTGAACACGGCCGTCTGGTCGGGCGGCTCCTTCATCGTAGTGCCGGCCGGCGTCAAGGTGGAGATCCCCCTGCAGGCCTACTTCCGCATCAATGCCCAGAACATGGGGCAGTTCGAGCGCACCCTGATTATCGCCCAGCCCGGCTCTTCGGTGCACTACATTGAAGGGTGCACGGCGCCGATCTATGCCAGCGACTCGCTGCATTCGGCCGTGGTGGAACTGATCGCCGAGGAAGGCTCGACCATCCGCTACACCACCATCCAGAACTGGTCCAATAACGTCTTCAATCTGGTGACCAAGCGCGCTTATGCCTACAAGAACGCCACCGTAGAGTGGATCGACGGCAACCTGGGCTCCAAGATCACCATGAAATATCCGGCCGTGCATCTGATGGAGGAAGGCGCCCGTGGCGAGGTTCTCTCCATCGCCTATGCCGGCAAAGGCCAGCATCAGGACGCTGGCGCCAAAATGGTGCATCTGGCCCCCAACACCGCCTCCACCGTGCTGTCCAAGTCGATCTCGCGGGATGGTGGTCGCACCTCCTACCGCGGCCTGGTCAAGGTGGCCCCGGATGCTCACAATGTGCGCGTCAACGTGCGCTGCGACGCGCTGTTGCTGGACGACAAGAGCCGCTCCGACACCTATCCCTACATGGAGATCGACAACAAGGACGTGCAGGTCGGCCACGAGGCCACCGTCTCCAAAATCGGCGACGAGCAGCTCTTCTACCTGATGAGCCGCGGTCTGTCCGAGAACGACGCCATCGCGATGATTGTGAACGGCTTCTTTGAGCCCTTCATCAAGGAATTGCCGATGGAATATGCGGTTGAGTTGAACCGCCTGATCCAGTTGGAAATGGAAGGTTCGATCGGCTAATGAGCGCCACTCTGCAAATTCCCGTTCAGGTCCAGGGCCTGGAATCCCCCAAGCACAAGGGAGCCTTCGAGCGCCTCAGCTCGCTGACGTTCCCGACCTACCGCGATGAAGTCTGGCGTCGCACCGATCCCGAGAATGTGAAGCCGGAAGGTCAGGCCGTGGTGGCCCCCAAGTCCAGCTTCGGTATGCTGAAAGGCGAGGCGGTGCCGGCCGGAGTCACTCTGGAGGCCATTGAAAAAGGCCAGGAGTTCATCTTCAGCGTGGCGCCGGTGGCCAAAACCAACCTGTTTGACGCTCTCAACGGCTCGGTTTACCAGGGCGGTGCCTTCCTCAAGGTGGGCAAGGACGTCAGCACCGGTGAGCAGGCTCTGTTCGTGCACCACCACTTCGAAGGCAAAGGGATGGCCGCCCCGCGCAGCTACCTGGAAGTGGGCGCCGGCAGCTCGGTCACGTTGGTGGAGTATTTCACCAGCGATGATCCGGAGATGCTGGCCATCCCTAGCGTCGAGGTCGACGTCAAAGCTGGAGCCAAGTTCCGCTACGTCTTTGTCAACCTCTGGAACAACACGGCCCGGGTGGTGCCGACCGTGCACGCCAAGGTCGAGAAGGACGCTCATTTTGAGATGCTCTTCGCCGGCTTCGGCACCAAGCTGACCAAGGCGTTCTTCGAGAGCGACTTGATCGGCGAGGGCGCCAAGTCCGAGCTACTCGGCATCGTCCTGGGACAGGGCCGTCAGCACTACGATATGGACGCCCAGCAGAACCATCGGGTTGGCAAAACCGTTTCGGACGTGCTCTGCCACGTGGCCCTGACTGACCGAGCTCGCTCCGTTTTTGCCGGCAATATTCTCTGCGAGCCCGGGGCCCAGCAGATCGATGGCTATCAGCAGAACCGCAACCTGCTGCTGTCGGACAAAGCCAGGGCTGACTCGATGCCTCGCCTGGAGATCGAAGCCAATGACGTGCGCTGCACCCACGGCGCCAGTTTCGCCACCTACGACCGCGACCAGAAGTTCTATCTGCAGGCTCGCGGCCTGACCGCCTATGAAGCCGAACACCTGCTGGTGACGGGCTTCTTTGCGGCCGTGGTGGAGCGCATGGATCACGAAGCCGTGGGCGAATGGCTGGCTGAAAAGCTGGAAGCCAAAATGCAAGCGGCCCTGGGAAAAACCAAATAAATGGCCCGTCACTCCGTTGGATCCACTCAGGACTTTGCACCCAACCAGGTCAAAGTCCTGAGAGTCGGGGGCGAGCGCATCGGAGTGGTCTTTCTGGAGGGCAAATACTACGCCTGGGAAGACCGCTGCACTCACGATGACGGGCCCCTCGGCCTGGGCCCGCTGGAAGGCTGCCAGATCGAGTGTCCCCGCCACGGCGCGCGCTTCGATGTGCGCACCGGGCGGGTGATGGCGCCCCCTGCCTTCACCCCCCTGGACATTTTCCAGACCGAAGTCAGCGACGACCAGGTCTATGTTATTTTGGAGGATTGACCCATATGTCGGAAGAGACCGCAGCCCCCGTTGAAACCGAGGTCACCCCACTGACCCTCAGCTCGGAAGAAATCCGCGAGGCCATCAAGGAGGTCATCGACCCCGAAATCGGCATGAACATTGTCGATCTGGGCCTGATTTATGACGTCATCCCCAACCCCGAGACGGGCATGGTGGACGTAAATATGACCCTGACCAGCCCGGGTTGCCCGGCCGGACCAGAAATTACCAGCGCGGTCTGGATGACGGTCAAGAGACTGCCCGGAGTCAAAGATTGCGAAGTGAAACTGGTGTGGAGCCCGCGCTGGGATCCTCAGGTTCACGCTTCAGAAGAAGCCCGACTCTATCTGGGAATCTGGTAGAAAACCGGCCAGGCAGGCAGTTGACGAAGAGCACGAGCCCTGCCGCCCGCTCTTAGTTCAGGCGAATGCGCACTAGCTCCAGTCGAGGCTCAACTTGGTGGGGGTAGTAAACCGGGTAAATGACGCTGATATTCACCCCGAGATTCTAGGCTTTAGAACCTCGGGGTGAGCTGACAATTCTGTCAGACGCTGACGCGCTCGTCGGCCATGACGGGCTCGAATCGGTGGGTCTCGGGATTGTAGGCTTCCACCACGTGATCTTCCAGCTTGTAGACCCAGGCGTGCAGTTGCAGCTTGCCCTGGCGCACGGCCGAGGCGACCGCCGGGTGAGTACGCAGATTGTCCAGCTGACAGAGTGCGTTCTCGCGGGAGGCGACCGAGACCAGCTCAGCCGGGTCCGCTTTGAGGTTGGAATCCATAACCACCCGGCGGGTGTTCTCAGCGCTGCGCAGCCACTCGGCCACGCCCGGCAGGGAACTGACCGAGTCCGGGTCCAAGAGAGCCTTCATCGCTCCGCAGCCAGTGTGTCCGCAGACCACGATATGCTTCACTTTCAGTACGGCCACAGCATACTCAATGGTAGCCACCTCGCCGCCGCTGGCTCCGCCTCCGTAGGAGGGCACAATGTTGCCGGCGTTGCGCAGGACAAAGACTTCGCCCGGCTTGTAGCCAAACATCGACTCGGGGCAGATGCGCGAATCAGAGCAGGTGATCAGCATGGTGTCAGGCTCCTGACCCAGAACCAGGTTCTCATAGAACTGGCGATTGGCGCTGAGCACCGACTGGCGAAACTCCTTATATCTCTCAAGCAAAAGCTTCATGGCATCCTCCAGGGTGATTCAGACAGCATCCAAATCATTGTATAGATTTCTTTATACCCGATAAACACTCACACTGTCCACCCTGGAAAGGGTCCGCAGTATGATCAAGATCATTCAAACCCGGCAACCTTGGTGCTAAGCTCAAACTCAGATTGGGGGCTCGTTGGAACAACTGGTCGCCAGTGGCAACTTGACTTTTCTAGAAGAGGCGCTGGGAATCGCCCCAGACCCTTGCTTAATCTTTTCCAGCCAGGGCGAGGCTCTTTGCTGGAGTGAGCAAGCGGCTCAGCTTTTGGGCCTGGGGGACTGCTTAAGGCCCTATCGCTTCTCGGAAGGCTTGAGCGGTGGCGTCTTCGCTCCGCCCGCCATCAAAGCCCGATTCCGCTCCGCCAGGGCGAGTTCCCAGCGCAGCCGTATCCAACTGGACTCCCGGCATGTCGAGGTGCTCTGGAGAGTCAGCGACTTTCGCGGCCGACGTCTTCTCTTCGCCTACTTGCGCCGCCTGGAACCGGACTTTTCCAAGCAACGACACCCCCTTTTTTCCACGCTGACAATGCATCGGATCCTGGAGTCTTTACCGGTGGCGGTCGTGACTTACTCCTTGGAAGGCCTGATCACATACTACAACCAGGCGGCCCAAAGACTCTATGGGTGGGACGCAACCGCAAAGGTGGGTCGGCCCAGTCCTTTCCCGGTCGCATCTCAAGATTTATTCACCATGTTGGAAAGCATGGGTTCGGACTCGCCACCGCTCGAGCTCTGTTGCCGTCGCCCGGGGCCAGACAAAGAGATGGAGGTGCGACTGACAGTTTCTCCCTGGATGAACCCGAACGGTTACCTGCAGGGCTATCTGGAGATCACTGAGGACTTGAGTCAGATGCGCAGCCAGGAGCGCCAGCTGGAGATCTCCCGACGCGCCCTGGTGCAAATGCAAAAGATGGAGGCGGTAGGAAGACTGGCCGGAGCAATGGCCCACGACTTTAACAATCTTCTGGTGGTGGTCCGTTGCAATTCAGAGCTCCAGATGGCGTCCAACAGAGTCGAAACAGAACTGATGCAAGAAATACTGGAAGCGGGAGCTCGCGGTCAGGAATTGACCCAGAAACTGCTGACCTTTGCCCGCAGTAGCAATCGGGCCTACGAACGCTTTCCTCTCTGTCACAAACTCGAAATGTTTCGAGCTTTGTTGGCGCGAGCAGTACGTAGCCGCCAATGCAAACTCAACTTCGTGATCGAGCCGGGTCCCTCGCCGATCTTGGTACAGGGCGACGTGAGCCAGCTTGAAAACGTCTTCATGAATTTGGTGATGAACGCAGCAGACGCTTCGAGTGAGGGCCAGCAAATCGAGTTCAAACTCACCCGGCGAGAGTTCCCAGGCGATTATCTTTGTCGCACCGGAAGGCTGCCCCCCGGAAGTTACGCCCAAATCTCCGTCAGCGACCATGGTTGCGGTATGTCCGCGGAACAAATGGACCATCTCTTCGAACCCTTCTTTACCACCAAACCAGAGGGCAACGGCCTTGGATTGGCAGCCGCCTACGGAGTGATTGCCGAACACGGTGGAGGCATCGAAGTTGAGAGCCGGATCCAAAAAGGCACGACCATGAGGGTCTTTTTGCCTGCTCTGGCTTACGTTCCGGAACCTTCCGATGCAAAACCAGTTGCCCTCCCAAGCCAACAGCAAACTCGCGTGCTGCTGATCGAAGACCTGGAGCACATTCGTAAACTGGTAACGCGGATTCTAGCCAAGCAAGGATACCAGGTTGTGGCACTGGCTTCGGCTGAGGAAGCTGAGCGCTTCCTCGAAGAAGCCACCCCCTTGAACTTGCCGACCCTGGTGATGTCTGACGTGAGCTTGCCGGGTCGCAACGGGCTGGAGCTGGCGCGGGAGGTGAAACAACGTTTTAAAATCCCGGTCCTGCTCACATCAGGCTACACTTCGGAGAATGCCTGCCAGGAATTCCCTTTTCTTCCTAAGCCTTTTTCTCCACAAGAGCTGGCCGGAGCCATCGAGAAACTTAAGCGAGACCCTCAAAGTGTTTGATGGCTGCTTCTGGTAGCCTGGAGTGGAGCACCAGTGCGCCAGGCTGCCGTGCCCAATGGTTGGCTGTGAGCAAAAAGTAACGCTTCTCGCGAGGTGCGTGGCAGGGATACACCACCTGGTATGCGGCCTGTCGACCTTGCAAAACTCGCTCCAAATTCTCGCGCAAGGTCGCGTCACCACCGAGATAGTTCAGATAATTGAGGCCCAGCCAGGCCTCGGCTGCGGCCGCTCCCCCGTTGGCCTCGGCAAACTCACACCAGGCTCGATTCACCTGGACGATCTCGCCCCCAGGTTCTAAAACCGCCAGGCAAGCACCCATCGAATCAAAAAGCGACTTAAAGTGACCGGCCTGGATGTGATCGCTGGTATCCATGAAGTTGACCAGCGCGCCGGCATCCAGGCCCTCGCCCAAGAAAGGCTGGATGCTGACCCTGAATTCCTTGCCCTGGCGACCACAAAAATCTTGCACAAAAGTGCTACCCTCGCGAACCACACGAGCCAGCACGTCCAGAAACTCGGGGAAATCAAAGTTCAGGGTGATGTGACTGACCGGACGTCCCGTATCGCCAGGAAGCACGTTGAGGTATTCGCGCAGAGCCGGACTGCTGCGCACGATATGCATGTCGGCATCCACCAGCAGGGTGGCCACACCAGTCGCACTGAGCAGGCTCTCGATCTCCTGGTTCAAGCGGGTCAATTCTCGAATTTTCAGCTGGTGCTCGGAATTGAGCGTATAAAGCTCCTCGTTGACGGACTGAAGTTCCTCATTGGAAGACATCAGTTCTTGATTGGCGGCCTGCAGCTCCTCATTGGTGGCCTGCAGCTCTTCGTTGGCGGTTTCCAGCTGCTCGATGGTGGACTGAAGGTGCTCTCGAGTGAGGTCCAGCTCACGCTGCAAATAGGCCAGGTCCTGGTCTCCAGTATCAATCAATGGCAACGAGGCCACTTGCGGTCGGCTGGCCAACTCTTCAAACAAAACCAGAATGTAGACGGCACTGATGCGTCTTGGGCGGAAACAACGCATTCGTAAGCTCACGGTAAGCTTGCTGGTGTCACGATTAACCTCAACTTGAGGGAACTCAACTTCGTCACCGTCTTTGCAACAGCGGCTGAGTCCGCTTAAAACCAGCGCGGCCAGGCGGGGGGGCAACAAGCTGGGAAGGTCAACTCGAACGTTTCCGTGGGAAAAGGTGAGGTAGTGTTGCGCGTCCGAGAAGACGTGCAGAAGCTCCCCCTTCTGGTTAATCAGGAAGGCAGGGGGGCAAAAACGGTCGAGCAGGATGCGATAGCCAGCCTCAACAGCCAGCGCCAGCTCGCTGACCGCCGATGCAACCGGGGTTTCGCCCGGACGAGCCTTCCAACGCTGAGGCTCGCGAATGACTCCTAGAGTTTGATAGATACGTGCTTTGGAATGCAGCTGGACAAAATAATCGGTCAACTCGCCCACCGACTCGCTCGGGCCCAAGAAAAGGACACCTCCCGGACGCAGACCAAAGTGCAACGAAGACAGAGCCCGGCGCTGGAAGTCAGAGTCGAAGTAAATCAAGAGGTTCCGACACGAGATCAAGTCCAATTGATGAAATGGTGGGTCCTGAACCAGGTTATGACGGGCGAACACCACCCGCTCCCGCAATTGCCGGACCACTTCAAAGCCCTGGTCGCGGACCAAAAAATACTTCTCCAGTCGCTCGGGAGAAACGTCGTCGCTGATGGATTCAGGATAGAGACCCTTAGAAGCCACCTCCAGGGCCGAGCTATCGATGTCGGTCGCGAAAATCTTGAACGGACAGGATAAGCCAAGAGACTCGTTCACTTCCGCCAACAAAATTGCCAGGGAGTAGACTTCCTCGCCTGTGGAACAGCCGGCCACCCAGCAGCGAAGTTCGGCCCTCTTGTTCGACTGAGCCACGACCAGGGCCTTAAGCTGCTTTGCTAAAACGAGGAACGAGTCACTGTCGCGAAAGAATCGGGTGACCCCGATCAACAGCTCCTGAAAAAGCTGGCGAGTTTCGTCCGGATTTGACTCCAGATGCCTGAGATAGTCAGACAGGTTGCAGACCTGCAGCAAGGAAAGTCTGCGCTCGATTCGGCGCATGACGGTTTCTCTTTTATAACCACGAAAATCCATTCCACTGGAGACCTGGAGGGCATCCATGACTTCGGTCAAGAGCAAATCGCCTCGGCCCTCATCCCAGTTGGTGGAGTGCTCCTTGAAGTGTAACAAATGCTCAATGATGGTCTCGGCGGGCAAACTGAAGTCGACTGCGCCGCTGTTGAGAGCGGAGCGCGGCATTCCATCGAACTGGGCCTGACTCTCCTGCTGAACCACCACCAGCCCACCCGCGTCCTTGATTGCCCGCACTCCCCGGGCGCCATCACTGCCTGTGCCAGACAGGATGACCGCCATGGCCTGGCGACCCAGTTCCCCTGCCAGCGATTCCAACATCAGGTCGACCGGAAAGTTCAAGGCTCGCTCTTCGCGCTCCAGCAACTGCAAATGTCCGGACCGATAGGCCAAATTGTGCGATGGCGGATTCAGGTATATCTGATTTGGTTGAACCTCGACTCCGGGCTCTGCCAACGAAACAGGAAGTTTGGTATAGCGGGAAAGGAGTTCGATCATCAGGCTGCGGTGGTCGGGCGATAGGTGCTGGACCACAATAAAGGCCAGCCCCGTCGAGCTCGGAACACTCTGAAAGAAAAGTTGCAGGGCCTGTAGCCCCCCCGCCGATGCGCCGATTCCGACGACCCAAGGCTGCTCTTGCATCGAGCTCCCTTCGAAGTGAAACACTCCCTACCTGTGTATGAAGCGCTGTTGCATACCGAATCCCGAGACGATTTACCGGGCCTCGTGCTTCAGCTCAGTGCCTTCTTGAGGGCCTTCTCTACCGTATCCAGCACCTTCAGGCGCGCGTAATACTTGTTCTCGGCCTCCACCAGAGTCCAGGGAGCCAGGTCCGAGCTGGTGCGTTCCACCATATCGCAGGCGGCCGCCTGATAGGCAGCCCACTTGTCCCGGTTGCGCCAGTCTTCAGCCGTGATCTTGTAACGCTTGAAGCCCAGTTGCTCGCGCTCCTGAAAACGCCGTAATTGCTCTTCGGGGCTGATGGAGAGCCAGAACTTGCAGATCACGCAACCGGATTCGGCCAGTTGCTCCTCAAAAGAGTTGATCTCAGCGAACGCCCGCTGCCAATCAGCCGGACCGCAAAAACCTTCGAGGCGCTCCACCAACACTCGACCATACCAGGAGCGGTCAAAAATGGTGATTTGACCCCAACGCGGCAGACGCCGCCAAAAACGCCACAGATAGGGCCGAGCTCGCTCCTCGTCAGTGGGCGCGGCGATTGGGACAACTTCATAGTGGCGGGCATCCAGGGCCTCGGTCAGGCGCCGGATGGCGCCGCCCTTGCCAGCCGCATCGGCCCCTTCAAAAACCAGCACAGCCGGTCTTTGACGGCGGTGCAGCTTGCGCGCAAGCTTTCCTACCAGCATCTGCCGGTGAGGCAACTCCTGATGATATTCTTCTTCGCTCAGTTCCTGGTTAAGCTGCAAACTGGAAATCACGTTGACGGGCAGCGGCACCGGCAGAGGTGCTACTTCCGGAGCCTCCTCAACGGGCTGTTCCAGCCTGGCTTCAATGGCGCTCAGGAGGGTCTCGGCCGCAGTCAGGTCGCGATAACGGCTGTTGGCCGACTCAATGATGTGCCAGGGGGAGAGACCTGTATCGGTCCGCCGCAAAGCCCGACCGGCCGAGCCAATGAAGTCGTCGTAGGTCTTGTGGTAACGCCAGTCCTGGCGCGTCACTCGCCAGGCGGTCTCCGGGTTCTTCTCCAGTTTCTTGAACTTCTTTTTCTGCTGCTTCTTGGAGACATGGAGCCAGAGCTTGACCAGCAGCACCCCTTCGGCTTCCAGCATGCGCTCGAAATCCAAAATGCGGCGCAGTCCATCCTCCAGCTCGGCATCGTTCAGATGCCCGAGTGAGTGCTGAAGAACGGGCTGGGTGTACCAGGATCCGAAAAAAACACCGATCCGTCCGCGGGCCGGTAAGCGCCTCCAAAACCGGTAGAATTCGGGTCTCTCCCGCTCTTCTTCACTGGGTTCACCGAGCGCGTGAGCCTGAACTCCACGAGCGTCCAGCCAGCTCATCAAGCGATTGACGGTCTCGCCCTTGCCGGCTCCCTCGGCCCCGGCCACCACGACCACCACGCTGAAGCGGGCGGTTTGCAAGCGAGCCTGGGCATCCAGCAAACGCTCCCGCAAGTCGGGTTCGCGTTGATCAAATTCCAGGCGAGAGATCTTACGGTCGAGTTGGGCGCTTTCGAACATAAACGAGACTTCCGGATCGCTACGCGACCTCCCTCTGAAGACGGAAAGGCGGCCTGGATGCGCAGGCCGAACCGGCGGGAATGCAGCCCAACTACAATCTCGCTCTGCCTTTCTGGCTTAACAGCCTGAAGAATCCTGAGCGTCTGGCCCTTGTAGCAGACCAGCAACTGACTTACCGGGAGCTGGCCGATCGGGCTCGGGCTGTAGCCGGCTGGCTGGGCGCCACTCCCCGCGTGGCCATCCTGGCCAGTCGCTCCACGGCGGCCTGCCTTTCGGTGCTGGCTTGCGCCTGGAATGGCGCCACCTACCTGCCTTTGGGTCTGGATTGGCCCGAAGAACGTCTACTCCAGGTGCTGCAGTCTTTTAGACCGGAAGCCCTCTTGCTGGATGAGCGAGGAGAGACTCGGCTGACTCCGGCCCTCCAGGAACATCTACCGGCACGACGGGCCCGGGCCGATCTTCTGCAACATCCAGCTTCCGCGGAACCAGCTCAGGTAGACAAGGATTCCCTGGCCTACGTAATCTTTACCTCAGGCAGCAGCGGCCAGCCAAAGGGCGTGATGGTGCGCTGCCAGGGGGTGCGCGGGCTGATGGCCAGACTGCTCCAGGATATGGGATTGGATCAGCCTTATCGAGTGGCCGGCAACTTTGAGCTGAGCTTTGACGGCTCCATTCTAGACATGTTCCCCTGCTGGGAGAACGGCGGCACGCTCTATCTGGTGCCTCGCCAGCAGGCCATGGCCCCACACACCTTTCTGGCCGGGCAGGCCATTCAATCCTTTGTCCTGACCCCGGCCCACCTGCAGATGATGCTGGCACTGAAAGCCCCGGTGCTACCCGAGCTCCGTTGGTGCGCCTTCGGGGCCGACGCCCTACCCCGAGACGCGCTCCAGGCCTGGCGCAAGCTGGCCCCTCAGGCACGCCTTTTCAATCTCTATGGGCCGACCGAGGGCAGCGTGGCCTGGATGTGGCACGAAATGGAGGAACTGTCTGGCGACTGGGAGCTGGTTCCGCTGGGAAGGCCCTTGGCCGGGCTGGAGGTAGAAATCGCGCCCGAATCAGGCGAACTGGTCCTTATCGGAGATCAGGTGGCGGCGGGCTATTGGAAGCAACCAGAGCTGACCGAGCAGCGCTTTTTTAGCCTGGACAGCCGGCCTGCTTATCGGACCGGGGACAGGGTGCGCAAGGACCCGGACGGCTGCTTCCACTTTCTGGGCAGAATCGACAATCAGGTCAAAATCCGCGGCTGTCGAGTGGAGCTGGAGGAGGTTGAGAGCCTGCTGCGCCGGGCTGACCCCGGCTGCCAGGCAGCCGCCTTGAGCTGGCCCGAGCGTCCGGGTGAACTCAATCAATTGGTGGCTTTTGTGGGCGGGACCCGCCTGACCAAAGCCGAATTCCGGCAGCGGCTTCAGGCCTCGCTGCCTGAATTCATGCTGCCTTCCCAACTGCACATATTAGAGCGCCTGCCCAGCAACGCGGGCGGTAAGGTCGATCGGGCTCAGTTACGGGCCCTACTTGAGCCTTAACGCACGTACTGCAGCGAGCGCAGCATCTCCATGAGCTTCCGCTGAGCCTCTGGTGAACTGGGCGGAGCCTGAAACACGGTTTGAAAGTGTGGTTCCAGCAGAATGGCCAGATCCAGCGCCCGGCCCGGATCGATATCCACCAGGTTGTGCTGCTGGCCGGGATCATCCGAGAGGTTATACAACTCCTCGGGCTCAAATCGGCCGGCGGCTCCTGAGATGACCCGCTGATAGACCCAACCTCCCTGACGCACACCACGAATGCAGTTATAAAGCGCATCGATTCCGTTCTGACTGCGCAGGATAAACTTGCCCGCCTGCACGGAGAAGAAGCTGAGACGACCCGGTTCGCCTTCCTGACCCAGATAGGCCCGACCCTGAAAGGTCTTGGGAATCTCCAGTCCGCAGGCTTCGAGCACGGTGGGGGCGACATCGACCTGTTGCCAGGTGCTGTGCACCACCGTACCTTTCCAGCGCTGCTTGGGGAACTTGATGATCAGGGGAACGTGCAGCAATTCCTGATACAGCGAATTGACGTGTCCGACCTTGCCGTGCTCCAGGAACTCCTCGCCGTGATCTGAGACCACCACGATCAGGGCCTGGTCATAGATCTGATGAGCCTTGAGCCAGGCCACCAGCTTGCCAAAGCTCTGGTCATTATTCTGAATCTCGAAGTCATAGTCTTTGAGGCGCCGCTCCAGGCGACCCTTCAGGTCCCGATTGTCACGCCCACGAAGGCGATTGCCGGCGGCCAGATCATTGAGCAGCAAGGGCTCGTCGTCGGCCTCCTGAGCCTGCACTCGGTCCCAACCTTTGTAAGTGGAGCTGTGCAGATAGGGGGAGTGCGGGTCCAGGGTGTGCATATATAGAAAAAAGGGATGATTCAGGTCGACCTTTTCAAGCCACTGGACGGCTTCCTTGTGAGCCTCCTCCGAAGTCGTGCGGCTGGCCATTTTAAAAAAATCGTAGCCTCTATTGTAGCCAAATTCTGAACCGGCCAGAGCATTCGTGGCAACGGCCGCGGTCCGATAGCCGTTCTGGTGCAAGATTTCAGGCAACCAGGGCACACCGGCCGGAAGCCGATCGGCAAAGTCCTGGACCCGATGACCCCAGGGCCATTGAGAGCTCAGAATGGAGGCCGTGGAAGGCTTGGTCCAACCCGATTGGGCAGTGCAATCCTCGAAACGAACCGAATCCTGTGCAAACAGATCCAGATTGGGCGAAGGCGAGGGGTTGTATCCGTAGCAACCCAGGTGATCGGCCCGCAAGGTATCGATCAGATACAAAATGACTGGAGGCCTGGCCGGGTCGGTTGCAGACGCCTTCGATTCCAGCGGAGCGGCGGGCCGAGGGGCGCTCTTGATGCGCACGCGAGCGCCCTGGAGAGCGAGGCCGAACTGACCGGGCAGTGGCTTGTCCGGACAAACGGCCTCCAGCTGCAGTCGGCTCCAGCCGGAACTGGACCGCGGAAGCAGAAACCTGAACCCCCCCGGCTCGGGGGCAATTCTCTTTTCCCAATACGTCCCTGGACTTCTCAAACTCACCCGAAGCTGAACGTTCTTGAGTTCGGCCACTCCAGGGAGTTGCGCGCCTCGCAGTGATGAGGCCTCCAAAACCGGAATGCCACCCGAGTTCAGAGCGAAACTGAGGGGAGTGCCAGGCTGCAACACCAGACCATCAGGTTCAAGGGGCGGGGGCTGGGCCTGCCTGGACTGGCCGGGCGCGAAACTCCAATGCAAGAAAGCCAGCCGCTGATTGATCGGCATTTCCCAACTGAGCTCGTTGTTGCCCGGCTTCAGCAAGGAAGCCGGCAGGTCAGCCTGAAATCTTCGCCAGCGGGTGCTGAAGTCGGTCTGCACCCAGAGCTGTCCGTTGACTTTCCAGCGAATGCGTTGCTCCAGCCCCTCCTGGAAACGGGCCGTCCAGCTCAACCGAAGAGTCTCAGGAGAATGGAGATGCATTCGAATGCGGCTGAAGGCGGGTGCGGTCGCCACCAGAATCCGCGCTCCATCTGAATCCTTGGCAATGGCGAAATCCGAAGTCAGAAACGGGAAATTCTCATCCTGAGCGCACGGCTCACTCGGGGCTAGAAGATTGACCTGGGCTTGATGAGGCAGGCTGAGCAGCGGTTGAACCTGGTCAGGATAGAGGGCCCAACCGGCCAGCAGAGCGAGAGCCAGGGCCGCCAGCAAACAACCGCGACCCCTAGAGGGTGACTTGGACACGATGCTCGGGAGGCCAGAGGGTGCGCACGACGGGGCTAAGCGGACGATCCTGCTCATCAAAATCCCTCGTAACCACCTGATACTTTGTGACGGTCAAGCCGCGATGGAGGTGATTCTTCCAGTATTCAAAGACGCCGTGGCGAAGGTCCCTGTCCTCAAAGTAGACCGTATTGAGCAAAACCATCTGCCACAGATGCGAGACTTGGGACATGGGAGCCCTGGGTCGATCCAGGCTGACCTTGAGATCGGGCCGCAGCAAGTCGTATTCGTGGCCCTCAGCGTCGACCGCCAGCATGCGGAACCACAGGTCATTGGGAGGGGATGGACTGAACAACTCCCAACTCTGCTCCAGACGAAAGGCCTTTCCAAAGCTACGAATCGGCTCAGGAATTTTGGTCTTTCTCGGTCTGGGGCAAGTCTTCACATTGCAGAAGAGACAGTAGATCAGGCACAAAATCAGCCAGCCGGTGGCCATGGTCGAGAGCCGATAGCCGGCCGGCAGTGAGTCCGCAGGCACCTTGGGGTCGGAAGGGTCTTTACCCGGCCAGATTCGAGACCAGAACGGCCCGGGAAGCATCACCAGCGAAAAGGCAGCGTTCATGAGCGGAAAGTAGCCCAACTTGAAGACCAGAGTGTTGTGCAGATGGAAAAGTAAGGAGACCGCTACCGCCAGCAAACGCAAACGATTGTGAGCGATCGGACAAAGGATCAACAGCGGCATCACGGCTTCAAAGGTGAGGACCGGAGCATTGGCCTCTTTGAGCAGGTTTGGGATAGTGGCCGCAAGCCATTCGCTGTAGGGCGTGGAGACCTGGGCGCTGCGACATGCAATCAGGGGGGCGTTGCCCTCCAGGGCCCACTCCGGTCCGTTTTTCAGAGCGGTGGTGAAAATGTAGACCAGCGCGATCTGGACCAGGAAGGCGACCGTGCCCAGACTTCTAAACTGATTGGGCAGGGCTGCCCAGCCGGGATTGCGTCGCGCCGCCAAGGATGCACGCGCCTCCAGAGGCAAAAAGAAGCCCCAGAAGAGCATCAACTCAAGCATAATAGCGCCGCGGTCAGCGGCGTAATGGTTCCGGATGTGCAGGCTGGCCAGAATGAACCAGGCCCAAAAAATCCCGGTGCGTGTATAAGTTCCCAGTAGCACCAGCAGACTGCAGACCATGCCGAAGAGGATCCAGATCACCTGCACCTCGGCGCTGCCGCTTCCCATAAAAACGCTGAAGGGTAGTTGAGACGGCGCGATGGCCACGGCCGCTCGGGGCAAGATCCCCTGATCGGAATAGAAAGCCCCCACATTCAGCAGAGCGTTGCCGAAGTCGGCCAGCACAAACAAGGCCAGCACCACCCTCAGGTAAGCCAGGGCTCGCAAGTCAAGTGAGAGCCAGTCTTTGGGCATTCTCCTTAGTTTCTCGGCGAAATGACGGTGGAGATCTCGAACCAGTAGTGATTGTAGTTATTCGGGTCAGGGTCGCCAAAATTCAGGGAGACCTTGATGGCGCTCACGTGAAGATTGGTATCGACGTAGTTGGTGGCGTTGAAGGCACAACAGTCGGCTGCAACCAGCCTGCCCTGCACCGGCGAACCCATAAAAAATGCCTTGCAGTTGGGATGAAGCGGATTGATGGGCGGACCGCAGGTATAGGTTCCGGCCGGCTGAGGCACAAACGGGCTGGGAGGGGACCCCTGCACCTCAGGGCACATATCCCAGGTGACTTCCTTACGGATCAATCGGTTGGTGGCTGGGTCTCGGTAGTAACCGATGTAGCGCTGCCAGAGCAGTTGCCCCAGGGTGTCCACCTTCATACCGGTGACGATGCCTTTGGCCGGATCGTCGTGGCCGCCGTAGGGGTCGGCAAAGCTGAGTCCATCCACTTCCAGGCTGGCGTATGCCATTCGGGTATGCTCAACTTCGCGGGTCATGATGTTGACGGCCATGACGGCCGAGCGTTGCGCGTCCAGAGCGCTCTGGTTGGCGCGCAGATAGGTGAGACCTTGAACCAGAATAGCGGCCACACCGGCAAAGACCATAAACAGCACGCTCATGGAGATGAGCAACTCCAGCACGGTCGTACCCGACCGAAATTTACTGGCGACCATCGAAGATATTCGCATCATAGACCACGCTCATGTTCCCAAAGGTGCCGGCCGGAAAGCTGGACAGGGGCGGCCCCGTTTTCTCATTCCACTGGACGACGACCTTTAAGTGGGCCAGACGGGGAATGGGAGGGACCAGGGTGTTCAGATCTTGCGAAGTAAAGGTGGCGCGAAAGGCCGTGTTGACCACTCGGCCACGCAACCGACTTTGGAATGTGTAGTTGGAGACAGCGGCAGGCTGCCCGAAACCACCCACGGTGATCAGGCTGTTCTGGGCGGGATCCAGGTTGGTAAAGCCCGCGTTGATGCGAGATTCGATCTCAGAACGAGCGATGGACATCGCCACCATTCGATTCTTATTCATGGTCATAGCCTGATGATACTGAGCCCAGAGTACCGTCATGAATACCGCAGCGCAGGCGAAGATCACGGTCGCGATGATCACCTCAAGTAGATTGTGGGCGCTTACTTTCTTCATCAGGGAATCTGGGTCGAGTTGGAAGTGCCACTGGTCGAAGGCGGAGTGGTAGAGGTCGGCGGCGGGGCGGGAGGCACGGGCCCGGGTCCTGGACCTGGACCGGGGATTGGCGCGACCGGCGCGGGCGGCGCGACAATCATTCCGTTTGAGTTAGAATCCTTGTGGTCGCTGTTGTAGGCCCCCACAGACCAGCCGGCCGGCCCTCTGGGTTTCTTGAACAGGGAGTTGTCGTAGTGGATCTTACTGGTATGATCGACCGTAATCGACTTCGCGATAATGGCTCCGTTCACTTCAGAACCGTTATCGATCAAAGCGGTCACATCCGGACCGGCCAGAGTGAAGCTACCCTTGCCGTTATCCATGGTGAAGGTATGACCGCCGCCCTGCTTGGGAACGTAGAGCTGCAGGGTCTCGGGCTTATCGGCAAAATCTCCCAAGGTTCCCTTGACGATAATGTCGCCCTTAACAAAGATAAAGGCATCATCCACCTGCGGGTCCGCCGTGTCTCCGGGGGCAACCACTGGAGGCGAGGGGTTGGGCAGAATTTTCAGTGTAGCGCCCGGGTCAATGATCAGCTTGCCGTCAATGACATAGGTGGTCCCACCAGTCAGGGTGGTGACCCCTGAAGTCAGATGAAAGTCCAGGCCCGAATTGGCTTTGGTGGTAATGGGAGGACCCGGAGGCTTGCTCAGTTTCAGGGGAACCTGACTGTTCAAAGCGGCCGGCGGGTCATCCAGGACGGCACCACCGCTGACCACCACCTGAGCCGCGCTTCCACTGGGGCCGTAGTAAGCGCCGCCGTAGACATGGGTTGAACCGCCATCCACGGTGATCGCGCCCGGGGTGGTCTCGTCATTGGTGGTGACGTTGGCCGAACTGTTCACGAAAGTGGCCGGTGGATAGGTGCCACCAGCAAACGAATCGAGGATCGAGCCATTCATGACTTTGACAGCCGCGTCACCCAGCAGGGCGTTGTTGAAGTAAAAGAGAGTCGGCGTGCATAAGGCCGTCAACTGAGCTGTGCGCGAGGTGGCATTCCCATTGAAAAGAGCATTGGAAACGATATAGACCGTCCCATCCGGAAGCTTGGTGCCGTCGGGAGCCATGGACCAGCGCGGATTGGCGGTCGCCAGATTGCTATAGATCCAGACCTTACAACTCAGCTCCGAGTTGCTGTTGAAGCCCAGGTCGCCAACGTAGTCGGCTTTCTCGGGAACGGCGGTGTCCGGTGGACTGGAGATACGCGGATACTTGGTGACCTGGGCCAACCCCCATTGAATCCCGCTATAGGACGCATAATGGGCCATGTCATAGGACTGCTCTCGCGAGAGCGCACCCAAATTATTGACCGCGTAGGCACCCGCTACTCCGGTCGCCAGAGCCAGGATGCCCACAGCACCAAGGATCATCGGAAGGCCAAGACCTCGAGGGAACTTGTTCATGCGCGAAATCCTCTCATACCCACGTAGGATACCAAAAAACAAGGAGAAATGCAAAAGCTACAGTCCCACCAGGTAACCGATAAAGCCGAAGCGGTCGATGGGAGTAAAGGGTGTATGAATCTCGTCAAAAATCGACAGCAGGCAGTAAAAAAGAACGATACGGAACAAGGCCAGCAGCCGGCCTGTCAAATTTTCTTGACGGCTGCGCTGCTGCACCTGCAACTGGGAAATCCACAGCCCCAGCACCAAAAAGAAGCAATAGACACAGTAGGTTTGCATTCCCCAAAGCGTCCGGGCCAGGCCTTCTCGAGCCAGAACACTGACCAGGTTACGCCAATGATAGACCAGGTTTCCCACGCCAGCGGCCATCAGGATGGCAAATCCCTGACGCACTCTGGGGTAATTCTTAAAATAACCCACGTAGGCGGGGAAGAAGAACAGATCGACCACCACCTGTTTATAGTAGAAGGAGATGCGGTTCCAGTAGTCCGCAATCGAAGTGGCCGCCAGCGGCTTGTAGACCTGCTGCAAAATGCGAAAGCCGCCCAGGCGCGCGCAGGCCACCAGCAGATTGCCCCAACAGATAGCCATCACCATGCCTTCAAAGAACGAGATGACCAGACTGCTCCAGCAAAGACCCCGACTGTATAGGGCCGTGCCGGCCAGTTGGGCATGCAGCAAAGCCCCAAACTCCGGGATGCCCAGGTGAGCGCGCGCCGCCAGAAAGAGGTCGCCGAGCTTGAACATCAGCCAGCTGTAGCAGACCAGCTTCAAACCCTTGAGTTGACAGACCGCCAGTTCCTCTGCGTTCTTTGACTGCGAATTGCGCAGATTGGCCGCACCCAGGCCAATGGGAATCCAGGTGCCAGAGAAATAGGGATGAAAACTGGCCAACTGAAACCAGATCGGACTCGGCCTTGGAGACAACTGGTCTCGAAGCGCATAGGCCAGGTAAATCAGGTAGGCGCCAAATGACCATACGAGCAGGAAGGCAGCCAGCCGCAGCAGGCCCTGACTATAGAAACCGACCCCCCAGAGCAAAGCATAGCTGCTGAAGAAGAGCAACAGTGGCCAACGGTTGCGCCAGCGTCGAAGCACGAGCATGGCCGCGGCGCTCATCAGCAAGGTCACCAGCAGAGCCAGGGGGCGACCCCAGCTCAGGCTGGCCTGCAGCTCAGTCCCGGAAACCATCTTCTCAAGCCAGAAGGAAGGAAACCAGTTGGGAGCCAGCAGCAGATTCAGGAGTGTGGTGGCAGCCAACATGTGAGCTCGGTAAGGCCCCGCCAGGGAGCACAGCAGAGCCGAGGCAAGAATCTGCGGGCCGGTGTTCCGTCCCGACAGATCGGTGGCGGGGTAGATGGCCAGAAAAACCCAGCTAAAGAGAAGAAAGAGGAGTGCCCTGCCCGCGGGGGTGGTGGCCAATCGCTGCAGCCTGGGACTTTTGTCGATCGCCAACCAGCCGGTCACACGACTCCCTTCTGGAAGGTTTGCAGGATCGCCTACGCAAACGCAACTGGATGCGCCAGCGAATTGCCGAATTCGTGTCTTCCTTGCTGAAGCAACGCGGTCGACCAGCCGTGGCCTCGGGCGATCAAAGCCTTTTCCTCTCCGGATTGCTGGACTCCATGGACGCGATGCAGGTGATCCTGTTTATGGAAGCCGAGTTTCAGGTGGATTTCGGTCAAACGGGGTTCAGCCTGGAATTGATCGACAGTCTGGACAAAATGACCAGTCTAGCGGGACCGCCCGAGACTACAGGTGATTAATCAGTTCCAAGGTGGGCAGGATGGCGCTGATCACGATGAAACCAGCGATGATGCCCATCCCACCCATCAAGAGCGGCTCTAACATATTGGCCATGTTGGTGAGAGCCATGTCAGCGTCTTCATCGTACATGTCGGCCACGTATTTGACCATGGTGGACAGGCTGGACGTCTCTTCTCCAATGGTAATCAACTGAAGCGATTGGGCCGGAAAGATTTCGCTGGCTCCGAAGGCGTCGGCAATCGTCTCGCCGTCAATGACGGCGGCCTTACTGATGGCCATCTGCTCCTCGATCCAAAAGTTGCCCGTGACACGGGAAGACCGGGCGATGCTGTGGACCAGGGTCATGCCGGCTTCCAGCATAGTTGCCATGGAATATAGAATGCGGGCCACCGCGATCTTGCGAATGACCGGACCGGCCAGAGGCCAATAGAGCGGCGCCCTGGACAACTTCTTGCGCAAAGGCGGGCGTTTCTCCAGAAAGCTACGTATAAAGGGTTGAAAAAACCAGGCCGAAACGGCGGTGACGACCAGCGTGATGGCGACCGGAAGCATGATCAGCCGCGAGGCTAAAAGCATGCGAGTAGGTAGGGGCAGATCGATCTTCATGCTGGTAAACATGGGCTCCAGCATGGGCAAGATGCCGAAAATAAAGGCGCAGATCAGCAGCACCGAGACGCACAGTAGGATTGCGGGATAAGTAATGGTGGCAATGATGCGCTTTTGCATCTTCAACTGCTTTTCCAACAAATCGGCCAGGCGCTGCATGGCGATGGACAGCTGGCCGGACTCTTCCCCCGTCTCCACCAACGAGACGTAGACATCAGAGAATACGTGGGGATAGGAGCGCATGGCGTGAGACAGGCGACTGCCGGAGTTGACCTTCTGGTTGAGCATCTCCACCACTTCAATCAGGTCGCCGCCGGTGAGCCCTTCCGAAAAAAAGTGCAGGGCGCGCGCGATGGGGATACCAGCGTCGAGCATGGCCGAGAGCTGGCGAGTAAACACGGAAAGTTCCTGAAGATTAGCCCGAGCCTTGCGGTTTTTGGGGTGCAGGTTGCGAATCTGCTCCAGACTCTGGCCCCAAAGGCCAGCCTTCTCAGGAGTTCCCTTACGGGCTTTCTGCTGCTGAGGAATCGGCACTCGTTCCAAGATCAGTTCCAGGTCGCCAAGTTTGATCGACTCCCCAGGCTTGACCCCGCGTGCCTGTCCCTGAGAGACCTTGACCCCGTTGACCAGGCTTGGATTGGTGTTGGAAGTCGGACGCAAGACGAAGGTCATCTCGCGATCGTGCCAGTAAAGCTGGGCGTGTTCGACTGAAAGGGTTGGCTCGGTGTAAAAAAGGAAGCCGGGACGGCTGGTATTGCGACCGGAAACGCCGCGGCCAATCTGATAGGTGCGCATCTCCAGCACCGTAATCTGCGGCGGGTTGGTCCCCTTAACCCTGAGCTGTAGACCCGATGATTCCGCCATTCTTGTTGTTTCTCGAGGTTGATCTGCCGTCCTGCCTAACAAGAATCCACCAACAAGAATTGAATGCCAGGGCCAGGCCCAGCCAGAACAGACAGCTCAGGCCGAGGCCGAGCGGCCAATCCAGCTGCCGCTCCTGCCACCAGAACTGGCGATGTGGATAGTGAATGGTGAATCCTGCCTGCCGAGGACGGAGATAGGCCCAGCTCGGCCCGACCTGCAATTGAGCATGCTGCCCATGATCGAGCCAGATTTCGTGACGACCTGGTGACTCAGCCACCACGCGCCAAAATGTGGCCGAGGGGGTGCGCAGAGGCTGGCTATCCAGACGCAGCCCCGGACCCAACCGCAGCTGAACCGGCTCAACTGTTGCGGCCGACACCAGCAGCCTTTCGCCGGGCACAGGCGGACGCCAGTCGCAGAATCCCCGCAGACCGAGCAAGATCAGCACTGTCAACAGCAGCGATAACAGACTGGCGGGGGATAAGGCCAGCAGCAAGCGCCAGCTGGTGCCCGTCAGATCGGCCAGCACTCTGGCCGTCAGGCCGGGCGAGTCGGCGTAAAGCAAAAGTTCAAGAATCTGACCTTGGGAGCGCCGCTGCAATCGGTCCGGTGGAGCGAAGCGGCGAAGGATCAGCCACCAGATGGCCACCAGCAACGCTCCCGCCGCAAGCAGAGGACTCACAGGTAGCCCAGACCGCGCAGCCGTTCCTGAACCGCCTCGTCTTCAGCCGGAGTGAGTTTCTGCAGGTCTTGCTCGATCAAATGGCTCAGATACTCATCCACCGAGCCATAGCCCAGCTCTTGTGCCCGCTTCTCAGCCTTCTGCAAAAGAGATGCCTCTATGCGTATCTTAGGTCCGAACATCAATCCTCCAGTAAATCTCGACCGGCCATGACCGATGGTGGTGTGACCTGAAACTGCCTCAGGATGGTGGGAGCCAGGTCTCTCAATTCAGGATTCTTAACCTTGATTGGCCTGGAGCAGAGTAACACCCCCGGGACCAGCTCGGGATCGATCAGGTGATCACCGTTCCAGTGATCCAGATTATCCCGGAAGACCTGAGCCGATCGCTGTCCCAACGCGCTCTCCCAGGAGACGCGAAAGCCACGCTCATAACCCACCACCAGATCGGGAGCCTGACCCCGCAGGCTGGGGCTGTAAATGGAGCGACTGTCGTAAACCTGGTGGATCACCGGCTGTCCGCTGGCCGGATCGCGCAGGGCCTTGAGTCGAGCCACTAACTCGGCCCGTAGACTGTCGGCCTCCTTCGCCTCAACGATGCCCTGGGCCTCACGACCGCGCAGATTCAAATACAGTCCGTTAAAACCCACCGCGTAGGCCCGGGTCTTCGACCACTGAATTAGACTCAGAGGTTGACCGGGTGCACTGTTCAGGTAGCCCTCCCGGGCCAACCAGGCATTCAGGTCAAAGACCCGCTCAAAGGGCGCGAAACCGTGATCCGAGAGCACCCAAAGAGTGGTGCGCTGGTCGACCGCCTGGAGAACTTCACCCAGCACAGCGTCAACTCGAAGGTAGGCTTCCTCAACTCGGGCGGGGTCCCGCCAGAACGAATGCGACTGCAGATCCAGGTGAGAGAGATAGAAGAAGAACAGCCCGCCCGAAAACTCGCTCAATCCCTGGCGCAGCAAGCGTCGGTTTTCCTCAAGAACCTCCCGGCTTTGTTGAAGGTATTCCTGGTCGCTGAGCACCTTGGAGCTGAGCGCCTTGCTGTCCTCAGCCATTCCCTGGGTGTAGAAACGCCCGCAACGACGAGCCAGGTGCGAAGCCAGATTGGGCGGATTGGAAAGAGGCAGACTGGGGTTGCCAGGGTCATCATTGAGGGGCGAGACGTAGAGCGAAAACGGATGCAGCGAGCGCAACAAGAAGCGAACCATTCCCTGGCTTTTAGGAAACTGCACGGGAATCCAATCCGACCATTCTCCTTGCTTCAGCAAGAAAGGTTGAGATTCGGGCTCGCCGACTTCAATCAGAGCCTGATGGTTGGCCAGGTCCAGGTGCAAACTGAGTGGACAGGCCTGGTTACCGGGTCCGATCAGACTGGCGCTCACAACATCCTGTCGAGCCTGAACCGTGACCCAGGTTCCTCCGCTGATCTTCTCGGCCGGTCCTTCGGCGTAGTGGGTAAACGTGCCGTAACTACCCAGCAAGTCCGGCGTGCCCAGCCCGGTCAGAGTATGGGCCTTTTGCGGGGAGGCCGGAAACCAGCAGGGAACACGCAGCAAAGTAGCGGGAATTCCCCGAGCTGTCAGCTGCTCCCAAAAGGGGGGAGCTCCCAGCTTCCTGACATAGCTCCCATCCCGCACCTCGGACATTGAGGTGACAGGCTCGAGCGTCTTTGCATCGCGTTGAAGAAAGTCGAAGAGTCCGTGCCCGCCCGGGTCCTGGCCGGTCAGAAAGGTCGCCCAGGCCACCGGACTTTGAGGTGGATTTGTGGTGGACAGGTTCCAGAGACCACCCATGGCCTTCAGCCGGGCGAAATTGGGCAAGCGGCCGGAACTCAGCATCCGCTCCAAAATCTGAGGATCGCAACCGTCCAGGCCCAAGACGATGACGCGTGGGCCGGGCTGAGCCGGCGAACACCCCAATGACCAGGCCAGGCCGAGCACACCCAGAGCCCGCACGAGACCCCTCCAGCTCAGCGGCACAGGGAACGGCCCTCCAGATTTTGTGGAGTCGGCACCCCAAAGTACTCCAGCACCGTGGGGGCCAGGTCGCGCAGGTGGGCGCCGGTCTGCAACGGCCAGTTACAGAGCAGAATGCCCGGCACGCGCTCAGGGTGCAGACAGTGATCGCCGCACCAGGCCGAGGTGTTGTCGCTGAAGACCTCCTCCCCCACCTCCCCACGCGCGGCGCTTTTGGCCACTCGATAACCAATTTCCCAACCCAGCACCAGATCCGGAGCCTCCGTTTTGTAGGGCCCGTTGTAGCACTGCTGGCTGTCCAGCACGTCCACCAGAGGCTTCTGCCCCGTGGCCGGGTCCACCAGAGCGAGTAAGCCCTGCCGAATCGAAGCTTTCAGTTGCTCCGCCTGTTCAAATTCAACCCATCCTTGACTCTGCCGCCCGCGCAGATTCAGGTGGATACCGGCCAGGCCCAGGGCCACAGCCTGAGTTTGCTTCCATAGGATCTGACCGCCCGGCTCATACTTGAGATAACCCTGCTGAGCCAGCCAGGCATTGACGTCCACGGCCCGCTGGAAAGGCTTGAATCCGTGATCGGACAACACGATCAGGACCTCGCCGGGCTTCATGCAGGCACGCGTCTGTCCCACCAGTTCGTCCATCTCGGCATAGAGTTGCTCCATGGGCTCCTGTTGATTCACACACATATGCTGGATCCGATCAGGTCCATCGAATACAGCCGCGCAAAGACCCCGAGGGGTGCGCTTGAGCAAATGAAAGAACTGCTGCTTGCGCTCCTGATGAATGTCGTAGCACTGGCGCAAGAACTGGGCCTCGCTCAGCACCCCATCTTCCCGGGCGCCCGTGTCCTCGGCCAGACCGCAGGTGGCATAAGGCCCATGCAAGAGCGAGAGAACGGCTGAAAAGAAGCTGGGGTAAGAAAGCCCCAATACGGGTCTTTCAGGGTCCAACTGCACGGGAGTGGCATAAAGTCTTGAGTTTTCATTCAGCAGTAAGAACTTGACCAGGCCGGGTGACCGTCCAAAGCGGATCCGGCACCATGGACTGTATTCGCCCACTTTGAGCAAGCACGAACCCCCCGGCCAACTCAAAGTTGTGCCCTGGAGTCGAAGTCGCACCGAACCACAGGGCAGCTCCCAATGGGCCTCACCCTCCTCCCACAAGACATGAGTGCCCTCTTTTAGCTGCTCCGGTTCAAGGCTGAAAAGAGTATAGGTTCCCTGACTGCCGCGGAGGTCGGGCACACCCATGGCGGAAAGCAAGGTGCCGAAGAAGGGGGGGGAGGGCCAGGTCACTGGCACTCTCAGAATTTGTGAGAAGATTCCGTAATCCCCAAGAATCTCCCAAAAACTTCGACCCTTGCGCAGCTGCCGGGCCCGCTTTCCCGAGACTTCTGAGAAAGCCAGCTTCAGTCTCAGGTCGTGGGTGCGATGCACAAAATCAAAAACGCCGTGACGTCCCGGAGATAATCCAGTCGCAAAGGTGGACCAGGCCACCGGCGATAGCGGCGGACAGGTGGTGCCCAGGCGTTGGTAACCGCCCTCCTCAGCCAGAGCCTTGAAATGCCGTAATCGACCGGACTGCATACCCGCTTCCAGAAGGTCTGGCTCCAAACCGTCCAGCCCCAGGATCACCACCCGACTGGTCTGAGCCGGACCGGGTCGCTTGGGTCGACGCAACCACCAGCGCAGGGGCAGGGTCAGCAGCGAAAGGAGCGCCAGCAAGATCCCGGTCAGCAGCAGCAAGGCCGGGGCCTGCACGGCCAGCCCTGGTCCGGGCCCGATGTAGGCTAGCACGACCGACACCGATAAAGGCTTGGATCGACTTGGGCGACCATGGCCTGCAGGTTCAGTTCGAGGCCTAAGAAAGCCTGGATTTCAGCCAGCTGCCGCTGCTGATCCTGAAGCAAGCGACGATGCTGAACCAACAGCACTGGCCAGCGCTGGCGCGCCAACCAGCCCTTAAAGCGCCGCAGTTCCCTGGTGAACAGGTCAAGCCAGTCCAGATCGGGAGCAGGCCGCATGCGCTGCTGTGACTCCACCACTTCCCGCAAATCCCTCTCCAGCAAAAGCACACGAGCCTCAAGATCGGCTGGCACATTCTCCAGCTGGCGATAAAGAATCTTGATGGCCTGGCCACCGTGCTCTTTCAGCCAGTTTGGATCCGGGTCGCTCAAGAGGCGACCGTGCTCATAGTAACCGCGGGGATTATGCTGATCCGCAGGCCTCTGCTGGTCCGCAAGCACGGGCACCCCGCCCGCTTCCAACATCGACATCAAGAGTGAGGTGCCGCTTCGCGGCAGGCCGGTGACGACGATCAGTTCTTGCATTTAAACCGGGTCGGAAAAGAGCGCTTGACGCACCTGAGCGTCGTCGCGCACACGCCACAAGACGTTGTCGATGAAGTAGTGATGGACATTGATGAACAGGTTGAAGGCCACCAGACAAAAAGAAAACCCGAAGGTCGTGGTGGCGTTCATGGACATATCCAGATTGCCGGGCACAACCTCAAAAGCCAGCCAACCGGTGAGCAACAGCCCCAGCACCAGAGCCGTGGCGCGCTGAGCCGACTCCCTGATACTGGGTCGCGCGCGCTCGACTCGGTAGACGAAAGCCAGGTACTGCAGCGAATGGAAGAACGGCACGACGTAGTAAAAAAAGTCTGGCTGACGGAAACAGGGCGCGAACCAGAGCAACATGGCGACGTAGGGGATCATCATGGTCACCCCAGGGCGGTGGCCCGCCCTCCAGTTACGGTACAGCACGCGGTAAGCCACCCAGCTCAACAGGACGAAAAACACACCGGCCGATGCCTGGTAGACCCAGTAGGGCAGCTGCCAGTTGGCATACTTCAAGGACCAGAAGGTGCCCCCCGCGCTCTGGCTGGCCTGAGCGAAACTGTACCACCAGACCGAAAGCAGGCTGAAGCGGAGCGACTCCCGCTGAATGCGGTCAAGCGGATAACGGTCGTAGGCGGCATAGACCATCATGCAGCCAAAGGCCTGCTTGGTGTAATGCCAGCCCACCGTGAAAAACATAAAATTGATGCCGATCCCGAGCATCTGTTGACTGGCATCCAGGCTCTTCTCATCAACCGCCAGGCAGTAGGCACAGGTCAGGAAGCTGAGCAGCATGGCGGGCACCAGCAACAGATTGAACCAGTGCCTGACCACAAACTCCTGACCTCGGCCATAGGCCAGGCGATAACTGGCCAGAAAATGCGGGTAGTTGACGAACAGGGCCAGTGTGGCCATGGTGACGGCCACGTTGCTGAACTGATTGCTGACTCCATACCAGTTGCGGAAGCCCCCGGCCGCGCTCATGGCCAGGTAGGTGAATACGCTGGCCCCCCCCAACAACCAGAAATCGAGGTAGCGGGAGACCAGGTAGTTCACGCGCACGGGTGCCGTGGTTGTGGACATGAGTTAGGATTCGCTACTGCCAGCCGGCCACCCTCGATAAAGAAGAATTTAAGCGGGCTGAGCGAAGTCCTAGAGCGATGAAGGTCTTCTCACTCGACCTGCGGGCAATCGCACTGGCCCGCATGGCCATCGGGCTGATGATTCTGCTCGACTTGTTCATCCGCTGCCAGGATATCGGCGCCTTTTACCTGCCCGACGGCATTACACCGGTTGCCTCTATGCCCTCCAGCCCCAACACCTTCAAACACCTTGAACTTTACCGGCACCTGGAGAGCTGGTGGGAGGTGGCCGGGGTCATGGGCCTTGCGGCGGTGGTGGCCGTTCTTTTCACGGTCGGATTTTACTCGCGAACCACCGGGCTGATCTCTTGGTATCTGCTGGCTTCGATTCAAAACCGGAATCTTTTCGTCAATGACGGCGGGGATCTGACCCTTAAGCTCTTCCTCTTTATCGGCCTGTTCTTACCCCTGGGCGCACGTTGGTCGGTGGATGCTCTGCGCAACCCGCACTGGAGAAAACTGCCAAATCAATACCTGAGCCCGGCGAGCGCGGCCATGGTTTTGCAATTCTGCGTCCTCTACTTCGCGGCTGGAATCCTGAAGAGCGACCCGGTTTGGCGCCAGACCGGGGATGCCATCTGGATGACCCTGAACATCGATCAGTTTTCGACCGGATTCGCTCGTGCGCTACTTCCCCACACCACGTTACTGAGAATCCTCACCTTCTGGGTGCTGGCCATCGAATTGACCACCCCCCTGCTTTTGCTCTGCCCCGTGGTGAATAGCTGGACGCGCAGCCTGAATCTGGTCCTGCTGATTGGCCTGCACCTGGGCATTGCCAGTTGTATGCACCTCGGGCTCTTTATGCCCATCTGTCTGACCGTGCAGGTCTTCCTCTGGCCTACACCCTGGATGGACTTCATCGAAGGCCAGCTGCTCAAATTCAAGGATTCTGCGGAACAAGGCGAAGGCCCACCCCCCTCGGGTTATCGCCCCAGCGTCCTGAACAAACTGGCCTCGGCTTCCATCATTGTCTTCATTTTCGTACAAAACACCTACACCATCACCGAGCTCAACCTGGGTCAGCCGCGCGGAATGGTGCGCGAGGTCGTCATGGATTACGGTCGTAGCACCGGGATGATGCAAAACTGGACGCTCTTTGCTCCGAAGCCCAACCCACAGGACGGCTGGTTCGTGGTGGAAGGCATCCGTCCCGACGGCCAGATCCTGGATCTAATGACCGGCAAACCGGCCACCTATGAAAAGCCCCAGCCTGTCAGTGCACAGTTCAAGAACCAGCGCTGGAGGCGCATCTACCAAAACCTCTGGCAACGCTGGAATCCTCAACACGTTCCTATGTTTTTGCGCTACATGGGGCGCAAATGGAACCGGGAGCATCCAGACCTTCCCGTCACTTCGCTGCGCTTGATCTTTATCCAGGAAATGACCGAGTTGCCGGGAGTACCCGTGCACACCATCCCGGGCACACTGGGCGAGTTTCCCTCTCCCTGGTTGGAGGGGGAGAGGCTTTAGCATTGTCTTTCCTTACAATTTTGTGTATCCTCATGGATGGAGGAGAGGGTTGAGATATGCTTGGTGGGGTTGTTCGATACGCAAAGTCATTGCGCAAGAAGGGCATCGGTCTGGTGGCCGTCATGAGCGCTCTTTCGGTATTGAGCCTTTTCACCGGTGCCATCCTGCTGACCACGGTCAAGACCCTGGGCGCGGTTGCTGACGGCGAATATGGGGACCGGGCACGGTACGCGGCCTACAGCGGAATTCAGAGCGCTCTCGAACAGCTCAACACTCCCAAAGATGGCGCTCACCGCGGACCAGGCTGGACTCACGCCTACAACGACGGATCACCCTGTCCGTCCGTCATCACGGCCGACCGCGAGGATGTTCTTCAGGTGGTCTTCCCTGGCCGCAGCGATGTGCAGGCTCTGGTGGTGGTCTATAACAACTCCTCCTATGTCTCCGATCCGACCTACCGCAGCACCATTGCCCCCGACGGCTCAACCATTCCCGAGGGCAGCATCTATATCAGCGCCACCGGTTTGGTAGAGGGCAAAAAGAAAATTCAAATGACCTCCGTGAGCAGCCTCTTGAACGCTTCGGGTTATCATTTTGACGAAGCCCTCTTTGCCAACGGCAAACTTCAGCTCGAGGGGGGGCTGGTCGACAGCTTCGACTCGGAAACCACGCCAACATCGGGGACAGCGGATCCGGCCATATCGACCGCAGCGGACGCGACGGCCTACAGCGATCTGACCTTCTGGTACCGACCCTATGTTAGCGCTACCAACGGCGCGAACTCCACCAAAAAAGCACCGGTGGGCAGTAACGACACCGGCAACGGCGTGATCAAGCTGGATGGCGGCGTGGTGGTGGACGGCAATATTCAGACAGGAACAGGTTCATCGGCCTCGGCCATTCTCTCGGATGCCGCCTCCAAGGCCTGGGGAACCCAGAGCTACGGACACAAGGACATCCCGCAGACCTTCGCTCCGTCCGTCTCGTCGGGCTACATTACGTTGACTCCCCCCACCTCGCCCGGTCCCCCCGCCCCCTACAACCCTGGCTCCACCTGGAACCTGACTTCAGGTCAGACCTATTTCATCGACGGCGATCTGCTGCTCGACGGAACTCAGGTCAATGTCAGCGCGGGAGCCAATCCGGCCACCGTTTATGTGAAAAGCAAGCTCGACATCAAAAATAGCGCCAGCTTGAACTGGGGCAAAAAACCAAAAAATCTGCAGATCTATGTGCTGGACGAGAACTCTGGAGACGTCACCATCCAGGACACGAAGGGTTCTTTTCTGCTGGCTGCGGGTGGTTCAACCACCACCATCAAGAATTCGGACATTTTTGGGTCCGTCCAGGCCAAGGAGATCAAAAGCCAGGGGTCCAGAATCCACTTCGACACTCAAATCTTTCAGAAGGTTCAGGGCAAGGCGGACTTCACCAACCTGAATACCTTCGGTGATACCAAGACCGACTCGCCCACCGTCGATTGGGCCTCCAAGCTGCCCGCACTGCCTCCCGTCGCGGGTCCGGCGCCGGCACCAGCGCCCGCTCCGGCCCCAGCGCCCGCTCCGGCCCCGGCACCCGCTCCGGCCCCAGCACCAGCGCCAGCTCCGGCACCAGCACCCGCTCCGGCCCCAGCACCAGCTCCGGCACCAGCGCCAGCTCCGGCCCCAGCACCCGCGCCAGCTCCGGCACCAGCTCCGGCGCCGGCCCCAGCTCCAGCTCCAGCGCCGGCACCAGCGCCCGCTCCGGCCCCAGGGGGCGGCTGTGGTTGCGGCGGTTGCCTGCTCTCGGCCGTCAGCTGCCTGTGAAAAACGGTCGGGGCCACAATCTGCTGGAAGTCATCGTGGCCAGTATGATCTTCTGCACTTCACTGCTTCTATTTCTGGGGGTTTGGTCGAGCTTCTACTCGTCCCAGACCCTCAGCCGCAATCGACTGGCCGCCGCAGCCCTGGCTCGAGCTCTGCTTGAGCAAAAAATCGCGGCTGGCTTCTATGCCTGCGAGCCTCCAGCCGTCGACCCCGCCAATACTCCGCTGGAGCAAGGAGACGTAGACTCGATCAGCGAGATCCGCGGCAAATCCGTGGACTGCAAGTTCCGCTACCAATTTTACACCACCGACAACTTCCCACCACCCAACAACACCTTCCGCAAGCTGACGGTCAGGGTTCTTTGGTCGGATTATGCGGGCGGGGACAAGAGCCTGGTTTATGAAACCCACCTCTACCGCACCAACTAGGGGCCGCGCTCGGCGCGCCATGACGCTGCTGGAGATCACGATTTCGACGGCGTTGGTGTCCATCGTGTTTCTGGCCGTCTTTTTGATCATTGATAAGGGCATGCGGTTTTATCGCCTCAACACCGAAGCCAACGACTGCCAGCGCGGGGTGCTTAGCTTTCTCTCCCGCCTGAACAGTGCTTTGCAAAACAGCGCTCCGCAACTCATCTTTATCGACAGCCCGGCTCCACCACCCTCAGGCTTCGGTAGCTATCCCAATAGCCGTGGCATCTCCTACGCCAGCCCTTTCGATTCAAGTGGCAAAGCCCGATTCGATACGATGCGCCAGCTATATTGGCAGGGTTATGGTTGTTTCTATGTAGACAACGAAGGCCAGATGCGTTACCTTGCGCGCTTTGCGGCCCAGCTCACGACCCCCAACCAGGAGACCATCAATCCTCCGCCCCCTCAAGACGCCGCCCCGCCTGTGGTTCCGGCCAGTTTTTTGAGCAGCAAACAGGGTTTGCTGCTCGCCAAGAACATCACCGGCCTGACTTTCGTAAAACACGACAAAGACGAAGTGCAGCCCAACGGGCGGAAGTCCAAAAAGGCCTTCTACGAGGTCACAGTGGAGTGCGGACGCAAAGGCGATCCATTGGGCTACTGGATCCAGCTACACTCCAGTTTCTTCCCACGAAACTAACCAAAGAGCGCGGCGCGCACCGTCTCATCCTCGCGCACCCTCCACAGCACATTGTCCAGGAAGTAGTGATGGATATTGATGAACAGATTGGCCGAAAGCAAGAAGAAAGAGAAACCAAAGGTACGCAAGTTATCGTAGAGCTGGTCCAGGTTACCAGGCACCAGCTCAAAGGCAATCCATCCTGCCAAGAGCAGACTCAGCACCAGCAGGCTGCCGCGCCAGGCAGACTGGCGTAGGGCCGGGCGAGAGCGCTCCACTCGATACACAAACGTCAGATACTGGAGTGAGTGAAAAAACGGCACCACGTAAAAGAAATAGTCGGGCTGACGGAAGCAGGGGGCAAACCAGACGGCCATGGCCAGGTAAGGAACCCAGAGGGTGGGGTTAGGTCGGTTGCCTGACTTCCAGTTGCAATAGAGCACACGATAGAGCGTCCAGCCCAGCAGAGCAAAGAACGTCAGTCGAGTGATGTCGTAAATCCAGAAAGGAACCTGCCAGGTCGCGTAATTCAGAGACCAGAACGTGCCCCCCGGCCCCAAATTACCATAGGCAAAGCTATACCACCAAACGGATAACAAGCTGTAGCGAATGGATTCGCGCTGGATCGGGGTGAGCGGATAGCGGTCGTAAGCCGCGTATACCATCATGCAGCCGAACGCCTGCTTGCTGTAGTGCCAGCCCACCGTAAAATACATAAAGTTGATGCCAGCGCCCAGCATCTTCTCGCACAGGGCCTTGCTGCCGGGCTGGTTAGCAAACCAGTAAGCGGCGACCAAAAAGTTGATCATCAAACACGGAGCAATCAGCGTTTGAAACCAGTGCTTCAGCAAAAAAGCCCGGCCTCGTCCGTAGGCCAAACGGTAACTGGCCAGGAAATGAGGGTAGTTCACTAACAAAGACATGGTGGCCATGGTCATCGCCAGATTGCCGAACTGATTTTGCACCCCATAGAGGCCGCGAAAGTCAGCCGCAACCAGCATGATCAGGTAGACCAGCAGGCTGGCGCCGCCGATCAGCCAGAAGTCGAGACTGCGAGAGACCAGGCAGTCGGCCCGCTCAGACATCGCGCATTTTTCGGCAGAATCGAGGTCGGGCCTCTATCGACCGGTCGAGCCCAGACCGCCCCGTTGGGTGGGCTCCACCCTGCCTTCAACGATCTCGACCTCCCAGACCCGGGCCAGCTTCATCTGAGCCACCCGGTCTCCGGCGGCCACCTCCCACAGCTGACCCGAGGCATTGTGCACCAGAACCTTTACTTCCTGACGATAAAGATGATCGATGGTGCCGAAGTGGACCTCTATGCCGCGCTTACCCAGGCCGCTGCGACCGCGAATCTGAACCTCCCAGCCTTCTTCAATCTGCATCAACCATCCCGTCCCCAATGCCACTCGCTGGCCGGGCAGAACCTGGTAAGCCTCGGGCGCGAACAGATCGAAACAAGCGTCGCTAGGATGAGCTTTGCGAGGAGGAATGGCTGCGGGGTTTAAGCGCTCAATAATGAGGCGAGTATCGGACATGAGAGTCTCCTTATTCTCTGATGTGAAGGATTCGCTAGCACGAGGAGTAACCCAACTTCGGAAATGGTACGTACTGCCAATCTGCCTCTGCTCCTTCTGTTGACAGGAGTTGCCTGGGGTCAGACCCTCCCCAAACCCAACACTCAGTCAGCTCCGGTGGTGGCGCCGGCCAATTCCTCGGTACCCCCTGCCCCGGTCACAGTTCCCACCGCCGGCCTGCCTGGCCTTTCTCTGCCCGAAGCCGCGCTGACCGCCCTGCGACATCATCCCGACCTGAAGATTGCCGACGCTCAAATCGACCAGGCCCAGGCCCAGATGCGCATCGCTTCAGCTCCGTTCTATCCGACCATCAACGGCAACGTTCGATTTTCGTACTCGGAAGCCCAAAGCGCCAATGTCGGAGGCCAGAGCGTGGTGCGGGCGGGCGGCGTGCGCAACTACAGCACTGGCATCAACGCGAGCCAGTTGATCACCGACTTTGGGAAAACGTCGTCCAGCCTGGATGCCGCCGGCGCCAACAAAGATGCCGCCATCTGGCAACGAGGGGACGCCGTCCAGACCCTGCTTCTTAGGGTGGCTGAAGCTTACTTTACCGTGCTGCGCACTCACCAGGACGTTGAAATCAACAAAGAAAACGTTCGCAATGCAGAGGTCCAGGTGGGCCGAGCCAAAGGGTTCTACGAAGCCGGCACGCGTGCCCGTATTGAGGTCACTCGTGCCGAGTCCGATCTGGCCACGGCCCAGGTGGGCCTGATCGCCGCTCAAAACAGCGAACAAAAAGCGGTCACCGCCTTCCTGACCAGCCTGGGAACCCCGGATGCCGCACCGGTCGGGCTGCTGGAGGCCAAACTCCTGGCGCCCAACTGGACGCGCCCGGAGGCGGTGCGCAAGGCGGCCGAAACCCGTCCCGATCTGCAGGCCGCCTTCGCCCGTGTGGAAGCGGCCGCGGCCCGAGTGCGCAACGCCCAGGCCCAATACTATCCCAGCCTCAGCGCCAGCTATAGCTACGCCTGGTCGGAGGCCTATTTTCCACCCTCACCCTATAACTGGAATGTGGGAATGGCGCTGACATTCCCCATTTTCAACGAACCCGCCCTGGGCGGTGGAGTCCAAGCGGCCGAGGCACAGCGGGTACAGGCTGAGGGCAGTCAAGAGCTGCTGGCCCTGCAAGTCCAACAGCAGGCCACCGAAGCCTGGTTGAACCTGCAAGAATCCCGCTCAAGGGCCGTGGCGGCCCAAGCCGCTCTGCGCAGCAACGAAGAAAACTATCGGTTAGCCAGCGAGCGCTACAACGTGGGGGTGGGTTCTTCACTCGAAGTTTCGGACGCCCAACGCCTCTTAATTCAGGCGCGCTCACAGGAAGTTCAAGCTCGCTTTGACGTGCAGCTCTCCATCGCTCGCCTCTATCGTCAGGTCGGAAGCTTGACGTTGGAGACCTTGCTGCCGACCAATTAAATCTTCTGTAACATGTTCCCCTCACCGGGCCCTCTAATGTTGTGCAAAGACACATGAGAAGGGGACCCGGTACCCGTGAATATCCAAGCCAACTCCGCCAATCAGATTTTCCGCAGCTTCTCGCAGAATTTCGCCCGCCAGACCGCCTCCGAATCCAGCGGCGACTCGGTCAGTCTGGGCAACCGCGAAGCTTACGTGGTGATGCCTCCCAAGGCCAGCAGCCTCTTCAAGTCGGAGGGGCCCAGCGCCAAGGCGGTTGTAGAGCAGAGCGGGGCTGAGATTCACGAAGACCTGGGTCTGGTGGGTGGCTACCTGGCCTCTCTCTCCCCCAAGCAAGCCTCTGAACTGGAGAAGCGCGGTTTCCGCCTGGTCCCGGACAAGGTCGAGAACTTCCTGCCCCCCGACCCCTCGGTCAGTCTAGAGGAAGAAGAGGAAGTGGCCGAGGAGAAAAAGCCTTCCGAGCCGGTTGAACCCTACAAGCCGCGCGCAGAAATGACCGCCCCCCGCTTTGATTCGGAATTGACCCGGAAGTACACCGGCAAAGGTGTTACCATCGCCGTGCTGGATACCGGTGTCCATCCTCACCCCGACTTCGAGGGTCGTCTGCTCGGGCAGGTGGACTTTGTGCAGGGCCTGCCCATTGCTTATGACGACAATGGCCACGGCACCCATGTTTCAGGCTGCGCCGCCGGTGACGGCACCATGAGCGAGGGCATTCACAAAGGCATGGCCAGTGAGGCCAACATCATCGGCGTGAAGGTGCTGGCCGGCTCCGGTAGCGGCCGCAATTCCGATATCATCAAGGGTCTGCAGTGGTGCATTGAAAACAAAGACGAGCTGGGTATCCGCGTCATCAATATGTCCCTGGGTGGCCCTTCCTCCAAAGATTGGGAAAACGACCCCATCAACCAGGCCGTTAAAGCCGCTCATGACGCGGGCATTGTGGTGCTGGCCGCCGCCGGCAACGAAGGCCCCGGTCGCAAGACGGTTGGCTCCCCTGGCAACAGCCCGGACGCCATCACCGTGGGTGCCGCCGACGACAAAGACACGCCTGACCCCGCTGACGATACCATGGCCGAGTTCTCCAGCCGCGGTCCCACCAAGGACGGCCGTCCGAAGCCCGACATCGTGGCCCCGGGTGAGCATATCTTCGCCGCGCTGGCGCCTTCCACCGAGAAAATGAAGAGCGGTCTGGCCAACGGCGTCATGCACAAAGCCCTGGCTGGTCTGGACAAGCTGCCTTTCGAAACTCTGTCCGCTCTGCCCAAAGAAACCTTCATGGCCATGGGCCTGGGCGCTCGCAGCATTGCCGCCTTCAAAGAAGACGAAAACACGGCTCAGGCTGAGTTCAACCGCCTGCTGGCGGCCACCAGCCGCACCGAGATCCACAAGACCAAGGCCTATCAGGCTCTGCCCGGAACCTCGATGGCGACCCCCGTGGCCGCCGGCCTGGTGGCCTCGATGCTTCAAGCCAACCCCGACCTCTCGCCCGATCAGGTGCGCGAGATTCTCACCAGCACGGCCGACAAACTGCCCGGCAAGTGGGGCCCCAACTCTCAGGGTGCCGGCATGATCGATCCGGACGAAGCCCTGACCAAAGCCCTCCAGACGAAGGGCAATCAGGCGGAGTTCCTGGCCGCCCATGCCCCAAAGCCCAAAGCTGAAGCCGAGGAAAAACCCGCAGCCTGAGGGCTGTTTCCGGCCAGCGAAAGAGGAGCTTAGTCGCTACGGACGGACTGGGTCAGCTTCTGGAAATCAGCCTTGGTAACATGGGGGATGTCCAGGCCGGCGGTTTTGTCCCAATGAGCGCGCCGGGCTTCGGCCGAGAAGCGGAGGGGGTCGTCGTCATCACGGGCGAAAGCGCCAACCACGTCGGGAACGGCGCCCAGGCTGGTGCGCAGCAGCCAGTCGCGGGCGGCGGCGTCGCCCTCTTTGCCGATTTTGACCTGATAGAGCGGACTGCTCTGCAAAATGCGAATGAGGGTGGCCTGGGTCACCGCCTGCAACTGGTCCTCTGGAGTGCTGTCCTGGTGAAGAACCACAGCGATTTTATCCTGCTGTAGATCCAGAATGTAGTTGCGGGAGCCGTAAAGGTCGGTCAGCTCGCGAAAACGCAGCGGGTCTTTGACGAAGTCGGCCAGCGGGGCGCCCAGACTGAGCTTCTTCAGTTCGCCGCCTTTGGCTTTGCCAACATCCAACCACTTGTGGACAAACTTGCTGACTCGTTTCTCTGTCACCGGGTCCAGATCCAGGGACTTAACGTAGCCATGGGTGGCAAAGAGCTTGGTGGCGGTGGCGGCGGCCATCAAGATGGGGGTGGCGGCCGAGCCAATATAATGCGAGCCCAGCTTTTCCAGGCCGAACCCCATTCCGCCGCCGATGATGCCGGCCAGCATCGTCTGATTGTTATTCTTTGAGCGCATCTCCCCCAGGTTGTTGTCGCGAGCCTGGTGCAGCTCGATGGGAGCCTGAGCGGCGCCTTTGACGGTTGACCCGAAGGCTTTGACGGCATTGGCGGCCGGAGCGATGGCCAGAAAAGCCTGCGGACAAACAGCCAGAGTGGATTCCATCATCATCCCGGCGGCGTGCACGTATTCGCCGGTGGTCACCCAGCTCTTGGGGTCCTTGTCGGCCTGACGTCCAAACTGAGAGCCGGCGAATTTGCCGATCCCGTCGATGGCGTCGCGGCTCATCCAGGCCAGGCCTACCGTCAGCGGACCGTTCCCGATTCCTACTGCGTTCAGTGCCGCCGCGGTGCCCAGGTAGCTCTGCACCGAGCCGGACAACTCCATCAAAAAATTCCAGCGCCGGCTGGCGACATAATCTGCGCTCACCGAATCCGGCATTTTGGACGGCAGCAGAAGATTCTTGAAGAAGTTGTCTCCCTTGGATTTGGGCTTGTCTGAGCCGGCCATCTGCTGGCCATCTTCGCCGTAGAGAGTGACCTGATCCTGAGAAGTCTCGTAAGCGAGCACCTCTGGCTTGCTGGTCTGGGGCGGACGGTTGGCGGGAGTGGTCGAGCTGCCGGCCTGCGAGATTTTCATGCTCAGAATAATTCCCCGGTACCTGACGCATTCCCCTTACTTCTACAAGGTTTAACTTTTGCCAAAGACATTTATCAGTCATTTCATCAAGGAGGGCCTCAGGGGCAAATCGAAGCCGCGCCCATGAGTGAAAAACGCGTAGTGATCATTACCGGCGCCTCGCGCGGACTGGGCGCGGCCACGGCCCACTGGTTGGCCAAGAAATCCTGTCGACTGGTCCTCAATGCCCGCAGCGGGGACCTTCTGGAAAAAGTTCGCGAGCAATGTAAGCAGTTGGGCGCGGAGACGATAGGCGTTGTAGGAGATGTGGGCGACCTCAAGGTCTGCCAACAAATCGTCAGTGCCGCCAGCGACAAATGGGGGCGCATCGACGCCGTCATCAACAATGCTGCCGTCATCGACCCGATTGGAATCTACACCAATGTCGATATGGAGGCCTGGTCCAGAGCCATGCAGGTCAACCTGGTGGCTCCGCTTTACCTGGCTCGCCTGGCCTCCCCCTGGCTACTGGAAAGCAAAGGAAAGATCGTCAACGTGAGCACCGGAGCAGCCGTCCATCCACTGGCCGCCTGGTCGGCCTACTGCGCCAGCAAAGCCGGACTGCACCACTTGACACGCTGCATGGCCGTGGAGCAACCTCGCATTATCGCGGTTTCACTGCGTCCAGGGGTGATTGACACCGCCATGCAGGACCAGATCCGACGAGACGGACCGGGACATATGCCGCCAGACATGATGCAGTATTTCCAGCAGTTAAAAGAGACTAACCGGCTGGAGCCGCCCGAAGTCCCCGCCAAGTCGATGGCCTGGCTGGCCCTCTATTGCCCACCGGAGTGGAACGGCGAAATGATCGAATATACCGATCCTCGCGTAGTGAAAGAGTCAGCCGCCGTCTTCGACGATTAGGTTCAGGTGAACCAGTTGGCGTAAGCCTTCATCAAAATGCTGCTCGCTGCCCGGGTGCAGGTCGATCCAGGTGTGGCCCAGGAACGTTTCCAGGCTGCCCCGCACGGCCCGCACCCGGAAGCTTTCCTGGAAGTGCTTCTGGATTGATTTGGCCAGCGCCCGATCGGGCACGTCCAAAATCACGCTGCCGTTCTCGTAGTGAATTTCACCGGAGGGAAATTCATCTCGCTTTCGACCTTCACGAGTCGAGCGCAATCGATACAAAATCATCTCAGCAGATACTCGATATAGTCATAGATGGAACGGTCAAAGTCATAGAGGTCCTGGCGTGTCCAGAGCGGCTCAAAGCAGTCATTCTCGGCCAGATATGACTCCACTGCCTGAGCGAAATAATGGGCGGGAGAATGCGAAGACATTAAGTCACCGAAGCGGTGTCCACCTTCCTGACAGACCTGATAACTGGCTTTGACCGCAGCCGATTTGGAACTGGCAAAATTCTCCCCGCCCATGGCGTGGTCCCAGAGATGAGCAAAATAATAGAAAACCGGATGAAAACCGCGGGGAGCCTGGGCAACGCAATCGTCTTCGACCAGACACAAGCGCTGGTCGGGCAGATAAGCCGCCCCCTGCAAGTCCGCAAAGCCGCAATTGGCCAGCATGGGATGAGCCAGCAGGGGCTCGCCGGGGGGCAGCAGGTAGACTTTCGCGTGGGCTTCGATGCATTGCTGCAGAACGCGTCGGCCGAAGCGCGAAAGCAGTTGATTGAGCTTGCGGTAGCCTGGCTGACTGCTGTCCCCAGTCACCAATCGCTCCAACAGGATGGAGATTTCTTCCGGCAGGGCTTCCTCTGGCTCCGCCTCCTGAGCCGGTGATTCAGCTTCGGCATTCTCGTCAAAATGGGCATCCTCTGCGATCAAAAAGCCGCTGGAGAAATCCAGCAAACTGCCCAATGAGGACTTCTTGGCGGCTGGAGCCGCACACTCGGCCGAGGCTTCCACAATTTTGGTGGAGCTGAACTTCTCAGCTGCCGGAGCCTGCTCTTTGGCCGCTCGAGCCTCGCCGGACGAAGTGGGAGGCGTGACCACTGCCTTACGCTCGGCTGTCGGTGGCTCGGGGCGGGGAGCCTGCTCCCGAGCCGAGGCCTCGGCCGGCTCGGCGGCGGGCTCCGCCTCGGCGGCCAGACGGGCGGAATTGCTCGGGGGAACCTGAACGGGAGTGCCTTCAACTTCGACTTCCTCGGCCGACCCCAGGCCCTCGACTTCAGTTTCTTGCTTGTTGGGAGCGGTCTGATCCTCGGGCTCCTCGGGCTCGCTGTCTGGCTCTCCCTCGTCGTCGTCTTGCTCACCCTGCTGCTTTTTTTCTTCTTCTTCCTCCAGTTGCTCTTTCCACATCTGAGCAAACTGCTTGGCTCCGCGTCCCCCGTAGTCGTCCGGGTCCATATTGCCCAGCATATCGTCGGACATGGAACTGGAATCGGTAGACATAGCTGCTTTGTCGACATCACCGGCTCTCTCAGCCTTGCGCTTAGCCTCTTTATTGCCCTGCAGGCGCAGATTATCGCTGGTTTTCTGGGTAACCTCGGTCAGGCGGGTCTGGTTAACCTGATAGTAAATCGGATCCAAAGCTCTTCTTGATTCCCCACCGGCACGGGAACAGCCTGTCAGGGAAAGGTTCAGGACTTTTTGAGCGGCCAGAGCTAAGGTCAGGCCATGCAGATCAGTCAGCTTTCGCCCTTACGCACTCAAACCAGCGCTCGACCCAACCCAAAGACGGGTGCAGCCGAAGCTCCGGCGCTTCCCAGAGATCAGGTCGAGATTTCCGCTCAGGAGACGGGCGGCTCTCGTAAGTGGGCAGGAGCACTGGCTCTGGGGGGCCTGTCAGTGGCCTGCATGTTACTCAGCGGCTGCGGACATCAGCTCAATCCGGAGCAGCTGGGCGCCCGTCTGCCGGTCCAGACTCCCGAGCAGGACGCCCAGCAGTCACTCCGCTTCGAAGTGATTCCCAACGCCATGGGCAAAGTCGACATCATTCGCCAGACCCACACCGAAACTCGCAGCGATAGCGACGGGAAGGGCACCCACAGCGAGACCGTCAAGGACGATCTGCAGCCCGTTGGGGTCTACCTCGGCAATGGACTCTACCTGGACGCCGGCCTGAACGTCAGCCTGGTACCGGACCGGGTGCTGCACGAACCCATCATTCCCCAGGACTTCAGCCGTATCGACATCAACGGCCAGTTTGGCTCGTGGAGTCACGATGTCATCACCCAGAACGGCAACCAGGTGAGCATCAAATCTCCCCTGCAGTTCCGCCACACCATCACGCGCGACTCCGAAAATCAGACCACCCTGCAGTTGGGCACGTTCAGCCCTTTTCAGAAATTCAGCAAAATCGTCATCTCACGCCAGGGCAACACCACCACCGTGCAGGGCTGGGCTCCTCACGGCCTGGAAGCGATGAATCGCATCGAGATCACCCAGAACGGAAATGTCACCAACGTGCACCCCTGGGGTATTCGCGGTCTGGTGGACACGCGCATTACGCGCGAGGAAAACAAGATTACGGTTCAGCGTTTTGGCGGCAGCCTGGGACGCACCGACATTCAGCTCAATCCTCAAGGCGACCAGAAGATCAGCGAGCCCTGGGGCATCGGCTCCGAGGAGATCTCTCGCGGCCAGGACGGAATGAATTACAGCCAGCACAGCCTGGGCACCGTGCATAGCAGCATCCTGCGCCAGGGCGATCAGTTCCAGGTGCGCGAGCCCGGCATCATGTCCAGCACCACCATCAGCCTACAAAAATAAAAGGGCCGGGCCAGGTGTGTAGAACACTCCCGAATGGCAAGCTTCGACGACCTGCAGGAACACCGTCAGCGACTTAAGTTCGGACTGATTTTATCTCCTCTGGTAGGCCTGGCCTGCTGGTTCTGGTTTCTAAACGCTCGCATCGGAGACCCGCTCCAATGGGATCTCTGGAGTCAGACCAGTACCTGGTTCAGTCTCTCCCCTTTCGTGCTCGGCTCGTTCATGGCGGTCTATAGCTTCTTTCCTTACCCCCAGGGCCGATTCGGGTCGGCCAGCCAGGGCGACCGCCCCCGCCCCTGGCGCGAAGGCAACCCGGCCATCCGCCAGCCATCCAGTGCAGGCAGCTGGGTCATGTTTTTGATGTTCGCCAGCTTCCTGGGCTGCGCCAGCATGTGGGCCACCGACGAGACCAGCAACAGGCTGGTCGAAGCCGGCATGCCGCTGATGTATGTCAGCTTGACTCTGATCTACTTCCTGGTGATGGCTCAAGCCCACTGGCTGGAGCTAGACATTGATAGCCTGCGTATTATCCGCCACAGAGTCATTCGCGGACTGCAGCTCAGCGAAGTCCAACCCGAGCAACAGAGCATCCGAGCTCTCGGGGTCTGCCGCGGCAGCTTCGGCGGCCCTTACCGAATTTACGCGTTCGCTCATAATGGAGTGGCCATCCCTCTATCCCAGGACAACCACGACCTCAGCCAGGTTCAATTTGAAGCCGAGCGCCTCTCCGACCAATTGATGGTCCCGCTCCTGGGCGGCATGGAAAACCAGGCGTCCGAGTCTGTGGCCCGTCATCTTCGCTCGCTCACGGATGAAAAATTGCCGGTCCGCCAGGATTGGGCTCCGGTCAAAGTGCCCGACGGGGTGCTGGCCAACCGCTCTATCTACCCACCTATCGACTGATGTCTGGAGCGACCGAACTCGAACTCTACCTGGAAGGCCTGCAGACGGAGGGAAATCTCCAGTCACGTGGGCAGTTCACCTTAGACTTTCACAAAGCCCTGGAAAAACTCAGCGGAATGGCCCGCCAGAATGTGCATCGCTGGGTCTTTTTCGCGGTCCAAGCGGCGGTCGGCTTTGGAGCCGCTGAAATGCGCATCAGCGCCAGCAGCCAGGCCATGTCCCTGTGCTTCTGGGTCGATCACGAATGCCCAACCTTGCTGGACGGCTATTCGTTTCAAGGTGTGGAGGAAAAGCCCGATCTACGCGGAGACGAGGCGGCCGCACAGAACTTACGCCAGGCCTTGCTCTGGGGGAGGGCGCTTAACCCCAGCTCCTTCGCCATGATGGTGGAGGGCGACCACCCGGGTTACGTGCTGAGTGCGACCGACAACGGCATGGAATACAAAAACCTGCCCCCCAAGCCGGGCACGCGCACGGCCTGCGCCCTGATCTTGAATCCCGGCAAAGCCTACCTGGGAATCAGCTGGGCCGCCGCGCTTCAGTCTGAGGCTGTCTATCGGCTGAGTTTCTGCCCGGTTCCGCTGCATATGGACGGGCTGGAGTTGAGTCTGGGCGAGAGCAGCTCGCTCATGCGCAACAAACGCCGCCGCGAGGGCAATGTTAAGCTGTGGGAGCGCTATCTGTTCAGCCCTGAGACCGAAGGCGCTAGTCTGGCTGTGGCCCATCCCAGCTTGCAGCCAGCCGGCGGCTACTGGCTGGAAGGTCGCCCTCCCTTTGTGCGCGAGCGCAACTGGCTCCCCGCCTCCAAGGTCTACTGGCTGGACTTTGCTGGGGCCGGATCCGAAAAGGCGGTTATGGGCACCAGCCTGAGCCGGGGCCTTTGCCTGGCCCAATGGACGGAACCCGGCCGCCCAGAGCCGAGACAGTTGTGGCTGGAAATCGACCCTCAGGTGGAACTGCCCCAATTCAAAGGCAAGCGGGTGCGTTGCCGGGCGCTCTTCACGCGCATGCGAGTCAGCGGCAACTATCTCATTCTGTCCCGCCATGGGATGCTGCTCGACCCGCTTCCAATGGAAGGCTTGCCCTGCCAGGGCTGGGTGGCGGTGGTGGCTTCGAACATGATCCACACCGATGCTTCCGGATTGGTCGTAGTCCAGGACGACCGCCTGCGAGCCATCCAGGAATGGGTCAGAGCGGAGATCTACGCGCTCCATCAGCGCATGGCCGACTACCGAACACAATAGTCCGAGTTGCGAGCCCACAACTGCTTTCCGACCCGGCCGATAGCGGCCCAGCCCAGCCCTCGGGCCCGAATGGCAAGCCACAGTGCCAGTCCAAAACTGACCAGCAGATTAACCAGACCGATGAGCGCCACGCCCAGCAAAGAGAGAGCCAGCACCGAAGGCGCCGGACCCAGGCTGTGCCAGGCATAGCCCAGATTGGCGGCGGCGAATGAAACGTGACGGATGTCCAGCGGCAGGCCAAAGATGGCTCCCACTCCGCCCAGACCGCCCAGATAAAAGCCCAGAGCCACATTTCCGGCCAGTGCTCCGGATTCAGAATTGGCATAGCCTGCCCAGACCTGGACGCGCTGCCCCAACAGTCGTCGCAGCAGCGGACTGTGGCGCAGGCGGTCGGAAACACCGTAGTAGGCAGAGAGATTGTCCACATAGCCAGAGAACAAGCCGCTCAGGAACAACCCCACCCCGGCCAGGGCGGCATGCAGCAGGGCCAAACTGTGCACCGGATCGAGTTCGTGCAACATGGTCGCGGCCTTGCTGGCGGAGGCAGCGGTCACACCGAACTGGGCGTACCACATCCAGCTGATCAACACCGCCACCGGCAAAGAAAGCAAGACATTACCCAGAATGGCCACGGCCTGACTGCGCAATGTATGCACACACTTTTCGGTAATGCCACGCAGATCAGGGTTGCCCCGAACCGACCAGTCCTCGGACAGGCTGGCCGCCAGGGTGGCGGCCGTCATCGCCGGCTGCTTGGTGGCCACCGTGAAGCCCAGCAGATGGATCAAGACGAATCCCAGCGCATAGTTGAGGCCAAAGAAGAAGCACTGAAAAAACAGCGGCAGATGCAGGGCGGCAATCTCGATCTTGATCAGGGCCATGGCGGCCACAATTCCGCCCGCCCCGGCGGCGGAGAAGAACAGCTTGAGCAGTTGGGCTCGATTTTCAGCGATGTAGTGATGACCGGTCTCACCTGCGTGGTGAGTGACCCGCAAGGCCAACAGACCCAGGTGGTGGCGCATCAGGTCACGCACCGAATGGCGCCGAATCTCGCCCAGGCACAGATCCAGTAAAAAGCGGGCCCTCTGCTGGTCGCCGGGCCGGTTCAAGGCCAGGTCCAACAAGCTCCTCAGGCGTGCGATGGATTGTTCGGCGGCCGCCAGCGCGTAGGTCAATTGCATACTGGTCCCGTCGCGGCGGGCGCGGCGGCGCACCTTGAGGACCACCTCCTGACACTGATTGAGCAGAACCTGAAGATGCTGGTCGTCTGGATCACTTTCGTGGACCATCCGAGCCGTCTCTCGCGCCTGCTCCAGGAAGGGGTTGAGCTGCACGTGCAATTCAGGCGCCTGGCGCAGGACTTCGCGCTCCAATCCCTGACCGGCCAACCGATGAGAGACGATGTCCAGCGCCCCCACAACCTCCAGATGCAGGCCTTGCGGGGGTGTGAATATGCGCATGGCCCGAGCCACCACCTCTTCATCCAGATTCTCCAGCCAGGCCCCATCACGCGGCTGATCGAGCGCACTGCGCAGCTGGTCCTGGAGCGAGCCGGCCCGAGGAGCGGGGGGTAAAACCTTTCCCAGACAACGTCCGGCCAGCGAGGCAAACAGACTGCGTTCTAAATGCATGTCGCCTTCAGCCAGCAAGGAGCGCACCGGATTGTTCTCCAGGAAAGTCCAAAATGCACGTTGCAGACGCTCTCGCAGGTCGGGGCACTGCTCAAGCACGTCCAGGAACTGCTTCATCAGACGGCTCCCGTCCTGAGGGCGACTCGGACGCAGCAGGGCCAGGCATCGGCCCAGCCATTCGCCGTCAGCCGGAGTTTGCTGCAAAGCAAAGGTAGTAATCAGATCCTCCACACTCATAAATGGAGTGTGAAGGATCGGATTCAGCCGAGGTATGGAGCCTGATCCCGGTCGGTCAGGACGGGGATACTACAGAGCGCGGGCCGCGCGGGGGCCGGTCTCAGGCAAGAACCAGCCAGCCAGAGCCAACAGTGAAGAGGTCAGGCAGAAGAAGCCCAGCCCAAGGCTGTAAGTCTGGGTCTTGTCGAAGAGAAAGCCCACCACCATCGGGCTCAGACCCGAGAGCAGGTAAGCTCCACTGAAGACGATGCCGTTGAGGCGAGCCACGAAAGCGGCGTTGGAGCCGGGCAGTTCCATCGGAATGGTGAAGAGCGGGGCCACGTAGAGGAAGAGCGAGAAGCCCAGACCGATGGCGCTGGCCAATCGCACCGCCTGGAAGGGTGCGAAACAAAGTCCCAGAGAGCAGAGTGGCATCAAGATTCCGGCGGCGATAATCAACGGACGGCGCAGACCCAGCTTGCCAGTGATCCAGCCGCTGAAGATGGCGGTGGGGATTCCCACCAGGTTAAAGAGACTGGTCAGAGCCGAAGCCGCCTTGGCGTCCAACCCGAAGCAGACTCGGAAGTGGTCTGGCAAGGTGCTGTTGAGAGCCAGGTAGAGAGCCAGGGGGCCGGTGAAAGCCAGCGTGATCAACCAGGTCTCTTTTCGCATGGCGACCTGGGCGAAACTAGCGGTTTCTTTCTTGGCGCCGGCCGGAGCGTCAGCCCCCAGGAAGAACCAGAGCACGGCCAGAGCCAGCGAGAGAAGTCCGCAACCCACCAGGATGGTGCGCCAGGCATAGCCTTCGTGGAGGGCGGGCACAATTTGGAAAGCCGTCACGATACCGGTATTCACGGCCACATTGTTGAGGCCGTTAATCATCGGCAGTTTCTCGCGGGGAAAGAGCTGCATCACAATCGGGCCCATCAGGGTGACCACCAGCGCTCCGCCCACTCCGAACCAGAAACGCAGCATCAACATCGTCTTGTAGTCCGGACTGAAGGGCACAATCACGGCCACGGCGCATAGCAGACTGCCAATTTGCACGCTGCGCTTCAGGCCCATTCCAGCGACCAGAAAGCCCGCCAGGAAGGGCACGAACGACTTGGCCATGGAGACCGAGGAAAACAGCGCCCCGCCTTCCAGTTTGCTGATGTGATAGAAGCTCTCGATATCCCCACGCAAGGGGGAGAAGGCAAACCATGAGATGCCAAAGGCAAAATAGATCAAGAACAACAGGGCTTCGACGATCCAGGCTCGCATCGGGGGTCTCCTCTGTTTATGTGCTTTGTGTGGACTCAGGCATCCTAGGGGAACCCGGTTGCGCACACGTTGCAAGATTTCGGACCCGGCCCTGGAAGGGCGGTGGCTATGCGAAAATGGCTCATCAGTCTGGGGATGTGCGCCGCCGCCTGGGGCACTCCGCTGCATGTGGAACTGCATTTTTATGAGGGGCGAGAATACGACTGCACAGTCGACCACGGAATGATCTGGTACACCTATCGAGCCCAGCAACTCACTCCCCGTCGTCTGACTCGGGCCGAGAGCGAGCGCCTGGAAGCGCTGCTGAACAAGAACTTCCCTGGACTGCCGGCCGAGCTGCGCCAGGCCCGAGTCGATTCCACCTGGACTCTGCGCTATCAGAAAAAGAGCGTGCTGGGCACCACCAGCTACAGCGGCCCTGCCCAGGCCGAATACAGGCGCTTTCGGGCGATCGTGGACGCTCTCTTGAAGATCGCGCCCGTTCCCGGGCGGGAGATCGAGAAGACCGATCAACGCCTGCCCTAGGCGACCAGCAGCCCGAGTTGGCGCAGACTGACAAAGCAGCCTTTGCCGATCACCAGATGGTCATCCAGGTTGAGCCCTAACAGCCGACCGGCCTGACAGAGTCGTTCGGTCAAGAGGCGGTCCTCGTGACTGGGGGTGGGATCGCCCGAAGGATGATTATGCGCCACGACCAATGAGGCCGCACCGCATTCCAAGGCGGGAGCGAAGACCTCTCGGGGATGCACGAGGGTGGCGGTGAGAGTTCCCACCGAGACCACCTCGGCCCGCAGCAACCGTCGTCGGCCGTCCAGATAGAGAGCCTTAAAGGTCTCCTTGCGGGCCCCAGCCAGATCCTGAAGCTGTACATAGGCCTCTTCTGGAGTGGTGACGGGGGGTCCGGCCGTGCCCAGACTCCGTCGGCCTAGTTCCAGGGCGGCGATTAATGAGGCCGCCTTGGCCTCGCCCAATCCATCCAATTGGAGCCATTCCTCAAAGCTGAAGGATTGAAGCCGCTCCAGGCCAAGGTCGGCCAGTCGCTGTGCGAGTTGGTGAACCGAGTCGTTCCGGGCTCCACTGCGCAAGACCAGTGCGATCAACTGGTCGTCTCGAAGTGCTTTTGCGCCCAGTTGGGCGAGACATTCGCGGGGAAGTGTGTTGTGCATAGGCACAGTCTAGAGTCGTTGCCTGCCCTGGAGTTTACCTCCACATGTCCAAAGGATGTCCAAAGTAATTCGCGGCCCGGCGCCGAACGTGAATCCCCATGTCCAGACGAGGCTTCACGCTGGCCGAAGTCATGGTGGCACTGCTTTTTGTAAGTATCGCCCTGTTCGCCTATGTAGCCCTGCACTTGCGCATTCTGCACAGCGCCTCGACTCTCCAGCTCCGGCACTCCATCCGACGGAAAGTGGACCTGCATATGGGAATCTTTTTAGGACAGGCCCGCAGCGGCAAACTGCCGGCGGCCGACGGTAACTATCCGCTGCTCATCGAAGACCCCAACCAGGAGTTCATCACCCCCTATCTGGTTCCGGCCGGAGACCAGCCGGGCAACCACTACGACGGCCGCAAGATCCTTCAGACCCAGCCCGATAATCCCAATATACGCCATCTGACGCTGCAAATTGACTGGACCAATCAGCACGGCGCTCAGACCTATGTGGTCGACACCTTTCACGCGCCCAAGGACAAAGGCTGGTGAGGGGCCGCGGCACCACTCTGGTGGAATTGCTGGTGGTGATGTCGGTTTGGACGCTGATCATGGTGGCTGTGCTGGGCTTTTACATCTACGCCACCCGGGTGCATCGACGCTACGATCAGATGTCTCAGGAGTTGCGCAGCATTCAGCAGGTGGCCGACAAATTCAACACCGTGCTGCGTCACGCCAATCTGCTGGCTGTCTACCAGTTCCCGCCCACCATCATCTTCTCAAGGGAGGAAGAATCGTTTCCCAGCCTGCCCGGCTGCTTGCTCCCCAACGTGCGTGCCCAGTTAGAGTTTATCGGCATCGCCCCAGACACGAAGAGGGCAGGCCTGACAGCCGATCCCCGGACCTGCAAGGACAACGCCATCTATCTCGGATTCTGGGGACAGAGAGGTCAGATTCTGCAGCAGCTCCCCCACGGAATCATCGCTGAGGCCCAATTGGTCCAGGGCCTGCTCATGCTCTCCTTCAACAATCCCTCTCGCTCACAGCAACTGCCGCTGCCCAACGCTGGCGAAATCAAGGACATGAGCCAGCTCAACAGCCAGCAGTGGCAGCCGGTGAACCATTTTTTCCAGTTTCGCGGACTGACTTCGTCCACGCGCTTTATCCGAAGCTAATTCGGCCCCCAACGCGCAACCGGAACGTATCGCCGCAGCAAAGGCTTGTCGCTGACGTAGCCCCCGAGAACCAGCTTGCCGGCCGATATCGGCCCGTCAGAGCCGGCATAGTCTCGACTCATCTCCAACTGATAAGACGAACCCTCGGGCAGCATTCGCGATAATCCGGCTGGCAAAATCTGCCAGCGTTTACCGTCAAAGTGGGCCAGAGCAGACTTTTGAGTGGTTTGCGGAGGTTTGCCCGTGGAAGGCTGGGTGGTCACCGCCAGCCGGGCGATGGCGAACAGATCCTGATTGCAAGATGTCATGCTGCTCTGGTCCAGACTCCAACGCAGCTTGAGTTTGGCTTCGGAACCCCCAACCCCGAGTCCGCTCGGATCGACCGGACCACCTTCATTCAAGGCCGGCAAAAACTGTGGGAAGAACCCCGCGATGTCGTGTGCATTCAAAGCCATCAGCGGAGGGCTGACGTCTGAGTCCCCGCGAGGGTCTGTGTAGAGCAACTCGCCTCCGTAGGGCACCAGAGCGGAACGTTTGGGCAGGCTGCTGGCGGTCAGCCCCTCTTTGCCCACAAGCATCCAGGAATTGTCGGTCTGCCCCAGTCCGTGAGTATAGATGAGCGGGCCTTCAGTCACCAGCAGCGAGCTCGGATCGGGCCGCACGCCTGGGACAACGGTCGGTTCCTCCTGAGGGTTGGAACTTACCTTCAAATAATCCAGCAGCACGCTCCATTGCTGACTCTTCAAATTACAGCTGAGAATGCAGGGCTGGTCATAAAGGAAACCGTTCTTCGCCTGGGTATGGGTCATGCCCCCCGCGGCCTGACTGTTCTTAAAGCGCAGACCGGAATAAAAATAGTGAGTTCCGTGGCAGATATATTGGTCTTCCACCACCTCCGCCCGATTGCCGGTCAAACTGAACCATTCAATGCGCGGCCCGTTGAAGTAGGAATAGTCGACCGTAAGCTGATCAGGGGTCTTGGCCAGAGTGTCCCAGTTGAGCGTAATTTTCTCCCAGCCCGTGGCTGAGCTCCCCTTATCGTCAGGCGTAATCGAAGGCTGAGAGATACTCTTTACCAGTTGATCACCCGGGTCGGGCAATTGCACCCACTCGAACTTGTCGTTCTTGAGCGCCAGCATGAAAGCCCCCTGACCCTTAGGAATCTGAGTCGCGCTGACGGTGAGAATCGGATTGACGGCAGGTAGACCACCCGACGTAGTCTGCGTAAAATCTTTGATGGTGGGCGGCTGAGTGCCCCGATCCAAAGAGCAATGCACCAGAGGACCACCTCCGGCGCTGGCCGTCTTGAGCAGCGGAGGAGCCAGCGTGGCCCCGGCCTGCTCCCAGCTAAAGCTGGGGGTCAACACCTGAACCTGGCCCGCCTCGCTAATCACGAACAGGTGTGGCTTGGAACCGCCTTTACTCAGAACACTGTCGGCCAGACGAAATTCCTCCAACAGCATATGGCGTTCGGCGCTGAAGAGCCCGGAGCTGCCCCTGGCGATGACTTCGATGCCGGCGCTTGGAGCCGATACGACCGGGACGGAGAAGCGCTCGCCACCAGGCACCCCCACAGGCTCCACCCAGGTTCGGTAACGAACCGTGCCTTCAGCTCCGCTACTGAAGGGAAGGACCCAGGTCTTGAAGCGGTCTTCCCAGGCGGGGTTGGTGCGCATGGTCTGGATGGCGTAGTCCATCATTCCATCCGCAGCCAGGTTGCAGCGCATCTTGTGATCGACAAAGAGTGTGTACTGAATGTCCTCCCTATTGGTGAGCACCAAAGCCACCGAGAGAAAGAACAGGAAAGCGGCCATGAACAGGGCGGACAAAAGCAGGTTACCCGAACGCCGAAGTCTGGTGCGCACTCTAGAAGGGTTCCGGAGTGGCGGGCGGTTACCTACCGGTTCGCAAGCCGAAGCGAGTCCATTCCAGGGCGAACTCAATACCGCGGGTAGCCAGCTGAAAGGCGTTGTCGTTATCGCAGCTGATGTCCGCGGCCACATATTTGACTCCCAGCTCAGCCAGATCCAGCATGGCCTGGCGCAGCAGAATTCGTGCGCCCAGGCGCCCCCAAAATTCCGGCAGCAGGTTGATGTCGTAGAGGTAGGCAGCCGACTCACCCGTCTCCTCCACACGCATTCCCAACTTGTAGAGCACGTAGCCGGAGGGCTTGTCCTTCCAGCAAATGATGCGACCCCAAACAGGCGAATCCGGTCCAAAGTCAAGGCCCAGGTAAATCGTCATGGTGCGGGAGATCATCTCTTCCCGATCAACCTCGCGATGAGAGGGCACGTAGAATTGACTGCCCTGGCTGTGCAGGTTTGCGATGAAAAAGACGTCCTGAGGAGTGGCCGGACGCACGGTGAACTGGCTGCGATTGGGCTTGCCCAGCACAGGAGCCAGAAGACGGCGAGATTCAGCCAGAAAACCCAGATTCAGAAACCCCTCCTCCTGACCGGGTTGGCTGCGAGCCACCAGGTAGCGGTCACCCGCCGCCGCCGCCTGTTTCAGCAGAACCGGCAGGAACGGCTTGAGCTCTCCGGCCCAGTCCCAAAGGATCGACTGTCGATCCTGAGTCAGCGAGTCTCGATCCTGGCGCAGCAGAACCGCATAACCATCGGGCTCTTGACTGACCAGGACGAGCATCTCCGGCTGCGCCAAAAGTTGCTCCCAGCCGTCCCGGTAGCGCTGAGCCAACTGCCGCGCGCGCTCCTGCCCGCTGATTTGAGTGTGGGGATGAACTGGAAATTCCTTGCCGGCCGCCAGCTGACAAAACCAATCGCGGTCTTCAAGCCGGACTCGACGGAGAATCACTCGGCTGCGGCCGCCGCCTCCTCGCCCTTTTGGGCGGCCACGTCCTGGGCGGCATCCACCCGCCACAAGCCGCCTTCCACGTCGCGGATTCCGGCGTCAACCTCGGCCAGGTCGGCGCTCTGGGCATAGCTGGCCATGCGCTGCAGGCCTGCCTGCATCTCTTTGGCCGCCAGCGACATCTCAGCGTAAATCTTGGCCGCCTCAGCCGGCATCTTGCCTAACTGATGCTTCATATAGGCACTTTCGTAAAGCTCCAGGGCGGAGTTGACGAACTGCAGAACCTCGTCCACCACCCCCAGAAAATCATCTACACTGATGGTGCCGGCAGCCAGCCCATCACGAGCGTTCTTCAGTTTGATGAGATTCTTGGATTCGCTCACAGCGATCTTGCGGAAAGCTCCCTGGCGACGGCCCTCTCCGCCAGCCAACAAGTCCAGAGGAGCGACGTCCGGATCCAGACCCAGAGATTCGCCGCAGTTCTCGCAGAACTCGGAGTAACCGCTGGTGCTCTCACCGCAGGCCGGGCACTGCACCATGGACATCTGGCCTAAAGCCTGAAAGTATCCCAGGGAATCGTCGTCTTCTTCCATACAACCTCCAGAAAAACAAAGAACCCTGGCCGATTCTGAAATCAGGCCAGGGTTCCCTGCGTCAGCTTGCGCTAATTACCAACCTTTGAGGGCGTTACCCGCTTCGTTGGCTTGCAGGTACTTGTCATACTGCTTGTCGTTCTGATTGGCACCCTTGAGACCGGTGGCCTGCAGGGGAGCGCTCAGGAAGTCCAGGAAAGGATTGCGGTCGGGCTTTTCGGGGCCTTCCGTCTGGTGGTGGTGGTGGTGATGATGGGGGCGAGCACCATACTCTCCGCCGACCTGGCCGCCGCCCTGGTTGATTGCAATCGCGATGTTGGTTTGTCCGAATGCCATTTTTATGTGTGTCCTTCCGCCTGATAAGTTACCAATAAATTACAAGTACCTGAGCTAAAAGTCGATATCTGGATTGTAACGTTGTTGTAACAAACTTTCGTCGAGCCAGAGCGCCGGACCAACAGAGGGTTAATGGGGAAGCTGCAAAAGCTTTGAATGATGAGAAAGCTGATGTGCCTGTTGATCTGGCTCTTGATCCCATTGCTGGCGCTGGCTGAGACTTTTCGCTGGAGCGACGCTCAGGGAGACAGGGCCAGCGTGGTTCATCCCGGCGTCCCCAAGGAACCTGCGCTGGCCAAGGCCTTCAAGGCCCGCTTCTTTCCGACTCCAGACCGACTGCGCGACCCCGACTACCTGATCGAGTGGGAAACCACGGTGGAAGTGGGCCGTCTGACTCCTCACTACTATAGCGCCGTCAGCCGCGGGTTATCCCTCTACAAAGACTCCAAGGGCCAGATGGTGGGCGCCCACCCGGCCAAAATTATGGACACACTCACTTGGGACCTGCGCAAAAAGCAAGAGGTCACCCTGGAACAACTGATTGACAAAGCCCAGTTCAGCAAGCTGGCTCGACTGATTGGAGATCACGCGGAGACCCGAGAGGCTTTCAATCTCCAGGCTCACTATGGATTCTATCTTCGTAAAGACGGAGTGGCCTTCTACGATCCAGATGCGCCCCACGTCGCCTTTGGCGTCGAGTCGGTGGTGCCCTATGCTGAGCTACTGCCTCTGGCTGCTCCCCACTCTCCCCTGCTTGACCCATCGGTGGCAGGCCACTGAGACGCACGTTGCCCCATCGGCCCGCAAAGTGCATCCGCCGCTTCGTGAAATACTAGCCGGGTTTCTTCACGCACTTCGGCTTGGTCGTGGGATGAGGAGTGGAATTGTGGTTCACAGGAGGCATCGGGGCGCCAGCCGGAGGATAGTTCTGCGGACTGGGGCTGGGGGTCGAGGGCACGGCCACCGGTTCGCCCGGCATCGGCAGCTGAGTGCCGCTGGCCTTGGGCGAAGGACTGCTGGTGGGCTTTTGATTCTGGGCCTGGCCGGTGCTGGCCAGCCCGGCCGCGGCCAGCAAGGCCCCGCCCACGAATAGCAGATCGGTAATAAAACGACGGCGACGATAATCGGACATAAACACCCCTGTAGCAGCCGGCTCTATTTTGTTCCGCCAGATTGTGCTAAGTTCTGGGAATGAAGATTGCTCCCTTGTTGTGCTTCACTCTTTGCCTGGTCAGCCTGGCCTCAGCGGAGCCTCCCAAGACGACCACGCCACCGGCTAAACCGATGAATCTGCCGGTCATTGAGATTCATGACTCGGCTCCGGTGAACCCTCCGGCCAGCTCCACCGCGGCTAATGGAACCTACGAATTACCCCCCATCCAGGGCCAGAAAGCCGAGAAGATGACGGCCCGGGGGCGCTCTTTTTGGGGCGGCCCTTACGGCATGCCAGCCGGTCCAGGCCGAGCCTGGCCCAACGCGTCTCCCCCCGGAACCCCAGGAGCACCGGCTGGAGGTCTGATGAGTCCGGCCGGAGTGCCCAGTCGCTTTTGAACCCGCCCCCCACTCCCTCCGAAAAAGGAAGGAGAAAGCTGAGCCGCGCGGATAAATAAGGCAGCAATGAGGATTGTGGTGGACGCCATGGGTGGTGACAACGCCCCGGACGAAATCGTCCTGGGCGCGGCCAATGCTGCCCGGGCCACCAAAGACGTGCAGATTTGCCTTGTGGGCGACTCACGTCGCATCAAAGCCTTGCTGCCGGCCAAGTCCACCGTCGAAATCAGCCACTGCGAAGACTACTTCCGCATGGATGAGCATCCCGGTCCCGGCTTGCGAGGTCGCAAGCAGGCTTCCATGATGGTGGCCGCCCGCATGATCAAAGAGGGAGAAGCTCAAGCTTTTGTCTGCGCGGGCAATACCGGCGCTTTGCATCAGGTGGCCGCTCTGGAAATCGGTCGCATCAAGGGAATCCGCCGCTCGGCCCTGGCAGCCGTCTTCCCCACCCGACCGTCCGAGAGCCTGGCCCTGGACCTGGGCGCGAATGTGGACTGCAAGCCCGAATACTTGCTGCAATTTGCAACCATGGGCTCCATCTACGCCGAGAAAGTCATGGGCAAGAAGAACCCCCGAGTGGCTTTGCTCAATATTGGCAATGAGGAATCCAAGGGCAACGCACTTGTGCTGGCGGCCCGCGAGTTGATTCAAAAGCAAGCGGGCCTGAACTTTGTGGGCAATGTGGAACCCAATGGCTTCTTCAATGGTGAAGTGGACGTAGCCGTGTGCGACGGCTTCGTGGGCAACATGATGCTGAAAACCAGCGAGGCCGTGGCCGAATGGTTGATGGGGCGCGTGCGCGAGGCGGCTCTGCGCACTCCCGTGGCCAAACTGGGCGGCCACCTGCTCAAGCCCTCCCTCAAGACCTTGCGCCAGGAAATCAACCACAGCGACCACGGCGGCGCCGTGCTGCTGGGCCTGAAGGGGGTGGTCATCAAATGCCACGGCCGAGCCACCGCCGATACCATAGAAAACGGCATCAAAGTGGCCGCTCGGGCTTTGCGCAACCGGGTGGTTCAACAAATTGAGGAGAGCCACAAGGAAAGTGGCCAAGAGCTAAGCGTTTGACACTCTCGCCCCGCGCTTGCGAACTGGCCGAGGCGCTTGTAGTTCAGTTGCGCAAGGAGTATCAGGACGGCTGCCGTGACCGTTACCAGGTAGACTTGCTGGTGCAGCGCTGGCAAATCGCGGTCGACCAACTGGAACCAGCTGAAGGCAGACGCTTGCTGCAGTCCATCCGCCCCCTTCTGCGCGGCTACCACGGCCTGGGAATGGGTGAGCGCCAGCACACGTTGGTAGAGACCGGTCAGGATCTAGCTCGTCTGGCCGGAATCGAGCGCAAACCGAAGACCGCCGCCCCTCCGGCCAACTCCCCCCCGCCTGCGGCCAAAGCCAGCCTGGAGTTGGATTCGGAGGTCATGTATTTGAAGGGGGTCGGTCCGCAGGCCGGCGCACGCCTGCACAAACTGGGAATCCACAACGTACGCGACCTGATCTTGCATCTGCCCCGACGCTGGGAAGACCGCACCACCGTTCGTCCCATTGGCAGTCTGCGACCGGGCGCGGTGGAGACCGTGCAGGGCAAGCTGGGTAGCCTGAAGACCAAGAGTCCCCGTCGAGGCATGACCATTTCCGAGATCCCGCTCAGCGATCCGACTGGCACGGTGATTCTGACCTGGTTTAATCAACCCCACGCGATCAAGTCACTGCAACCCGGCAGCAGCGTGCTGGCGGTGGGTAAGGTCGAAGAGAACTACGGGCAACTACAGATCAATACCCCCGAACTGGAAACCGGCGACGAGCATATCCAGGCAGGCCGCATCGTGCCCGTTTACCCACTCACCGGACAGATGAGTCAGAAGTGGCTGCGCAAAGTGCTGTTTCAGGCCGTGCCCACCTATGCCCCCAAGCTGCCCGACCCCATTCCCGAGCACATCCTGCAACGCCATTCCTTTCCCCGCAAGGGGCCGGCGGTGGTGGAATTTCACTGGCCGGGGGACTTCACCCGACGAGACTGGGCCCGACGCAGACTGGCCTTCGAAGAACTCTTTCTGGTGCAGATGGAGCTGGCCGAGCAGCGCAAAGATCGCGAGACCGAACCACGCAAACTCTTCTATGATCTGAGTAAGCCGTTGCTGGACAGCTTTATTCAACGGCTGCCCTTCGCTCCCACCGGTGCCCAGCACAGGGTCATGGGACAAATCCTCAAGGATCTGCAGCGAGATGTGCCGATGAACCGGCTTCTACAGGGTGACGTGGGCGCCGGTAAAACGGTGGTAGCCGCCTTTGCCGCCTGGTGTGCTTTTCAAAGCGGCTACCAATCGGCCATCATGGCTCCCACCGAGATCCTTTCCGAGCAGCACTATCACAAACTGCAAGAACTGCTGGAGCCAGCCGGGGTGCGCTGCGCCCGCCTTTCGGGAAGCCAGAAGAAGGCCGAAAAGCGCAAGGTTTATGAGGGTCTGGCCAATCACAGCATCGACCTGGTGGTGGGCACTCACGCTCTGATTCAGGAGGGAGTCGAATTCTCCAAACTGGGCACGGTGGTCGTGGACGAGCAGCACAAGTTCGGCGTAATGCAACGCACGGTCTTGCGTCAGAAGGGGCACAATCCGGATTTGCTGGTGATGACCGCCACTCCCATCCCGCGCACCCTGGCTCTGACCCTCTATGGCGACCTGGAAGTTTCTCGACTGGACGAGCTCCCCCCCGGCCGCCAACCCATACATTCTGAGTCGGTACCCTTCTCCGAACGCCGACGGGTCTACGACGAGATCCGCCAGCAAATCAACGAGGGCCGTCAGGCCTACATTATCTGCCCGCTGGTGGAGGAAACCGAAAAGGTCGAAGCCACGGCCGCCGTGGAGGAGGCCGAGGTACTGCGTACTCGCGTCTTTCCAGAATTTTCAGTCGGTCTTCTGCACGGACGAATGAAAGGCGCCGACAAAGAAAAGGTGATGCAAGACTTCCGCCAGGGGGTGCATCAAATCTTGATCTCCACCACCGTCATCGAAGTAGGAGTCGACGTGCCCAACGCCACCGTGATGCTGGTGCAGGACGCAAACCGCTTCGGACTGGCCCAATTGCACCAGTTGCGGGGCCGGGTGGGACGCGGAAAGCATCAGTCCCGCTGCATCTTCATGGGTGATGCCAAAAGCGAAGACTCGGCCCGACGACTCAAAGCCATCGCCCGACTCTCGGATGGTTTTGAAGTGGCCGAAGAAGACCTGCAGATTCGGGGTCCCGGCGACTTCTACGGGCTGCGTCAATCGGGCTTTCCTGAATTCAAGGTGGCCGATTTGCTGCGCGACCAGGACTTGCTGGAGATCGCCCGCAACGAAGCTCAGCAAATCATGCGCGAGGACCCTGAACTGCTGCACTCAGAGCACAAGCATTTGCGAGGGGCCCTGGAGAATCGGGTCAATCGCAGCGCCGAGCTGGTCCATTGAGGCTCGGCGACGTTCGTCCCACCACCGGTAAGGTGCTGGAGTCCATCCTGGCAACCCTGGATGATTTCTGGGAGGGAGCCCGTGTATTGGACCTCTTCGCGGGTTCGGGAAGCCTGGCCCAGGCGGCTCTGGAGCACGGCGCGGCCGAGGTACTGGCGGTTGAGGGCCACGCCCGGGTGGCCTCCGGACTGCGCAAGAAGATGCCCGTTATCACAGGTATACTGCCGGGCGCGCTCTCTAAACTCAGGGATCAGTTTGACATCATCCTGGGGGACCCACCCTATGGCGTGCCTGAGGGTCCGGCCACGTTAGCCCAGTTAAGTCCTTTCCTTAAGCCGGGGGGTTGGATTGTCTGGGAACACCACCATAAAGATGTCTATCCGGATCCGGTGCCGGGTCTCAAATTGTGGCGCTGCCGGCGCTTCGGCGAAACGGCCGTGTCCTACTACCGCCAGGGCGGGATGTCACCCGAGTGATGCGGCCAGCGCTGGATCAGCGGCCAATCGGAACGATCGCACGGGGCAATATAGGTCCAGACCCAGGTGCCTTGCCAGGCGCAGGCCACCCTCAGATAGTCGTTGAGCTCAGGAGTGAAGCCCTCGAAATCATCAAGATGCCTGCGTAATTCCGGGCTGTCGCGCAGCTGCAAGATCTCCCCCACCACGTTGCATTCTAGCTGAGGCGTGGGGGGAGCGAGCTCCGCTGGAGCCTCCCATTGATAGGGCAAGCACTCTCGCCTGGGCCATTCCTCAGGCAAGGTTAGAGCCGGATATCCCTCCGGACGTAAGCGCAAAAAACCCGGCCAGATCACGCTCTGGCTGCCCGTCACCGCGTGGCTGAGCTGGTCATAATTGTTCATTCCCGGTCGAAGTGAGCCATAGACAAAGAGGGATAAGTTCATGCACCCCATAGCTACCTGAGTATGAGCGAAAAACCTGCGGCCGTGGTGATCGCCGGGGGCCCGGCACCCCCGGTAAACTGGGCCCGGCCCATTTTGGAAGGCGCCAGCCTGATTTTCTGCGCCGATTCAGGCCTGCACCTGTGCCTGGAATGCGGGTTTCAACCAGACATGCTGGTGGGCGACCTGGATTCAGTGGAACCCGAGAAGCTTGCCGGCCTGGCTCGACCCCGCCACGGAGTCGAGCAGCACCCGGCTGACAAAAACCAGTCGGACCTGGACCTCACGTTACGGGCGCTGGCACGCCACTACCAAGGCCGGGTGGATATTCTGGCCGCCCTGGGAGGGCGGCTCGACCACGCGCTCTTCAACCTGTGCGCGGTACTCTTTCAGGGACGCCAGCTCGGATTAAAGTTACGGGTGCTGGACCCGGAGACGCTGGTATTTCCGCTGGAGTCTGAAGAGCTCCAACTGGAGAACTTGATCGGAGCCACCTGCTCCATCCTGCCCCTGGGCGAAGCTCTACAAGGAGTGGACCTGAATGGATTTCGCTACCCGCTGCGGGACGAGCCTTTAGGTCATCGTCAGACTCGGGGACTGTCCAATCAGATTGAGAGCTCGCCGGCCAGCATCCGCATCCGATCTGGGCAGGCACTGGTGGTCATTTCCAAGGGTTTAAGCAAGTCCCAGCCTAAGTAAGGGGCATGCTCAGAGAATTGCTCGGCTCCCTGAGGGCCACACCCATCGATCTGGTTTTTTGCGCGGGGGAGCTGGTCCATTTCAAGTGTGCTTCCTCCCTGAGTCAGGGGAAAGTCCGCAAAGTTCGGGCGCGCCTGCCCGAAGGCCAGATGTTCGGCGCCAAGATCGAGGTGCTGACCCAGGACCCTAAGACCCTGCTTTACAAGGGACGTTTGATCGAGCCTATCGAGGCGGTGGCTCATCTGCGCGGACTGTTGCCCCTGCCTTTTGAAGATCGTCGAGTCAGCCCTCGCATTGAACGAATTGTTCGAGTGCTTTCCCCCCAGTTGGAAGGCTTCAGCGCCATGACACGCGACATTTCCATGCAGGGCCTGTGCCTGGTCGCGGGCCAGGTGATCTCGGTGGGCACCAAGCTCCAGGTAGAAATGGATCTGGACGCATCCAGCCCCCACCCGGTACGCTTTGACCTGGAGACACGCTGGTCGGCTCCGGATTTGCTGACCGGAAAAAACCTGGTGGGCGGACTCTTTTTGATGATGAATCAGCGCCAGCGCAGCGTGCTCAAAAACTATCTGGCCAGCACTCTGATCCAATAGAAAAAGAAGCCCGTCGGTGAGGACGGGCTTACAGTGACTTGGTGAGTGAGGTGGGTTTGGGCTTACAAGAACACGGCGGCCAACTTCCCAGTCGCGACCACCGGTGACAATCCTTGAAAACTACTGATTCGGAGGCTTTCGCTTCCGTATCCTGATTATAGCAAAAAGGAAAGCCACTGCCCCAGGTCGGGTGATCCTATCAGGGTGGTATTGAAGTACTAAGTACTCTTTGCTGGGTAACGGAGCCTACTCCTGAACATGCTGCTGCAGCTGGCGCATTACCGCCTCCAGGCGGTCGAGAACATCCAGCAGCGGAGGCAGCGGATCAAGTTGCGTCTGCTCATCCAGTTCCAGGCACGCTCGCTCAGCGGCGTGCGAGAACAAGTAGGAGAGGCCCCCGCGGAACCAGTGCACGGCCTTGCGCACTTCCTCCCGATCGTTGGCAGCCACGGCCTGACGCAGGCGCGCCAGCATGGGATCCACTTCGTTCAGAAACTGCTTCAGGACTTCTCTGAGAATCGCCTCATTGCCAAAGCATTTGAGCGCTTTCTCGCGGTCGAAAAGGTCGGCGTCTTGAATCATTGGGCTTGTATCCTTAGCAGTATTCTCTCCAGTTCAGGCGCCACGATGGGCTTGGCAAGAAACTCATTCATTCCAGCTTCCAGGCAAAGCTTCCGATCCTGATCGAAAGCTTGAGCGGTGAGCGCGACAATCATCGTTTGGCTCCGACCAAGATCCTCCTCCATTTGGCGAATCAGGCGGGTCGCCTCAAGGCCGTCCATACGCGGCATCTGGACATCCATAAAAATCACGTCAAAGCTCTCCTGTCTGAATCGATCGACAGCGTCCTGGCCATCTTCCACGCAGCTCACTTTGAAGTGTCGTTCTTCCAGCAGCAGCCGCATGACGGTCTGTCCGATCGGGTTATCCTCGGCCAGCAGAGCCGTCATGCCCTGGCGCAAGTTGAGCTCGGGCGGTCGCTCCAGAGGAGCTTGCGGCGCCTGCAACTGGAGAGCTGACCAAAGGCTCAGAGTAGTTAATGGAGCGGCGACTCTGGTAATGCGTGCATCCTCAAGGTCCAGCCCCGGCAACAGAGCCACCCTGACCTGACCCGTGAGGTCATCCAACCACTGCCGCAGGTGCGCCTTTTGCTCTTCCGGCGTGGGCCCTAGACAGGCCGGATCGATGACCCAGAGGGGCGCCTCCCCTTCCAGCCCCCCGCGCTCCACCGTCAGCTCCATACGAGTGAGGGCCTCCAGCACAGCCTCCTGATAGCTGGCATCAGACGGCAACAGCAGCCTGCAGCGGCCAGCATCTGGCTTGGGAGGCCGGAGTCGCCCCTGAGGCTCACGCACCGGCAGCCTGAGGATGCAAGTCGTGCCCTGGCCGGGTTGACTCTGCATCTCAAGACTTCCGCCCATCTTGCCAACCAGTCGCTGACAGATGGCCAGGCCCAGGCCCGTCCCCCCGAAGCGCCGGTGGATGGAGGCATTCGCCTGGGTAAAGGGTTGGAAGACCTCGCCGAGGCTCTCTGGAGCAATGCCGCAGCCGCTGTCGCTGACTCGGAAGACCAGCCAGTCATCCTCAGCGCTCAGCTCCAGGCGGACGGAACCCTGCTCGGTAAATTTCACGGCGTTGCTGACCAGGTTGAGCAGCACCTGCAGGACACGGGCGGAGTCTCCTAAGAGCTGCTCGGGAACCTCTCCGACCTGTCCCCACAGATCGACGTGTCGCTCAGAGCATCGCGTTACGAAAGGAGCCAGGGCTTGGGGCACCAGCTCGGCCGGACTGTAGAGCAACTCCTCCACCGAGAGCGCATCCGCCTCCACCTTAGAAAAATCCAGCACGTCATTGAGAATGACCAGCAAATTGTTAGCGCTCTGGTGAACCAGGTCGGCATACTCACGCTGCTGGCTTGTCAGTCCTGAGGTCTTGCGCAGGTGGCCCACCATGCCCAGGATGCCGTTCATGGGGGTGCGAATCTCGTGACTCATCCGGGCTAAAAAGTCACTTTTGGCCTGGCTGGCATGGGCGGCTGACTGGTAAGCAGCCTCGTACTGACGAGCCCGCAAAGCCAGCTGCTGCTCCAGGGAGACAAATCTCCCCGCGACTTTAACGGCCAGCACCCGAATCACCGTAACGCCCGTCAACAAAACCAGCACCAGCCCCAGCATCAAGGACCACTCTAGCTGCACGATCGCCCGCTGCAGCTTGTCCTGACGCATGGATAAGACATCCTGTTCGGTTTTGGTCATGCGCCCAAGAATATTTCGAATGGACTCCCGCAGCAGAGGCCCTTCGCCGGAAACCAGCAGCTTCTGCGCCTCGCTGGCGGAACCGGTATTGAGCAGGGCGTTCTGACGATTCATTTGCAGGCGCTTGGCGCCCAGCAATCCGTGTAATTGATCGCATCGCTCTACCTCCAGCCGGTCCTGGACCAGCGCCCGCAAATCCTTTAAGGGCCCGGTAAAATCCGAGCTCGACTCGTAAGCATCCAGCAGGGCGGGGCTGCCCGTAAACAAGTAGCCCCGCTGATTGCTCTCGGCTTCGTACAGATCGCTCTCCAGGCGACGCAGGATGGTTTGCACCTGCAAACTGCGTCGCGTCCATTCGCGCTGGGTGTTGACCTCGTGAAAGAGGTAGAGAGTCCACAGAGCAGTGGCGAACTGAATCACAAGAATCAGCAGCACGCCGAACTGAACTAACCCGGTCAGTGCGGCGCCCTGTCCGCGGGTCAGGTCCTCGGCGGAGGATGCCAGCGGCTCTTCGCTGCTTTGAGTGGTCATGTAGTAATTGTATCCTAGGCAAGAGGCGCGGTCTCCTCTAGAGAGTAGGATATCGGCGCCAAAAGCATGAGGGAGACCAGTCCCAGGCAGACCAGTATTGGAGTAACCTGGGCCAGGTACCAGTCACTCTGTGTCAGTACTCAGGTCTTGCCTAGAGTGAGGATCAGAAGCTTTCCGTTCGGAGGTCCAACTTAGATGGCAACATTTCTCGCATTCAGGGTTCCCAAGCGACTTCACCACCAGGCTCAACCGAACGAAGCCTGGGTAACCCGGGCCCAGTCCTTCCAGCAGCTCTTCAATCGGCTGGTGGAATCCGACACCCGCACCGCCTGCGACGCGAACTCCTGAATCCCAAAACAAAAAGGGCGCCGAACCCGAAGGTTCCGCGCCCTTTTTTGATTTGGAGCGGAGTTAGACCAGGCCGCCGAAAGGGCTGACCGCGCCCAGGCCGCCGCCCGGAGCCAATCCGGCCGAACCCATCATCTGGGCCATCTGGAGGTTGCGCTGCTGATCCGCGGCCGCCTGCAGAGGGTCGACCGTGCCGAAATTGTTGCCCAACCCGCCCAGCAGGGGACTGCCGGTGCCCAGGCCACCCAGGCCGCCGCCCATCTGTTGGTCGACCCAATTCTTGGCGCTGGCACTGTCCAGACCGGGGACGGCGTTCAGGTTGGCGCCTTGCATTCCCGCAGCTCCGCCGCCACGCATGGAGCCCATCTGCTGCTCGACCCAATTTTTAGCGCTGCCGCTGTCCAGGCCGGGTACGGAATTGAGGTTGTTCGCCAGGCCGGCCCCCAGACCACCGCCCATTCCACCGCCCCGCATCTGCGCCATTTGTGCATCGATCCAGGAGGTATCTTGGAGTCCGCCGCCCATTCCGATTGCCATTTGAAGTCGCCCTCGTTCCGTAGTCTTCTCTGTCCTTAAAATATACTTAAAAGGATTGGACGAGTTGTGACCGGACTGTCATCAAAATGCTAACGGTGTAAACAATTCTCGGATCTTTGTTACCAGAAGGTTACCGCTCCACCAGAGCTTTCTCACGATTGAGAAACGGGGAAATGACCGGCCAATGAACCGGCCCGGTCGTGGAGAACTTTCCAAGTCACCGGTTGGCAGGCACGGACGACCCAGCTGACTTTGAGCCGGTAGTCGGTGGCGTCTCCCTTGTGCCAGAGCGGTGAGACGGGTCGACTGCAAACACCCTCCAGTTGGCCCAATTGCTGTTCTCGCTTGCCCTCCACCAGCTCGCTGTAGCCGCCTAACTCCACCCGTACCCCGCGCACCAGCTTACCCTCCAGAGCCTTTTGGGAGCCGTAGGTGGGTAGCCAGCCGGCGTTGTCCACCACCAATTCAAGCAGGTACAGATCCTCACCCAGGGGAATTACACGCTGTTCGGCCAGGACCAAACGCGGGTTGGCCTGGGCCAGCCAGATCACCCAACGCGTCAGCGGTTCCAGTTCCGTTCGCAAGAACTGTGCCGGGGGATTGCGAAAGAGATAAAACATATCCCAACCGCCAATCTCGACCGGCCCCAGGTCGGGGTGCTGAAAGCTACGCCAGTTCACAAAGCCCTGTCCCTGGAGATGCTGATCACAAAACTGCAGCAACTGCAGTTCCTCCTCGATGGGATGCTCCTCGAACCACTTGATGAAGCGGTGCTCGCCCCGCCTGGCCTGACAATCCAGGCCTTTGGTGATGCCGGCTTTGCGCAGCACTGACCAGATTTCTACGGTCCAGGAGTAAGCCCCCAGAGTTTCATAGACCCAGTCGTCGAAAGTTCCCGTAATGGTGTCTTTGGGTGAATAGCGAAAGTCGTGATAGACACAGAGCAAGGGATAGCCGGTCCAGTGGCTGCCCCGTTCTCCAAAATACTTGAAGTTATCCAGGTCGCCCTTGGGCAGAGCTTCGTCTGGTTCCGTGCTGTAAGGGCGCAGAATGACTCCAGAAAAAGTATGGAAGGTCACGGCCTGACAGACGTTGCGGTGATTCATCAGGAAGTCGACGCAATGCCGCACCTCCGGTTCGCTGGCCGGATAGGGACCCGCCCCGGCCTGCTGATGCTCACCCCTCCATTTGTGTGGGAAGTTTCGGTTCAGGTCCAGCGCCTGCAAGGGGGGGGCGGTCTGATGCAGGTGCTCATCGTAATCTCCCCGCCAACGACCTTCGGGCAACAAACGGTAGAAAGAGCCCTCCCGATCCTCTACCTCGCGCCGGACCATGAGACGCGAATCCTGGGATGAAACCTTCCAGGCTCCGCGCGGGTCGGGCACGCGCATCCAAAGGAGTTTGCCGTTCTGGTCCACGTCTTGCGGCTCAATGCCGCTTCCGACAGGATCAGAGAAGGGGTAAAAACGGACCGAACTGCGCAGGAAACGCGGGTCCGAGACCAGACAGAGTTCGGCTCCATCCGGACACAGGCGAGGAACCACGTAGAAGGCCACTTCGCCCAGCAACTCCCTGTGCTTTTCCACCAGTTCGCTGACCAGGTGCAAGCAGGCATTGGTGCCCGACAACTCGGACGCGTGCAAGTTTCCGTCGACCCACAGGGCGGACCGGTCCAGGTCCGAGCCCGTTTCAAAGTCGGTCACGGTCAGGCACCAAAGCTCTCGGCCTTCGTGGCTTTCACCCAGGCTGCTCAAACGAACCCAGCGCGGCCAGCGCTCAGCCGCCGCTCTCACCCACTGACTGAGCTGCTCAAAATTGAGATAGTGCTGATTGATGTCGACCATCAAACCCTCCTGGAAACTGGAATCCACAAGATGCCGAAGCGATTGAGCCGGATGTCGCCACGGTCGAGACGCACCGGTCGCGACACGACTCGATCGCGGGCCTGACCCTCTCGAGCCTCAATGGCCGAAACCTGGTCTTGAAGTTGGTCCTGAACCTCCTGAAGCTTTTGCTGCAGCAACATCAGCTCATTTTCGCCTTGCGCGACTTTGTCCTGAGCGCTGCCGCTGCGATGCACGGCGCTGATGGCCGTATTCAAAGAGCGCTTGCGGCCGGTAAAGAATCCCAGCACAGCCGCGCCGGCGTTCCAGAGCGATTCGGTCTGGCGGCGCTGAGACTCGTTGCGCAGATTCTCCAGTTTGCCCTCATAACGAGCCAGACGCTCCTGCAAGGTGGCCACCTCCTTGTCCACTCGGGCGTGAAGCTTGCTGAGCTGGGCGTCTACTCGTTCCTGAATGGCTCGCTCGACGCGCTGGCGAAAGTCCACCTCGCACTCGCCGCCGGCACCATAAAGCTTGAGCTCAGCGCAAATCCACTGGCTGCTGGTGACCCTCTTGAAAACGTCGTCCAGCATGGCCTGCTGAGCGGCTTTCAACTCGCTGGCTTCATCAAAAGCATGGGGCAGGGCTTCGAAAAGACTGGGACCTTCCGGTTTCGAAAGCAGATCGGAAGACTCCAGGCCCAATCTCATCCAGCCTTCAGGCAAGCGCTCGGCCAACGGGAAAAACAAATAATGATGAAGCTCGTCCAGCACAAAGCCACCTTTGTCCTCGTCGAAACGCAGGGACACCTCTCCCCAAAGGGCCGGCCGCCAAAATTGGGACCCATCCGCCCTTCTCGGCTGCGCGTAGGGCTGCAACTGAGTGTTCAGGCGCTGGCTGAAGACCGCCTCGGGATCCAGAAAGGCCTGAGCGAAGCCGGGGGGCAGCGGAGGCGGATGAGTCAGGCCTTCAGCCGGGCTGGCAGCGGTGGCCGCCACGAGAGTCGAGCCGGCCACCGGTTGGGAAACGGCGGGCTGAAGGCGCGAGACCTCGTTTTTGGTCAAGGGACCACGCAGCCAGGCCATGGTCGTGCGCGTAACCAGTTGAACGGGAGGGCTGGCCGCCGACTTATAAAGGAAATGGCGCGGTTGCAGGGCCTCAAACTGCCGTTGAATCGACTGACGATCCACGCCCGCCTGAGCCAGGGTCAGTCCGTCAGCCACCCGCTCGCGATCCTGACTGGTTTGCAGACGACCGATCCACCAGTTGGAGGCATTGGATAGACCTTTGTAGTCCACGTCCACCGGGTTCTGGGTGGCCAGCACCAGCCCCAGTCCGACAGCACGCGCTTGCTTGAGCATCGTCAGCAGGGGCTGTTTGGAGGCGGGATTGGCGGGGTGAGGTGGCATGTATCCGGCTACCTCATCGAAATAAAGCAGTGCCCGCAGCCGGGAACTGCCGGGCAAGGTGCGCGACCAGCCCAGCATCCGGCTGAGCAGCAGCGAAACAAAAAACATCCGCTCGGTCTCGCTCAAGTGTGCCAGGTAAAAGAGATTGACCGGAATCTTACCGGGTTGCGCGGGCTGAACCAGGACGGCGGGATCGAGTGGATGCCCTCCCACCCAGGCGGAGAAACCCGAGGAGGCCAGCAGAGCATTGAATTGCATCGCCAGTTCCAGGCGTTGCTGAGCCGGGTAAAAAGTGTCCAGTGGAAACACGCCCAACTTCTTGAAGGGCGGGTCGACCAGACGCAGCACCAGGTCTTCCAGGCTCAAATCCTGGCCGGAATTCCAGGCCAGTTCAAGAATCTGAGCCAGCACCAGGGCCTGCGGGCTCCGTAGCGGGTCGGCCTGCACTCCCACCAGCGCCAACAAGCCCTGGACGATCCCGGAGACGAGCTGGGCTCGGGATTCGGCATCTTCTAAAACGGCCTCAGGAGGCCGCCGAAAATTCCCCAGCAAGTCTACGCTCAACCCGGTCCGGGAACCGGGAGTGAAGATTCTTAGCTCCATTTTATCGCGCAGGGCGGACACCTGTGAGGGAAGGATGCCGGACTGCAGACGCTCTCGCTGCAGCCTCTGAGAGAGTTCCTCGGGGTTGCTGCCAGGCGGAAGCCATTCAGACAGCTGATCCGGGCTGCATTCGGGGAAAAGCAGACCCAGGTTGGTCAAATCTCCCTTGGGGTCGAGCACAAACAGCGGAACTCCGGCCTGCACCAGCTCCTCCAGCAGGCCCACGCCCAGTCCGGTTTTACCCGAACCGGTCATACCGAAGATTACGCCATGAGTGGTCAATTGATCCGAGTCTAAGCCCAGTTTTAACTGCATCCTCTCGACCTCCAGGGGGGACCCCTTCGCCTCGGGAAGAACCTTCCTTTCGTGGATAGCAATGTGCGCGAGCTCCGCAGTCAGGTCACTCGCGAGGCCAGTCGCGAAATGGCCAGCGCTTCGCCCTGGGCTGCCGCCATGGCCTATCCCTTACTGGCTTTCCTGTGCGGAAAATCAGGCGATTTGGCCGCGACCCGGCCCAACGCCCTGTACGCGGTGGTCGTGGCACTCTTTGTGACCGGACTGCTGCGGGCCCAGGCTGGGAAATACTATCTGCGCTCGGCCGGGGGTGAAAGTGAAGACCTGGGCCGCTGGTACTTTCGGGTGGCCGTTTGGAGTTCGGCCCTGATCTGGGGTCTTTTCTCGGCCTGGGCCCAATGGCTGCATCCCCAAGACTTCACCGGCCTGAGTTTTTTGCTGTGCACCGTGGGAATCGTCGCCGGTGCCAGTTACACCCTGACTGCCGACCGACTGACTCTGGCCGGGTATCTGACGGCCATGATTGCTCCTCCCGGACTGGCCCTGTGTCTGCATGGCAATCTGCAGCAACTGTTTTCTGGTGGAGTGGTCTTCACGTTCTTGATCTATTCCTGGATTGCCGGTCGACATCACAATCGCCGGTTGGTCGATTTCCTGGTGGGTCGCTGCATTCTGCAGGCCCAGACCGAACGTCTGGAAGGGGCCGAAAAGGAGCTTCGGCGCCTGCTGGATCAGGAGATGGAGCAAAAGCGTCTGCTGGAAGAGCGCAATCAGTCGCTTCTTCAGGCCCGCCGCTCGGCCGAGTCGGCCAATCGGGCCAAAAGTGACTTCCTGGCCTCCATGAGTCACGAAATCCGCACCCCCATGAATGCCATTGTGGGATTGTCCGAACTGCTTCTGGACACGCCGCTCAACGAGCAACAACGGAGCTGGCTGGGAAGCGTAAACTCCTCATGCAATTCGCTGCTGACCCTGATCAGCGATATTCTGGACCTGTCCAAGATTGAAGCCGGTCGCATGGAGCGACAGCGCAAGAAATTTCATCCCCAAGCTCTGATCAACGAGGTGTTGGACCTCATGAAACCGCTGGCGGACCAGAAAGGAATTACGGTCACCGGCGAGATGGCGCCAGGCATTCCCGATGTGGTGCTGGGTGATTCACAAAAGTTGCGCCAGGTCTTGCTGAATTTGCTTGGCAACGCGGTCAAATTTACACGCCAGGGCGGCATTCGACTTGAAGCCTGGTGGCTGCCGGCCGGGCGGCTGCGCATTCGCGTCCAGGATAGCGGGGTCGGCATTCCCCCTCAAAAGTTGGCCAGCATTTTTGAGCCCTTCTCACAGGTGGACGCCTCCACAACCCGGAGCTACACGGGCACGGGACTGGGCCTGGCCATTTCCCGCCAACTCATGGAATTGGTGGGAGGTTATCTGTGGGTCCAAAGTCAGGGCAGCCAGGCCGGCCCGGCCCCGCCGGAATGGAAAGACGGCGAAGTCAGCACGGGCAGCACCTTCTGGATCGAGTTGCCGCTGGATTTGGTGGCCAGCGAGCCAGATACGACCGGGCGCAGCTTAGAAACCCCGGTGCTGATGGAAAACACGAAGATCTTGGTAGCCGAAGACAATCCCATGAACCAGCGGGTCATTCTGGCGCTTCTAGAACGTTTCCACCAGCAGGCCGAGGTGGTGGAAACCGGCAGCGAAGCTGTGGAGGCCTGTCGGCGTAAGCATTACGACCTGATCTTCATGGATTTGCAAATGCCCGAATTAGACGGCCTCCAGGCTACCGCCCAAATCAGGGCATTGGACATGCCCCGGCAACCCTACATTATGGCCCTGACCGCGAACGCCTTCGAGGATGATCGCCAGCGCTGCCTGGCCGCGGGAATGAATGATTACCTCAGCAAGCCTGTGCGTCGCCAGGAGCTATCGTTGGCTCTTCATCGCTACTTGGAGAGCGGTCGCTGAAAACAAAATGGCCCGTCCGCGGAATGGACGAGCCACTTTGCTCTGCCAGAGAACTGTCAGACTAGGAGAAAGGCAGGGAACGAGCCCAGGTTGCCAGGCGCTCGGCCTCGGCCGCAGTCAGGTCTGCCGGCAAAACCAGTTCGATGTGATACCCGGGACGAACCCAAAGCTGGTGTTCGAGCACTCCCCGCGGACGCTCGACGCGCGCTGCTTTGGGCGCGGGAGCGACAGCTACCTGGCGAGCAGGGGGGGCAACCACCTTAGGCTTGCGACCACGGCCCGAACTCTTCTTGCTGGCCCCCAGAATGCTCTCGATTACATCCTCGCGGCGTTCGACTTCCTTGGCGATTTGGGCCGCCGAAAGACCGCGTTCGGACAGGGCGTGAATTCTTTCACGGTCAGCCGAGCTGAGCCGGCCTCTTTTACTGGTAAGCATTTAAAGCGAAACTCCCTAAATTACGATAATCTATTTAGACACTAATTCCGAATAAATGCATTAATACGATTCTACTAAAGTGATTGCCAAAAAGGAACCGCAGGAAACTTCAGGAGCCTTCAACTGAAAGCAAAACCATACTGCATCTAGGAAAAGTGCAGGGACTATAGTAAAATCAGTCAAGAAACTTCAGGCTTGACTGAAGCGATCGACCGCCTGATTCCAATCCGTGGCGGCAACAAAAGCCAGCTGATCATAAGGCGCTTTTGTCTGTTTTAGTTCCACGCTCAACCCCGTGGCTCCGGGGTTCTGGTCGTTGTGATGTTCAGCTATGATTACCTGGTTCAATTGTGCCAGGCATTCGTCAGCGACCTTCTTCAAATTCGGCTTATTCTGCTCAACCGCGCTTTTCGAGATTCGCTTCAGAAAATCACCCAGGTCATAGACAAAACCAAAACTTTGTGATTTCGACCTCAGCTCGCGCAAGGTAGCCCCGCTGAGTCCCGAGGCTGTGAGCTCTGCCGAGAAGCTCTTGAGGCCCTTTTCCAGCTCAGCCATTTTAGACAAATCTAAACCAGCCATGGTGGGCAACACGCTCTGATTCTCGGCTGCGCTTTGCACAACCAGATCGACGACCTGTCGAGCCTCAACGTCGCTTTTGAACAGGTGGGCCTGATGAATGTCGGCCAGCTGTCCCTGACCTAGAATATGGGAATAGGGCCAACCCTCGCGTCCTTCCAGAGCCTGGGAGGCGATCATGAATCGAGCGTAATCTTTAATTTCGCTGGCAACTTCCACGCTGGCCATCTGGCAAGCGTCAAAACCCAGTACATCCAGTTTCTGGCCAGTCGCTTTCTGGGCAGTGTCCAAGGCCTGGCGCAATTGGGGCACGCTCATCCAGCCCTTGTGAGAATCATCCTGAATGAGGCCTTCCCAGCCTTTCCCGTGATCGGCAATGACCAGCATATAGTGCTCAGCCGGGAACGTCTTGATTCCCCAGCTGATAAAGTCGGAAAGAGTTTTTGGGTCCGACATATTGACCGGCCCCAGACTTTGCAGCACGGGGGAGTCGATATGGCGGTCCGCCTCAGGGCCAGACTTGCTGTCTTTCTCCACGCGAAAGCGGTAAGCACCGGCGCCCTGATGGTCAAACTGGGTTACCAGCTGGACAGACCCGGTCGACCCGATCTTCTCCATGCTGGCTGCGTCATCGTAGATGTAGGCGTAGAGGTTGTTGTCAGCCGCACAGTAGTTGAGAACCGTCCATTTAGCCTTGGGGTAGGAGCCGGGAGCGGCAGCTTTGTCCGCGGACCGAGCGTCGGCCTGGTCCTGGGAGGCCGCAATCGAAACCCGGTCCTCATCAGGGACGGACGTAAAAATCGAAGGAGGCGAAGCCAGACGGCGAGCCGGAGCGGCCGGCTGTGGCATAACGATGCGTGCTGGTGACTTGACTTGCATAGCCTCCTCCTCTCCAATTCCAGCTTACTCAGGGACTCCCGGAGCCAAGTTACAAACTTGTGAACCCATGCGCGAATGGACGAAGCTCGGTTTGTTCATTCAACTGTAACAAATCATGCTGACCCCAGACGCTAGGCTGTTTACGGGGAATACGATGGCCCGCGGGTCTGTTCAATCGGAGGTTTACATGATGGTAGCCAATGCGCCGCTTGGAAAATACAAAGGATGCTCCTGCCACCATGCCCCCTTGCGCTTCCAGGCTTCGGCAGATCCGACCCCGGCTGCTACCCCTGGCCCTTCAGCGCCGGCCGCTCCGACAGAGCCCAAGGATATGGTCTTCAGCTTCAACCCTCAGGACCGACGAGTCATGGAAGTGGGGACCAAGCTGATCCCTGGAGTCATCCAGGGCAGCAAGCAGAACCCCGAGACCGACAAAGCCATGCTGAACGTGGGGCTGGAGCCGGTCGACGGGAAGTACGTCTATGGACCAGAAGATCCCCGCCAGAACCAGGCCGTCACCTTTTCGGCCGTGGCCAACACCATCAACGTCTTCCGTGAAGCCTTCGGCGACTTCAAGTGGTCCTTCAAATACGACAAGCTGGCCATTAACCCCAACGGGGGCAAAGACTTCAATGCCTTCTATTCGCGCAACAATGGAACGGTGAATTTCTTCGCAGAGGAAGACCCCATCTTTGGTCGACCGGTCTTCTCCGGAGCCTCGGGTGAAATCGTGGCCCACGAGACCGGCCACGCCATTCTGGACGCCATTCGGCCGGAATACTTCGGCTCGTTCCGCAGCGACGTGGGTGCTTTCCACGAGTCCTTCGGAGACATGCTGGCCATCCATATGTCCTTGTTGGACGAGCGCGTCATTAAGCGCGTGCTGGTCCAAACCGGGGGCGATCTGAAAAAGCCCAATATCGCGGCCTACATGGCGGAGGAACTGGCTCAGGGCCTCAACAACAAAAAGGGAACCAACGCCACCGGTGGGGACTACCTGCGCAATGCCAACAACAACTTCACCTGGGCCGAACCGAAATCGCTTCCAGAGAAAGGCGGACCCGATAAACTCGGTTGGGAAATTCATGACTTCTCAAGGCTCTGGACTGCAAGTCATTACGATTTGCTCAACGCGATGGTGCAGCAACGCATCCAATCTGGCGCGGCTCCCGATGTGGCCCTGCGCGAAAGCAACAAAGAACTCTTAGGAATGCTGGCCAATCTGCTAAAGGAAGCACCCCGCGGCGATTTTACTTATAAAGACATGGCCATCGCTTTCATTAAGTCTGACAAGTTACATGCCGAGGGCAAGCACGCGGAGATGATCCAGAAGGTCTTCACCGATCGCAAGATTCTGCCGGCAGATCTACCCCAAGAACTATTGGAGGTCGCTCCCGCCCGTGAGCAAAGCCGACTTTTCCAGAGCAATGATGAACCCGCCTTTGCTCCGATGTCAGTCACGTTGGGGCAGGATTTCGGCATGTTCTCGGGAGCCAAGGTCGAAATCCCGGTGGCCTCCGACAAATTGATATTCAAGAGTGACGAGCTTCAGGAACAGACTCAGGATGACATTCGGCGCCTGATTCAGGCCGGCCGCATTCGCTATAACGATCCCAACTATCAGATGAAGTTTCCCAACGACTACTTCAACCCCCAGGGCGAAGCCTACATTGGGGCCGTGACCTGGGATGGAGGCCAAATGAAAATCGAACGTCTGGCCATCGCCCACTAATTCGATTATAATCCAGGCCTGTGAGCCAACCCGTAGCGCGCCACCCCATCCTGGACTTTCTGGCCCTGTTCCTGTCGGCTGTTCTCAGTCCGTTTCTGTGTGTGCCCTACTTCTGTGTGGTCTTCGCACGGGCCACCGCTCGTTCGGACAGTGAATTCTATCTGCTGGCCGGCCTGACCGTACTCCTCTCGGTGGGGGTTCCGGCCGCCTACATCAGCTGGCAAGTTTATCAAGGCAAGATTACCGACATCCACGTGCGTCTGCGAGAGCAGCGACAGGGACCTTTTCGGGCCGGCATGGCCGGGCTGGGGGCGCAGATGCTCTTGCTCTGGGCCATCGGTGGCCCCGCCCGGCTGATGCACCTGTCGGGACTGATGTTCGCCCAGAGCTTTCTCTTCGAGATGATTTCTCGCACCTGGAAAATCAGCATGCACACCTCCGTGCTGGCCGCCTGCCTGGCAGGCTGCATCGAGCTGGCAGGCTGGTCCACCAGTTGCCTGCTGACCATCATCCCGCTTTGCTGGGCCCGCCAGTACAGGGGTCGCCACACCTGGGGACAAGCGTTCGGGGGGGCGGCCCTGAGTTACGGCCTGACCGTCTATCCCTTGCGCTGGCTAGCTTAGCCAGAGGCTACTGCTGCTGCTGTTCTTCAGCCAGAGCCAGTGCCTGGCTGTCATAGAGAGCAAAGGGATGCTTGGGATTTTGCTCCAGAGCCTTTTTGTAGGCATCGCGAGCCAGGTTGCGCTCGCCCAGCTGAGCGTGGCAGTTGCCTTTTAAGTAGTGCAGGTTGGCGTTGTTGGGGTCGAGACTCAAGCCCATGTCGATTTGTTCCAGGGCCAGCACCAGATAGACGCCGCCCAGCTGGCAGTAAATGTTAGCGAGCATGGTCCAGGCGCGCACATTGCCGTAGTCCTCACGCACAGCTCTGGAGGCGAAGCTCAGAGCAGGCTCGAGGTGACCTCCCATCGCCTGCAGTTCAGCCATCAACAGGCAGGCACCGGCGTGGCGTGCATCATGCTGCAGAGCAGAAATACATTCGTTGACGGCGTCGCTAAAACGCCCTTCTTGCACCAGACGTTGGGCGCGATCGGCGTGGATTAGAGCTTGTTCTTCATTGGGGAGCATTCGGCCATGTTACCTCGCGTTCGCTCGATTCCCTGCTACCGCCTGGAGCACAGTCTAAGGTAGGACTACACGCTGCAGGCAGCGACCTCCAATATCCACCAGGTACAGCAACTTGCCGTTTTGCACCGCTCCGCCGAACTCACCGAACTGCGGATTGCGACCCTCCTTGAAAACAAGGCCGAATTCGCGCTGAGCCTGAAGGTCCTTGTTGAAGAGTACGATGGAGCCATTGCTAGGCACAAGTAACTTGCCCTGCCAGGGGATTAAATCTTCCTGGGGTTTGAGCTGAATGCGGCGGGAGTTGGCTCCGGGCGGAGAAAGCCCGGGTCCGTCCCCGCCTGCTTCGGCGACTTTCTGGCCGCGCGCGGCGAAGCGCAGCAGGGTGGGAGCATCTTCCCAACCCCGCACGGTTTTGGCCCGAGACTGATAGACATAAAGCTCACCACTGGGGTCGCAGGCGATCTTGACCACGGGGTCGCCCCAGCTAGGACAAAGATTGCGTTGAGCCAGCAGCTTGCCGTCCAGGTCTCGGGTTTGTAACACTACATCGCCACGCTGATCCCTGGGGTAGACAACGCAATACATCAATTTAAAGGGGTTGAAGGCAATGCTCCGGGGGACGCCGCGCGGGTCACCGTTCTGAATACCGACGGTGATGGGCCTCTGCCAGCCGGCACCGAATTTGAATCGCTGCAACCGACAGTTGCCGGCATCGGCTACCCAGACCTGACCGTCGGGACCATAGGCGAGATCGGCCGGGCTGACCAACTGGCCTTTGGGTTCGGCCGAGGGAATCCAGGACATATTGCGCTCCACCTTGCCGCTGGGATGGAGCTTGAGCAGCTGACTCTTGGAATTCCAGAAATGGATGCGACCCTGATAATCCAGACGCAGACCCGGGTCGGGGCTGACGGCGATGCGCTCAGGCTGGGGAAATTCGCTAAGAACCTTGCCACCCATGGTCATCTTCAAGACCATTCCGTCGCGTCGATCCGGATTGCGCAGATAAACGAAGAAGTCCCCATCCTCATTCATGCTCAATGCGACTGGCTCGCCTTCTCGAAAAGCCTCACTCTCGCGCACCTGCGCCTGCATGTTGCCGTCTGGCGCGTAGCGGCGCAGCCAATCACGTCCGGCCAATCCCAGCACATCCGTGCCGGTCAGATACATGGCCTGGGCCCCGTCAACTTCATAGCGGGTACCGCCCTCGGGATTGATGACGTGCAGACCCCAGGTGTCTAAACAATAGCAATTTCCCTGACTGTCTACGGCCAGCTGCAGCGGGCGGCGCAACGGAGGGGTCCGTTTGGCTCCGAAATATTGTCCCTGAGGGCTAAATCCATAGACCTTGCGATTCTGCTCGCTCCAGACCCAGAAGTTACCCTCCAAATCGCGGGCCAGGGCCACTCCTCCACGGATCGGCTCGGGCATGCCGCTAAGAGGCGTCCACTCGAGGCTGTGAGGCCCGGGGACCAGAACGCCCTTGACCAGTTGCTGGCCGGGCTCCGAGACCAGCAGCGCCGATTTAGCCAGACGACCTACCCATTGGGAAAGGACGGTCACACCGGTCAGTTGCTGGCGGACTTCGGACTGGCCGCCTCGGTGCTCGATCAGCTCACCATCTTTGGTGTAGATGTCCATGTAGCCGTCGATCTCGTAGAGCACGTAGAGTCGTCCGGCGGCATCGCTGGTGACGTCGGTGGGAGGAGCCGCCCCCAGCGGCTGCAACCGGATCTCCTGCTTGCACATCAGACTGGACTGCTGGGCCAGCGCAGCTGTGGCCAAAAGCAGCAGCAAGAATCGATTCAGGCGAGCCATCGGGCCGCTTCCCGAGCATGGTAGGTCAGGATCAGGTCGGCTCCGGCTCGCTTCATCGAAAGCAGGGTTTCCAAAGTGACCAGTTTCTCGTCCAGCCAGCCATTGGCAGCCGCGGCCTTGAGCATGGAATACTCACCGCTGACGTTGTAGCAGGCCAGTGGTAGGGCGAAATGCTCGCGCAGATCTCTGAGAATGTCCAGATAGGCCAGGGCCGGCTTGACCATCAGCCAGTCGGCACCTTCCTGTACGTCCAGGGCGGCCTCTCGCAAGGCCTCGCGACGATTGGCAGAATCCATTTGGTAGGAGCGCCTGTCCCCAAAGGACGGCTTGGAATCAGCCGCCTCGCGGAACGGCCCATAATAGGCGGAAGCAAACTTGACAGCATAACTGAGGATGCCCGTGTCTTTGAATCCGGACTGGTCCAGAGCCGCTCGAATGGCGGCCACCCGCCCATCCATCATGTCCGAGGGAGCCACCAGATCGGCGCCAGCTTGAGCATGGGACACGGCGGTCTTGGCCAGAATCTCCAGGGCCGCGTCATTATCTACGGTGTGCCCGCACAGCGGGCCACAGTGTCCGTGGTCGGTGTACTGGCAGAGACAGACGTCCGTCATCACCACCAGATTGGGGAAGGACCGCTTGAGTTCACGCACGGCCCGCTGGACCGGGGCCTCCGAACTGAAAGCCTGCGAACCCTCCGAGTCCTTACTTTCCGGCAATCCGAACAAAATCACGGAACGGATGCCTTCAGCCATAGCTGCCGCCACCTCTCCGATCACCTTGTCCACGCTCCAGCGATTCTGGCCGGGCAGAGCTCCGATGGGCTGGGCCAGGTTCTCCCCCGGAACCACAAAGAGGGGGTAGCAAAAATCATTGGGGCTCAGATGAGTTTCGCGCACCAGCGCGCGCAGCTCGGCGCTGCCGCGCAAGCGACGCATGCGGGACAGAGGGAAGTTCGGGGACGAGAAGTTCATCATAGGGGCGGCGTTCCACCCGGGCTTCAACTGACCCTTTCCACCAAGTCTCGAGAGAGCTGTTGGAGTTGACTGCAGCCGGTCAAGAGCATGGCCTCATTGAGCTCGGCTCGCAGGGTCCGAAAAACCTGACGCACTCCCTCCTCTCCGGCCGCGGCCAGGCCCCAGAGCAAAGGTCGCCCCACCAGAACCACTCGAGCGCCCAGACACAGGGCCAGCATCGCCTCGGCGCCTCGCCGGATCCCACCATCCATCCAGACCTCGACAGAGGGGTCCAGCGCCTGACGCACTCGCTCCACACAGTGGAGGGTGGCCGGCGAATGATCCAGCTGGCGCCCGCCGTGATTCGAAACGACGATGGCCCGTGCGCCCAGTTGGGCACATCGAACCGCGTCGTCCGCCCGAACCACGCCCTTGACCACCACCGGCAGCGAAGTTTCGGCAACCAGCCACTCCAGGTCTCTCATCGAAAGAGAGGGGTCGAGCTGGCGCTGCACATAGCTATCCAGCCCTCCCCCCTCCAGGGTTTCTTTGCCGGTACCGCTGAGGTTGGCCAGAGTCAGGCCCGGAGGTAGGGTAAAGCGGTTGTGAGTGTCCTTCTCGCGAATGGCCAGCACGGGAGCATCCACCGTGACCACCAGAGCTCGAGCTCCCGCGGCCTGGGCGCGCTGCACCAATTCTCTCGTCACCCCACGGTCCTTATAGATGTAAAGCTGGAACAGCACGGGCCCACTGGCCTCCTGAATCACCTTCTCCATGGGCGTATTCGAGAGCGTGCTCAAGATGAAGATGCTGCCCTCGCCCGTCACCGCCCGGGCGCTGGCGGCTTCCGCGCCAACGTCGGCCATGCCGTGGAAAGCGGTGGGAGCCGCTAGAATGGGCATACTGACGGGCATCCCCAGCACACTGGTGGAGAGATCGATGGCCGAAACATCGGCCAGCACCTTGTACAGCACGGCATAATCGGAATAGGCCTGGCGATTGCGACGCAGCGAAATCTCGTCGCGCGCCCCACCTCTGTAGTAGTCGTATGCGGGCTGGCTCAGCCTCTGAGCAGCCACCCTTTCAAAATCGTGCACATTGATGAGCATCTACAGTCCTCTCGCGCGCTGCTGGCGCAGTTCTTCCAGTTGATCTCGCAGCAGGCCGGTGGACTCCACCAGGATTGCCAGTTCAGGTTCCAATTTTGTTTTCTCTAATCGGGACCAGATGGGACCGCCTTTGAGCAAGGCCAGTTGCAGCCGGGCCTGCTGAGTCACCAGTTGAGTGGCCGCCAGCTCTTCCAATTGTCGCCCGCGCTGCTCCCATTCCAGACGGGGGGGCGGAGGCCCGCTCTTCAGGCTCTCAAGCCTTCCGTTCAGGGTGTCATAGGAGTCCATCGCCGCCTCATAGTCTCGTAATAAAGCTGCAAAATTCTTCTTTCCCGTGCGCCGACAGAGCTCCTCGGCGGCGCGTCGATCGGCATAAAAGGAGAGGCGCCAGAAGGGCGTGGAGTAGGCTCGGGTCCCATAGCCCAGCTTGAGCAACAGAGCGAAGCGCGGGTGGCCGTGGCACTCGCGAATCAGGGGCACCAGCGCGGCCTGATGATCGCGAATGCGCTTGAGCTCAGCCTGAGTCAACCTCTGGCTTTCACTCACCGACAGCCCGAACTCAGGAAGGGCTTCCAACTCGCGGCGACGAGCCTCGATCTGCTCGCGCTCCTGCCCGAGAATGTCAAAGAGTGTGGGAAGCAAGAAGGACAGCCCGGTGCGCTGTTGAGCCAGAGCCACCACCTCCGGGTCCAGGCTGGGCAGCAGATGGACCGACAATTTTTGGGCCTCATGACGCAACTGGTCTTCCACCCTGGAAATCTGTTGGCGGGACCAGCGGTCAGTCATCACACTCGATCCGACGAAAAAACTCGAACACGGCCGCCAGCATGGCCTGAGCATCATCCACCTGGGACTCATCGATCAAGAAAAGATGGCAGTGCTTCTGGCGCATTAACAAATCTAGAGGCCCGGGCTCGATGCCGTCTTCTTCGGTCAGGTATTCATAACCGACGCGAGCCTGGGGATCGTAGCCGTCCAGTTCAACCAGTGTATCCCCCAGGCTGAATGGATAGTTCTCGGTGATGTGATATCCCTGAGCCTCAAAGGCTTCCTTGAGGACAACTCGACCGGCCGTTTCGCTGAGCACCCGCACGACTTACACCAGGGATCTACTCATCCCTTCGCCAAACTTTGGGCTACTATGTGGAACAAGCAACTCGAAGAACGCATCTTGCGCTACTGCGCAATCCCCACCCCCAGCGACTCGGCCAGCCCGACCGCTCCCAGCACGGAGTGCCAGTGGGAGCTCCTGCGCATGCTGGAAAAAGAATTGCGCGCCCTGGGGGCGGAGGAAGTCGAACTGGGTGAATTTGGCCACCTGATGGCCACCATCCCCGGCAATAGCGAAGGGCCGGTGGTGGCCTGGATGGCTCACGTGGACACCAGCCAGCAGTTTAATGGGCTGAAGGTCAAGCCAATTGTTCATCGTGCCTATGCCGGCGGCGACATCGTGTTGCCCGACGACCCCAGCCAGGTCATCTCTCCTACCGAATTCCCTTACCTTAAAGGCAAAGTCGGCCACAACATTGTGACCGCCAGCGGTACCAGCCTGTTGGGAGCGGACGATAAGGCAGGGGTTTCGATCGTGATGACCCTGGCCGAGCATCTGCTGGCCCACCCCGAGATCCCCCGACCGCGCACTCGCCTCTGCTTTACTCCGGACGAAGAAATCGGCCGCGGAGTCAAGCACCTGGACTTCGCCAAACTGGGGGCCAACTACGCCTACACCCTGGACGGGGGCGACGTGGGCGAACTCTGCTTTGAGACCTTTTCCGCGGACAAGGCCGTGGTCACGGTCACCGGCGTCTCCATCCACCCGGGCTGGGCCAAAGACAAGCTGGTCAATGCGCTGCACCTGGCCTGCCAGATCGTGGAATTGCTGCCCAAGGCCGTGCGCACCCCCGAGACCACCGAAGGCAAGCAGGGATTTATCCATGTGACCAGCCTGGAGGGAACCTCCTCCGAGGCCCAGATCCAGATCATCATCCGGGACTTTGAACTGGAGGGACTGCGTTCCCATCGCGAGCTGATCTCGACCATCTGTCAGGCCGTCGCCCTGGGCGAACCCCGGGCTCAGGTGAAAGTCGAATTCACCGAACAATATCGGAACATGCGCTACTGGCTGGAAAAGGACATGCGGCCCGTGGAACTGGCCTCAGAGGCCTACCGCAAGGCCGGCATTACCCCTCACCTGACCGGCATCCGCGGAGGCACGGACGGCTCCTGGCTAACAGAAAAGGGCCTGCTGACACCCAACCTGTTCGCCGGCATGCAAAATGTGCATGGCCCTCTGGAATGGGTCAGCATTCAGGACATGAACCAATCCGTGGGAATGTGCCTGGAGCTGGTGCAACTCTACGCCAAACAACCGGCCGTAAAATAGCCGGGGCTTTGACGAGCTTTTCAAAAGCCGGCAAAGCCCTCGGTTCGTAGGTGGCCTAATCTGGAGGGGTGATTATCGGTACCCGTCCGGCCTTTTCAGGTCTTCCCGCTCGGCGGGCTCCAGCTTCTGCGCCCAGGGACGCCTACGCGCCCTCGACCGAGCCCCTGGCTTTGATCCCCAAACTCTGGCTGCCGCGACGCGAGCCCATCCCTGATGCTGAGTCGGTAGCCAACAATCCGAATCTCCACGGGGTTGAACTGAACCGAGCCATCAACGCGACCTACGTTGAGCTTTCGCTCCAATTGCAACGCGTGCTTGATCCTGAATTTCAAGACCAATCCTCGGTCAGCCCGAGCTGGTATGCGATGGCCATCTATGCCTCGCGCGGAGCCGGCAAGGGAATGCTGGCGGCCGAAAAAGCTCTGGCCGTGGTGGACGGCGATCAGTCTCTGCGCAAAGTCTTTCCTGCCGTTCCGGAAGAAGATTGGCAAAGGGTGGCTCCCCTGCTGGAGGACACGCGCGGTCCGGCCAAAGATTGCGCCAAATTTCTGGTGGCCTTCTTTCTGGCCCAGCAGGATGGCCCCACTCGCATGACGCTGGACCCACGTGTGCTGGCCATCTCAGCCGGACGCATGCTGGACATCATCAGCCAGCCCGACACCAATATTTTTACGTTTACCCGCACCCTCAAGAACATGTTGGAAGACGGCAACCGTCGAATTTTTCAGGACATTGGAGTGGCCTGCCAGCATTATCTAGAGCTGCGCCGCGACCAGCCAGAAGCCACGCCCGAAACCGTGGCCCGCCATTTCAGCAGCGAGCCACTGGCTCTGCAGGCCTACCAGGATGGCCTGAGCTTCGCCTCCAACGGCCAGGATCTACCCACCGACTTCAGGCCCCTTTACGGGCTGAACACCTCCCCCTTGCTGGCCTCCGGCTTTGCCCTTTATCAAAAAGCCTCCCGGGAGAGCAACCCTGAGGTGCGCGACCGCCTGATTCAGCACGCCGGTAACCTGCTGGCCTACCATGAACAGGCCAGTGTGGCCGTGCCGGCCTTCTTGCCCGGAGCCATCTTGCCCGGCGAATGCGACCGAAGCCAGGTGATGGAGGTCATTACCCCCCAGGTGGACGTGAAAACTCGCCAGTGGACCTGGTCGCTGCACAATTGCGATCTCTCCGACCGGGACGACTCCTGGTGGACCCCGCCTTCCACCGAACGCAACTGGGCAGTCTTTGAGGATCGGTGGCCCCCGATTTTGGATTACTTTGGGCGCTGTGTCGCCAACCCCGAGAGCCTCTGGCCCATGCCCAGTCCGGATCCGGCCCAGGGAATCTAGCTATCGCCAGACGGAACCTTCTTTGAGTTCAGCGAATTAGGGCGGAATGCTTTCTGTCGCAGGACTGGTATTGTTGGCTGGAACGGGCTGCTGGCTGGGCCGAATTTTAGGGCCCAGATTGCGAACCTGTCCCTATCGTTTATCCGCTCAGCTCTCCGCCGCGCTGCCAATCGGGGTCGGCCTGGCAATCCTGGACGGCACGGGCGCCATGAAGGCCATGGTGGTGGGGCTGGGCGCCCTCCTGGGCGTCTTTGCCAGCGGTCATGGCAGTCGCGCCCGCGCGCTGCTCTTTTGCGCACTCTTCGCCAGTCTGGGCGGACTGTTGGGCATGCAACTTGATTAACCCTTACCGGCGAGGCCTGCGCACCTGGATCTGGATAACTGTGGCCTGCCTGGCGGCCTTCGTCGGAATCTTCTGCCTGGGCGATCCGCTCGGCCTGGGCGGGGTGCACCATCCCGCCCTGCCCCTGCTTTTTTTTCTGGCCAGCGTCACCGGACTGGGGGTGACCCTGTCCGCCTCGGTGGTCTTCATCTATGGCGTGCTGACCGCACTCTGGAGAGCCCCGAGCGAACCCGGCACCGGCTTCAGTCCCTGATTCTTCTGGCGCACATGACAAAAGAGCCGCCCCCCTGAGGGAGCGGCTCCTGAGAGTTCAGCCTACATCCAGAAGTTGTCGGCCCGAGCGGATGCGGGGTTGTGCAGCAGGCTGTTGACCCACTTCTCAACCTGTTGCAACCAGGCGCTGGCCGCCGTGACCGGACCGTGCATCGATTGAACTCGGCGCAACAGATCCTGCAGCGGTTCCAGCTGATTGAGTTGGAAGCCCCGGCGAACCAGTGCCTCGATCAGAGCCTGCAAGGCCAGATTCCAGTCGCGACTGCTGCTGGCCCCTCGGGCAAGCTGGAGCGCGGCCTGGACCTCGTCCTGAACGGCATCTGCCTTCCAGCCACTGGCCGGACCGGACTCCAGCTTAGGGGCAGCCCGTCGCAGCGGGGGGGCTGCAGCCGGAGGTGCCGGCGCCGGCAGCGGCACCGATTGCCACACTGACCCACAGTCCAGCGCTGGTTCCGCCATCGGAGCGGCTTCAAACTCGAAGGCAACCGGCTCGGCGAAGGGATCTGGAGCCGGAGGAGCCGAGAACGGATCGGCTCCTGCCGAAGCAAACGGATCGGCTCCTGGCGCAGCAAAAGGATCGGCTCCTGGTGCAGCAGCAAATGGATCGGCTCCTGCCGAAACAAATGGATCGGCTCCTGCCGAAGCAAACGGGTCCGGGGATGCGAAGGGGTCGGAGGCCTGGAAGCCGCCGGGGACCGAACAGGCCGGAGGCGGGCTCTGACTGAAGAATCCACCTCCGCCCAGAGTTGGCTTATTGCGCATGCCAGGATGCTCGGCCATTCTGGGACTCGGAGCCAAACTGCCGGTCTTGGCCTTGGACTGCATAGGAGCGGAGACACTCATCCGCTTGTGCATCGCCTGTCCATCCGGCGCTGAGACAGCCTGGGTCACCTGATGCATCGGACCGGGCACGAAGCTCTGCTCGTCCACCGCCACGAAAGCCGTGAAGCGACACAGCACTCCGTGCTGCAGAGCAAACTGAGCGATGGCTGCGGGCTGATAGGCGGGTTGTTTCCAGCCTGCCAAAAAGCCGTGTTCCAGCTCCAGCACCCGCTCGCGGGCCCACATCTTCTCGATGGTCTGACCGCCGCAGTGGGTCACCGGCAGGCGGTTGCGGAAAGCTCGTCCGTCGCGGGCATAGCCCACCACTTCAACCTCGTGTCCCACATGGCCACGCACAAATCCCATCTGGCGCGCCGCCAGACCCTGAAAGAGGTCCACCGAGGCCGGACTGGATTCCGCACCCGGCAACTGAATGCTTACGCGACTGAGCAGCGGCGGATTGATGCGGCGTCGCAAACCCAGCATCTCTTCGTCCAACTGGTCCTCGCTGGTGACCAGTGTGAAGTGCCCGCCACTGACCTGAGCGATGCGCTCCAACAGGCTGACATTGACGGCAGTATCGATTCCCACCGTAAAGATACGGATACCCTGAGCGTTCTGCTGAATCCAGCGCAAGACTTCAGATTCATTCCCTACCTGGCCGTCGGTGATCAGAATGAGATAGGGATCAGCCTGACCTCTAAGCATATTCACACCCGCCTGAATGGCGGGCAAGATCTCAGTGCCGCCCCGATCATTCACCTTGCCCAGAGCTTCTAAGGCCAGATAACGCTCGCGGTCGCTGGCCCAACGCAGATGGGTCTTCCGCGGGTCCAGGTATTCGATGCGGTCATCGAAGTTCAGCACCTGGAAAGCATCGCGATCGGTCAGCGAATCAATCAGGCGGCCAACCGCCCGGCGAGCGCAAACCATTTTCCATCCGGCCATCGAGCCAGAGCGATCTAACAGTGTAACAACCTGCCGGGGCGTCTGAGGACCCATCTGGTGCAGGTCATCGGGGATCAGATTGAGCACGTAGTAGCCGTTGCTGATCTGAAAACTGCTCTGCATCTGCGGCGAGGGCAACGGGAAGCGAACGATCAGGTCACGATCCAGGCGGTCGGCGGTGGGCTGCAGCGAGATGCGGAAGCCCGCCGGCTCGTTCCAGCAAAGCAGGTCGGGCATGCTCACCTCGGGCAGGCCAAAAATCAAACCACCCGTATCGACCTGAATGTTCACACCCAACTGCACCGGGTTGGGATAGCCGGGCAACAGAACCGGCGGAGAAATCCGGCTGGCGTCAGGCACGGCATTGGTGTCGGTGGCCACCCCCTGACCCACACCCTCTCCAGAGTAGGGTGTGCCTGGAATGTAGCGCGGCGCCACCACCAGCGGAAAGCGGAACATGGCCCGGCCATCGGCAAAAGTCAGCGGGCCGTGCAGCTCCATCTCCACTTCCACGAACTGATGCGGGGGAATATTGCCCACCGTCATGGTGAAGACTTCCGAGCGCTCTTCCTCAGCCAGGGCGGCCTGCTTGCCCTGAGCCACGGCCTGCTGATACTGGCGACGGGCTTCGCCACGCTCCTCCAAGCGCCCGATCACGCGGCGCTGCTCGGTCTGCATCACGAAGGAGCTGACCGCGGCCCGGCCAGGCAAGGGAAAAATATAGGTCGCTTCCAGCGGCTGGTTATATGGATTGTAGAAACGTTGGACCAGCTTGAGCTGGTAGAGCAGCCCGCTGATATGGCCCTGCAAAGACATGCTCTGCAGGGGCAGAATGCCCGAGGCAGTCTGCAAACTGCCAAAGCTCCCAAGATCGCTGGGCACACGATATCGATCGTAGTCGGCTTGATTGAGGATGTGCAGCTGGGTTGGACTGGCGGTCACGGCTTTGAGCCCCCTTCATTCATTTCACGCACAAGGTCGGACATTTTCTGCAGAAACTCTTCCAATTTGAAGCCATCGGGCAGACGGTCGCTATCGATCAGGACTTGCAGACCGCTGAGCGGCTCGAGGCTTTGCAGGTGGCGCCGAGGCGCCACAGGTAAGGTCGGAGCGGGCAGAGCGCGTTCTGGCAGCTCTTCCCAGAAATCAGAGCGACGCTTGAGCGGCGCCACTTCTTGCGATGGCACCTGGGGGTCTGGCAAAGGCAAACTCAAGCCCAGCATCTCAGCCAGACTCTGCTCGCTCTTGCCCAGCAGCAGTCGCTGAATGTCTTCCAGCTTACTTCCCGCCAGTTGCAGATGCTTGATGGCCAAAACCTGAAGCAGGTGCTTGCCCGTATAAAACGCCGTCCGTCCTTGAAAATGAGCGGCTCGGTCAAGCAGTCCCAAGGTTGTGTAGTAGCGCAGCAGTCGGGGAGTGGGCGTCCAGGTCACTCTCTTCGAGTCACCCTCGTGCCAGCCCAGCCGATCCATCAACTGCTGACCCCACTGCGCCAGTTCTTCCAATCGGACCATCGTCACCACCTCAATCTAACACTGTCATATGACAGTGTCAATAGGCTAGATGGGGATTTTCCGATTCTCCATAACGCCCGTATCATGTCTATATTTTTGAATCAAATCGTGGAGATCTCCCACGCTTTCGGCCTCAAGAGCCTGCTGAAGGTAAGGCCGCTGCCTGGCCAGGCCGGGCAAATCAAAGAACCAGTAGAGCAAAGTCAGGGGCGAGACCCAGATTGGGGCCCCCAGGCAGCGCTGGCTTAAAAGCTGCTCCCCAAACCTCCCCCGCATGGCGGCCAGAATGGAACCGGCCATATGGCTATGCCACTGCTCACCCAACTGCTCGTGCACATACTCGAGACAATCACTGAACCACTGGCCCTCTGAGGACTGGGGAAGCAAAGCCGACACCCCCAGACCATAGCCCTGGCCGATCAGTTCGGCCATACGCTGCAGGGCGTCGGCGTGACGCACAGAGTAGGCAGTCCCCTCAGTACCAAAGGCGCAGAAGGCGCAATAGCGCGCCAACCCTTCCTGTTGGTAGGCAGCCAGCAAGGAGGCGGTATCCGTCTCGGGAGTACCCAGCTCATGCTCATCGCCGACAAACAGTCCGTCGACTCCCCCATCCACCACCACCAGGGCATCCAGCTCAAGTCGCTCACGCAACTGTCCAAAAATCTCAGCCAGCGGTGCCGTGCCCACCCTCCGATAGCACCAGACCGAGAGCTCCTCACCAAAATGTTGACGCCACCAGCGACAGAGCCAGAGTTCCGGACAATAACCGTTGGCCGGCGGTTCACAATCGGCGTGGACGCGAAACAGCTTGGAACTGAGCTTCTCCGCCCCCTCAATCTCGCGCAACTCAGAGAAACTGTAGCTGGCCAGATGCACCGCCTTGCCCTGAGCCTTCAGATTGAAGGCAACCGGCAACGCGCAGATGACATCGAAACCGCCCCCACAACCCGCCACCAGAGTGCTGTTGTGAGCCTGCCAGGGCAAAGGAAAGGGGATCAAGGATGAGCGGCGGCCCAGGCGGCCTTACAAATACGGGCATGATCCTGGCGATAGAAATCGGCATCCTCAGGACCCTCATAAGGAAACTGTCGCATCAGGCTTTCGACACTGTCAGATAGGTCAGCCAGTGTGACGAGCCTCCGATAAAACTCGAGATTGGACCGAACCAGGTCTTTGCCGGCCTGAGGCGGCGCGTGATTGCAGAGCAGCCAGTCCACGTCCAAGGCGAGAAAGCGCTGCAGTGTGGACTGCATCTGCTTGAGGTCTTCAGACGGAGAGCTTTCATCCAGCAGCGCAAACGGTGTTTCTACAGCGTCTCCGGGCAGCAAAGTGCGAATTTCAGGGATGTAGAGCGCCAGGTGGTCGGGCCGGTGACCCGGGGTATGAAGTAACTGCAAGGTCAGGTCGCCGCCGTCCAACACGGTCTCCCCGCTCAGTCGCACATTGGGAGGCACCAGCTTCACCGCCCGGTAGCTGGGATGCTCACCACTTTTCTTCACCAGTTCTTCGCGTCCGAAGCGGCCCAGTATGCGCTCGGCCGTCAACTGTAAGCCCAGGATCGGCCCGCTAAAGCACTGGTTTCCCCAGTAATGATCCCAGTCCGAGTGGGAATCCACTACCAGCACCGGCTTGCCTCGTTCGGCCACGCGCCCAGCCAGAAAAGCTCCACTCAAAGGCCCCAACAAGGTGTCGTATACAACCGTGAAGTTCTCAGTGTAAATCAAATGACTGCGTACCAAATCGCCCACCTGGACGACTTCAATTCGCGAGTCCCAGCCGCCGTTGGGAAGCAGCTCCAAACTCAGATCTTGCTCGACCAGCATCAGTAACCGGGCAGAGTGTCGTTCTTGCGCTTGCTACTGTTGTTGTAGGAATCCAGCCCTTTTTGAGGGTTACTGGATTGATAGCTGGGCAGAGTCGAACCGTAGGAACTGGAATGATAGGTGCCCGTGGCCATACCGCCGCCGCCAGCGCCGTAGTAATAATAGTAACCGTAACCACCGTTGTAATTGTAAGGCACGTGAGCGGGGCCAGAGTTATTGACGGGCGCCTGGGTGCTGTGAGCCGGGATGCCAAAAGGCAAGGTGGGCGAGAACCCGGTCGGCTCAGCCAGGGCCAGGGGACTCAAGGCAATCAACAGCAGGTACTTCTTCATACCTCTATTATTACCCGATCGTACGAACGGAAACGTTACGAAAAAGTAACTAATCGATGAGCGTCAGATACTCAGCGGCCTGCTCAGGGGACAGCTGTTCCTGGAGCCTGGCTTTTAAGTCCACCAGGGGTCCTCGAGGGCGAGCCACGCCCAGCACCACCAGAGCCTCGCTGGGCGAGCCGTCCAGAGCAAATTCGGGAAAGTCGGGAAAGTGCGCTCGAACCGCAGTCAGCGGGTCCGGCTCCTGGCCGGTCACGGCCAGCAAAGCGTAAAAGGATCTCAAGACCTCCAGGTTGGCCGACTCCACCTCGTGCAACGGGTCACCGACGGGGGGCAGGCGGTAGCCGGCCATCCACCGCTCAAGTCGTTGCATAGAGAGCCTGGCGACGCTCCGACTTGATCTCGTCCAGTTGAGTTTGCAGGGCCTGCAGAATCTGGGCCCGCGGAGCATCCACCCGATCCAGCAGTACGGCGGCCTGGCGGCGCAGTTGCTCATCGGTCAGGTTGGCAGCGGCTTCCAGCAAGTTGCTGGCGGCCTTCTGAGTTTTGCCCATATCCGCGTCCCGCACGGCCCAGCCGCGGAACTTGGGATCGCTCAGCATCACTTCAGAGACGGCTTTCTGATAATCATCCAACTGACTGGAAGGCTTCAGATCAAAGCGCAGGTTTCCGGCCTCGACGCTGCGGGTGGTGCGGTCGATCTCCGGGCGCACGCCACTCAGGTCCTGCATGTAGCCGGCCAGAAGCTTGAGCGGCTCCTGTCCGCTGACCTGAGCAATTTGCTTATGAATGGGGGATTCGCGCAAGGTAATGGTGACATTGCCCTGAGCGTCAATGGCGTAATCGGGCTTGCCGCCCACCAGGCGGCGAGCGGAAAACTCATACTCGCCCGCGCTCATCTGATTGACAGCCTGCTTCAAGGCGGCCTTATCGTCGGCCGACAGGTCGGTGCGAGCTTCCAGATCGTGTTTGAGACCCTCTTGCAGAGACCTGACCTTGGCCTCGTCCCCGACTTCGCCAGCCGTTTTGATCTGACGCATCGTCTTGAGGGCGGCGGGATGCCGGTAAATCACGTCCGAGACTTTATCGTCGAGGGCGTGGGAATTATCCGCCAGCCGGGTGATACTCTCTAGATTCTGCTGCCGCTCCAGAGCGGTTGGCTCAGCGCTCATGTTCAATTGGACGCCCGACTTCCCGTTTGCGTCCATATCGTGGTATTCGACACAACGATGGATCAGGTTCATCTCTTCGGGCGAGAAGATGGCGTTGATGGGGTCAACGTCGTTCTGCAGGCGCTCGCGCACGTAGCGAGCGCCCAGCAAAGGATGTCCGGCGTCCTGAGTCTTGATGCCGTTCTTGGCGAAATCGCCACGCACGTTCTCGACCGCATAGCCCATATCGTGCAGCAACATGGTTTGATGCAAAATCAATCGGTCTTTGGCGCTGACCTGGACGCCCTGGGCAGCCATCTGGTCGCAGAGTTTCTCGCAGACCATTATGTTGTGGCCCACCAGGTGGCGCACACCGTGCTCACCGAAAGTAATCTCGGCCGCCGAGCGATCCTGCAGGGCCAACAAATTCAGATTGCTGGAGGCCAGTCGATAGACGTCACCGGCTGAGACTTTGCCCAGCGAACCTTCGGCCTGACACTGGCCCATCAGGTCAATAAAACGATCGCACTCCTGCTGGCTCAGCTTTTCCTTGAGCGGATTGGTGCTGCCCTGGAGGCTGGCAAAGTAGGCTTTGACCTGACCGGCCAGCTCTTGCTTAATCAGGACGGCCGAATCGGCGTCGAAAGTCTTGCCCTGGAGAGCTTCCGGCAACTTTTGCGGATCCACACCACGAGTCTTAGCGAACTCGAGAGCCTCCTGGTGAAAATGGGCAGCCCCGGCAACCGGGTCTTGATAGCGCTGAGCCAGTTCGCTACGAACTTGCTCGCCCCCCTCACGATAGGGATAGGCTCCCAGGTATAAGGCTTCGCGTCCCATCATGTCCGCCATCACCGAGTGCTTGTCGTCGGCCGGCTGCTCATCCAGCATCGAGAGCACGGAGGGGACCGGCGCGGATGGAGCCGGTCTGGGCGCGGGCGCTTGAAAGGTCTGCTCGTTCGCAGGTGCCTGGAAAATCCCGTTATTGGAGGCTGGCTGGTCCCAATTGGCACGACCCTGGAACTGAAAGGATTCTTCGGGATCGGAGAGGGACTGAGGCTTATCCGGGCGGGCGATCAACGGCTTGGGGGCGGTCCAGGTAGGGCTGTTGATTCGCTTGAGAGGTTCCACGCCGCCGAATTATATGCCATGGAGGCCGATCTCGCAACGCAGGATCCGTTTAAAAATAACAAGAAACTGCCGTCTCTGTGGTCAAGCTAGAACACTTACCGGGCGAAGAACCGCCCTTGCAGTGGCAACCCGCCTATGTACTGTATGGTGGCGCTCAGCTTTTCTCGGCCGATACGCACGACAAAATGCTCAACCTTGCCCGCAAGTGGCTCAAGGAGTATCCGTGGCTGGGCGACACCGCTAAAAAGCGGGTCGAGAAACGATTGGCCCAACCTCTGGACGATATCCGCATCGATTTCGAAGACGGCTACGGCCGCCGCTCGGATGAAGAAGAGGACAGCCATGCCCTGCAGGTACAGCGAGCCTTGCCCCAGGTTCACGAACCCAGGCGTTGCGGCATCCGCATCAAGCCGATCACGCGGCGCTTTGCGGAGCGCGCCGTGCGCACCCTGGAAATCGCCCTGCGCGACCTGACGGTTTGGCCACGAGGCTTCTGCGTCACTCTTCCCAAGCTTGAGCACCCGGCTCAGGTGCGCTTTATCATTCAGGAACTGGAGCGAATCGAGAACGGGCGCCCTCCCCTACCGCTGGAGCTGATGATTGAATCGCCCACCGGACTGCGTCGCGTCTCTGACCTGCTGCAGATCGCCGGCAAGCGCGCCCGAGGAGTGCACTTTGGGCCCTTTGACTTTCTGGCCAGTTGCCAGATCAGCCAGGGCGACCTGCTGCATCCGGTCAATCGCGCGGCCCGCGCGCAGTTGTTGTTGCAGGTCTCGGGCAGCGGAGTCGAACTGGCTGACGGCCCCACAACCCTGCTGCCTCTGCCTCCACACAAGCAACCCAATGCCGCCCAGGTGATGGAAAACCAGAAAGCCGTGCGCCTGGCCTGGGAATTCCACCGCGATCAGGTGCTGGCCACGCGGGAGCAGGGCTACTTTCAGAGCTGGCTTTTGCACCCGGCTCAACTGGTCAGCCACACGGCAGCGCTGATTCAGGAAACCGAGAAGGCCCTTCCCGGCGCGCTGGAACGCCTGGTGGCCTACTGGAAAGGCCGCGGACAGGCCCGTGCCAGCGGAGGCGATTTCGACGACCGGGCCACCGCACGACAGTGGACTCGCCTGGTAGAGCAAGGCCTGGAACTGGGCTTGCTCGAGGCCGAGGGCCTGAAAGCTCAGCTTCCCGAGGATTGGCAGCAAGTTTAAAATTTCAGGTTTAAGTTCACCCGATCCGGTCCATCCTATCTCGATAACCCGATAGGGACGATACCGGCTGGAGGCAGCCCTAGCGCTGAGTGCCGGGAAAGACGAAGGATACAAAGGGTGAAAATATTTCGCAGAATTCTCGCGATTGTGGTTCTGTTGGCCTTAGGCCTGATCGCCATCGCGCAGGAAAAGTCTGAACTGCTCATCGACTCGGCTCGCAATGCAGCGATGAAGTTCAAGAGCAGTGGCAACGCCGACGGCGTGAGCGGCTCCTTCGGCTTGGCCGGAGACGTAGCCAAGGGCTTGACCACCGGAACCGTGGACTTAAAGTTCAATCCGGACACCGCCAAGCAGGTGGGTGATATCTCAGGGGCGCTCTATGTGAGCATGACTGAGGTGATGCAGGCGGTAGGAAACCTGGATATGCCGGTTCCTCCCGAGATGTCCAAGGACGTCAGCAAGCTCGCCATCAACATCGAATCGGTCTTGAAGGACGGCAAAGGCTATGCCAAGGGCGACCTGAACGTCGACGGCAAGGCCAACGAAGCCATCCCCACCGTCAACGTGGACGGAAATCTGAAGACCGACGCCAACAACTTTGACGGCAAGGTCACCTTCGATGTCGAGAGCAGCGATATGGGCAAAGTGCCCTTCAAGCAGTTCGACTTCGGCATCAGCGAGAAGGAGGCTTCCACCACCTTCAGCATCGGCGCCTCTGTGGACGCCGCTGGCCAGGAAGCTCAGGGCCTCAAGCAGATGGGCCAGAACCCCGACAAGATTAAGCAGCAGATCACCCAGGGTCTGTCTTCCTCCGGAATCACCGTGGAGAAAGTGGAAGTCGGTGAGTACAAGGAAGAGAACGGCGTGGCCTCGGCCAAGTTGTCCGTCACCTTGAAGGGCTGGCGCGACGTGGTCAAGACCAATGTCGGCATGCTGGCCGGCGGCGGCCGCTTCGACGGCGCCAAGATGACCGCAGCTGTCTCGAACATGCTGGAAGCCAAGTTCGACAGCATCACCTTCACCATGAAATACGACGGCAAGAAGCTGAATGGCGAGCTGGCCGGCAAGATCGGCAACACCAGCAAATTCTTGCTCGGCTACTACGAACTGACCGCCCAGATCACCGAAGCTCAGCTCAAGGAGCAGGGCGACAGCGACGATCAGAAGCAGCGCTTCCTGCTCGCTTACCAAAGCGTAGCCATGGAAGAAGCTCAGCGCGCTATGCAGGCGATGATCGAAGCCAATGTCGGCGTAGAAGGCAAAGGCAGCTTCAAACTGAGCCCCGAAGGCGAAGACAAGAAGGGCTTTAAAGCCAGCGGCGACTTCAGCATGGACTTCAGCAACTTCGACGCCTACGCGCAGAAGGCCACCGCGGCCGGCCTGCCCTCGGCCAAGAAGGCTGCCTTCAAGTTCAACCTGGGCATCAATGACAAGCAGCATCTGGCCGGCACCCTGTTCGGCTCAAGCGACGTTAACCTGATCAACTACTACAAGAAGCTGTTCTTGGCCACCGCCAAGAAGGCGGGCGCCCCTGAGGAAGCCCTCAAGACGGCTGAAAGCGTCGAGTTCAAGTCCGGCGCTGGCGCCTTCAGCATCTCCAAAGAGGGCGTGAAGGGCAGCAGCTACCTGGAGAGCAACGACCTGAGCCCGCTGGTGAAGGCCGGCCTCTCGGCTGCCACCGGTGGCAAGTTCGAAGGCGAACTGACCGGTTTCGCCGTCAACGGCAAGACCGAAGGCGAGAAGATGAACATCGACGGCACCATCAACTTTGCCAAGTTGATGCCCGGCAAGTCGGCTGAAGAGCTGAAGCAGCAGTTCGGCGGAGCCGAAGTGAACGACAAGGCCAGTGCTGATGACGTCAAGCTGGTGGCCGTGGCCAAGCCCGAAGTGGCGATGCCCGACAGCCTCAAGCCCGTCGCGGCTGACGGCGAGAAGCTGCTTGAGTCCAACCCTGTGGCCGCCGTAGCCGGCGCCCTGGGCGGCAAGGGTGGCGGCGGCAGCCTCATCTACATCCTGGGCGGTCTGGCCGCTGTGGGTGTGGTCGGCGTCGGCGTCGCGGCCGGTCGCAAGAAGGGCTAAGCCCTCTCCCGAAAAGCCCCGTGGACGCAAGTCCGCGGGGCTTTTTTCATTTCCAGGCCATGGGCCGCCGGGGCGGGCTCAAACAAAAAGAGAAAGGAAATCGAGAGCGCTGAGATCCAAATCAGAAGGAAGCACTCTCCAGGCCTTTCTCCAGCCCAGTATAGCCTACTTCAGTGCCTTAAGGTAGACGGCTTCCACCTCAACGGCCAGGGCACGCCAGTCATAACGACGCCACTCCTGAAGGCCCCAGCGCTGCAGTTCGGCCCACTCCGAGTCGGCGGCGCACAGGTTGCGGATCCGCTCGGCCAGACATGCCTCATCCTGAACGGGGAAAATCAGCTGGTCAAAACGATCCCGCAAAACCTCTCGATAGCCCGGATTGTCGGCCGCCAGCGGGGGGGTGCCGCAGGCCATGGCCTCGGTCAACACAATGCCAAAACTCTCGCCCCCTAAGGAGGGCGCAATCAAAAGGCGGGCCTGGCGCAGCAGTTCCCATTTTCGTTCCTCAGTGACCTCGCCCAGGAACTCAACCCCGGGCAGGCGAGAGGCGCGCTCCTGCAGTTCCGCGCGCAGGTGGCCCTCGCCCGCCACCCACAGCGGTGGAGCTTTTGAACCCAGTCGCTCCAGCGCGCCTAACAGTGTGGGCAGTCCCTTGCGCGGCTCCAAACGCCCAACATAGAGAAGCTTTCGGCGTTCCCCTTCGGGCGGCAAAGGCGGAACCCACAACCCGTTGGGAATGATCGTGAAGGAGCCGGGCTTGAGATGAATGCCAGCCAGAGGCGAAACGGCAATCATCTGACGCAGCCACAAACGACGAATCAGAGCCGAAGCCCAGGGCATCACCGCGCGAGCCACTGCGGGTGTGTTGGGACCAGCGGCATCGTGCCAGGTGGCCACTTTGCAGCCTCGGAACAGAGCCGCCAGCTGAAAAGGAAAAAGCGGGTTCCAGATGGTGTGAAAATGCATCACATCGTAGCCCCGACCCGCCACCTTCCGAACCTGGGACCAGGGAGCCCAGGTGAGATCGATATGAGTTCCGCCGAAAGCCATCTGACGGCCCCTACCGCAGCCCACCAAAGGCAAACCGTCGATGTCTCCGTCGGGATTGGGCCCGATCACCTCAACCTCATGACCTCGTTCGCGCAGGGCCAGACCCAGACCCACAATATGGCTGCGCACACCCCCGGGTCGGTCCAGGTCATAGGGACAGACCAGAGCGATCTTCAAGTCTTTTCCCATGGCGAGGGCCGCGGATAGTAACGGTCCAGGAAGTTCTGCACCAGCTCCGTGACCCGAGGATTCGGATGGTCGCCCTGATCATCATTGAGGCAGATAAACGGAGGGCGACGCCGCTCGATGCGAGCCAGCTGTCGCTGTTGCTTGCGCTCATCGTTGGTGATCTTGTGGAAAGCGACTTCGCGCAGAGCCTGCCAGAAGGGCACAACCCGACGCTTTCGAGTATGAGCCAGCAAATAATAACGATAGGCTCGTTCGATCCGGTAATTCCAATCTTGGCGAAAGCGACAGCGCAGGGTACGCTGATAGAGGTCCTCAAACATTCGGTTGGTCGCCTCATAGGCTGTCTTGTCGATCCAGATCGGCGTATGCTCGGTGAACCCCAGTGAAATACCGCCTTGACGGATGCGCCAGGGGAAGCGTTCGCCGATCAGAGTTCCAAAAACACGAATGTTTCCGTCCAGATCGCAAAACTGCTGAGGGCCGATGGGGGCTCCCAGCAAATAGTCATCGTTGAAATACAGAAACGGGTCAGAACAGGGCAGGTTGTGCATCTCCGGCTCGATATTCAGGCAGCTGAAAGTGGGCAGCACCTCGGGATGGCGGAAGAATTCGTCGTGATGCTTGAGCACAACGTCAGGGTGATCGACCCGCAGCCAGGGCGGACACTGGGGGCGGGCCGTGAGCACATAGACCTTTCCGACCCAATCTCCGGCGAACTGGTGCAGAGCCCGCATGCTGTAGCGCAACATCTGGAAGGCGTCGCGAAATCGCTCAGGGTTCATGTCTTTTTTCTCGGTGGCATACTGGCGCACCAGCTTCCAGTATTCGGGATTTCCCCCGTCCACCCAGGTATAGACGACGTCGATCTTCATCCCGGGGGCCTTTACACCAGAGGCCAGGAACTCCTCGGGGTATTCAGAAGCTGAAGCGGTGAAACTGCTCTGGGTCAAGGCCTGGCGCGATCTCTGGCACAATTTCTCAGCCTTCGTCGCCTGCATCCTCATGATGGCGCTGGCCATCGCCCTGCTGGTGGGCTTTTCGTCCGCCTATTTCAACCTGGGCGAATCAGCTCAGCTGACCTATCGGCGCCTGGATTTCCTGGACGCCAGCTTTTACCTGAACTCCGCCTCCCCCAGCCTGACCGATCGGGTGAAAGCCCTGGCCTGCGTGGCCGCCGCCGAGGGAAGAGCTGGCCAGACCGTCCGCATCGAACTCCCGGCGGGAGAAAAATCCCACGGTTGGGTTCTGGGCATTCCGGTCGATCGTCAGTTGACCGTCAACAAACTCCTGATTCAAAGCGGTGGGCAGATGCGCAAAGGCCGCGGCGAATGCCTTTTGGAACGGCGCTTCGCCGAGGCCCACGGTTTTCGAGCCGGGGACGACCTGACCGTGGAAATCGGGCAGGACAAGCGTCGATTCCGTATCTCTGGTCTGGTCTGCAGTCCCGAATATCTCTGGCTGACTCCTGACCGCATGGACCCACGTCCGGCCGCCCGCCGATTCGGAGTGGTCTTCGTAAGCCACGCCGACCTGGCCAGCTTGAGCGGCAGCAGCACCATTAAAGAAATCCACGTGCGCTGGAAACCCGGCTATGACCCCACCGCCAGCCTGCACCAGGTGGAAAAGGCTCTGGAGGGCGAGCGCAGCGGGCCCGGACGCGATCGCTCAGAACAGGCCTCGCACTCCTTGTTGGAACGCGACCGGCGGGCTTTTGCCGGCATCGCCTCGGTCTTCCCCGGAGCCCTGCTTGCGCTCAGCGGCCTGATGTTGTTTTTGACTCTTTGGCAACTGATTCACCAGCAACGCAAACAAATCGGCATTCTCATCTGCCAGGGACTTTCGCCCTTTTGGGTGGTCAGCCAGTATATGCTGTTGGCCACCTTCGTGGCCCTGGGCAGCTCGGCCCTGGGGGCGATGGCCGGCCCCTGGCTGGCCCACTGGGCCACCCATTATTATGTAGACACGCTGGGGCTGCCCTTTGTGAGCGAATCCATCCGTCCCGTGTCGCTGGCCATCGGCTGCGGAGTGAGCATCTCTCTCTCCTGGCTGGCGGCGGGCGCGGCCCTGCGGCATCTGCTCAACAACCGCCCCCTGCAGTTGTTGCGCAGCGACTTCCTGGCCACGGCCCAGCTCCCCTCAATTTTAGGCTGGCTGCCGCTGGGATTCTCCTATCGCTGGCTGTTTCCGCTGCGCAATTTGATGCGCCAACCCGGGCGCAGCCTGGTCATGATTGCCGGGGTCGCAATGTCCAACGCGCTGCTGCTAATGACCCTGGCCATGCTCGACAGCCAGCAGTCCACTCTCAATTTTCTGCTCACCAAAGTTCATCGCTACGATTTGCAGGCCGACCTGGAGCACCTTACCGTCTCAGCGGCTCGTCCTCCGGTTGCCCAGTGGCCCGGGGTCGAGCGCGTGGAAGAGATCCTGCGCATGAGCGCCACCGTCTACAACGGTCAGCGCTACCTGGAACGAGGCATCTGGGGCCTGCCGCCCCACACCGAACTGCTGCGTCTCTACAACACCGAGCTTAAGCCGGTGGAGGCGGGGCCGGACCTGCTGATGTCCCCTTTACAACACAGCATTTTAGCCACGCGACCGGGTCAAAAACTGGAAGTCGAAATCCCCAACGGGGAACTGCATCCATTGCGCCAATCGGTAACGGTGGACCAACCCCTTTATGAACCGATCCAGGGCCCCCCGAAGATGGCCATTCGTAACCTGCAGCACATGGTCGGCCGCAGCTTCAACGGGCCTCGCGAGGTGGCCAACATCCTGCTGATCAAGGTCGAGCCGGGAGCCCTGGGCGAGGTGCGGCGACGCCTCTACCAGGATAAGCGAGTGCGCGAAGTGATCACTCTGCAGCAGTTGCGTGAAGACGTGAATGAGTTGCTTAAGCTGGCCCTGGCCTATATCAGCCTGATGCTGATTTGCGCCGGATTGATCTCCCTGGCGCTGGTGCACGCCTGCACCACCATGAATCTCAGCGAACGACGAGCCGAGGTAGCCTGCATGCTGGTTCAGGGAGTGCGCCAGATCGATCTCTTTCGGCTCTTGCTCAGCGAAGCGCTCTACCTCTGGATTATTGGTCTGGCCCTGGGCGTGCCGGCCGGATTCGCGGCCGGCGACTGGCTGCTTTCCCACTATCAATCCGATCTGATCGACCTTCGCCTGCAACTTCACCCGGCCACGGTGGGCTGGACGGCACTGGCCGGCCTGGTGGTGACATTGCTGGCCAGCCTGCGGGCCATCTACCAGCTGCTGCAAATCCCTCTGGCCGAAGCCACCCGTTCGCCCGATTAGTAGGTCGCCTTGAAATCATCCAGATGCTGACGCTGGATCCACCACTCGGAGAGCGGCCGAATGACTCTGGAGGGACGACGCCGATGGATTTGCTTGGAGAAGACCACCACTCCGTTCTGGGCGTAAATCAAACCATAATCCGGAGAAGCACAGGTCTCCCCCAAAAAATAGGCTCGGTCTGGCGGGAGATAAGGAAAGCCGCCCAGGGCTCCCGGGTCAGCCACAATGTAGTCAACCGGTTTGCGGCTGAGTGAGCGACGCCAGGCACCGGGCAGCATCGGGTCCAAGCCCACGCAGCTCTGGTCCACCAGCGCCTGCCGCCGGCTACCCCAGGCAGCCGTCTGAATGGGGTTGGGAAAAAGGAAGGCGATTGCGCGATGGCTGAGCACTCCACCCAGGGTATTTTCGGCAGCCAGGCTGGCACCCGCCGGCAAGATCGCTTGAACGTCGCGCAGCGCCTGGCGTCTGGCTTGCATGGACGGAGGCCACTCCTCGGGATGCAACGGTCCGACCAAAATCCCCACCACGCAGGCGATCACCAACAACCAGGCCGGCTTGCGAGGCCCGTAACGCTTTTCCAGACGAGCGCTGCCGACGCAAGCCGCATACATCAGGAAGGGCAAGATGCCCACCATGTAATGATAGCGAATGGTGTGCTGAGATTCTCTCCAACTCAGCAGATTGCCAGCCAGCACCGGGGCGGCCGGCATCAGCTCCAGGGGGGCCAGCAAAGGGGTGAAAGCGGCCGGACCAAAAACCTGCAGCAGATACTCGCGATTGTCCTTGGTGTTCAACTCCCAGGCCGTGCGCAAAGGGTGAGTAAGGACGTTGAGAGCGACTTCTTTTCCGTTTTTGCCCCAGTGTGAATAGAGATTGGTGTATTGAGTGGCCACGCCGTTGTTGTGCCAGCGAACCCACTTGAGTGAAAAGGTCAACCCGCACAGGGCCAACAGGAGCGTGGCCAGAGCCCGTTTCCAGCCGCAGCGCAAGAAAGCCAGCAACACCAATCCGAGCATGCTCATGGCGGCCGTTTCGGAACAAAGCAGACCGGTCATCAATCCGGCATAATAAGCCTTGGAATCATTCACTTCCAGACCATAGCAAGCCCAGAGTAAGGGGGTGGACAGCAACGTGGTGAAGTGAAAATCGAAGAAGTTGGCAAACATCAAACAGGGCTGGCAAAGGTAAAGAATGCCCAGCAGCAGAGCCAGAGCCTGGCTACCAACACGCCGACGGGCGATCAGGTAGACCGGCACCGCGCCCGACCCCAGCACCAGGGTCTGAACCAGCAGAAGCATGCGGGGGTCATCCCAGATCAGATAAAGCGGAGCCAGCAGATAGGCCATGGGATTGAAGTGGTCCGCCTGAACCTGCAAACCGCGGGTGGTCAGGAACGGGTTCTGCCCGTGAAAAACCAGCCAACAGGCCTGATCGTGGATGCCCAGATCGAAGGTGGCGTTCAATCCCTCCGAATAGCGAACCATGAGGAAGCCGCCCACCACCAGCACATAGACAAGCACCGCCAGCAGGGTGTTTCTCATAGCGAGCGCACCCCGGACGACCGGCTCCATAGCTTCAAGCCCTCATCCGTCACCCACACCAGACTGGCGCCATCGTCACTCAGGCTGGGGCTGTGGCCCGGCCCAATCAGAGTGAACTTCCCGTTCCTGCGGTCGAGCAACAGCACTTTGGAGCCCTCCGGCGAATGGGCCACCAGATTGGTAGCATAGCTGGTGAAGGCCACAAAGCGACCATCAGGACTGGCGCAGGGTTCAAAACAAGAATCATTGGCGCCCGCAGTCAGACAGTGAATGCCGCCTTTGTGCAGATCGCGCACGAACAGGTCGTGGCAGTCATTGCCATCGCCGTCCACCAGGTTGCTGGCCAGAGAGGTGAAGATGCATTCATCTTCCAGCAAGACTGGCTCATAGCTGTTGGCATTGGCTGAATCCCCATCGGGACGATGAGACAGCAGCGCCACCGGCCAGAAGGGCCTCAGGAGCGGGTTCTGCCAGGTCTTGGGTTCGGCCGGCGGCCACTGAGCCTGGGAGGAAACAGCCATCAGGTAAATATCGTATTGAATGTCTTTGGGTAGAGCGGGCATCAAGTCATACGCGAAACAGGCAAAGGCCAGGCGATCGCCTTTGGGCGAGAGACTGGGTGCGCCCAGGACCGGCCCTCGGCCCCGGAAATGGTCCACAACCGAGTAGGCATCCTCCCCTTCGCGCCATAGACACACGTTGCGCCCGCGAGTGGTGCCAGGGTCAGGCACTCCGTAACTGATGAAAGCCACCTGACGCCCGTCTCGACTGATGCAGGGGCGATAGGAAGCCGAGACCCCTGGTATCGGGTTGGGAGGAGCCAGACGCCTCACCCGCTGGCTGTCGAGCTCATAGAGAAATACATCGCTAACGCTGTTGTCATCAGCCGCGGTCCAGTCCGAAGCCAGACTCGAGAAAGCCAGACGACGACCTGAAAAATCGAGCCTCGGCTGCATGGAGCTTTCATTCCGGTCACTGCCAATGGTCTTACGCTGACCCGAAGCGAGATCGAGCACACACAGGTCGGTGAAAGGCGTGCCCGCTCGATCCACTTCGAAGGCCACCGTGCGGCCGTCGCCCGCCAGACTGGGGGAGCATTCCGGTTTGGGCTGAGGGTTTGGCGGGGACAGATTGGTGACACGCAAGCTGCGTACGGCGAAGCCCAGTCCCACCAACATCCACAGGGACCAGAGCAAAAACCAACGCGGCTGCCTTTTGAAAAACACGCGGCCAGCTTCGCATCACAGCTTCTCTAACCTCTGAAGAGGTAGCTTGAACGGATGGCCGAACGGGTGCTCGGTGCTAAGAACTAGAATTATTTTCGCGATGGCGTTGGCCTGCCTGGGTTGTGGGCGCGCCGGCACAGGTCTGCCGGAGGTGAAAGTCTCCCATCTTCAAAAAGCAGACATGTCCATTCATTACGTAGCTTCAGGTCACGTGGTATCTAAGACCATTCGCGTCAGCGCTCCCGACACCGGCACCATTGTGGCTCTACCCGTGCAGCTCAACGAACCCGTAAAAAAAGGTCAGGTTCTTTTTCAAATTGACGACTCCGAAGCACGTCAGACTCTTAATTCGACCGACAGCGAAATCGTATCGGCCCGCACCAAGCTCGAAGAAAACAAAGCCTTGCTGACCATTCGTCAAAATCAGGCCGCGACCCAGGTGGCTCAGGCCGTGCGCGACAGCGAAATCGCGGCCGTAGAGGAGCGCCAAAAAGTTCTCGGAGCCAGCCGCGAGGAGCGCCGCAAGCTGAGCGAAAGCGTGCGCCAGGCTCAAGAGAAGGCACGCCTCTCCAAACTGGACCTGGAACGTCAGCGACAGCTCTTCAAAGAAGAGATCATTTCTCAAGCCGACCTGGACAAGGCGGACAGCCAGTATCGCCAGGATTATAGCGCCTATCAGGAAGCACGCGCCGACTACAATGCCCAGACTCAAACGCGCCGCGAAGAACTGGACATTCAACGACTGAAATCCATGAAGGCCTCGGAAGGCGTGACCTTAGCTCAACAAAAGGGCGACGAAGAGCTGCTGCTGATTCATCGAGTGCGAGCTTCAGAAGCCGAAGTCGCGCGCCTGGAGGCTTCCGCCGCCAAGCAACGCTATCTCATCGGTCGTATGCGAGTGGCCTCCCCCAGCGACGGAGTGGTCTCGCAACTCAACTACGAGCAGGGCGAAACCGTTACCAGCAGCAGCACGGTGCTTTCGCTGGTCACCCACGGCCCCTACTATGTCGAGGCGGAGGTGGACGAACAGGATGCCGTCCACGTAGCCGTTAACCAGCAGGTCAACATCAGCCTCACCTCAATGCCCGGCAAATCCTACTCGGGCAAAGTGGTGGAGGTGGCTCCTTCTCTGGAGGCACGGCCTCAGGGCCCGAGCGATCACAAAGTGTTGCGCATCAAGGTCAATTTCGCCGAGAAGGTGCCCGAACTGCGCTCCGGCCTGGAAGCGGACGTTCAGGGTCAGGTGGGCCTGGCCAAGGAGGCTCTCAGCCTGCCGCGAGCGGCCCTGCTCCGCGACGGCGGTAAAGACTTCGTCTACACCATCAAAGACGGCAAGTTGAGCAAAATTGAGATTACCCTGGGCAATGTCTCAGGCGACCGGGCTGAGATCAAAGCCGGACTGGACCCGAAAACCGATGTCGTGGTTGAGGGTGGCGATGGGCTGGCTGCCGGGACTGCCGTCAAAGTGGTGCCGTGAGTCTGATCTGCCTGCGTGGGGTGAGTCGGAAATACACCCTTGGGGGCCACGAAGTCATGGCCCTTAAACCTCTGGACCTGGATATTGAAGCGGGTGAGATGGTGCTCTTCGTGGGACCCTCTGGCTCGGGCAAAACCACCCTGCTCAATCTCATGGCCGGCATCGACTCCCCCGACACCGGCACGATCCTGGTCGACGGTCAGGATATCGCCAAATTGAGCAGCTCCAAGTTGTTGGAATATCGGCGCAAAAAGGTGGGTCTGGTCTTCCAATTCCACCACCTGATCCCCAACCTGACGGCCTGGGAGAACGTGGAGCTGGTGGCCGAAATGGTCAGCGGCGGAGGCGATATCAAGGGCTGCCTGGAGGCCGTCGGCCTGGGTGAGCGAGCCGGCCATTTTCCTCACCAGCTCAGTGGCGGTGAACAACAGCGAGTGGCCATCGCTCGCGCCATGGTCAAGGACCCGCCCATCTTGCTGGGAGACGAACCCACCGGCAACCTGGACGCGCGCACCGGCAAGCAGGTGCTCAACCTCTTTGCTCAGGCGAATAAGCGCGGTAAGACTGTGCTGATGGTCACCCACAATCTCGACTACACGCCCGTTGCTTCCCGAGTGATCCGTATGGCCGACGGAGGCATCGTAAAAGACGAGCGCAACGAGAATCCGCTGCCGGTGGATCAGCTGAGATGAAGCGTCTCCTCGCCTTGATGCTGACGGGCGCGGCCTGGGCTATTCCCGAGCCGCCCAATCTGGACCAGAGAGTCAATACGCCCCCACCGGCGCTGATGGCGCCGGTGCCTGCCCCCGCTCGCCAGGCCTTACCCAAGCCGCCTGAGACCAGGCCAACCGTGGTGGAGACCGTCAAGCTGACTTATGACAGCGCTCCAATGATCGCGCTGGCCAAAAATCCGACCGTTACAGCCGGCATTGCCACCGTTCGCGAATACATCGCCAAAGTGGAAGTCACGGCGGCGGCCGCCCGCCCCCAAGGTAAGTTGGGCCTGCAGGGCCCGCCTATCGCCCCCTCCAATGGGAGTTTCCGCAACGACTATGTGCTCTCGCCGGTGAGCCTGGAGCTGCGCCAGTTGATCTTCGAAGGCGGCCGCATCCGCTTCGCCATCGAACAAGGGAAAGCTTTGGCGCGCCAACAGGCATGGCAGGCTCAGTCGGACTGGCAGGATCTCTACTACCGGGTGCGCCGCGCCTACCTCAACACGCTGGCGCGCCAGGGCGACCTGCGCCTGGCGGAGCAGCAGGTGGAACTCACTCAGCAACAATTACATCAGGCCGAGGTGCGCTTCAAAGTGGGCAAAGCACCGCGGGGCGACGTACTTTCGGCCAAGTTACCGGTCTCCCAAGCCCAGGTTACGGTGCAAAAGAAACGAGCACTCTACCAAAAAAGCTTACAGGAACTGAACCAGCTGATGGGACTGGCCTTGACCACACCGCTGGAGTTGCAACCGCCGGCCACACCGGTGGGCCCTCTGCCGGATGTGGAAGCCTGCGTCAAAGAAGCCCTGGACCAGCGCCCCGTCCTCTGGGCCTTGACCGAGCAACTGGCGGCCAGCCTCAAACAAATTCGAGCTGGTGAAGCCGACAACGCTCCTCAGGTCAACCTCTTGCTCGGCATCGCTGGCATCTCCCAAGGCACTCAGGTCATTGGAGCGGCCCAGTATCGGGGCGGTTTTGAGGTCAACTGGTACTTTGCCGACGGCGGTAAAGCCACTCATCTGGCCGATGTGGGTCGCGCCGCCCGCGACCGCAACTATGCTTTGCTGGAGGACAAGCGGCGCCTTGTGGAGCTTGAGGTTCGTGATGCTTACCGCGATCTGCAACTGGGCGTGGAAACCCATCAGTCCGAAGAGCTGCATGTGGCCCAAGCCCAAGATGCCCTGCGCATCGCACAGGCTCAATACCGGGCCGGCCTGGTCAATATCTACCCGGTTCGCCAGGCCCAGACCGATCTGTTTGAAGCGCAACAAGCCGAAGTCCAGGCCTTCTATGACTACTTTCTTGCGTTGGCCAAACTGGACCTGGCCTGTGGACGGTCCGGCGGAACCAAAGTGGACACTCCCTGGCCCGAAGAGGATTAAGCATCGCCTCAAATGAATCCGAGGCTTATGCCCTCACCCAGTGGACTGACCGCCCTCCTCGTCGAGGACGAAGACCTGGTTCGCAACTACGTCACTCATATCCTGAGTCAGGCGGGTTTTCTGGTGCTTGGAGCCGACTCCCACGCGCGCGCACTGGAGTTATTCCTCAACGAAAGAGTGGATTTTGTGGTGGCCGACTGGCGCCTGCCGGACCAAAACGGTCAGGCCCTTCTGGACTACTTCGTGAGCGTGCGACCCAACCTGCCCGTGCTGCTCATCTCGGGGGCCAATCCCGACCGTCCGCACCTGGCCAAGCCCTTCACCCCGACCGAGTTGATCACAGCCGTCTGGGGTATCTTGGGTCCCCTACCCAGCCTCCCCTAAGTGTATGGCCTCCAGAACGTCCACGTTCGGAATCACCAGACGCCGTCCGCGGCGAGCCAGCGCCCCGCAGTCGACCAGAGAAACGGCCACCCGGTTGACGCATTCACGGGCCGTACCCAGCATGGTGGACAAGCTCTGGTAGCTGACCCAACCCGGTAAAAGCGTCTCCGCGCCCTCTTTCTGACCCTCAACCCGACACAAGCGCAACAGAAGCGAAGCCAGACGCTGCTGAATGGTGGAGAAAGCCAGTTCTTCCAGATTATCGCCGGCCTCGCGCAATCGCCGGGACAACACCCGCAACATAGTTAGAGCCGCCTCGGGTTGCTGGCGAAGCAACTGGTGCAGGTCGTCCTTGTGCAAAAAACCGCAGTGACAGTCGCCACCCTGAGCGCAGGCGCTGGCCGAGCGGGGAAGCCCGTCCAATAAGGACATATCCCCCACATACTCGCCGGCCCCGCGCAGGGCCAGGGTGATCTCCTTGCCGGCGGGAGTGACCCGATAGACGCGAATCACACCCTGTTCAATCAGGAACAGGCCGTCTCCCTGGTCCCCCTGGCCAAACAGATCCTCACCATTCTTGTAGAGACGAGGGTGCAGACGCTGGCCCAGATACTCTAAAGCCGGGCGGTCCAGGCCCTGAAAAAGCGGCACTTCAGCCAATCGATTCAGCATGCGGGTCTCATTCGCGCAGGGGTCGAACGGGCCTCCGTGCGTCGACTCGTCCTGGCCGGACTGGCCGGCCTGCTGTTGCCCTGGACACCCGGCCTGGAGCGGTTGGAGCGGATTGGCTATGATGTGCGGCTGCAGCTCGCCAATCGCTTCTTCCCCGGGCGCTTGACCATGGACCCACGCGTTGTGGTCATAGGCGTGGAACCGGAAAGCTACCGCGAAATCGAGCAGCATCCCGTGTTCTGGTTACCACACTACACCAGCGTCGCCAAACACGCCCTGGATTGCGGTGCTGCTCGGGTGGCCCTGGACATTCTGCCTTCCTACGCGGACCCCAAAGCCATTGATGAGTTCGCCCCCCTGGCCAGCTCCGGAAAGCTGACCATGATCGCCTATTGGGACGCTCAGGAAAATTCTGTCCAGGCACCCCCCGCCCCACTTGTGCTGCCTCTGGGAGTGCAAAATCTGGCTCTGGCCAATCTCAGTCTGGACGGAGACGGGGTGGCTCGACGCCAACAAGTGGGACCAATACGGATTTCCAGCCTCTACGGTCGGAACGACTGGAACTTCCTGGCCTCGGCCTTGTGTCCCACCGACTTGCAGGAATGCGAAATCAACTATACCCTGGCTCAACCCACTCGCTTCGCATTCCACCGATTTTTGAGGGAAAGCCCAAATCTGGAAGGCAAAATCGTGCTCATCGGCAGTCGCGCCCGGGTGGACCAGGATCTGGTCTTCAGCCCCTTGGGAGGCTCGATCTTCGGAGTGGACTATCAGGCTCAGGTGCTCAATACTCTACTCCAGAACCGTCCGCTCCGGACCCTGCCAGCCGGCCCCTGGCTGGCTCTATGCCTGATCTGGATCGCTGGAGGTCGCCGCCTGCGCGCCCTGGTGGCCTCCCATGTGTTGCTCTGGTGCACGGTCTCACTGGGGCTTCTGATCTGGACTGACCGGATTTTGCCCGTGGCACCGGCTCTCTTAGGAATTCCGTTGGCGGGGGCTCTGACAGCGGTGCAGCGCTGGCACAGCGAGCGAACCCAAAGGTTGCGGCTGCTCCAGCTGATGTCAGGTTATGTGGCTCCGGAAATCCTGGCCGAAATGCTGGCTGAACCTGAGAGCTGGATACGTTCTCTCAATCAGCGCCGAGAGGTCACTCTGCTCTTTTCGGACATCAACGGCTTTTCCAGCGCCTGCGAGCAGCACCCTCCGGAACAAATCGCCGCCTGGCTGGACCGCTATTACCAGGAAATGACCGCCATTGTCTTCGCCCACCAGGGAACCATCATCCGGTTCGTGGGCGACCAGTTCATGGTGCTGTTTGGTAGCCCCAAACCCGTAAGCGAGCCGGAAGCTCGAGCGGTGCGAGCGGCGCTGGCGATGCAGTCCCGCCTGAAGGCCCTGGAAGCCTCCGGTCAGGAAGGCTTTCATCGCATCAAGATTGGAATTCACTGTGGCAGTATGCTGCTGGCTGTTTTGGGTAATCAGAGCAAACGAGAGTACACCGCCATCGGCGATGAAGCTAACGTGGCCGCCCGCATCCAGGACCTTTGCAAACAGCTCGACCAGCCCATCCTGGTCAGCCAGGCTGTCCAGTGCCGCCTTAAGGAACAGTTCACCTTCAAATCGCTGGGCGAACACGAGGTCAAAGGGCGGCAGCAGAGCGTGCCGGTCTTCTCCGTGGAGGCATAAAAAAAGCCGCCCTTTTGGGGCGGCTTTTTTCGTGCCTGTCGACTTAGAACGACTGGGTGATCACGATGCCGGCCGCGCCACTCAGGTCGGCACTGGTAAACGAGCGCACCAGGCTGGCCGGAGTGAGGGCAGGTCCATAGAGAGAGACCTTGGCCGCATCCACGACCCACAGGTTTCCGCTGCCAGGAACGGGCAACAATCCAGCCGGAGCCGCAAAGCCGTCGGTCAGGGTGGTGGTGGGGTTGCTGTTGCCGGCGGCAGTCAGCAGGTACTGCATAACCGAGTTGGGAGCAGCGCCCTGGTCGGTGATAAAGGTATTGGTGCCGTCGTTGGCCACCGTCGTAATCTTGGAGAAGACCGCCGGGGTTGTTGCGGGCGGAACCGGAGCAGTGGGTCCGAGCAGGGTGCGCACCGGCGCCACATTACCCGTATCGTTCTGGCCGAAGGTCAGCAAAGACAGTCCGTTCGGAACCAGGATATTGGTATTTCCGACCAGCGAGATCTGCGCATCGGTGGTGGTGGCCAGGGTTGTGGTTGCACCGGTGATGACGGTTCGCTTTGGAACCACCGCATCGCCGCTGGCGGCAATATCGTAGACGCTAATCTGACCGGCCGAAAGAGCGAAAACCTCGTTGGTGTTCGAATTGACGGCCACGCCTGTGACGGCGGTGGTGAAAGCGCTCTTGATGTGGCGAAGGGGGGCGACATTGCCGTCAGCCTGCAGGTAGAAGACTTCGATTTCGCCTTTGCCCTGGTTGGCCACAAACAGCTCCTGCCGGTTCAGCGAGAAAGCCAGCTGGGTGGGGTTGGCCAGGTTGGTGTTGGCTCCGACGATCTTGTGCCCGGCCGAGACCGCGCCCGTGGCGTTGATGTCGAAGACGCTGATGGAGTTACCCGTCTTGTTGGCGATAAAGACCTTGTTGGTAGGATTGTTGACGGTGAACTGAATGGAGTCCGAGACCGGCCCTGCCGTGGCGGTGATGGTCACGGTTCCACCTGTCAGGGCATTACCAACCACCTTGCCGGTGGCGAGCACTCGGCCGTTTCCATCCACGCTGGCCAGGCTGGGGTCACTGCTCGACCAGGTCACGAGATTGGTCACGTCTGCTGTTTGACCGTTGTCCAGGCCACCATTGGCCTGGAGCTGAGTGGTCTGACCCACACGAGCACTGGCAACCCGTGGAGAGATTTGCACCGAGAGAACAGAGTTCCCACGATTGAAGAGTTGACCAGGAACGTAGCCCGGACTGGTGAGGTCACCAGAGGAGTTGGAGCCGCAACCGGCCAGCACCGTTAAAGTCGCCAGCGAGGCGGCAGCCAAAAAAATGTGAGCGGATTTCAATTTCATAATCTTAAGCCCCCTGTTTCGTATTTGGCGGCTCACATTCCAGGAGGTAAGGCCACCGAGAGCGACGGGAACTTTGCTAAGAGCCATTGAGCTCCTTCTTGATATCTGAAATGACTGACGCAACGGACCTGCAACCGGACCCCCTTAGCTTTGGTGTATGACAGAAGAACACATTCGCCAGATGATCAGCAGCGCCACCCGAATGAGCCTGGAAACCCTGCGTATTCAGCACGAACTCCAGGTGGCCAGCCTCAACGCCCAGATTTCCGCCCTGCAACGGCAGCTCGAACTGCTGGAGAGGTCTGCTAGCTAAAGAGACGAACCCCGGCTGCATGGCTGTTAAAATGTCGGGCCGGTATGCCGGCCAACTCAAGGTTGAACTCCATCACGAACCTTCCGGTATGCGCCTGAACACGGCCGCCCCGGTTGATAACAACGGGGACGGTAGTTCCTTCTCACCCACCGATCTCGTGGCGGCGGCCCTGGGCGCCTGCATGCTGACCATCGTAGCCATGGTGGCGGAACGCGACGGTATCGAGACCTCCGCCCTGGCCTTTGAATGCGAAAAGCACATGCAGAGCAGTCCACGCCAGATCGGAGCTGTGCCGGTCAAGTTGCACATGCCCGCCGGCTTGAGTGCCGAGCAAAAGGCCAAGCTAGAGCGGGCCGCACTGACCTGTCCGGTGCATCGCAGCTTGCTCCCCGAGATCGATAAGACCGTAACCTTCGTCTACCCAGATTAATTGCACCCGCTCCACCTCGAGGGGAAATGGCGCATTCAGGCCCACGGGCGCAGCCTGATTCTGCCCAAACGCGCCAACGAGAAAGCCAGCCACGTCTGGCTCAAGGGCTTTCTATGGTATCTGTATTTGCCAGACTATCCGGAAGCCCAGGTGGAACGAGAAATTGGCCACCGATACAAGCCGGACGTGGTGGCTTTTGCCGAAAGCTGGCACGATTATCCGGCTCATTCGCCAGTCTTTTGGGCGGAAGCCGGTCAGGTGGCTCAGCAGAAACTGGAGACCCTGTTTCGGCAGTTTCCCGCTACCCATTTCGCTGTGGCCAAGTGGGGCAACCCTGGACCCTGGGCGGAAATCTTACGCAAGATCCAGCGCCCCGGAAAGCGGCGAGCCCCCATTGATTTGCTTCACTTTCCGGAGGACTCTTTGGAACGCTTCGTGTCGACCTCGGGCGAAATCAGCCTGACCCTGGAGCAGGTTCTAACCCAGCGCCTCTGAGCGCCTCAGGCAAGCTTCAGAGTGTCGCTGATCCACTGCTGGCCCTCGGCATCGTTGACCAGGGCTTTGTGATTCAGATGCAGCACGGCTGTGGCCTTCACATTGGAGGTGCTGGGCATGTGCAGAGCCGAGTCCACGAACAACAGGCCATCGCTGGGTCCGGTGTTCTCGTTGACGATGCCGGGAATATTCGGATTGTCACCAGCCAGCAACGCAACCTCGACGGCGGGGTCGATGCGGGCTTCATTTAGATGCTGAATATAGTTGCCGCCCTGGCGGATGTAGTGATCGATTCCTTTGGAGCTGCTCACGAAGCCATCACCGCCGTGATAGGTGGTGTAGGAATCCTGCTCCCAGTAAGCGATGGGGTACTTGCTATCCCAGCGCGCCAGCAGCTGGTCCTGGCCTGGCCAGCAATCGCCTTTTTCGTTGGAGTAGCTGCGCTCGCGAATATCGATGGGGATCACACCCATAAATCGGGTGCTCTCCCAGGAAGTCGGAGCATTCAGCAAAGGGCTATCGCTTTCACTCAACAGAGCCAGGTTGCTACTGGCGTGGCGAAAGGTGGTGTCCAGGCCTCCATTGGCGGCTCCGACCAGCACCAGCCGGTGCACATCCCCGCGATAGGGGGTCATCCAATCCTGGCGCATGTCCGAGACGTAGGCGCGGGCCGGCGAGCCACCCTTGGAGTGAGCCACCAGGTCAACTTTGTCCTTCCCGGTGAGTTGCTTGACTCGCTCAATACTGTTAGCCAACTGTTCGGCCCAGACGAAGTTATCATCGTGAGGGTGGGCAAAACTCACGAAATAGACGTCGAAGCCTTCGGCCCGCAGCTTCTCGGGTAGAGGCTGCTTGGATTCTTCGTACCAAAAAGAGCCCGACTTATTGGCCCCGTGCACCAGGACTACCGGATAGGGCTGCTTCTTGACTCCAGCCGGGGGTGGCCCGGCGTAGTGCAACAGCACGTTGCCCGAGTGGGGCTTGTCACTCCCGAAGGCGGCCACAATTTCAGGATCACGCTGGTTGCCCCGGGGACCGAAGTTGGCCTGCTTAAAGTTTGGGTCCTTGTCGAAGAGCAACTCGGTCCAGGCCCAGCGCGGGGAGGAGAACCGACCCAGGACCTGCACTTCTGGATTTCGGGAAGGGGGAGCGTCCAGCGTTTTGGGAGCGCTCAACTTGACCGAGTCTTGAGGCTCAGACGCGGGAAAAGCCACGGCCTGAGGCCGTGGCTTTTTTTGCGACACGAAAAGGGAGTTCAGGGCACTCAGTTTCACCGGACCTTGACCCCCCTCTTCAAGTATTCGGACAACTATATCAGAGCAGGGCTCAAAAGTGTCTTAAACTTTTGCTTTTTTTCTGGCCACCGGAGCTTTCTTAACAGGAGCTTGAGATGATTCGGTGGCCACTTCCGTCGGAGCGGAAGCCTGGGGCGCGGGCTGGGCCTGCTGGACGCTGTGCTCCACCAACTTCTGCATCGCGTGACTCATGGCGCCTAAGAGGCCGGCCATTTTGTCCATACGGTCTTCCATGTCGGCGATGCGCAATTCGACGGCCGAAATTTGCTTGGAGATGCGAGCCACGTCGCTGCGTTTGGGGAACTCCAGCGAGTCCAGAAACTGGCCGGTGTTATTGCGCATCTGCTTCTGCCAGGAGAGGGCCCAGTCCATATAGGATGAGGAGGCGGCGGCAAAGCTGTCCGAACCCACCACCTGCTTGGTGGCTTTGGACCAGCCATCCATCATAATTTCCTGCCACTGGCGGGTCATTGCTTCCAAATCAATTCCTTCAGTCATTTGCTGCCTCCATCATTCTTTGCAAACCATTGACTGGCCACCGGCCAGACCTTCTTCAAAGAGCCCCGGCTGACCGACAGGCCGATGTGGCCGCTTTCGGCCAGAATCGCGCTGACGTTGCGGAAAGGTCCGTTCTCGATACAGGTGGTCTCGGGCGGAACCAGATGATCCGATTTGCCAGCGATAATTTGAACCGGGCACTCAATCGAGCTCAGGTCCACACGCCGGCCGCCCAACTCCAAACGTCCTTCAATCAGGCGATTTTCTTTGAAGCAGGTGTGGCAAAACTCAGCGTAGCAAGCGCCAGGCATCGAGACATTGTCGTTCACCCACTGGTCCATGGCCAGGTAGTTTTCCAGGAACTCTTTGTCATCCAGGTTATCGAAAAGGTGCTGCATCACCTTGGGCTTTTTGTCCACCGTCAGCAGCGAGTAGCCGTCGAAGGACCAGGCCGGAGCCATCCCCCAGGCCTCCACGATCTTACGACTGTCGAAGCGGTCCGGGTGCGTTCCCCACTTGTAAAGCAGCTGCTCGGAGCGGAAGTTCAAAGGGGTGCCCAGCAGAGTCAGCGTCTTCACCTTCTCGGGATAGAGAGCTGTGTACATTGCCGACAGACAGCCACCCATACAGTAGCCCAACAGGTGCAACTGTGGCACTTCGGCGAACTCGCACACTTTGCGCACGGCCGTGCGAATAAACAGGCTGACGTAGTCATTCAGATCGTTATGCTGGTCCAGCGGGTCAGGTCGACCCCAGTCCAGCATGTAGACGTCGTGCCCGGCCTGCACCAGGTGCTCGATCACGCTGCGGCCCGGCTGCAAATCTAGCACCGAGGGACGGTTGACCAGTGAGTAGATCAACAGGATGGGGGTTTTGTAGCGAGCCGGCTGCTCGCTCAGGTAATGATACAAACACAGGCGATCGCGCTCATAGATCAACTCACGCCTGGACGTACCGATTTCGACCTGCACATTGCCGGTGACCACCTTGTTGAAAAGGGCCACCCGTTCGGGTTTCAGCTTCATAACGGTTTCCTTGGACTTCATTACTGTAGACCGAGCCTAAGTTCCCCCCGTTGCACTCCCGTTGCCGAAGCCTCACTCCAAACCGATGTCATAGTCGACATCCAATTCAAAAACCCAGGGCCAGTACTTACCTGTCACAAACAGATGACCCGTGGCGGGATCCCAGGCTATGCCATTGGCAAAGCTGGCGCCGGCCTTCTCTTCAGGCGTCAACAATCCGGACAGATCCAGCCAATAGTCGACCAGGCCGGTCTCAGGGGTGATCACGGCAATGAGCTCGGTGGTGTAAACATTGGCCAGAATGCGCTTACCGCACCACTCCAGCTCGTTGAGATAGGGAACCGGCCCGGATGGTTCGCGGACCAACATTTGCCGAGCGATCGACATATCCGGGTTCAACCAGAGCAGATTGGGGCTACCGTTACTGGCCAGCCAGTGGCCAGAAGGGCTGACGGTCAGGCCCCAGCCTTCGAAATCCAGAGAGGCCTCAGTCCTCAGTTCCAACTCGGCCAGGTCAAATTCAAGAAATCGACGGTTGCGATAGGTCAGCAGTCGGACCTGTTGATTCAGGACAGCCAGACCCTCCGCAAAGAGAGAATCTTCCAGAGGCCTCATGACCTGCACGACTCCCGTTTCCAAATCCACAAGGCGCAGCTGTGATTGCCCTTCCAGACCACTGCTCTCAAGCAGCCTGTTGGACCCCAACCACACCAACCCCTGAGTAAAGCAGCCGACGTCGTGCGGGTAGCGTTTGATCAGAGTGGGCCGCAACACCGGAGCGGTCACCTGAAGGGCAGGTTGAGCACCCACCGCCGCGACCAGGCAAATCCAGAGCCAGAGAGTCTTCATCGGCGCCTGCGCAAGATCAGTGGGAGTTCAAGACTTTGTCCGGAGCCCAGCGGCAAAGCGCGACTGAAAGGACCCTCCACCACGAAGTTCTCAGGCAAAGTATCGGGCTCCACCTGCAGACGATAAACTCCCACCTTCAGGTGATCAAACATAAATCCGCCTGATTCATCCAGATAAACCGTACGGGTCTGCCCGGCCGGATCGGTCAGTGTCAGAGCCACCCCATCCGGATTGGCGCCTTTGAGCTGAATGCGCAAAGTGGCGAAATCGGCCATCACCAGACGAGCCTCGGCCAGACCATTGACGGGCACATCCAGCTCACCACTGCCATCCGTCAGATACGATTGATTGAGTCGATTGCCCGGCAAGCCAACCCGGTGGCGGCCGGACCAAAGCTCTCCCTGATACTCAGCGTTATCCCCGCTATGCACCGGGATCTTTCCGTCGACCAGCAGGGGCAAATTTGGACATTCCTCGATCTCAGTCAAAGAACCCGGTTTCAAACGCCAGGTTGCCACCCGAATCCGGCCTTTGCCCCGCAGGCCGAAGATCACGCGGCGGCGTTCGCCGGAGCGGACCTCCACAGAATCTTCCAGCTGTCCCAGCTCATAGCCAGCCGGCAAATCCTGAAGGGCAAATCGATAGACTCCGGGGAGCAGGTCAGAATAGTCAATTCGACCCGTCAGGTCCGTTTCTCGAACAGAGTCTCCCGGACCGCGCACCTTGATTCCACTGATGGGCAAATAATCAAGTGCCTCTAACTTGCCGGTTTGCGCCACATCGTTGAACACCACCACCTCAACCCCGGCGTAAGCAGTAGCGGTCGCGTTGAGTTGAACCACCTCACCCGGCCCGACATCCACCAAGGCTGGGGGAACTTTCTCCAGGCGGTACTCGGGGGCCAGCGAGACCCCTGGAATCTCAACCTTATGCTGCCCGATGGCCAGTTCGCCAAGGTAGACCTCGCCATTCTCGTCCGTGCGCAGTTCGTTATCGTCGATCATCACTCGAGCATCCCGAATGCCCACCAGATCCTCGTGTTGCGGAGCATGACTGCGCAATGCCAGCCGAATCGCGCCTTTGCGCTGTCGCTCAAACTGAGACTGGAGCGGGCCTCCGTAGGAACTGGTCCAGCTTAAATTGGTGTAGTGCCCCAGAGGGTAACTGGTGAAGTCGGCATAGACAAACTGATTGCGCGGGTCCTGGAAACGATGCTCCAGGATCAGCTTATGGTGGTCGTCAGCAAGCCACTGGAGTTGAGCTTGCCCGAAGGTCTGACTGATGGTCGCGTTGAGGAGCAAATCACCACGCAACTTGAGCGAGCCGCCAGCAAAGAACGCGTCTCGTCGACGACCCTGAAAAAAAGTATTGGCCAGACTATCTTGGCGAGTGTAACCGAAGCTGAACTCGCCCTGGTCGGGAAGGGAATAGGTCACGGCCAGATTGGTCTGAAAGTTTCCACCCAGAGTGGGGTTATGGTCGTAGAACTCCTGCACCGAGAGACGGACCCTCGAGCTTAGAGGCAAACCAACACCCAGGCCCAGCTCGCGCGAAGTCAAGCCTCCGAAGTTGGACTGACGGAAACTGGGTTGCAGATCCCAACTGCCTACCTTGAAGTTGCCGTTCAAAAAGTAGGTGTCCCCATAATTGAAGTTTCCGGCCGTCAGTAGTGAGAGGCGCTGCCAGGTGGCCGACAGTGTGTAGCCCTCCCCCTGATAACGCAGCCCGTGAGTGTAAACCGCGCTACGGCTAGCCTGACTGGTGCCCAGATCAAATTCATAGATACTGATGTTTTCATTCAGGCTCAGCTGCTCGCTGAGACGATACTCGCCTCGCAACGAGCTAAAGTGGCGACCGCGTAAATCGTACAGACCCTGCGGCGGACCAAACTGTCGACCCAGGACAAAACTGCTCAGGTTGAGGCGAAGGCGGTCGTCGCTGTAGTTGCCCTGGGCCGAAAAGGCCTGGCCCGAGGCACCACCGCTCTGCAGATCGCGGCCATAGCCCATCAACAAACCATAGCTCTGGCCTTGCTCGCTCTCTCCGCCCAGATAAACCTGGGCCATAGCCAGGGTGCGGTCGAGGGAGCCACCCGGCTGACTGGAATAGGGCATGACCGTCAGTCCCAGCGACCCGAAGTCGTCCGGAGTGTAACCCAGGGTGGCCCCAACCAGCTCTCGGCGCTGAACCACGCCGGTCAATTCACCAAAGATGTCCTGAGTGGTCCCGCCCCACAGGCCGGCCGACCAGGCGTCCTCCCGCCATCCAAGCCTGGCTCCGCGCAGAACAAACTGGTCGTAGATGGGCAGAGCGTCCTTTAGAAACTGGGTGCCCAGGGTGGCATCCCAGTCCTCTCGGCGGTAGTCCAGGGTGAAGTTGTCGAGCACCGCTGAGGGCTGCAAAAGCGTATAAGAGTTGCTCAGGTTCAAGAGTCCATCCTCGCCCAGGCCCCACTCATTGCGCGTGGTCAGTGAATTGTAATTGCGAAAGTAGCTTGGAACCTGAATGGTCTCAAAAGATCGAGTCTTGCCGGGATGAGGAACTTCCTGAGCCAGCGCGAGAGAGGCCAACAGACAAGACAGGCTAAGGCAGCGAAACTTCATAGGCCTGCTGGGCGTTGACCTCAGGAAAACGAGAATCGGAGCAACGGGCCTCCAGGCGATAACGCCCTCGAGCCAGAATTCGACGCTGAGCCGCGGGTGCGATGTGCAGGGCGAGTGGATGGCCGGGCAGCAGATGCCCGATGGGCTGGGCGTCCTGACGAGCCACTTCCTGACCCTGAGCGTCGCGCAGTACCCAACTGAACAGGGGCTTGAGGAATAGATTGCCGGCGTTACTCACCGGCACCTCCAGATAGACCTGTCCATCTTGCTTAAACTTGCGCAGGCTCTCGCCAAACTTGAAAGACCGCTGGTCGGCGGTCGAAGGCGACACGTGCATCACGAAAATGACCCCCAGGCGGGAGCGCACTTTGATGGCTGCACCCAATTCGCCAGCGCCGGCGCGGGGGTTCTCCGCCTCCGGCTCGTCTGGCTGAAGGAAATAGTAGCCGAAGTAGTCACCCGCGGGGGTCGAGGGAGGCACCTGAATCTTGACTTGAATGCGCTTGCGCTCGCGTGGCCCCAGCTCGATCTGGGTCTGCGGGCTGCTCATCCAAAGTCCCACCTCTCGATTGGCCTCGCCCAGCAGCGGACCGATGAGGTTGCCGTCGCTATTGTTGGCGCAGTCGCCGGGGTAGGTGCTGACGCGGGTGGGGTTCTCGCCTACATTGATCACTTCAATGGTACCCTCGGCCTGCCCACCCGGCTGCAGACTGTATTCGAAGAAGCCGCTGCTCAACACCCGAGCGCGCTTGCCCTCTGCCAGCTCCAAAAGCAAAAGGCCCAGGCCTTCTTCAGCCCGGGCCGTCTGGATCAAAAGCAGGCCAGCCAGAGCCAGACCCAGCCACAATCGTCGCCACATCAGGGGGTGTTGCCGAAGGTCACCGTGAGCGTACCCGTATAGGCGCCGGGAGCCTGGTTGGCCGGAATGCTGGTGGCCTGGAAGCCGCCTAATCGGTAGCCCCAGCTGCCCAGAGCTGTGGTAGGAGCGCTCACCGTCTTCAGAGTTCCGGCCGACAGAGAGCCGGTTGGAGAGGTGATGTCAGCGCCAGCGTTGATGGCAGTGCTGGCTCCGACCGGGGTAATGACGCCGGTGCCGCCTCGGTAGGTGATGGGCAGGTTCGCTCCGGCGGTGGTGGACAGTCGGCCGTTCGGCAAACTCAGCTGGGCATTCCAGCCCAGGCCGTTGGTGCAGACCACGTTATAAAGGGGGGCGGCTGTGGAGAAGTTGAGAGCTACGTTGGATTGGTCGGCACCGGTCAGGCTGATGGCGTTGAAGGCAGGAGTGGCTCCAGCCGGCCGAGTGACCGAGAAACTGCCATTGAGGTTCACGGAGAGATTCTCGGTGAAGTTGGTTTGAGCGTAAGATGGGGCGGCCAGCATGGCCAGCAGTCCGATGGCGGAGAGAGTGCGAGTCAACTTCATTTTGGTTTGCCTCCAGGGTTTGGAACTTCTGTCACACTTTTGTAACATCTCCATCCAAAGACGTCGACCGCCTATTCGCACTATAGCCTGAAAACTTAATAGTATTTCCCTACCAGGTCAGGGAGTATTGGAGAATGTGGTGACCAGCAGTCCTTCCCCTCCGTAGCGGCCCGCCGGCATCTGCGCACCCAAGGTCGGGACAAAGAAATTGCCGATCTGGTAACGATATCCGCCGCGATGATCGGCAGCCACCGAGACCGTCTTGGCGCCCATGCTCAAATCACCGCTCAAATGCGAATCCTGGGTCTCCACCGGATCGCTCCCCGCTAGAGTGGAGACGCGACCTGAACCATACTCGTAGTCCAAGGGTAGACTGGCTCCGCCCGGACCTTGTAGATGAGCCGGGGCGCGCAGGGTTACGCTCCAGCCCAGCCCATTCGTACACACCACCTGAAAGATGGGGGCGGACTGCCAGACCAGGGTCACGTGCTGCTGCCCGCCATTCGAGAGTCGGATGGGCGCAAAATCCCCACCCGCCTGGACTCGCCGAACCTCATACTGGCCCTCCAGATTCAGAGAAAGGTTCTCCTCCAGGCTCGTCTGAGACCAGACCTGGCCGCTCAGCAGCAGCAACAGCAGCAGGGATCTCAAGGGACCACGCTCAGTGTCCTGGTCTGACCCTGAACGGTGAGCAGGAAAGCGCTTTCCGGATCGCGCGGCCAGCTGCCGCTGCTTAGCACAACCTCAGGCCGCAACACCAGCGGCGCGGGCTCCACCGTGACTTGAAGCGCATCTTGAAAGAGTTGACTGGAGAGCCAGAGGAAGACCAAAGTCGCCATACTCAAGCTATCGGCTTGAATTCGAGGAGGTTAAGCCGCCGCACCCGAACCAGAGCGCGTGAATTGGCGACTTCAGCTGGGTCTGGCCCTCAACTTGATCGTCTTTGCCACCGTGCTCAATAGCGTGGGCATCGTGGTTGAGCGCTCGATCAGTGAGTGGCACATCGCCAAGACGGTGGGCGGCACGCTGGAAGGCTGTAAGGACCTGACCATCGCCGCCACCTCGCTCATCCTGGCCTCGCAGGTTCCCAAATTGGGCTACCGGCGGGTCATGATGGGCGGCTTGCTGGCGGTACTGGTCGCATGCGCCTTGCTGGCCGGAGTGCAACAATTTTGGACCGTTCCCATCTTGTTTGTGCTATGCGGAGCAAGCTTTGCGCTGGTCAAAGTCTCCGTCTACGCTACCGTGGGACTGTTTGCCCAGACCCCGGCTCAACACGCCAGCGCCATGAACCGGCTGGAGGGCATTTATCAGATCGGGGCCCTGGTTGCACCCGTGGTCTTTGCCCGCATGATCGAGTCGGGCAACTGGATCAATACCTACTGGTTTGTGGCCAGCCTGGCCCTGATCGCCTTCCTAATCTGGACGGTCACCCCGCTCAAGACCGAGAGCGAGGCGCCCGGAGAGACCAGGAAGGGGGGACTCGGGGAAGTCAAAGCCTTGCTGAAACGGCCCCAGACTCTGGTGTTCTTGCTTTGCGCCGGTGTCTACGTCATGATCGAGCAGAGCATCGGCACCTGGCTGCCTTCCTTCAATAAGGATGTACTGGCCCTGACGCCCGAGCGGGCGGCCCTCATGCTGAGCCTCTATTTTGGCTCCCTGGCCCTGTCCCGCTTTCTGTTCGGCTACCTGGTCCGGCGCATTTCGGCGTTTACTTTGCAGCTGGTTTATCTGGCCTGCGCCTTCGCTCTTCTGTCGGCGGTGTTGATGACCACCGCCCACGGTCCCTGGCCAGCCGGAGGTTACCTGCTGGTGCTGGTCGGTTTCTTCATCGGCCCCATCTACCCCACCCTCAACTCGATGATGCTCAGCAGCCTGGATAAGTCGCTGCACAGCTCCATGACCGGACTGATCATCGTGGCCTCGGCGCTGGGCGGCACGATTGGCTCCCAAATTCTGGGGGCCATCTCCCAGCATTACACGACCCACACCGCTTTCCACTTTCCGCTCCTCCCCATCAGCGCCCTGGCCGTGCTGTTGATTCTCTTTCACAAATTGGAGAAGAAGTGATCCACGTCGAGACCCATTTTCAAGCCCTGCTCGCTCAGGAAGACACGGATGGAGATAAACGCATCACCGTTCACGATCGCGGGCCTCGCTGTTACAACCTGGACGGTCATGAGGTGCGGGGAACCTACGCACTGGCCAATTTGCTGCAGGAGCTGGCTCTGGCCAAAGAGCAGGGCCTGACCGAGATCAGCCTGGATCCCGAGCGCCTGCATCAGCCCCCCACTCAGCGAATTTCGGAAGCCATCAAGAACCGATGCTGGGCCGGTCTGACACGGCGTATCGATTTCGATCTGCTACCCAAGGTGCTGCTGGACGAGAAGATGCCCTCCCGACCCCGGCTGTATGTGCCCGAAAAAGACTCGCAGGCGTTTGAATACTACGCTCAATACCCAGGTGATCTGGAGCTGATCAAGCTGCCGGCGCAGATCACACCTGAATACGTGCTGGAGCTGAACCACAAACCAGGCCTGCTGGCTCTGGCCATGAGTGACGGTAGCCCGCTGCCCTATGTGGTGCCGGGTGGGCGCTTCAACGAAATGTATGGCTGGGACAGCTATTTCATCGGACTGGGCCTGCTTCAGGATGGTTTTTCCGAGCTGGCCAAAGCCATGCTGGATCACCAGGTCTACCAGATTCGATTCTACGGCAAGGTGCTCAACGCCAATCGGAGCTACTACCTGACTCGTTCCCAACCGCCATTCCTGACCCGCTTTTTGAAAGCCATCCTGAAGCAAAGCGTCCAACCCCAACCCTGGATTGAAGACGTGTTACGCACGGCCATGCACGAATATGCCCATGTCTGGACTCAAGAACCGCGCCTGACTCAGTCTGGCCTGTCGCGCTACTATGGCCAGGGCATCGGCATGCCGCCCGAAACCGAGCCAGGCCACTACGCCGCTTTATTCTCTGACTATCCGCCCGGCTACGAGCAGAAGTATTTACGGCGCCAGGTCGACAACCCCAAACTCGACCTCTATTTCACTCACGACCGAAGCGTGCGCGAATCAGGTCACGACACCAGCTACCGCCTGGAAGAGCGGGCCGCCGACCTGTGCACGGTCGACCTCAATTCGCTGCTCTACGCTTATGAAATTGACCTGGCCGAGCTCCTCGACCGGCATTGCGCCGGCGGCCTGCAAGGCTTTCCTGGCAGCCAGGTATGGCGGGCCCGGGCTCACCAGCGACAGATTCTCGTCAACCAGCATTGCTGGGATGAGCGGCAGGGTCAGTTCTTCGATTACGACATAGCCCGCGGGGAGCGCACCGGGTATGAATCCGCCACAGGTCTCTGGCCCCTCTGGGCTGGACTGGCCACCCCCCAGCAGGCCGAAAGAGCCGTCAGCGAGGCCGCACGCGCTCTGCTTTGCAGAGGAGGGCTGGCCGCCACCAGCCTGGCCTCGCGGGGCACCCTCAACGCCAGCCGACCGCCGCGCCAGTGGGACTATCCTTATGGCTGGGCACCCCACCAGATGATGGCGTGGGAGGGACTGCATCTTTACAACCTGGACCCTTCCGGCTGGGCAGAGGCCTGGTTGGCCATGATCACTCGCAACGCAGTCGACTTCAACGGGGTCATTCCTGAAAAATATGACGTGCTCAACGCCAGTCACGAGGTCTTCGCCGAGTATGGCAATGTGGGCGCGGACTTCGACTACATTACCAAGGAGGGCTTCGGATGGTCGAATGCCTCCTATCAGGTGGGCCTGACTTACCTCAATGCGGCTCAGCGTCAGGGGCTGGATCATTTGGCCGATGGTAGGTAACACTCTCAGCGATCGAGCGAAAATCCGAATCCTCGCGTGAGTCCTTAACCGCGCTCACACAGTGCACATAGACCAACTGGCCCTCGTTCAAGAAAAAGTAGCGAGTAAAATTCTTCATGGCGCCGGTGCTGGAACGGCCCTGGTATTTCACCCGCATAGCCGGTATACCGCCGATTTTCAAAGCCTCTTTCTCCAGCACTCGTCCTTCCAGCTTCACCACAACGTTGAACTTGAGCTGATTGAAAACATCCTCGAGCCTGGAGCCGGGGTTGGCCGGGTGCTGGCGCACGAAAACGAGCGATCGGCGGGGAGAATGAAGCACCGCCAGCAGGGTTGAATCCTCATTGCTTAATTCCTGAGCCGTCCATTCCGGGGGCAGGTTCAGCGACAGGCCCTGGCGGCTGTAGGGAGCCTGGGCCCATGCCCAACCAAACAAACAAAGCAGGAAGAAAAAGCGCCTCATCATTCCTCGCTCACCCCACACAGGGCCGACCACTCGGAGAAGACACTGCCGGTGCCCTTCACCTTAAGCGGCACGCCGAGCTGCAGCTTCAACAGTTCATCGAAATTGTCCCGAGCCGGCTTCAGGTTCAGACGTTTCAGCAAGCGCCGGGCAGCTTCGACCGAGGGCGACTTCTTGTACACGTCTGGATAGTTGGCGATATAAAGCGCTCCGTCGGGCCCGCGCCCGACCTTGGCCGTCTCGTATTCGATCCGAGCCACGTAGCCGACCTGGACACTGTCGTAGAGCTCGCGCAGAAGAGCTGGATGAGTTCGCATGCAACCATGAGTGACGCTGTTTCCGATATTCAGGGGGTCATTGGTCCCATGCACGCCGGTGCGGGGCAAGGACAGGCCGATCCAGCGCTCTCCCAGCGGATTGTTGGGTCCGGGTCCGACCGGCGTGCGGTCCTTGGCCCAGGAGGGGGGATACCAGGTGGGATTCTTGATCTTCTCGATGATGGAATAACTGCCGGTGGGCGTCTGAAAACGTCCGTTTTCCGCGGACTCATCCCCAATCGAAATCGGATAATACCTGACGAATCGACCATTTTGATACAGATAGAGGAGTCGCTCAGCCAGATTGATGACGATCCCGTTGCGTGGCGGATTCGCCGGAAGGATCCGCCAACCAGGAATAAAGACGGGGGTATCTTCTGCAACTTCCAAAGTGGTGATGGGAAAACCGTTGGCAAAGGCCAGGTGATCCACCCCAAGGCGATACTGAAGGGCCACCTTGACCAGGTCCTCGCCACGAATGGTGCGGTGAGAAACCAGCTTGCCGGCCATCGGCCGGACATCCTGAGCCCAGGCGGCGCCGGTCAGCAGCAGCAACGCAAAAATGAACCTTAACATCGGGCTTGAACTTTCCCCTCAAAAAGAAAAAGCCCCTTCCGGGGCTTTGTTGGGTGGCAGGAGGGCCATTAGAAGCGGAAACGTCACCCTTGTTTCCTGGTCGTCTGCGCCGAATCTGGAAAACTTCGGTAGCTCAGACGCCGGCTGCTTCCCGGCTCAACCTCGTTCTTGACAACCTCAGAATAGCGCTAACAAGAACTATGCATGTTACACCGAGGTGTACTTTTGGCGGGTGCCTCACCCCTGGTCGCAGAATAGGCCTGCATGCGCAAATGGGTCGCGGCGCTGGCCTTGGCGACCGCCACCTGGGCGGCCGGCCCGGGAGATTTCGCCTGGGATAGCACCAAAAGGGTCACCGAGCAGGAAAGCTCGCTGGTCTATTCCCCGTTTAGCGCACGCAGTGCGCTCAAGCTCTTATATGATGGTGGAGCCACTCAGCTCACCAGCATGTGCGGCTTTCAAGCCAGAGAAGAGGCGGTTCAGCCGATTGGCTGGCAATCCGCCCAGGCTGTTTTCCTGGGAACTGGCGTGACCGCCCCGGCCAACTATCCGGCTGGGGTTCGCTCCCTGGATTTCACCAAACCCACTGCTTGCAACGAGATCAACGATTGGGTTTCACGGGAAACAGCCGGCCATATCCAGGCCCTGGTCAGCCGCCAGGATCTCCCCTCGAGCACGGCTCTGGCAGCGGTGAGCGCGATCTATCTGAAGGCCAGCTGGCTATCCCCATTTGATCCCAAGAATACCCACTCCCAGGCCTTCTTCCCCAAAGGTGAAGTGCAGATGATGAGTCAGTCCAACACCTTTGGGCTTTTCCACGATAGTGAATTCACCACGGTGGAGTTGCCCTATCGAGATGGCCAACTTGTTTTCGACTGCTGTTTACCCGTAAGAGAAGATGGTCTGGCTGCCGTGCGTCAGAAGCTGAACCCAGACTCACTCGAGACGATGTGGGGAGTTTTAGCCCAGCAGCGCGCTCAGGTGCAACTCTCGTTGCCCAAGTTTCATCTGCAGTCACGCCACAATCTGGCCAAAACTCTCTCGATTCCTGAGCCGATTACCTTGCCGGGATTCAATATCGGCAACACCCGCATCGATGTGCTGGTGCAGCAGGCCGACCTGGAAGTGGACGAAACCGGAACGGTCGCTTCGGCGGCGACCACCGCAGTGGTCTCGCGCAGCCTGCCTGAATCGTTTGTGGCGGACCATCCCTTCCTCTTCTGGATACGCGACGTGGCCAGCGGAACGGTGCTCTTTTCCGGTCAGTTCTGCGGCAACTGAAGCAACTGCGTCAGACGCTCGCGTGTGCGCTGTCTGAGTTGCAGAATGTAGCGATTGGTTTGCATGGCCCGGCACATCAACAGGGCCCCCTGTATGTTGGCGGCCAGTTCTTCGGCCAAATCCAGCGGATCAAATCGAGCCGAAGCCCCGGCTCGCTGTTGTAGCACCGACAGCCCCTCACCCAGGGTCAGAACCCAGCGCTGCAAACAAAGAGCGGCCGTGGCTCGCACGGCCGGACTGGAGGGACTCAACTCGGAAGCGATCGTGCCCACGGGACAGCCCAAACTGTCCGGTAGCTGAGCAAATTCAACGTATGGTTGGAACCAGTGGTCGAATTCGTTCATGCTCTCCAGGCGAGCGGTGTAGGGGGCAATGCGCTCTAAAAAATAGTCCATGCTGAAGCGAACCACTTCGCAGATGAACTGCTCCTTGCTACCAAAGTAATGATAGAACTGGCCCTTACCGACTCCCGCCAGTTCCATGACTTCGGCAATGCCTGTGCCGTTGACTCCCTTCTTGTGGAAGACGCGGATGGCATAGAGGATCAGCAGTGTCCGCTTATTCGAGCGAGCGGGATCAATGGGCGCGGCCCAGGCCTCTGTGACCGAGACCGGCTTCTTGGAGGAGGGCTCATTTAGAGAGCGAGAGATAGGCATCCTAAAGTATCTATTCTGAGCCAGGTTGGTCTCCCCTTGCTCTACTGACCCCCAGCTCGCAGGCGTTCCAATTCTTCCAAGGCCTCTTGAAGCTTGCGTTCAGCCTCCAACGCCCGACGCTCGGCGCTCATCTCCTCGCACTGAGCCAGGGGGAGCCCGGCTTTGTCGACCCATTGCAGCCAGCCCGCTTCACTCCGCAAGCCCACCCCCAGCTGCTGACTCCATAGCTCGCCTCGCTCATTGGGAAGAATGCTGACATAGTCATCGTCCTGCAACCGAAAACCGCTGAGGCGCATACTGCTGGGGGCCCACAAGAAATACTCGGAAGTGCGAAAGACGTCTCGATAGAGAATCAGCTTGCGGCCGCGGTCCTGATGCTCGGTCTCTTTGGAGGTGATCTCCAAAATGAGGTCGGGAAACTTGTCGCCTTCCTCCCAGACCACATAACATGGACGGGCTTCCGGGCTCTGATGGAGCACCACATAGAGATCAGGAGCCACAAAGCGGGGCGGCTTGGTCTGCTGATAGTAAATGGAGTTCTGTCCCCCCACGTAGGCGTCGGGCAGATGACGCCGCAGCGACTCGATCAAGATGCGGGCCTGCAGGGTGTGGCGCTCCAGTTCGGCCGAGAGACTTCGTTTCATGCCTTCTCCTTCTGAGCCGGAGGGGTCAAGTCTTCCCTGGACCAGCCGAAGGGATATCGGCCCGGCCCTGGAGAATCGGAACGCGATGAAGAGTCCCGCCAGGACCGCAATTTTTGCTCTTTTGACCACCAACCTTTGGGCCCAGCCCTATGCCGGGTCGATTTATGGTGTTTATCCCGAAGGTGTGCTGATCAATCAAAGCGGAGGGGCGATTCTCGTTCCTTCGCAATATGCCACCTTCCAAATGAACGGCATCCAGATTCAATACAGCCAGTTGAGCCCGGGACAAAACGTTCAGGTCTTCTTGCCCCAACAGTACATGCCGCAGGTCACGCGGGTCAGCGACCCTTACGCCTGGCAAACGAAGTATCATCCCGAGCATCCTCATGGCGGGCCCCCCGGATTGATGAAGCAACACGGGAACGGCCGAGGCCGGGGCCACCACTAGCTGGTCGGGGTTCAGAACTCTTTCAGCCCGTACCCTCTAATATGCTGTGGCTATGATCAACAAGACCACAAGCCTGCAAAACCTCAGCCCCCTTCGTCCGCAGACGCAACCCGCTCGCGAGACGCAGGTCAAAGACCCCAGCGACGGATGGGCTGGCGGCGTAGGGCCGGCCAAAGAACAGAAGCCGGCTCTGCCCCAGAGTGAAACCCAGGGAGCGGAAAGCCAGAAGAGTTCAGGCCACCACACCGCGCTCAAAGTGGCACTGGGGACCCTGGGTGTGGCCGGAGCCCTGGTGGGCATGGCTCAGCAGGCTCAGGCTCAGGTGCGTCCCGCTCAGAGTGTAGCCCCCCGTTCGCTGGCCGATCAGGTGCGCGACACGCGCCCGGTGTTCGCCGGGAGCGTCAATGAAGTAGTCAACCAGTTCAACGCGGGCCGCCAGATTTATGTAGTGGGCAACCCTCAATATAATGGGCAGAACCTGGACCTCAAGCAATTTCAAGACGTCTTCGCCAAGCACCCCAATGCCTACATCGTGCTGATTGGCGAAAGCGACAACGTCAAGTCGGATGACTATAACCTCTCGCGGGGGATCGCCAACAGTGCTCAGTTCCAGAGCGTGGTGGACAAAGAAACCGGCCAGAAAAACGGGGCCGTGTTCATGGTCTACTTTAAAGTCACTGACCAGAAGTTCATTCAGCAGACCGGCAAGACCCGCGCGATTTACATGCGTTCCGAGCAGTTACTGGACGACGCCGGCGTGGGTGAAAACAACTTTGTGGACCGCGAAACCCTGGAACCCCGGAGTCTGATGCAGACCTATGTAAGCGCCGTCCAGAGCGGTCAAAGCGTGCCTCAGGCCTTCTCGCAGGTGCTGGACAAAATCGACGCCGGTGCCAATAGCTTCGTTGCTTCCACCGTACGCGGCGCCACCCAGGCCGTGGACCAGGCCGGAGAGCGCTACAAGAGCGTGGAGAAAGAGGTCAAAGACTTCCGAAAAGCTCACGGAGAGAAGGGCAGCCTGGCCCAGCCCGACATGGATGCCTGGAAAAACCGCCTGGAGAATGCCCGCAAACAGTTGAAGTCGGGCGACTACGCGGCCGCCACCGAGAACGCCAAGGCTCTGCAAACCCAGATTTCGGCTTACGAATCCCAGCTCTCGCAGTTCGCCCAGGCGCCCGCTCAGGCCCAGGAAATCAGCCGCCAGATTTCGTCCCTGCAACTGGAAGTGGACAAACTTCCCCAGAACGGCCAGGCCGAGCAGGCTCGCACCAGCCTGGGTCAGGCCAAGGCCGCCCTCTCCGCCTACCAGCAGAAATACGATTCCAACGAGCTCAATTTCCAGGCTGACCTGGACACCGCCCGCACGGCCGCACAGTCCACCTCTCAGCACATCAGCGCTTCGCGCAGCGACGAGGCCACCGCCCGAAATCTCAAGCTCTACGGCTCATCCGCCCTGGGAGTGGGCCTGATTGCCACCGCCCTGATTCTCAACTATCGGGCCCGGGGTCGCCGCAAAGAATCCGAAAAAGAGATGGACGAAGCCCTGGCTGCCCTGGGCGAGCGCTCCAAAGAACTGATCAGGGTGATGAACGAGGCCGACGTCTCGCAGATCGCCTCCTACACCGGCACCACCCAGAAACTGGCCAAAGATTTGCTGACCCATACCGCCGATGCGCTGGCCCTGATGGGCGGAGGCGAAAAAGTGCTGGCCGAAGCCCGCCAACTGATCAAGGGTGATTCCTTCGGATCGCGCCTGAAAAACATGTTCTCTAAGGGCAATTTCGACAAAGCCATCGAGCTCTTGACCGACAAAGACCAGCAGGTTCCCTACGAACTCAATGACTCCAAACAGGTCAACCTGGAAAAAGGCAGTAAAGCCGATGCCTGGCGCGATTACCTGCTCAGCACCGTGACCGGAAAGGCCGGCCAGGAATCTTTCGTCAATATGCTAGATAAGCTCAGCAGCCTGGCCGCCAGCAACGAAAAGACCACCCAGGTCCTGCTCAAAGAAAGCCGCGAGGTCGGAGCTTACCTGGACGGGGTCAAAGACAAGAACCACGCCATGGGTGCGGATTCCGAGGCCCTGCAGAAATCCGGCCAGGAAGATCACTTCTTCACCGCCCCCACTCTGACCAGCCGAGTGGTGCCCTACGTGGACCAGCTTATCGAGAAAGGTCACGCCATCAAAGGCACCGACCCCTTCCGCGCCCGTCAGGAGTTCGGAGAGGTGAGCGAGCGCATGATCGCCGACGGACACGCCATCATCGAAGTCGGAACTTTCGGTCGCAACCACACCTTACCGGTGCTGGCCCAGGCTGACGAGGCCCTCCACCCTCACCAGATCGTGACCGACTGGGCCCACCTGCGCAAAGAAGAACTCTCCATCGCCCTGGACCGCGAGGGTGAAAAGTCCCTGCAGCAAGAGGTGAACGACCAGGTCAAGCAAATCAAGTCCGACCTGGAAGCCCTGGAACATCGTATCCAAACGGTGGTCCAGCTGGACGACAAGCGCTGGAATCTGGCCCAGCCTCAGATCAGTGATGCCGACCAGGCCATCAAGACCGCCCGCGAAGGTCTGTGCAAAGCCCTGCAGGCGGCTGGCGTTTTTAAGGATGGCACGCCCGACAGGGTTCTGCGCGAACCCGACCGCGATCCGTCCGCGCCTCTCTATCAAGCTCAGCAGAACTACGACGCCATCAAGCCCTTGCTGGATCAGGGTAATGTGGAAGAACCGTCCACCCACCTGAAGAATGTCGCCAGTCTGACCCGCCAGGCCGGCGACCTGGTGAAGGACACCCGGGCTGCCTTCGAGGCCTACCCGGCCGACAGCGGCGAGCGCGTCAATCGTCACCAGAGCATCAGCAACAGCATTCCCAACAAGTATCAGCCCTCGCTGGAGCGGATCCAGAAAACCTACACTGAATCGGCCCAAAAGTCGGTGGTGGGCGAAGTCAGCTCCTCCGGCAGCAGTCGGGTCGGAACCGTCTCTGAATTTCTGGACAAGACCTTTCAGCTGCTGGACAAGGCTAAAAGCATCACCGAGCACGCCGCCTTCAACTACGACCGCGCCCACCTGCTGGAAGCCCGAGATGAACTGGCCCAGGTCAACAACATTCTGGTGCAGGGTCAGGTCAATTTGGACGCCATCACCGGGGGCGAAGCCACTCTGGCCCGACGCCAGGCCGAAGCCGAGCAAGGCCTGAAAGATCTGACGGCTCGCATCGCAGGCACGGACAAAAACTCAGAGGCCGTCTACGTGCGCGCCAAAGCCAAGGACCTGCTCAAGCAGGTTCAGGCCCGGTTGGAAGAATCCAAGCCGGTCGTCTTCCAGAAACCAGCCAGCCCCTACGAGGCCTTGAACTTCCTGGCCTCGGTGGAATCGCTGCGCACTCAGGTCGAGAACACCATCAGCTTCGACCACGCCGCCTATGATGCGGCCAACTCGGCCATCGCCCAGGCCAAATCCCTGATTCAAACGGCCGATGCGGAAGTGGACAAGGCGGCCCGCACGGGCTGGTCTCAGAACATCTCCGGTTACGGCCCCGTGCAGAACTCGGTCAACTCAAATGATCTGAATCCGGCCCGTCGCAGCATCGAAGAGGCTCGCAGCCAGACCAGCGGAGCCGAAGGTCAGTTGGGCCCACAGAAATACGAGGACGCCAAAGCCGTAGCTGAGTCTGCTCAAAACAGCGCTCAGAAGGCACGCCAGCAGGCGGCAGCCGTGGTCAGCGCGGCCCAGGCAGTTTTCAATCAAATGGTGTCTGGTGGCGAGGCCATCGCCGAGGCCAGCCGCGAGGTGGACAACGCCCAGCGACAGATCGACGATTGCTCGCGCCAGAGCTGGAGTCAGTATGTCAACGGCTTCGGTCAGGTGCAACACAGCGTGGACTCCTCGGACATGTCTCGGGCCCGCTCAATTCTGGACGATGCCCGCAGCAACATCAGCTCGGCCAGGTCACAGATGAACTCCAACAACTTCGACAGCGCCAAATCGACCGCCAATCGAGCGGAACAGCGCGCCAGTGAAGCCGTTTCCGAGGCTCGCCGGGCCGTCGAGGCCGAGCACCAGGTCTTCCTGACCATGGTCCGCGACGCCCAGGAATGCGCCGAAGCCAAATCAATGATCGACCGGGCCGAGGGCGATATCCGCAGCGCCGAGTCGGCAATCAATAACGCCTCCCGCCAGAGCTGGAGCCAAAGCGTGAGCGGCTACGGGACCGTCAGCCACTCGGTCAGCTACAGCGACCTTTCCAGCGCCAACAGCTACCTCTCGAATGCGCGCAACGACCTCTCTCAAGCACGTAGCTACCTGAGCTCCCACAGCTACAGCTCCTCCCAGAGCGAGGCCCGCAGTGCTTCAAGCAACGCCGATCGGGCCGAGAGCGAAGCCCGCAGTGCCGTCTCACGGGCTCACGACGAGTTCGAACGCAAGGTGCGTCAGGCCGAAGCCTCGGTCCAACCCCCGCCCTCTTCAGGTGGTGGTGGCGGCGGCGGGGGCAGCACCGGTGGTGGCGGCGGCATCGGCGGCGGGGGCTCGGGCTCCACCGGAGGCGGCTGGTAACTTAGCCGTTGTAGGTGCGGTGCAGGGCCCAGAGTTCTTTGGGAATGCGTAGGAAATCTCGAGCGTTCAGTCTGGAGCCCGCCACATCAGCCCACTCCAGCAAGGGCTCTTCGATTGCGGCCAGGCGAAATGTCTGGCGACCCATGGCGTTACGGCAGCGGGCCAGCAGCTCCACATCAAACAACCAGCGACTGCCAAACGGGTCGCCAAAAGCGGTGCTGACCAGCCCGGATCGGATCAGCTTGGCGCCACACTGAGTATCGTAGGTGGGCAGGCGCAGAGTGAGACTGATGAGCGTAGCCGCGATGCGTCCCACGTAGTGGCGCAGACTCTTGCGCGTGATGCGCGCGCCCAGTCGCTGCAAGCGACAACCAAGCACCAGCTGATAACTCTTCTCTCGGTAAAGTTCATAGATTCGCTCAATCTCGCGGGGTGGGGTGGCAAAATCCGCGTCCAGATAGCATAACCATTCGGGCTGGAACTGCTGGTGGGCGGCCAGGATGCCCTGACGAACGGCTTCGGCTTTTCCCGAATTCTGAGCCAGCGTCAGGCAATGGAGGTTGTTGTGCCGGTTTGCCAGTTCGGTGAGAAGCTGGCGAGTGCCGTCTCGACTGCCGTCGTCCACCAGCAACCAGGCCCAATCCGGGCGACGCTCGGCCCATTCTTCCAGAGTGGCCCGGGGCAGCCGGCTTTCCTCGTTGTAGCAAGGAACGACCACCACGAAAGCGGGGCTCAAGCCAGCCGTCCCAAGGCATAGCAGGTCAACCCCGGCAAGGAAAGGGTTCGACAGAGCCAGGCATCCAGATTAAGACAGGCCGAGAGCAGACGCAAAAGCCGGGGACCGCCGCGCCAACCCACCAGGCCCTTATCTTCGGTGCTGCGCAGGCCCAGTCGCTCAAGCACCACCTCCACGGCTCGCACCAAAATCAAGGATGCAAAGAAATATCCACAATCGGAGGTGAGGATTCCGGCCTGGCTGAGATGTTCTTTCAAAAGGCTGACCCGATAACGCCGATAGTGACCCAGCCAATGATCGCGCTTGCAATAGAGGACCTGCCAGGCGGGCACGGTCACGAAAAGGAGGGTCTGTGAATCGACCAGTCCCCGGGCCACCAGGTCGCCAATCAACTCGGCCGGGTCGGAGACGTGTTCAAGCACGTCCATCAACAACACCAGCCCGGCGGGACCGGCCTCCTTGGGTAACTGATCAAGAGAAGAGACCAGAGTGGCCTGGGAAGCGACCCCAAGGTCCTCCCGATAAGCTGTGTCCACGCCGAAGGCTCTGCGCCCGGGGTAGGCCTGACAGATGCGACCTAACATGTAGGCGTCTCCACAGCCCACGTCGAGCAAGGGCCGGCCCTCGGGCACTTGACCGGCCAGGCGAGCAATCACAAAGTTGGCCCGAGAAAGTTCCCAGGGATGCCGCCTGGCTTCTCGGCCCGAGGCGCGGATTGCCGCCAGTTCGCTCAGGTCCATGGCTGCGGGGTTTGACTCGAGGGCCGCAAGTCCCTTGGAAGAGCCCGGACAAGAGCTCGCGCATTGCTATCGTCAAAGATGGTCCCTGGGATGACGTGCAGGCCAAGATGGCCAAGCACCTGGCCCCACACTTTCCGGGCCTTTCTGCCCTGACCGAGGTCAATACCGAGCATGACGTCTCCCGAGATGGAGTCGGCCTGCGCGTCGTCACGTACACCGCCAACTTCCAGGGCAAAACCGTGGACCTGGTGGTGGATTTCGCTCGCGAGGACAACAAGGACGGCAAAGGTCTGGTGCTGATTGCCCGAGCCACTCCCAAAGGAGACTCGGCGGCGGCTCAAACGGCCAAATCCGTGGCCGAATCGCTCAAGCTCAATAGTAACGGGGCGGTTTCAAGGAGAGTGTGAGGAGAGCCGAGGTCTTCCTCACTCTCTCCTGCCGGTGCAAGGAAGACCCTGTCGGGACGGGCGAAGAGCCAAATCATGGACAAGCAGTCTTTCTGGCACAAACGAAAGGTCTTCCTGACAGGCCACACGGGTTTCAAAGGCAGCTGGCTGGCCCTCTGGCTCACTCAGCTTGGAGCAGAGGTGCACGGCTATGCACTGGATCCACAAACCGAGCCCTCGCTCTACCTGGCTGCCGAGGTGGCCCGAGGCCTGGCCAGCGATACCCGAGGTGATCTGGCCAACCTGAGTCAGTTGCGTGAAGCAATCCGTGCTGCTCAACCCGAAATCGTCTTTCACCTGGCCGCTCAGCCGCTGGTGCGCGAAAGCTACCGCGACCCGCTGGGCACCTTTTCCACCAACGTGCTGGGCACAGCCAACCTGTTGGATTCGCTACGTGGCCTGTCCAGCGTCAGAGCAGCAGTCATCATCACCACCGACAAGGTCTACCAAAACCAGGAATGGGCCTACCCATACCGCGAGACCGATCAACTCGGGGGACACGACCCTTACAGCGCCAGTAAGGCAGCCGCCGAGATTGTGACAGCCAGCTATCGCAGTGCGTTCCTGGCCCAGCAGGGGGTGCGGGTGGCCAGTGCACGAGCCGGCAACGTGATTGGAGGAGGCGACTGGTCGGCCGAACGCCTGGTGCCGGACTGCTTACGCGCCTTCGCCGCCGGCCAGCCGGTGCAACTGCGTTACCCGAGAGCGGTCAGGCCCTGGCAGCACGTGCTGGAACCACTCTCCGGCTACCTTTTGCTGGCCCAAAAGCTCACCGGCGGGCCAGGTTTTGAGTGTGGCTGGAACTTCGGACCGAGCGGCGATGAGGGCCACGCCGAAGTCGGCCAGGTGGCCCGACGACTTGGAGAGCTCTGGGGCGAGGATGCACGGGTGGAGTTATCCCAGCAGACGGACGCCCCCCACGAAGCAGGCTTGCTGAGATTGGACGTGAGCAAGGCAGCTGGCGAGCTCTCCTGGCGGCCTCGCTGGAAGTTGGAGCGAGCGCTCCGGGCCACGGTGGAATGGCAAAAGGAATTCTTGCAGGGCAGCCCGGCCCGCGGCCTATGCCACAAGCAGATCGAGGAGTTTCAGCTCCAGACCTTCCAGGGCGCCTGATTGCGCCGCCACAGGTCGTTCAGGTAGAGCTTGTCGCGCAAAGTATCCATGGGGCGCCAGAATCCGCTGTGACGATAAGCGTGAAGCTGGCCGCGGCTGGCCAGCGTCTGCAGGGGTTCTCGCTCCAAAATGGTGCCGTCGTGTTCAAGCAATTCAAACAGACCCGGCTGACAGACGAAGAAACCGCCGTTGATCCACTGCCCGTCCCCCTCTGGCTTCTCGAGAAACCCAGTCACCCGGTCATTGCTGCCCAACTCCACCGCTCCAAATCGGCCTTCAGGCTGAACGCTGGTCAGAGTTACCAGGCCTCCGCTGGATTGATGAAAAGCCAGTAGAGCGCCAATATCGATGTCGCTGACACCATCCCCATAAGTCAGCAGGAACGGTTGGTCTCCCACGTGCTGGCGGGCTCGGGCAACGCGGCCCCCGGTCATGGTATCCAGACCCGTATCGATCAGCGTGACTTTCCATGGCTCACTCGAGTTGGCGTGCATTTCCATCTTGTTCTGGGCCAGATCGATGGTCACATCGCTCTGATGCAAAAAGTAATTTGCAAAGTATTCCTTGATGACATAACCCTTGTAACCAAGCAAAATGACAAACTCATTAATTCCATAGTGGGAATAAATCTTCATGATGTGCCAGAGAATCGGCTTGCCGCCGATTTCAGCCATGGGTTTGGGCTTGACTTCGGTTTCCTCGGCCAATCGAGTTCCGTAGCCGCCCGCCAGGATCAGTGCTTTCATGGCGCGCCAGTTCGCTCGCAAGGGAAAGGGACCTTTCTGAGGAACAGGGCGGGCTTGCAACAGGATCAAGCCACCCAACCGGCGCGCAAGCGCCTGATCAGCATCATCACGCCCTGCTTCAATGAGGAAATGAACGTGGTTGAACTCTATCGGCGCGTCAGGGCCGTGATGGAGTCGGAAAGCGACTACCGCTACGAGCATATCTTCATTGACAACGCCTCAACTGACCAGACCGTGAGCGTATTGAGGAGCTTGGCGGCGGACGATCAACGGGTCAAAGTGATCATCAATGCTCGCAACTTTGGGCACCTGCGCTCACCCGTTCACGCGCTCTGCGAAGCTCGGGGGGCGGCTCGCATTTTGATGGTCTCGGATCTACAGGACCCGCCTGAAATGCTGGCCGACTTCCTGCGTAAATGGGAAGACGGCTTTCAGATCGTGGTCGGAGTCAAGGTGGGTAGTGAAGAAGCCAAGCCCATGTATATGCTGCGCCGCCTTTACTACAAGGTGCTGGCTCAATTCGCAGAAGTGCACCTGGTGCAGAACTTTACCGGCTTCGGCCTCTACGACCGTTCGGTGATCCGCCGCCTGCAAAAATTCGGAGAGCCCTACCCCTATTTGCGTGGCCTGGTCAGCGAAACAGGCGGGTCTATCTGCGAGATTCCCTATTTTCAACCCATCCGCAAACGCGGAATCACGAAGAACAACTTCTACACTCTCTTTGACCTGGCCATGCTGGGCATGACCAGCCACTCCAAAGTGCCGCTGCGTTTTACCACCGGCCTGGGCTTTCTGCTGAGTCTGATCAGTCTGCTGGTTGGCCTGGGTTACTTGGTCGCCAAGCTGGTCTTCTGGAACAGCTTTTCCCTGGGAATTGCTCCGCTCGTGATTGGAGTTTTTTGGATCAGTTCGGTCCAGCTTTTCTTCCTGGGAGTGGTGGGCGAATACCTGGGGGCGGTGCATACGCGGGTCACGAATCGCCCCCTGGTCATCGAAAAAGAACGCATCAATTTCCGAGGGAAGCGAGCCCGACTCAAATGAACAAGCGCGAGCAAATTCTGGCTCTGGCCGAAGACTATTTCGCCGAGCAGTTCGCGGCCCGGGAATTTGTGCCCGGCCAAACCTCGCTGCCGGCCAACGGCAAAGTGCTGGACGCCTCGGACCTGCGCAACCTGTTGGATTCATCGCTGGACATGTGGCTGACGGCGGGACGCTTTTCCGAGCAATTCGAGCGAAAATTCGCCGCCTACTGGGGTGCCCGCTTCTCCTTGCTGGTGAATTCCGGCTCCAGCGCCAATTTGCTGGCCTTCGCCAGCCTGACCAGCCCCACTTTAGGCGATCGCCAGCTGCGCCCGGGCGATGAGTTCATCACGCCGGCGGCGGGCTTTCCCACCACGGTCAATCCTGCCATCCAGCACGGGCTGGTGCCCGTCTTCGTGGACGTGGACCCGAAAACGCACAATCTTACCCCCGAGGGTGTCGCGGCCGCCATTGGCCCCAAGACCCGCCTGGTGATGGCCGCTCACACCCTGGGAAATCCATTTGATTCTCTGGCCATCTCTGAGCTTTGCAAGCAGCACAACATGTGGCTGGTCGAGGACTGCTGCGACGCCCTGGGAGCGCGCCTCAACGGCGAGCATGTCGGCAACCGGGGGGACCTGTCCACCTGCAGCTTCTATCCTGCTCATCACATCACCACCGGTGAAGGCGGAGCGGTGATGACTTCTCGTCCGTATTTGAAGAAAATCGCCGAAAGCTTTCGAGACTGGGGACGCGACTGCTACTGCGCTCCCGGTTGCGAAGACACCTGTGGCAAACGCTACGGCTGGCAAATGGGCGAACTCCCGGAAGGCTACGACCACAAGTATATCTACTCGCATATCGGCTACAATTTGAAAGCCACCGATATGCAGGCCAGCCTGGGTCTTTCTCAGCTGCAACGCCTGGATGATTTTATCCAAAAACGCCGCCACAACTTTAATTTCCTGGCCTCGGCTTTACGCCGACGCGGCGCTGAGGACTTCTTTGAACTTCCCGGTTGGTTACCCCAGGCCGAACCTTCCTGGTTCGGATTCTTGCTCACCCTGAAGGGCGAGCGTATTTCACGCCCGTGGCTTTTGGAACAACTGGGCCAGCGCAAAATTGGCACCCGGCTGCTCTTTGGCGGCAACCTGACCAAGCAGCCGGCTTATCTGGCCCTGCCCAAACGGGTGGTGGGCGACCTGCATCACACCAACATCACCATGAAGCGCTCCTTCTACGTGGGAGTCTGGCCTGGCCTGAACGACGAGATGCTGGACTACATGGCCGAGCAACTGGTCGAGCTTTGTCGTTGCTGCGCCACCAGGTAGAACAACTGGTTCTGGAAGCGCCCGAGCTCTGGTCGGACCTCGACGGGGGGCGCATCTTCATCACCGGCGCCTCGGGATTTTTCGGCTGCTGGTTGCTGGAAACTCTGCTTTGGGCCAAGCAACGCCTGGCTTTAGAAGTCGAGGTGGTGGCCCTGACCCGGGCGGCTGGGCGCTTCTCAGCCAGAGTCCCGCATCTGGCCAGCCAGGTGGCTCTATGGGAGGGAGATGTGCAGGACTTCCCTTTCCCGGACGGCGCTTTTTCCCATATTCTGCACGGCGCGGCCGAGGTCGGCTCGGGCCAGGGGATTGTGGCGGGCGGCCAGCGTGTGCTGGAGCTGGCCCAACGCAGCGGGGCGCATCGCTGCCTGCTGACCAGTTCGGGAGCGGTCTATGGGCCCGCATCAGGATTCCTGAGCGAAGACCAAGCGCTGGCACCAACCACCGACTACGGTCGAGCCAAACTTGAGCTAGAAGAAGCCTGGGGCCAGCGGGCCATCAGCGCGCGCTGTTTTGCTTTCATCGGTCCCTACCTGTCTTTACAATCCGGATTGGCGGCCGCGGACTTTTTGCGCGAGGCGCTGGCTGGCAGGCCGCTGAAAATCCAGGGCAACGGGCTGACCCGCAGATCCTATCTTTACGCCGGCGAACTGGCCATCTGGCTCTGGACGCTGCTGCTCAGGGGGAAGCCGGGCCGAAGCTACAATGTCGGTTCGATGCAGGCGGTAACCGTCCAGAAGCTGGCCGAGCAGATCGCCGCCGAAGCAGGCGGACTTTCGGTGGAGGTGCTGGGGTCAGAGGCCGGCAGCGACTACCTGCCGGATACCAGCCGGGCTCAAAAAGAACTCGGATTGATTCAACGCATCAGCCTGCCGGAGTCGGTTGCCAGAACCTGGAAATGGTTCAGGTCGATTCCATCGCAACCGACTTAAAGAAGGGTTCCATTTCGGTCATCGGCCGTCCAAAAGCAATCTTTGGATAGGCGTTGGCGTAGGTATCCACCATCACTTGCAGCAACTGAGGAGCGGACGGGTCGGCCCAGAACTCTTGCAGGGCACCGGCTACCTCATCGGGCTCTCGCACGGTAGCGGCCCGAAGACCGTAGGCCGAGGCGACTTTTTCGAAATCGGGGGCGGAGTAGCCCCAGAGCGTGGATTGGTAACGAGCGTCGAAGTAGTTCTCCTGGAACTGGCGGACCATCCCGTGGCACTGGTTATTGATGACGACCATTTTCAAAGGCAAGCGATTGCGGATCACCGTCTGGAGCTCCTGGATGTTGGCCTGGAAAGCACCGTCGCCTGCGATCAGCACGGTTGGTTGCCCGGGGCGACACAGGCTGGCACCAATCGCGGCCGGCAGCGCAAAGCCCATCGAGCCCATCCCACCCGAAGTCAAGAATCGTTGTCCCGCTTGCAACTGCAGCGACTGAGCGGCCCACATCTGGTGCTGGCCCACATCCACCACGTAGGCGGCAGCCTGCAGACCGCTCTGAGAAAGCTGGCGCATAAACAGGTTGGGGTTAATTCCGGGGATACCTTTCAACTCGTCGGTGTCCGGCCACTCAGCCTGCAAAGTCTTGAGACGAGAGCGCCAGTCACGAAAGTCCCCTTTGGGCAGCCGGCCGGCCGCCGCCCGGAAGAAATCTTTCAGCTCGCAAACCAGGCCCTGACAGCCCTGCAGGCGATTGTTGATCTCACCTGCCTCGCAATCCACGTGAAAGATCTCTCGCCGGCCTTTAAACGAATCCGTGTCCGCGCCGGTCTGGCGGATATCCAGGCGACTGCCCAGCACGATCAGCAGGTCGGCTTCGCCCAGGGCCAGATTCCCCCAACGATTTCCATAGCTGCCAATGAACCCGATGCGCAGCGGGTGGTGATAGGGAAGCGTGTCCAATCCCATCAGCGAGGTCACCACCGGCACACCGGTTTCTTCGGCAAAAGCCAGCAGTTGGGCGGAGGTGCGCGAAGCTCCCACTCCCCCACCGGCCAGGATCAGCGGCTGGCGGGACCCGGAAAGAGCCTTCTCTAAAGCCTGTAGGAAGGGCTGACAGTCAGGAGGCTGCGTGCTGACCGCGGGTGCCGGCGGAATCGCCTCCACGCGAGCGCGCTGCAAATCCATGGGAATGTCCACCAGCACCGGTCCCGGGCGCCCCTGGACTGCTACACGGAAAGCCTGATTGAGAATCTGGGGCAATTCCTCGGCCGTCTTGACCCTCCAGGCCTGCTTGGTGATGGGCTCGGCCATGGCTACGATATCGGTCTCCTGAAACCCCAACTGACGGATGGCGCGCTCGCCTTTTTGCTCACTGAGATTGACCTGACCTGTGATAAAGACGCCCGGGGAAGAATCAAAGTGACAGCTGCCGATCCCGGTCAGCAAGTTGGTGGCCCCCGGTCCGGAAGTCGCCATGGCGACGGCCGGAATCCCCTGCATACGACCCACCGCATCCACCGCGAAAGCGGCCGCCTGCTCGTGGTGGACGCTAATTACGGGCACAGTGGCCTGGCGATTGAGCGAATCGAGAAGATGTGTGATCATGCCCCCGGACATCTCGAAGACGAAGGGCACGTGGTGCTGTTCCAGCGACCAGGCGATATAATCTGAGGCTTTCAAGATGGCTCGGCGTTCGCGCGCCGGCCTGCAAATCCTAGAACGATTTCAATTTGGGCTAAAAGACCAGGGTGGCCAGCTAAGCAGGGAGGTAGCCCCCCCGGTGATCCACGAACCTGTTGGCATGAGCTCTCACGAGACCAAAAATCCGCAGGATGCTATCGATTCCTCAACTCCGGCCCGAGGCCGCCTTCCGGCCGAGATGCGAGCCCAGATCTTTGACTTAAGCGCCGAGGGATTCACCCCCGAGGAGATTGCCCACAAAGTGGGACGCTCAGTTGCGGCTGTGCGTAAGGTTCTGGCGGTAGAAGAGCCCGCCCAGGAAGGCCTGATCAGCAAAGTAGACCTGGATCAGGTGATCGAATTCCTGGCGGAACTTCCTGAGGAGGCGACTCAGGAAATACTGCAGCTGGCTCAACTGCAAAGAGAACGCACTCAGCTGCGCAGCAGCCTGGAGATGCGCCTGAAAGACATGAAGAAAAAGGTCTGAGCTCGCTCCGGAAGAACCCGGTGAGACCATGAGAAAACGCTTTGCCTTAGTCGACGATGACCCCAATGTGCTTGGGATGCTGAAAACCGTCTTCGAACTGGAAGGACATGAGGTCACCACCTACTCTTCAAGTCTGGCGGCTTTGGAAGGCGTCACCCAAAACCCCCCCGACTGCCTGCTGACCGACATTATGATGCCGGAGCTGGACGGCACGGAACTCACGCGCCGACTGCGCCAGATCCCCGCGCTCAAAGACCTCTGCATTGTGGTGGTGTCGGGCAAGGTCTACGCCACCGACAAGCAGCGGGCCCTGGACGCCGGAGCCAACGGTTTCATCCCAAAGAACCGCACCAATCCGGAATCCATCGTGGCCGAAGTGCTGGCCCTGTTTTCAGACACCATGTCCATTGGATTCTGGGGCACGCGTGGCACCATGCCAATGTCTGGACCGCAAACCTTGCGCTACGGGGGAAATACAGCCTGCGTCAGTCTCACCTTTCCGGACGGCCATCTCTTCGCCTTTGATGCAGGCACGGGCATTTATGCGCTGGCCGGACACCTGATGAAGTTGGGCAAAAAGCTGACTGGAACCGTCTTGCTTTCCCACCCGCACTGGGACCACATCAACTTTCTGCCTTTTTTTACGCCCCTGTTCGTGCCCGGCAACCAGTTTGAGATCGTGGGCGCGGACCAGGACGGAGTTTCACTGGAGCAACTGGTGGCCAACCAGATGGACGGTATGCATTTCCCCATCACCCCACGCGAATGGGGCGCCCGCGTCAGCTATCGGAGCATCAGCGAAGGCGTGCACGAAATCGGTCCGGCTCAGGTGCACACCATGCTGCTCTGCCACCCGGGCAATTGCCTGGGCTACCGGGTGGAGTTCGCGGGGCGCAAAATCGCCTACGTCACCGATAACGAGCTGTTTCCCGAGGACAGCGACATGCACTCCCCCACTTATGTCAAACGACTGACTGAATTTGTGGGCGACTGCGATATTCTGATCACGGATACCAGCTACACCGATGAGGAGTATCCCAAACGCATCGGCTGGGGTCATTCAGCCCTTTCCCGAGTGGTCAAGCTGGCCAAGGAGGGCGGAGTCAAGCAACTCTATCTCTTCCACCACGTGCCCGAGCATACCGATGACGACATCGACAAGATGCTCAACCAGGCGCTGGCGCTGGCTTCGGGTTCGAACCTGGTGTGTAAAGCGGCCGAGGCGCTGGAGACGGTAAGTCTCAGTTCAGTGTGAAGCGCCCGTTCTTGATGGCGGTGCTCATGCTGCTGCTCCTGGGCAGGGCACCGGCTCGCGACAACGGATTAGCCTGGACCACGGACGGCAAGAACCTGCTCTTAACCTGGTCTCACCATCAGGGCCACCTGCTAACCCTGTATCGCTCCACCCAACCTTTTCACCACACCGACCTGGCCGACCCCTCATTTCCAATCTGCAACCTCGGCGATATCCAGGGCACAGCCTATGTGGATTCTCGTCTTTCTCCCGGGACGACTTACTACTACGCTGGAGAGACGGACGACGGGTGGTGGTATCAGGCCAACCCGGCCAAATTACCCCCCCAGCCGCTGCCATCCGTAATTCCGGACGCCTGGATCCTGATCGACAAGCTGCAGTATTGCCTTGAAGTTCATAGCCACGGCCGCTTGCAAAAGAGGTACCCTGTCTCCTTGGGAATGGCCCCTTACAGGCGAAAACTCAGTCAAGACCGGGCCTCGACTCCGGAAGGTCGATACCAGATCTCGACTGTGCAGCCCAAATCGCGCTGGCACAAAGCCTACGATATCAATTACCCAACTGAGGTCGACAAAGCACGCCTGCGCTTGCTGGCGCCGGGTCAAGCCATTGGAGGTGAGATCCAGATCCATGGCGGAGGTATCGAAGACAATTGGACATGGGGATGCATCGGGATGCGCAATGCGGATATCGACGAACTATTCCGACATCCTGAAATCGGGAAAAACACCATCGTCTGGATCATCGGTCGAGAACTCAGCTACGAGGATTTGGAATGCGACGAGGGTTGCGAATCACTGGACCCGCTTGAACTGGGACGCTGGCAGCAAAGTCAAAGTCTGCCCGTTACCTGCGTTCAGGACAGAGCCACCAGCCAGCGACTAAAGCAGATCCGTTCATCAGGCAGGTAACCAGCAGGCCCGGGCGAACCGCGGCCCGGTATGATCCAAAGGTGTGTCCTGGCCTCCAGCCTGTTGCTTCTATTCGTGCCCTGGGCGGCATTTGCTCAAAACCCGGACACGCTGCAAGTCACCCGCTTTCAACTGGAAGGCAACACCCTGGTCAGCGAAGCCGAACTGGCCTCAGTCTTGCGCCCCTACCAGGGCCAGCGACTCACGCTGGCTGAAATCAAAGAGGTGGCCGAGGCTGTAACCCAATATCACATCAGTCACGGCTTCAAACTGGCCCACACCTACGTGCCCGAGCAAGACTTTGCCAACGGCGTCGTGCGCCTTCAGGTTTTTGAGGGGAAAATCGAGCAGCTCAAAGTGGTTGGAAATGAGTATCGCGACTCTGAGATGCTCAAGAGTTACTTCCAGAGCACGCTGGACAGCAACCAGTATCGGGAAGAGGAAGTCATCCGCTCTGTGCTACTGGTCAACGACCTGCCCGATGTCAAGGCCAAGGTTCGCCTGGAGAAAGGGCAATCCAAAGGCACCACAGACCTGATCCTGGAGGTAGAGGACCGCCATCCCCTGGCAGGCTGGTTGTCTTACAACAATTACGGGAGTCAGGCTCTAGGCGAGCATCGTTTAGGCTTAACCGTAGCCGACCAGGATCTGAGCGGAGTGGGCGACCGTCTGGCCGTGAGCGGGCTCTACGGATTTCCCTCCAGTGGCAGCAATTTCTACATCGACGCAGGCTATACTCGTCCACTGAACACCGAGGGCACGCGCTTAAACCTTGGCTACACAAACAGCGCATTCGCTCTTGGAGATCAGTTCCAGATTCTGGACGTGCGCGGCAACGCTGACATCTTCCGTTTAGGTCTGGAGCAGGCCCTGGAGCGAAGCCTGACCCATCGTTCGGACCTGGCCTTTTATTTGAGTTCAAACTCGATCCGGAACAGCTTGTTGGGACAGCCTTTCTCACGTGATGAATATATCAAGGCAAACTTGGGCTACAGCGGCCTGTGGCTGGACGTAGACGGGCAGACCTTTTTCTCCGCCAGCGTCAGCCAGGGCTTCCGGAGTTCGCCTTTGAGCCTTGCCAGTCGCGTCGGAGTTGGCAGCAATTTTACCCACGTCAATCTCGACGCGCTGCGTATCCAAAGCTTAAGTTCTCAGTTTCGCTGGAGTGGACGGGGAATGGCCCAATTCGCATTCAGTCCCCTGGTCACGGCCGAGCAATTCTCGCTGGGCGGGCCCTATACCGTGCGAGGCTACGCCCAGGGCGAATATCTGGCTGACTCCGCCTATGTTTTCAGCAGTGAATTCCGATTTTCGCCTCTCGAGGACGACCCTCAGATGCTTGAGTTCCTGGCGTTTGTCGATTATGGACATGGCAACCTCAAGCAACCGCAAGCCGGCGAATTTGGGAGCCGAAGCTTCCTGGGCGCAGGACTGGGATTGCGCTTGAACTGGAACCGGGACGTTCAAGCTCGCTTAGACCTTGGATTCCCGCTGTCGCCCACGACCAACTCCCGAGGACAATCGCCCATGATTTACGGCGGATTGCAGACACGGCTATGGTAAAGCGAACTCTGACACTGGCTTTGCTGGCAAGTGGTCTGGTTTGGGGGGAGCCGACAGGACCCCAAATCATCCACGGCGGCGTAAACATTCAGTCCAGCGGGCCCACCACTCTGATCAACCAGAGCACCGACCGAGCGATCATCAACTGGAATGGTTTCAACATTGATGTCCATGAACTGGTGCGCTTCGTTCAACCCAGTCAACTCTCGGTGATCCTGAACCGAGTCGTCGGAACGGACCCTTCGGTCATTTTGGGGCAACTCCAGGCAAATGGACAGGTCTTTCTAATTAACCCCAACGGCGTGGTCTTTGGTCCCAGCGCCCGTGTGGACGTCGGCGGTTTGATGGCGACCACCCTGAATTTGACTGACCAGGACTTCTTAGCCGGACGTTATCACCTCACCCAGGATCCGGCCCATGGTCTGGCCTCAGTGGTCAACCAGGGGGAATTGCGGGTCGCCGACGGAGGCTTTCTGTTGTTGGTTGCTCCCCTGGTGGACAACCAGGGGATGATCGTGGCCCGAGCCGGCCAGGTTGGTCTGGTCGGAGCAAGCGATGTGACCCTAAATTTTGACGGACAGGGACTGGTGGAGATCCGAGTTCCCCAGACTCAACTGAACAATCCTGGCACGGTGGCGCTTGCACCTGACACTGTCAGCGACGTGTTGCGCCAGGTGGTGGCTGACCCTGGTATCGTGGAAGCTGGTCACCTTCCTCGGGGCGAAGGACTGCTGGTACAAGAAGGACGAGTCGAAGCCCAGCGAGTGCTTTTGAACTCGACCCAGGCCACCCTGGTGGCCCCGGGTTCAAACACCAGCGCTGCGGAGATTCGAATCCTCTCGAACGGACTGGCCCGTACCGACGGAAACGTTCGCGGAAACTTTGTCGAGCTGAGCGGTTCCAAATTCTTTCTGGGGGGCAGTCTGACGGCCAATCAGCTATTGCTAGACCCCGACACCATTCATGTGATCGATAGCGACGGTCCAGCTCCTCTGGACAGCTACCTGCCAAACATCCTGCTTGCCAACGACGCTGGAATCAACTTGCTTTCACGAGGATCGCTAGAATCGCTCTCTTCTGGAACTCAGGTGAGTCTGGAAGCGCAGAACCTCATCCAGGTCGACGACATGGCACTCAACCAGATCAATCTGGCTCCGGATGTCAGCATCCACATGACGGTTCACACTGGGGACATCATTTTCCAGGATAGCGCCGACCATCTCTTTACGACCGGGGGCGGTTCATTCCGATTTGACGCACCCAACGGCAGCATCTCTCTGGGACAGGTTACCGCTCCGGGAGGCTCCATAACCGTAAATGCGGGAGCGGACGCGACCTTTCACAGCCTCTCAACTTTTGATCTATCCCAGAGCCGTACTCCAGGTCAGGTCTCAGTCCAGGCCGGAAACGATATTATTCTGGGCAGTGTCTCCGCTCGCAACACCAAGCTGAAGGCAGGGAACGACATCCTCTCGGACTCTAGCGGTAGCGCTTCAGTTCAGGGCACCGAAGCCAGCTTCGAAGCGGGGAACCTGGTTGGAACATCTTCCAAGCCGATCTTCGTGGACTTGCAAAAGATCTCGGGGGAGGCGACCTCGTTCAATTTCAACTATGAGCAACAGCCGGCTCAAGGGCTGGTCAACGGCATCGATGGACTGAACATCCTGGTGCCAGCTCCGACCGAATCGGCGGGGTCCAACAACCTGGTCTCTCTGCCCAACCCCTTGCTGGCCAAAGTGGATCAGGTGCCCGTCTTTCAAATCGGTGAAAACACCTCGGGGTTTGCCCCACCACCCCTGCCTCCAGAGCCGCCTTCGCCTCCTGGGGCCTACCCGGCCAATACGAGCAACATCGATCAGCCACTGGTGGATGCCCTTGCGTTCGTTTCGAATCTGCCGGGATATGCAGTCAGTTCCCAACAGCGCGTGGCCGACAGCTACTCGATCAAGGTCCAGAGCCAGGATATTATGCCACTCTATGAGGGGCTGGTTCAACGCGGATGGGTCGTGCACATGACGGGCGAACGCCTGGTGGCCAGCCGCGATGGAATGACCCTCTACGGGAGTCTCAATTCCGGCGGAGCCGATCTGCAAGTGCATCAAGATCGGACCTTTGACTTCGGTCCTTTGTTAAGCCAGCTGCAAAGCGGAAGAGCCGTGCAGATCGAGGTCGACCAGTTCAAGCTGGTCGGGCTCTTGGAAGCGCTGGGCGAGCAGGGCTGGCGTGCACACCTCACCAACGACCACCTGGAAGGCCGTCGCCAGGGCCAGAGCCTGCACGGCCTCATTCAGGGCTCGCAGGCCTCACTGCAAATCGGCGCCACCCCAATCGACGGAGCCACCAATGATTTTGCTTTCCTGACACTGGCGCCCGGGATGCAAAAGACTGTGCAAGTTTGTGACTCACAGAAATTTGTTTATCAACTGGGTCCTGAAGGCCTGATGCCCTTTATCGAAGCCCTGGCCGCCCGAGGATACCGGGTGCGTGCCACCGATGAGCGACTCGAAGCCTGGAAGGGCGAAGACAGGGTCGAAGGATTGGTCAGCGGTCAGCGGCTTTTCCTTAAGGTCGGACCCCAATCTTGCTTTGCCGTCAGTAACGACGACGCAGATTTGACCGGCCTGCTGGCCTGGCTGGCCTCGACGCCCGGAATTACGGCCGTCTCTCAGAGTCGAATGGTGGACAGCACTCGTTATCGTCTGCAGACCAATTTGAAAAAGTTAACCGCACAACTGGCCCGACATGGCTGGACTGTGCGAGGAAACACGGCCGTGCGTGGTCACTACCGTATGCAATTGAAACCGCGGGGCAACAATATCTTGCTGACCCTTACGCGGATGCCCTGATGAGAAAGGAACCCCAACCGTGAAGATCACGACCCCCCTTCTGCTGGCCGCTCTGCTGGCCGGGCCTGCCCTGGCGGATGAGGCCAGTTTGATCACGAAAATCATCGCCCTGAGCAATCAAATGCGCAAGGAAAACGGGGTTCGTCCGGTGGCTCAACTCAACTACCTCAATGACGCCGCTGCAGGACACTCGATAGAGATGATCAAGTTGAAGTATTTCTCGCATACCTCCCCCACGGTCGGTCTCGAACGCCCCAAAAGCCGGATCGAGGTCTCCGGGGGCTGGGACATGTCCATTGCCGAGAATATCTACCGTTCAGCCGGTGTCCCCGAGAACGAACTGGCTGAAGACGTGGTGGACGCCTTTATGAACAGCCCTGTGCACCGGGCCAACCTGCTTAATCCCAAGTTCAATAGCATGGGCATCGGCATTGCACGCACCGGTAAAGATGAATGGGCCATAACCCAGTTGTTCTCGCTCCAGACGGTTGCCATCGATTCTTATCAAACCAACCCGGCCGGCGGAGCCCTGGACATTACCCTCAAGGCTCACGTGGTCGAAGGCGGAGACCAGGGTGGCATTCTCATTTCCGACAAAGTCGTCAACAAATTCTCCAGTCCCACGATTGAGGGTAGTTTTCAGGCCCCGACGGACAGTAAAGTCGGAGTGGGCCAAAAGGGCGCGGACGGAATGTACAATGTCGAATTGGAGTTCCCGGCCGGAGCAAAGGTCGCGACCCCCGTTCGCACGGAAGTGGCGCCTTTCTCAACCACCGGCAAAAAGGTCAAGGGTTCTTAATCAACGGTCCCTGATCAGAGTTTTTGAGACCGCTGAGTTGCTCGGCCAGGAATCGCCCTGCCTTGGCGTGCCCTTCGGCGGTCCAGTGGGTGTCTCGTGGAAAAAAATCAGCCTGGGTAAAATCCTGTCGATTGGAAAGAAGCCTGATTTTGTGTTCCTTTGCAAAGGCTGTCACCAGCTGATCCATGCGGCTGGGTCCGTCTGAACCCTTCCGGCTGATCAAATAGAATATAAGCGGCGTGGTGCCAGCGGCCTGCCTGAGGTGTTCCAGCGCCTTGAGAAACTTTGCATCGCTTTGGGCCGCAGAATCGGCTACCGGCTCCCAGTTTGTTGGTTTTACGTCTTGCAACCAGCGATCCCTGATGAGCGCGAGACAATACGAACTCTTGATACCGCGGCGAACCCAGGCGGGAAGCCGGCTGATCCTGGAATCGGGCAGCCAGGCTCCGTCCTCTGTGACGATATTCCCCGGCGACTGGATTCGATCTGGTGGTAACGGATCGTCCGGCTCCTGAACCCTGCCTTCCCGCATCCACTGTAAAGAATTCACGTCCGAATAGTCGTTCTGAAAGAAACAAGCAAGGATTGCTCGAGGCTCAATTTCAGCTTTGTGCAGCCTTAACCACAAAGCATAGCAGTCGGGGGAAAAACCATCGGCGAAGCCCGCGTTGACAACTGAGAGTTGAGGTTCCAGACCCCGACCGGCCACGGCGCAAAAGCTTTGGTCGTTTTCAACACCAAATCCAAAAGTAAAGGAATCGCCCAGGACCAGCAGACGAGGCCTGGATCGATCCAGTTCAGGGCTTCTCAGCCCCAGGCTGTTGGTCACCACGGTAGTATCGAATTCCAACATCGCGAAGCGGGAGCGATTATTGGGCTTGAGTTCAAACGGCAGAACCGCGCTGGGTCGAAAGTGAGAAATGTAAATCGGTTGAGGAACATAGGCGTAGCTGACCTTGGGGCGAACTATCCGCAAGACCAACTCGGCTGCAACTAAAGCCAACACCGAAGAAAACAAAAGCAGGCTCAGGCGGAACCCAAAACGGGCCGCGCGCGTCAACTCGTCCTCCGCGCAAAGAGAAGTAATTCCATCGATAGTCTCTCGCTTCCCCAGCGGTCGTAGGGAACCAGGAAAGAACTCGCAATCGCCAGTTTCTGGGCAACGTCCAAAGCCCTCAAAACCTTGTGGGGGCTTTCCCAGGGAGCGTATTTGACGGCCGGATATCCAAAGAATTGATAACCGGGTTCCGCCCACTCCGGGCTATCCAAAGCCTGCATGAGTTCGCTGGCACGATAGGGAAAGTGGGTCGCCCAACAAGCGGGGCTGTAGCGCTGAAACAACCTGGCGGCCCAAGAATGAAGATTGGGGAGAGAAAAAATCAACAGCCCGCCCGGCTTCAGAAACCTGCGACTGGCTTGCAACATCAACTCAGCCGGCTGGAAATGCTCGATGACGCCCCAGTGACAAACGATATCAAATGAAGCCTCATCGACTTTTCCGCTGGTTGAAAAAAAGTCTGATTGAATAGAGTGGACCGGCTCCGAGTGAAACTGGAAGAGCTCGGTTAGCTGCTGCAGACTAAGCTCTGAAAAATCCATGGCGGCCACTTCCGCTCCACCCCACTTACGCATAGCAAGCAATCGATAATTATGCCCTCCACCTCCAAGCTCCAGGACCCGCTTTCCAGCCAGCGGGCCACAACGACGGCTGAGAACACGCATGAAAATACCGGATGGACCAAAGTATGGATGGAGTGACCTCAGTCGTCGGAGGCGGGCACCTCGGCGCCAGAATCCCTGCCAGTAATTTACGTCAGTCAGCGCCTTTTGCGATTCGGTATTCTGCATTTCAGACGACCCGCGCTCTTTTCTCTGGGCTAGACCAGTTGTTGATGGATCTGCAGAAAGTATTCTGCAAAACGCTCGGGAGAATGATGCAATCGAATAAACTGCGCATTCTCAGTATTGCTCTTTGGACCTCGCAAGATTCGGCTCAGAGCCTGGGCCAGTGCCTCGACCTTGGGCTGTATGAGTTCGTTTCCTGCCAGCGGAACGATACGACGAGTCTCCCCAACATCGGTAGCAATCACACAGTTTTCGTAAAGCATCGCTTCCATCAGGGATTGACTTGGATAGTTATCAGGTTCCTGTAGACTGAGGAAAACCCGGGCTTCGGCCAGCAGCTCAAAGAGCCGACTATCGGGGGCAAACCTGACTGCGCTTCGCCCCGCCAGAAGGTTCACTTCCAGCATCCTGGCCTCAATCTTCTCGCGCAATACGCCTTGTCCCACGAAGACCAGCTCAAGATCGGGCCAGCTGTCGCCTTCGGCCCTCAGGAAGGCCTCAAATCCTTGCAGTGCAAGCAGCGGGTTCTTACCCGGAATCAGCGACCCTGAGAAGACGACCAGATTTCGCCGCAACTCGGGCGTCTTGGCCTGAATAGACCGGCCCAAGCCCAAGATGTATGGGAAACTGCAAGGCGAGTAAAAGCGCTGCTGAGGGAAATCCGGCACTCTGGCGACAGGATTCAAGAACTCCACATTCGGAGCGCTGCGCAGAGCATAGCGAACTCGCTGCAAAGCCTGACCTTCTAGTCCGACTTCCAGAGCAGCCGTAGCAAAAGTGAGGCAGACCTTTACTCTAAGCAGACGCAGCAGGGGCATCACGGCCAAAAAATCCGCCCCACCGGCCACCAGATGAACGGTATCGACCCTCAAATAGACGAGACTGAACAGAAACTTGGCCAGAGACCAAACTCTCCTGAGCAAATAGAAAGGGCCTCGGTCTTCGAAACTGATCACCCTGGTCGGGCGAACTGTCGGGCCCAGCAAACGGTCGAGTAAACTCTCATTGCTAAATAGCCAGACGTCCTGATGAGGACGCTCTCGAGCCAGATATGCCCAGAGAGCAACGAAGCGCATGGCCATCCCGCTGATCGAGCGGTCGGCGCGAAGAATGGACACGATCAGCGTTCTACGCCCGCTCGGCATCCCGAGCCATTTTGTAAGGAGCCGCGCGATCCTGCCTGGCGCCCGTGTGGCCTGGGCCTAAAGAAGGGCCGTCAGATCCAGGCTTTGCAGCCAGGATGGCATGGCCAGCATTTCAGGTAAAGAGACATGTTTGAGGTGCATTTCCGGAGGAGGAATCGGAATGCTCGTCTCCACCTGCCAGAGCCTCGTCCCGGCAGCCTGACCAATCTCCAAAAGACCCGGTTGCTGCATCTGTATTTGTGCGCAAAAGCATCCGCTGGCGTCAGCCTTCCAGTCCAGACGGCGCAGTCCGTTAACAAAGAAACTTCCCTGATCAGGACCCTCCACCACTCGAGCTCTCACCTCAATCTGATAGCCTGAAGGCGCGGGAACGACAATCAGTGAGTCAATAGCTATCGTTTCGTAGCTCAAAAGCTGGGTGAACAGATAGGTCTGATTGCGATGGGCCACCCCCACCCCGACACGATTAAAAGAGCGGTTGAGAAGATTGTGCCGATGCTCCGGACTGGCCATCCAGCAATCCACGGCCTGCCTGGCGATCACGTTGGCGTCGTAACCGTCGCATTTGTGGAGATTCTCAGCCCAGGTCAAACTGAATCGGTGCCCAAAGCGCAGACGATCTCTCACCGTTTCACAAAGCTGGTTGGGCGACTTGTGACTGAAGTAGCTGAGGGTGAGCATCTCTTCAGAGTGGCCCCTGGCGATTTCACTCAGCAGGGCGTCCTGCTCGAGCTGCCTGAGGGAATACTTCTGTCTTTGGTGACAGGTGGCTCGGTAGACCAGGTCTTCGACTTCTCCTACCGTCTGAGCCCGGACTGAGCCAACGACCAAAACAAGAGCAAGCAAGGACCGACATTTTTTTTTGATCGAGTCTTGCGCAAACACCATCAAGACCTAAATTTTCCTGGTCCTCCCAATTCCCTTGCCGACGCTGGAGGTTAATCAATCCGGGTAGAGCGAATCTGTCCTCATCAGTATGTTTCCGCGTCACTGGCCCGTTTTGCTCATACTCCTGGTCGGGCTCGTGGCCAGGCCTGGATTGCCGATCAAACCTTCTGACATCGTAGAGGGTTCGGTCATGAACCTGCTCAGTCAGGCTCGAGTCAAGCGTGGACTGCCCCGCTACGAATGGGATCCAGTGCTTGCCAAAGCGGCTCGAATCCACAGCGAAAATATGGCGCGCTTCAATTTCTTCGATCACCAAAGTCCCGTAAGAAACCAGCGTGAGGTCAACGAACGGGTCATCTTTGCAGGCGGCACGGATGGAAACTTTGGGGAGAACATCTACTGGTGCAGCGGACTGGCCCAGAACCGGGTGGGGCCATCGGTGGTGGCCGAATGGCTGAGCAGTGAAGAGCACCGGGAAACCCTGCTGAGCCGAGAATACTCCTCCGCGGGTGTGGGCGCCTATCACCGTGGTAAGGAATTCTGGGTAACTTTGGTCTGTAAAGACTAGTTCAAAGCAAAGGGAGATGGCGGGAGCCCGGCTAAGCCCGAACCTGCGTGAAAAACGGCCGATTTACCCTTTCTCTCGACTTCGAACTCCATTGGGGCACCTGGGATACTCAAGATTTCGAAAGCTACAGGCCCAACCTGCTGGGGGCTCGCACCGTGATCCCCCGCTTGCTGAGCCTGTTCGCGGCCCGCCAGTTGCGTTGCACCTGGGCAGTGGTCGGATTCCTGTGCTTCGAAAATCAAACTCAACTGGTGGCCGACTTACCGATTCTCCGGCCAGGTTATCTACGCCCATCCTCCAGCCCCTATACATTGGTAGAGCAACTTGCAGGCCAGGATGAGTCCAGTTCGCCCTGTCACTTCGCGGACTCGCTGGTCAGGCAGATCGCGGCTACTCCAGGACAAGAGCTGGGCACTCATACCTTTTCTCACTTCTCGTGTATGGAACCGGGCCAGACCCGAGAGGAATTTCGTCACGATCTGCTGGCGGCAGTCCGAGCGCTCAAGCGCTACAAGTGCCAACCGGTCAGCATCGTTTTTCCGCGCAATCAATGCCGCTATCTGGACGTCTGCCAGGAGGTCGGGCTCCGCTGCTACCGAGAAGATCCGCGTCACTGGATATACAACCCGGACCGAAACTGCTCTTTTCTCTTGCTTCGAAGGGCCCTCAAGCTTCTGGACTCATACATCAACCTTACAGGCCATAATCTTTTCCCCACCCCACCCATCAGCGACGCCCCGATCAACGTGCCCGCCAGTGCGGTGTTGAGGGCAGCGCCCCGGCAAGCGTGGCGCAAGCTGCTGGAACCGATCAGACTTCACCGCATCAAGGCGGCTATGACCGCAGCCGCAAAATCGGGGCAGAATTATCACCTTTACTGGCATCCCCACAACTTTGGAATCCAACAAGACGCCAACCTGCACTTCCTGGAACAAGTTTTAGACCATTTCGAGCACCTGAAGGCCAGCTATGGCTTTGCCAGTGCTTGTATGAGCGATTTCGCCAACGAAAGGACAACCCACTCATGAGCACCCAAAAAAAGACGGCCCGCGACCTGGCCGTAGCCGTTCACGAAATCGATGCCCCTCGATTCGATAGTTATTATCGCGACCAGGATGACTACTCGCGAAATGCCTTTCTCTTTGGGCGCAAGACTATGGAGCGAGTCTTCATGAAAAATGTCGGATTTCTCAAGCCGGGCGCGAGGATCCTGGATGTGGGTTGCGGCGTGGGAGAGCAGGCCCTGAACCTTCATTCTCTGGGTTACGAGGTCCACGGAGTTGACCCGGCCGACGCAATGATTGCACTGGCCCGCACACGGCTTCCTTCCGAGCGAATCTCCAAGGGGTCCATCCTGGAACTCCCTTACGAATCCAACTCATTCGACATGGTCTACTCATTTGAAGTCTTTCGCTATTTGGATATCGCGGACAACGAGAGAGGCCTGCTGGAAATGCAGCGCGTGCTGCGACCAGGGGGCGTCTTCTTCTCGAGCTTCATCAACCGCTTTGCCCTGGACGGCTTCTTCCTGTTTGAGAAGGCACGGAAGCTGATCGGCCGATCACGCTGCCATCACCAGTTCGAGACCCCGGGCAGTCTGCTGGCTCGATTTGATCAGCTCGATTTCGTCCAGACCGAAGTGCACGGATCCATGTTAGCCCCTCTGCGGTTGGTCTACAAAATCAACCGGAGGTTGGGATCGAAAGTCGCCCGAAGCCTGGAGGGTCTGGACTGGTTAACAGACCTGGGACCGACTCGAGCTCTGGCAGGGCACCTGCTGGTTCAATCGCGCAAAAAGCTCGGATAGCCAACCGTGTCCCCAGAACAGAAACGAGTCTTGCTGGTCAGCAATGGCCTGCAGCTTGGCGGTGCTGAACAGCAACTGGCCGAGCTGGCTCTGCGCTTGCAGCGGCGAGGCTGGTATGTGGAAGTGGTCAGCCTGCGTCCCGGCGGAGCCTTTCTTGACACGCTTGTAAAGGCGTCCATTGCGGTTCATCAGGTCGACTGGCATCCCAGGCGTCCCTTGCGATTCCTGCGTCTGATCGGAATCGTGCGTAAATTCCGCCCCCAGGTCGTGCATGCCCACCTCGCCTACGCCAACATCGCGGCTCGTTTATGCCGCCTTTTTTGCGCCATGCCCGTGTTGATCTGCACCGCCCATAGCGTCTACGAACACACACGAAAGCAAGATCTGCGCGGCCGGATTCTGGACCTGCTCTATCGATTGACCGACGGGCTCTGCGACTTGACCACGATTGTGTGCGAGGCAGGGGCCCAACGCTACCTCAAAGATCGACTCGCGCGCCCGAAACGAATTCGCGTCATCTATAACGGGGTTGACTTTGCAAAATTCGAGGGGCCCTTCAGCCAGCCAGATCAGGAAAAGGCCTTCCGCTGGATTTCGGTCGGCCGGCTCTCCTCGGTGAAGGATTACCCGACGATGTTACGGGCCTTCGCCATTTGCCTGCAGAAGTCGACCCGAGCTCAGGAGCTCAAAATTGTGGGCGGAGGCAGTGAACTTGAGGCCCTGTTGCAGCTGACGGAGCAATTGAATTTGAAAGATCAGGTCGAGTTTTTGGGGTCTCGGGCGGATGTTCCCCAATGCCTGGCAGCCAGCCAGGCACTTCTGCAGTCCTCTGAGTGGGAAGGGTTTCCGATTGTTCTGCTGGAGGCAGCCGCTGCCGCTTTGCCCGTGGTGGTCACCGATGTCGGCGGAAATCGCGAGATCGTGGTAGATGGCGAGACGGGTCTTCTCTGTCCGCCGGGCGATCCTCAGGCCCTGGCCGAACGAATGTTGCAGCTATTGAACTTGCCCCCGACCAAACTTAAAGAACTCGGGGGGGCGGCCCGCGAGCGTGCTCTGAAGCAGTTTGCAATCGAAACAATCGTGGATGAATGGGAAGAGCTCTACACGACAATGGCCAGATCACAAACAGAATCGGTGCGTGGCTATTTTGACCAAATTGCGGATAGCTACAAACAGCGCTACGCCAGCCAGGATCCCTATTATCGGTATTTCTTTTACGAGCGATTGACTGAAGCCCTCAACCGCGAAAGAGATTTCCGCGGAAAGATCCTGGATATCGGTGCGGGCACGGGTCCCCTCTACGACCAGTTGAAAGTGCTCAGTCCCGAAGCCGAATACTACGCCACTGATATCTCCCCGGAGATGCTCGAACGTAGTCAGATCCCTCTGGAGCGGCGACGGGTAGGCGAATTTCCACAGGTAACCGCTGAGCAAGCTCCGTTTGAGCGAATCTACTGCCTCGGAGTGACCACCTACCTGGACCGGCCGGCGGTCTCGCGACTTCTACAGGGAGTCAGCCAGCAGTTAGCACGTGGCGGCCTGGCGGTGGTGACTTTTACCAACCGTGGTTCCATCGACTTTTACACCCGGGCCGTGCTCTACCGACTGATGCGGCTGCCTGGAATTCGATACTTTACGCGCAACCGTGTGGCCGGCCAAAGCTTCGAATACTATGAGGCAACCTTGAGTCAGGTTCGCAAACTCCTCCCGCCGGGTCTGGAATTAGACGAGGTGGTCTATCTCAATCACACCGTGATGCCGATCAACCGCCTCTTTCCCAAACCATCGGTGGCACTTGCCACCAGACTCCATCATTGGCTGGGCCGCAGCTCCGCGCTGGGCTTCCTCAGTACGGATTTCTTAGTGCGACTGCGCAAGCTCTAGAATGCTCTCAGCAGCCTGAGTGGCCTCGGCCCGCACCCCTCGGAAGCAGCGACTGTGCGCCACGGACTTCTGAAAAACAGCCAGAGCACTGGCGCCGAAGCGTTTTGCGGCCACAGTATTCTCAAAGAATCCCAGGCAAGCGACCCCGCGACTGATGGGCTCCAACTCAAGCGCCTGCGCGCCAGCCTGGTAGGTCAAGCAAAAGACCAGGTCGGCTAAGCCAGGTTCAAGCTGTTCACTCCACCCGAGCGCCTGAGGCTCGATTCGACCCGAAGGCCTGAGCGAGAGGCGTCGAGGAAAGGGTGCTACCATGCCATTCAAGGGGTCAATTACGGCAAACTCGTCGCTAAAATAATTGGCGCCCGCCTTACACAGGGCCTTAATCAGAGTCGATTTGCCAGAGAAGGAGCGGGCTGGAAAAACTAATCTTAGCCCTTTCCACTGCACCACTCCAGCATGCACAAAGATCTGCTCGGAATGCTCCGCCAGTAGATGATGGAACCAGGAATCCAGACCATTCGCCACCTGCTCTCGATTGCTGGCCACTGCTACCAGCTCCCCGGCCTGAAAAAGATGATAGGCACCGGTTCCGTCGATCGGGCCCAGGAGTTCTAGCTCCCGCGCCGGGGGCAAGGAGCCAGTTTGCAGGCCGGCCTCCAATCGATAGGGCCAACCGGGCAGCAACCAGGACTGCAAGACCTGCGCTCGAGCCGCCGGGCAGGTGACATGAATTCTCCACGGCAGACCCGCGGCCTCAAACTCAATCCAGGCGGAATCTAGCAGGTGAAGATTGAGCCCGCACCCGGGCAAATACAGCAATAGTAACGCGTGCCGATCGCGGTTCCGACCACCAGATTTCGGGAGGTCGCGCAACTCGTGTTGAACACACCGCCGGTGGCGCGGCAGCGGAACACGCCGCTGGCTTCGATCTGGCAGGCATTGGCGTTGCCGTCGTTGGCCGGATCATAAACATATTCAAAGTTACAGGTGGTGGTGGCGGCGCATCCGGCACCGGCCGGACACTTCTTGCCGCAGTCGGTGCAGTCGGCCGGGACATTGCCCGCCAACACAGTGCAGTTTACACAAGAAAGGGCATAGGCGGGGCGGGGAGCCAGGGTGGAGAGCACCACGGGCAGGGCTGCGGCAGCGCCGGCAGCAGCCAAAAAACGACGGCGGTCAAAGCTGGCAGCGGGAGTTTCCTGAGTCGCCAGGAGACCCTCCTCGCCGAGCGCAACCAGAGTTTCCTGAATGGCCTCCTGCACTTCAACGATTCCCATTGAGCGCAGCTCATCTTCCAACTGGGACGAGCTTAACTCACGAGCACAGGCCTGAAAAACCAGGCCGCCCACTTTGCTAAGACAGGTTGCCTTCTCACTCTTGGAATGATAAACCAAAACTTCGTCATCCAATTTTGAAACAATGAGTTTTTCAGCGATTTTGGGAAGCATTGCACACCTGTACCTAGTAAGTCTCAGGGGGGGACTTTTAGCTTGAGTTCAAGGTTCCTGTTTGGATCGGAGGTTCTCTGCAAACCCACCTAGATTCCCGCATGGCTGCAATCGCTCGCGATTGCATCCTGGAGCGCACCCTGATGGTTTCAGAGGTTGAGCTGACCCAAGAGTTCGAAGCGGAGTTGATCCGCCAGGGACTGCTGGGCGGCTTGTGTCATCTGCTGATCAAACAAGGGTCCGCCACACCCAAGGTTCTGGCCTGGGCCAGGCAGCATTACCGAGAGCAGTTTTTTCAGGCCGCCAGCTTCCACGCGCTCCTGGAAAAATTGAACCAGGAGCTGGCCATCAGGGGAGTTCGCGTCATACTCCTGAAGGGTGCCCATCTGTCCCTAACCCACTACCCTGTCCTGGGAACTCGCCACCTTTCCGACATCGACGTCTACTTGCCGGTAAAGTCCTCGCTGGCTGACGTTCAGGCCGCTCTCTCAGCTTGCGGACTCAAGCCACCGCAAAGCCTGGGAACCTGGCAGGACGACCTTGGACGTCAAATCGACCTTCACGTTCCTGAAGACGAAATTGTCGAGGCCAGAGTGATGTCACTTGAGCGTGCAGCAGAGCGCAGTCTTCCCCTGGCTGGGTATTCGCACCTGAACGGCCTGCAGGAGGAAGACCTGGCTGCCTACGTCAGTCTCCACGCGCTCAAACACGGATTCTGCAAACTGGCCTGGATTTGGGACATCCATCGGCTGAACCTGACGCCATCCAATCAGGTCCTGCCGACCAGGGCCAGTGCCTATGTGCTCTATGTTCTCAACCAGGAATTCGGCCTGGGGGGCGCCGTTCCGACACTCAGTTGGTGGGAACGAAAAATGCTCCGGCGAGTGGTTCAGTATCCCTACTCAGGATTAGGCCAGATGATGCTTTCGCTGGCCATGAAAACCCGCACACAGACCCTGATTTTTCTTGCACGCTCAGCCCTCTTCGACAACTTCGGGAACCGCAAGACATTCAATCTAAAAGGATTGCGCGCCAAGATTCGTAATATAATGACGGCTTTGCGAGGCTAGACGCCTCCCCTGATTGCGTGGTTCGCGACCGGAGTGATAGCCAAAAGAGCCTGAGGAGATGCCATGATCCCTAGAAACCATTCGAGATCGAGCTGCGCTGATAAGCACGATAAGTTAGGCTGGGTGGCTGGTTTCTCTTTCCCGGTCGGCGATACCATTGTTGGAGTGCGCACCAACGTTCAATCGATGCTGGAGACCCTGCGCCAATCTCTGCCGATTGAAATTCAAACGTTTGCCGATGCTGAAGAGGTTGGCAGCCTGTTTTCCTTTCGGCTGGGCGGGCAAAGACCCCAAAAGGGTCAACGCGATTTTCATGTTGTCTATCGGGACTGGACGCGCATCGAGAGGACCCATGACCTGGAAAAGGCGCTACAGTCCTTTAAGATGCTGGCACTGGACTCGATCCACGGCAACAATCCAAGAATTCAGCTCATCTACCCGGGGGCGCTGGTTCAACTCGACGGTAAAAACACCGTTCTGTTGGGCGAAGGCTACAGGGAAGTGGCTGAACAGTTGGCTCAAACCCAAACTGTCCTATCCAAAGAGTTCGTTCGCTTCGACGTTCAGGGCCTGGTGGCGCCTTGCCCCTTGCAGTCCGAGGCTGGTGTGCCGTTGGAACTGCAACCTCTAGACAGGGTTTTGCGCCTCTCGGAAAGCGAACATTCTCGGGTCCTGACACCTGGCGAGGCGGTTGTGCGCACCTTTTCACTCGCCCGTGGCACAGACAACCCCGGCTCCTTGCTCTCGATGTTGGGCCATCTCTTCAAGAAGGTCATGGTCAAGGAGGTCCCCCGCGCAGAACTCACGGGACCTCAACAGATTGACAGACTGTTCGCTTTGGCAACCGACTAAAAAGAGAGGAAAGAGCGGGCCATGAAAATCAGGTTCATAAACCCGTTGCTGTTCAAAAAGTCTTGACCCTGCTCTTTGGTCGGCACGAAAACCAGGTCCCCGTCGTTCAAGGCCACGTCCGGTCCCCCGCCTCCATCAGCAAAGAACTTCTCCAGGTTGTATTCTTCTTTCTTGGGCGGCGCAGCCTGTAGAGTCGGGTCAACCCCCGCCAGGTCAGCGGACCGGACCACGACGATCTGGTCGAGGCGTCCTCGACTGGTCCCAACCGCCGAGATGATGTCATAGAGCTTCTCCTGACCCGTTAAATTGACAGCGCCAGGCTTGTCCACTGCGCCCAAAACCACCACTCGACGAGCCGGTACGACTACAGTATCCCCGTCCTTGAGGAGAGCAGGATCGGTGGCATCTTTGGAAAGCAGGTTTACCTCGAGAGGCTTGGCCAGACTCGGGCGGTTAATAAGAACCCGGTTGAGGGCTGCCGCACCCGAGGCGCCACCGGCTGCTTTGATCGCATCTTCGATCGTACCGTTGCGAAAGCTCACGGCATACAGACCCTTCTCGTGAACCTCGCCAGATACGCCCACCCGCTTGCCGGGATGGATATAAATCACGTCGCCGCTCTGGATCAGAAAGTTGGATAAGGTGGTCTGGTTCTCTTTGGTCAGGTTCAGCTCAATTCGCTTGCCCTCGCGCAAAACGACGGCGCCTTCCAGGTCAGCCTTATTCGTCAGACCCCCCGCATGAGCGATTAGATCCAGGGCTGAAGACCCGGGAACAAACTTGAACATGCCCTGACTGTGCACTTCGCCCATAACCGAGGCCTCAGCCTCGGCCAGACTGTGCAGGCCGAGTCTAAACTTGGACCGCTTCAGCTCCTTGTCGATTCGCGGCTTCATCGCCGCCTCTAACTGTGAAAGAGTCATGCCTCGAGCCTGGACCTCACCCACCAACGGATGAAAAAAGCTCCCATCGGCCCGAATCTGATAGACCTTCTCCAATTCAGGCATGCTGAAGACATGCACTTCGACCTGGTCTCCCGGCTGTAAAATATGGTGGCTGGCGTCCAGGCGAGACGGAATGCCCTCAATCGGGCGGGCGGGGCTGCCAGGAGTGGGTGGAGCGGACCAAGCGGGCGCCCCGATTGTCAGTGCCAGAAGAAAGGGCAGACAGCGTGATCTCATTGTTCCCAGGTTCCGCGAGGAAGGACTAAATCCTTGAAAATGTAAGGCTATCCATGAACGTCGAGTCGCTCGACCAACGCGGCCGAGGCCGGGAGCCGGGAATATCATAATCTCTTGTGTGGAATCGCGGTCTTAGTCTCTCCCTCTGAGAGAATCCAAGCTGCTCTGATAAAGAACCTGATCGACGTCATCGCCCATCGGGGCCCGGATGACGAGGGTTACGTCGGTCTTTCCAGTGGAGTGCAAGCCCGCTGCTGGGGAGGAAAGGCCACTCCTGCTGAGGCCTATACCTATCCCTATCCCGTTCCTTTGACCAGGCAGACTCCGGACGCCAGCTTTCAGGCTGTGCTCGGCTCACGTCGTCTGGCCATCACCGATCGCTCGGTAGCAGGCCATCAACCTCACTGCAACTCCAAGGGCTCGCTGTGGATGGTCTTTAATGGCGAAATCTATAACCATCTGGAACTGCGTGTCCAACTGCAACTCCTGGGTCATGATTTTCGCACTCAATCCGACACCGAGACATTGTTGACAGCCTACGCTGCTTGGGGAGCCGAGTGCCTGCCCAGGCTGATAGGCCAGTTCGCCTTCGTGATTTTGGACAGCCAAAATCAGACCTACTTCGCCGCCCGTGACCGTTTTGGAATCAAGCCACTTTACTATAGCAACTGGAGCAGCGGCCTTTGCTTTGCCTCGGAGATCAAGCAGTTCACCCGACTGCCGCACTGGCGAGCCCACCTGAACCACCAGACCGCCTTCGAATTCCTGCGCTGGGGCACTCTGGACCACAGCTCGCAGACCCTTTTTCGAAATGTCCAGCAACTGGCTGGAGGACATTATCTTCAGGGAAGTTGGAGTTCCGCCAGCCAGGCCCCCGTTCAGCACCGATGGTATCACCTGCAGACCCACAGAATCTCGACGGACTACGGCCAGGCGGTTGAAGAGTTTCGGAGTCTGCTTGAGCAGTCCGTATTGAAGCGGGCGCACACCGACCAGCCTTTGGGCGTCAGCTTTTCGGGCGGCCTGGACTCCGTCTCCATTGCCTCTATCCTGAGATCCTCAAGCCAGCTTCCCACTCGCACCTTTTCGGCTTGCTCGGAGGATCCGCGCCTCAATGAAAAGCCGCTCATCGACGAGCTGGTGCAAGAACGCGCCGGCCTTCAGGCTCATTTTTGCCTACCCCAGAGAGAACAGTTCTTCCAGCAAATCCGCGAGCTGCTCTGGCACCAGGACGAGCCTTTCAACGGAACCAGTTTGTTCGCGGAGTGGTGCGTCTTTAAGTTAGCTCGCAATCACGGTATCAGGGTCAGCCTGGAAGGCCACGGCGCCGATGAGTGCCTGCTCGGCTATGCCAATTTGCTCGGCCCTTATGCCCAGGAGTCACTCCGACAAGGCAAGCTCCTGCGAGGCTGCAGAAATTTGATAGAAGCCGCTCGCAGCGGATTTGTGAGTCCCACTGGACTGTTGGGGCTACTGGGACGACAGTTCGCACCCAGAGCATTACTGGAGATTTACCGGAGGCTCAAGGGGGCGCCTACGACCGCCTATCCAGGCTGGATGAACGAGTGGGCTCTTTGGGCGGACCCAACCTTAGCCGAGGGCCTGGGCAGACGCAAAAACAACCTTCAAGAATTACAGCACAGCGGATTATGGGAAGGTGGTCTGGCCCACCAGCTGCACTGGGCCGACCGCAGCTCGATGGCCCATTCGATTGAAAGTCGGGTCCCCTATCTCGACCATCGATTGGTGGAATTCTGTCTGAGTCTACCCAGCGAGTATTTGTTCAGAAAGGGCCGAACAAAGGCGATCTTGCGCGATAGCTGTCGGGGAATCACTCCCAGCCGGGTTCTCGACAGGGTTCCCAAAATTGGCTATGCCACAGCCGAGCAAACCTGGATCCAGCAAGACTCTCAGACGGTCTGGGAGCTCTGTCGCAAAGCAGTCCACAACTCTCAGGGGATTTTTAATCAGGCAACCTTGACCCGATGCTCCCACATAATTAAGGGGCGAAAAGCCTATGATTCGTGGATATGGCGCGTAATCAGCTTTGGTCTCTGGATGGAACAATTTCAAGTGCAGGTAAGGGAATCTCATTCTGTGGGAAGCCGGTCGACGAACTGGCCGCGCCCCACTCAAGAGACCAGCAACAAAGACCAAAGATAAAGCTCAGCGACACTGCGTTTGACAAGCTAAAGGCGAAAGCGCAGTGAGCTGCATCCAAAGCCGAGTGCAGAGTCCAGTAAGCCGCGCCAAACAGGCAGAACCAGCGCACGACCTCTCCCAACAGACTCAGTCTCTGGCGTTCGGCCACGTCCAACTGGCAGTGAATCGGCGTCACGACGAGTTGGGCCGCTAAACCCAATCCAGAACAAAGCGCGAAAACACCGGCCTCCCTCCAGGCCGCACCGAAGAAGTATTCAAACCCACGAGGGGCCAGAAGTAAGCCCGGCAGTAGTACAAAAAGCGCCAGGCCAAACTGTCCCTGCACGACCCGAAAGAAGAGTTTCCGATGCTCCCCACTCCGGTGCTCACTACGTAGCCGGGCGGCGGCGTTTAGATAGGCACGAGAGACCGACTCCCCCACCAAAATCAGGGGCAGAGCCAGAATCCTTTGTGCCATCGTGAGCCAACCGGTGGCTTCCTGGCCGTAGTGAACGCTAAAGAACAGAATGGGAAAATACTGGCCGAGTATCTTGGCCGAAGCAGCCCAAATCGTAACCAGAGGAAAGTTGCGATAGCGCCGTGCGACCTCGAACGTGGTCACAGCCTGCTCTTGAGACGCGGAATCGGCTTTCAGGTCTCTCCACAGCAGTCTCCACAGGCGCAGTCCGCCAGCTGACTGACCAACCACGAAGGCCACCAGCAAACCTCTGCCGCCCCAATGACGAAGGCCAGTCAGAAGCTGCACGCTTACGCTGGCCACACCTTGCCAAAGCTTGGTTTTGGAGAGCTCTCCAAAATAACTCTGGCGAATCGCCCAAAACTCGGCGATAGTAAAAAGGCCAAGACCCAAGAAGCCCAAGGGTAGGAACATCAACTGCGGTCGGAGCGGCTCCAGCCGTTGGGGAAGCCACATGGTCTGGCCAAAAAGCCCAAGGATCAGAACGGAGGCCGTGACCAGAATCAACAAGATAGCCAGGCAAAGTTTAACCAACTGCAATGATTCTCGGCTTTTTCGCGGCAACGGTATGGCGTTCTCATAACGCCCACTGGCCACAACCTGAAACAAGCCGACCAGAACCGCAAATGTTCCTGCTACGCCGAAGTCAGCAGGAGTGAACAATCGAGTAATCAGGGGGGATGCGGCAAAACTCAAGACCTGACCCAGGGCCGTGGCACCGCTCAGAACCGCAACCTTTTTTAGGAAACCTCGATTTGGTCCGAGGCCCGGCTGACTGCTCACCCGCGAATCAATCGGCGCAGAGTCAGATAGACCTTACGGATCAGGTCGAAGATCGGCCGGTCGGTAGGATAGGCTGAGTGAGGAACGGGCGGCAAGCGCATGATCTCATCAAACTCGGATTCGCTGAAGCCCAACTTCTTGAGCACATAGTCCTTTTCACGACGCAACTCAAGTTCGGTGTAAAGTGGCTTCTCCAGTTCGGCCAGCGCTTCTTCGCGAGTCAACTCGCCGTTGGTCACCAGACTGGAGAGATGCAGTTTGCGCTTATCGATACCAAACTTTTGAGGCAGTATGTAGGCCTGATAGAACTTGGTAAAGGTGGATTCATAGTGCTTGGCGCCGTAGCCACGAAACCCGTAATTCTCTCGCAACACGCGCAGGGCTTCATCCCGACGGTAGAGAGTGCTGTCAAGGATGGGTACGGATTTACACATCAACCCGAGCCGATCATAGGCAAACCACTTCCAGAAATTCAGCATGGGAAAGGTCTTGAGAGGCACCCTCCCATAGCGCCGATGGATGGCTTTGATGTTGCGCAGATCGCTCTTCATCCAGTTCCAGGTGGGCGGCATGTTGGACTCGGTGGCCGTGTTACAGCCGGTAAGGGAGTAGCGTAGTTGATGTTTCTGCGCCACATTGAAGATGGTGGCGAACATCGCGTGGTCGGTCAATATTTCGATGTCCATCACGGAGGCCCGAATGAAAGAACGTTGCAAATCCAGAAACTCTTCCCAGTCGATGACCACCGTGTAGAGGTCATAGTCGCAGCCTTTTAGCAGATTGGCGATGTTTTCCACCGCAATGTCGCTATTCCAACCATTGTCGCAGTGCACCACCAGTGGACGCAGGCCTAATTGTTTGGCCAGGTGGCAGGTATAGGCGCTGTCCACGCCCCCGCTGATTCCCAGCACACAATCATATTCACGCCCACGACCGGCCCGCTTGATCTCATCCGCAATCCGGGCCAGGCGTCTGTCTACGTCCTCCTGGGTGTAGGGACGCCTGGGGCGCACTCGGTCCCAATCAAGGCAGTAGTTACAAACACCCTGAGAGTCAAAGCGGATATCGGGATCGGTCGTGTCCATCACACAACGCGCACAGATTTTATGCATTCGGTGACCGAGGGTTGCCCTTGAGCTGCCTCGAACTCCCTTCAAAATGGCCGAATCCCCGTTGTTGGTAGAGAGCCAACCCGAAAATCCTTGGAGCCGCAAGGTTTATGCCTTTCGAAACCACCTGCTGCAAGAACTGCGCCTGGGGAATCGCTGCATTATGCTCTGTAGTTGTTGGCAAGGTGATGGCAAATCCTCTCTCGCCGCGAACCTGGCGGCCACCCTGGCCCAAATGGCGTTTCGCACCGTGCTGGTGGATGGAGATCTCAGCAAGCCAACGTTGACCACGCTTTTTGGACTGGAATCGACTCCTGGCCTGCTTGATTGCCTGCAAGGCCGGCCAGCCAAACCCATCAAGCTGGACCAACACAATTTCTATCTGTTACCCCAAGGGCAGAGCGCGCCCGGTGTGCGACAGGCAATCCGCAATGACGAGGTGTCTCGTTTGTTCTCGGAACTTAAAGCCGCCTACGACAGCATTCTGGTAGACACCACCGCCCTCAGCCTGAATTCCGACGCACTGTCCCTTGGAACAGGAGTCGATGGCTGCTATCTCATTGTGCGAGCCGGAAAATTCCAGGGTGTTCCTGAAGGACACTTTATCGAAGACCTGCGAGATGCCAAAATCTCAGTGCTGGGAACCCTGGTCAACGGTTGAATCTGGCTGCTCCACCATCAAATCCTCTTCACCTTCAGCACGCTTCTGAACCTGTGCGATTCGCTCTCTTAGTGCGGCCTGATCCTTCGCCAGGGGTAGCGCGTCGAGATAATAGTTCCTTGCGATGGCAAAGAGACCGTGACGCCGACACATATCACCTAACTCGGTCCGGAGTGAACCATCCTCATCGTAGGATATGCCCTCTCGCAACAGGTTGCGAGCGTCCGCTCTGCGCCCCATTTTCTCAAGGCGTCTGGCCAGCAGCAATCGGGGCCAGTTCTCCCGGGGCCTTTGCAGCAAGTATTCGTCCAGTTTGGCTGCCACGATTTTGCCGTGGCCCTTTTGAAGCTCCCCTTCAGCCCACGCTTTCCACACCTTGCCGACCAGCTCACCACCCTCAGCCAAAGGAATCTCGCCTCGAAGTTCTTCCAGCAGAGCTTCCTTCTCAAGGCCCCGATCCGCTTCACCTAAAGCCTGGGCTAATTCGTACTTGGCGTTCAAATCGCGGACGGCCCAACGCGAGGCCAGTTGATAGAAGGCAACAGCAGAGTCGTAACGCTTCTGATTCCTGGCCATCTGAGCACAATCAGTGGCCAGTTCTCGGTAGTCGTCGGGAGCGACTTGAAAAAAAGAAGTCAGCAGACTGATTCCAGCGTTCTTCTTCTTCTCCTCAAGGGCCAGAAGTAACTCGCACAGAGCCGCGCGATCTCCGGAACCCTGACTGCTACCCAGGGCCAGAATATGTTGAAATGCCTCCTGAAAGTTGCCCACGTAAATGGCGTTGCGCGCCAGGGCTCGTTGAACCTGAGAGTTGGTCGGAGCCCATTTCTCGCACTGCAGAAGTAATTCGCGAGCGTCCTGATGGGCCCCGCTACTGGACAAGTTCTCGGCCAGGGCCACTTCCGCATCGAGATTCCTTGGACTGAGTTCAACCGCCTGTTCGAGTTGTTCTCTGCTCGACTGCAGCCACTTCAAGCCGCCCGTAAAAAAGAACAGCCTCTCGCCGCAACGCGCCAGTTCGATGCGCAATCCCACATCCTGAGGTTGACGAGCCGCAGCCACTTCTAGAGCCCTGTAAGCCGTTTCCCAGTTCAATTCAGCTTGCAAAGCCAGAGCCTGCTCTCGCGCCTTCAGGTTCATGATCTCCAGAACAGAAAGACGGCAGACGTACAGTCCCAGACCCAACATCAGAAACCAGAGCGGCTTGAGCCCCCAACTTCTCGGCATCGAGCCTGCCCGGAATCGGTTTGTCTCTGGAATGGCGACCGCAAGGCCAAGGCCGGCTCCTAACCAGATCAGGTCAGCCGGGACCGGACTGGCAAAATTGAAAACGCTGTAGGCCCAGTAGCTGGATAAAAAGGCCAGCACCCCGGCCACCCGTCCGGTTGGAGCGGAATGCTTGTTCCAGGCGCACAGGGCTGCGCAGGCAAAACAGGCTATCCAAAGCAGCAAACCCAAAACTCCGGTCTCTACCGCCCACTGGACCGAGTCATTGTGGGCCACATTCATATAGCCTTCAGCTCGGGAGGACTCGGGTCGGTCCTGCTGATAGGCCAGATGAAAACAGCCGCCCCCGGCACCGCTGAGCCAGTAACGGCCCGCGCTGCGCAGGCCGTAAGTGGCCACATCAACGCGGGTCTGAAGGCTCATTCGCTCTCGCCCGTCCCAAAGTCCAGCAAACCGATTGAGAATCTTTTCTCCGGCAAATGGTACGGCCAACAAAATCGAGAGAAGCGGAAGCCCGACGACCAAAACAGTCCCAACCCGATCCTTGGCGGAGCGACTGACTGCCAGGGTAAGGCAAAAGATACAGCTGCCACCCATCAAGCCCGCCCAGCCTGCACGGGAGCCCGTCAAAAAAATGCCCAACAAAAAAAACAAAACGATAGCGGAGAAAACGGCGCGCGAAATGCCGACAGACTCCAGAAGCAAGGCCTGGGCAAAAAAATAACCAAAGAGCAAGACCACGCAGTAGCAGTCAGGATTTGTAAAGTTGGCTTTCAGGCGCCCGCCTTCAAGCGCCAGGCTATGCAGCCCAAAGGTCAGCGAAAGGCCCAGGGTGACCAGTAAAATGAGCACATTAGAACGCCAGGCCGACGCGCTGGCCCTGGCAGAGGACTGCAAAGCCAACGCCACAGAGCTGTAGCCAACGACGGAGGCCGAGAACAACTGGCTCAAATGCTGGTCGAGGGAACTCCAACTTCCCAGGCAAACCCAAAGCGGCAGAAGTAAAAGCGGAACCATAAACCAGGCTGTTCGCTGGCCGCCCAGCAGGTGGCACAGGCTGAGGCCGGCCGCCAGCAGTCCGGAGCAGAGAAAAAGCCATCCCGGCACGTGAGCCGTCACACCTGGATTTCCCCAAAGCGAAACCGCGCAGACAAACAGGGCAGCCCAGCCAAGGCATCGCTCAATGACAGGGTATTTAGACATCAATTGCCCACTCTCGAGGAAGGGACGCCCAGGAGGCTTGGCGGCGAACTCAAGCGCACGCCAAGGCGCAATCAGGGACTGGCGTTATTGTCCCCGCGGGTTGCCAGGTAGGCAGCCAGACCACCTGCACCCGCAACACCACCTAGAATCGGAGCCAGATTGGAGCCGCCGCCCTGGGCCGGAGGTGGAGAGGGAGAAGGAGGAGGGGGAGAAGCCGAGACCTGGGGGGTCAGCGTAGGGGTGGGGGTAGGAGTGTAGGCTGGAGACGCAGTCTGAGTCGGAGTCTCATCTTCGCCGATACGCTTGCCTTTATTTTCCTCACCTTGGGTAAAGCGAGTGCGCTTACGGTTGCGCTTACGAACATCCGGTCCGTCCAGGGCGACCCGTTCATCTGTCCAATCAGCCGCAGCAGTGCGGAAGATGTTCCTCTGGTCGCGCTCGGCATAAACTTCGCCATCCATCAGCCGCAGTTGTCCATTGTGAGCACTGTCAAAAACAAACTCGGCGTCTTTAACGATGACATTGCGCTTGCCCGTGGACAACTTCAGCCACTCTTTCGAGTGCACACGGCAAAATACGCGACCGCGAGTCTCAACGGAATTCTTGTCTGTGTTGACGCGGATGGAGGCTCCTTTGCTCAAACGGAAAGTTCCGCGCGTCGTCCGGACGGTCGCCTCGGAATCGTTCGCCACCAACCAGTCGCCTCGTCGATCGGCCGACTTCTCCGCGTGTGCTGCTCCGCGTACAACTTCAGCAGGGCTGGGCGGGGAGCCAGCACCGATGACCGGCAAGCTTGCCAGGACTGCCAGAGAAGCTCCGGCCAAAAGGATATTCAGGGGTTTCACAGTCGCCTCCGAGGGAGGACTGCGACGAGCCGGCTGGATCTCCTTCGCAAACCAAAGATTTAACAAGCGCTGGGAAGGGTTTGATTTTATCGGACCCAAACGCCAGCCCAATGCCAGTGAGAGTTTTTTTAGTCGAAGGTGAAGACCGTTACTTCCTGCATAATCGGCGCAGCCTGGCCAAGACTTTAGCCGATTTGGGCTGTCGGGTGGAGGTACTGGCCAACCAAACCGGCTACGGCCACAAAATCCAGGACCTGGGCTTTGTCTTTCATCCCCTGAACAGCCGGAGGGGAAAGCTCAGCCTCGGGCGTGATCTGGGCCTTCTGAGGCGGCTGGCAAAGTTGCAGCTTGAGCGAAGGCCCGACCTGGTTCACAATTTTACCTTAAAGCCGGTGCTGTTCAATAGTCTGGTCTGCCGGCTTAGAGCAAAGGTGACTGTTTTTAACTCGATCACCGGCCTGGGATACCTCTTTACGGACCCTAACCGCAACCGGTTCTCCCGGCCGCTGGCCAAGCTGGCCTACCGCTTGAGCCTCAGTGGCCCCGGCTATCAAACCATTGTACAGAACGAAGACGACCGGCACTTCTTTCTGAAGAACAAGCTCTGTAGAGCCGACAGCCTCCATCTGATTCGGGGCTCAGGTGTGGACTGCCAGCATTATCGTCCCAGTGCCGAGCCGGACGGGCCAATCAAGGTTCTATTTATCGGACGATTCTTAGGAGACAAAGGCATCCATGAGTATATCCAGGCCGCTCAGATTCTCAAGCAAAGCGGCTCAGCGGTCCAGTTTGTGCTGGCCGGAGACCTGGACCCAGGACACCCCACCTCAATCAAAGCTGAGCAACTGCAGGCCTGGGTTGAGCAAGGCCTTGTCCAACTGCGGGGCTACTCGCAGGATATTGCCCAAGAGATCCGGGACTGCCATATTGTGGTCTTGCCTTCCCACCGCGAAGGCCTACCCAAAGCGCTGATTGAGGGGGCAGCCTCTGGCCGCCCTTTGATCGCAGCCGACGCACCCGGCTCGAGGGAAGTGGTGCTGCCGGAGAAAACGGGCCTGCTCGTGGATGTTGGGGACTCAGCAGGACTGGCCCGGGCCATCACTCGCCTGGCATCCAGCCAGGAACTGCGAGCCAGCTTCGGCTCGGCTGCCCGGGAATTGGTCCAGGCCGAGTTTTCATCAGATCGGGTCACCCAGAAAATCGTGGAACTCTATCGCCAACAAGGGGTCGGCATCTGACTCGCACTACTCACCACGCTGAAACCAACGTCTGGTGGGGGGCTGCTGCTTGCTCGATGTCGTGCTTCCGTGAGCATAGCCATATCCGTATCCGTAGCCTTTTCCGTAGCCGTATCCGTAGCCGTAATGCGTGCTGTCCTTTAAAGAAGCGCCATTGATAATGGTGCCTAAGAGCTCAATGCCGTGTTTGTCGATCTGCTGCTTATAACGAAGCTCTACCTCACCCACCCAGTTCTTGGGGTTGACCACCAGAATGGCGCCGTCCGTATGCACCCCGATCAGCAGAGTATCACTGCAAGCGGACAGGGGCGGGGTATCCACCAGAATGCAGTCATAGGTATTGCGGAAATAAGCCAGAGCAGAGGGAAACTTCTCGCGTCCCAATAGATTAGATGGGCTATCTTTGGATGACCCGCTAGGAAGGAAGAATAGATTCTCGAGCTCTGTCTCGTGCACCGAGTCTTCGGCCCTCAGGCTCCCCTCCAAAATATTGGTCAGACCGGGCAGCTCACGAGCTCCGAAAACTTTGGATAATGTTGGAGAACGAATATCCGCGTCGATCAGCAGGACTCTGAGATGCAGCTGAGTCATCGCAATGGCCAGATTCGAGCAAACCATCGATTTGCCATCGCCCGGAAAGGAGCTGGCAACGGTGAAGGCTCCCTGGCCAGACACCATCTTTCGCTGTAAAGCCACACGCAAGCTACGATAAGCTTCGGCTACCGGACCATTCGGCTGGCTCAGGATCACAAAGTTTGGCGCTTCGGCCATAGTTAACTCTCCTCAAACTTCTGACGAGTGGCATTGGCCCACTGCAGGCTGTCCTGACGGGTCAGCCTGGGCAAACTCTCCAACACCTGGCAGTCCAGATACTTTTCCACTCGCCAGGCTATATCACCGCTTTTATCCCAGAAGCTGCCCAGCCAGGCCGCCATAAAGGCCACAAAAGTCGCCAGCGGAATCCAGGCCAGAAAGCCCTTGTAGCGCATCTGCCAACCACTCTGAAAGCGAGATGCCTCAATCCCGGGCCTGGGCGGCTGAATGACCTGCGAACTTCCATCGGCACGCCCCAGACGTATCTGCAGACGCATTTGAAAGAGCTGTTGTCGCCAGCTGGCCACCTGATGGTCCCACGAATCAAGCTGAAGACTGCGTTTCTCGCGAGTGATGGCGGTGGAATCGTTGGGCCGTCGGGCGACCAGACGAGCCAGCTCTCGCTCGACCCGAGCCAGCAACCACCGCTTGGAGCGAAGCTCCTGCGTCTGGGACTCCAACTGGCTTTCCGACTCCATCTTCTGCGCCCACTGGCGAAGGTTTGCCATCGCCCGATACTCTTCTTGCAGAGCCAGCAGGTGCTCGCTGTCAGGCTTGTAAATAGTCCGAGCTTCGCCCAGTTGGTGCCTGAGGATCTGAAGCTTTTCCTCGCTGGCGACCAGCAACCCGGTGGTGCGCGCAAAGCTGATCCCGCCTGAGGCCAGGTTCTCCTGGAGCCAGCTGGCCCGATGCTGGAGTTTGCTGACATCGCTCCGCAGACCATCCCGCTCGCGTTCCAGGTTGGCAATCTGAAGCTCCTCAGAAGCCGAACGAGCCATCTCCCTTTCTCTCCACGCCAACTTTGACTCGCTCAACTTGCGCTCCGTACGGGCCAGGATCTGCCTCAGATGTTCGGCCTTTCGCTCCAACTCCTCGGTCGCCAGTTCGCCCAGGACTGCCTGAAACACCTCGACCCAGGCTTGGGCTCGCAACCTGGACTGCTCCGGCGTTTGCCCGTAGGCGCTAATGCGGAGAAAATTGATTCGCTGAATCCGCGGCACCAACTGACCGCTGTCGTCGATGACCGAATTCTCCTCACCAATTCGACTGACGAACAGCTTTTGCAGTCGGAATCGGGTCGCCACCGGACTCACCATCAGTGAAGCGACCATCTCTGGACCGGTCGCGCTTTCTTGGGCAGGCAGCCTGGAAGCAGCCCGTTTTCCTAAAGAACGCCGTTCAATCAGGTGGTCGATCATGACACCTTCGGAAAACCAAAGGTCGACCGGACTTTCGTCGCGGTTCAAATAAAGTTCGCCGAAAGGGGACCAGGCGGAGGGAGGGATATACAGCACGGCGCTTGATCTGTAAACCTTACGGAAGAGAGCACGGGTAGACTGCTGTGGCACGAAATGGTAGTAGCCGCCCAGGATGGCTCCGAACCAGACCAGCCAGAAGAGGATCACAGAAGCCTTCAGGCGGGGCAAGATTCGCTCTCCTCTCGCGTTCGCGAGCGTCGTCGCTCCAGCAGATGGCGGTAATCACGGTCGCCCTGAAAACTGAGCAGCCAGCTCCCACCCATGGCCACCCAGACCGGATAGGCAACCAGATGATGACGGGAACCCGTTCCCCAATTTGCCGTGCCCAGGGCCCAGAGGCAATCCAAACCCACACAAGAAATGATAAGGAACCAAAGGATCTCCCTGACGCGGGGCTTTGCCTGACGCAGATTTTGGTAGACCCCCCAGAACAGAATCAAGCGCAGGAGCACTTCTGCGAAAGCATAGAGGTCCACATAGCGATGAATCTGCCAGGGCAGAGGGGCAACCTGGTAGAGAATCAAAACCGGCGGCAGGGTCACCAGCAGGCCGCCAAGCGAACTGGTATCAAGCGAAAACCCGTATTCGGATTCAGCCAGGCCAGCCACGACCGAACGGTATTGGGCAGTGTAGTTTCCAATCTCACCCTGGGCCACGCTGCGAAAAGCATCAGACCGATCCAGGAGCATATTGTAAATCCTGGGCAACAGCAGCGGACCCGCGCACATTGATGCCAGAAAGAGAAAAACGGCGAAGTCTTTCCGGTCCTTAAAGACCCAGCCCAGACCGATCAGCAAGAGCAAAAAAGCATAAACGGCCAGGGCCTGATGCAAAAGCACAATCGCCCAAAGCGAAACCAGCATGCCTGCCGCCCCCCAAGGTCCAGGCCGTTCTTTGAAGGCCACCGCCGATGTGACCATGGTCAAGAAAAAGAAGCACTGGAAAGGCTCGCGCAGGGTGATGGAGCAATGAACCACCCCGGAAGGCAGAGAGCCGTAAAGGAGGAGCAGACCTGCGGCATGCTCCTCGACCTCGAGACTTCGGACCAGGTAAAGAAAAAAGTAGATGGACAGAGCGTAGGCCAGTACACTGACCTCTTCACCCAGGAAGTGAGAAACACCGAAGAGTTGATAAACTTGCTTCAAGGCCAGGGCGTAATCGGTGTTGGCCGTCTGATTGGGGTCGGCCGCCAGTCGATGAAATCGAGTTGCATCATACAAGTTAGAGCGCAACTCGAAGAAAAAAGCGTTACAGATGGCCGCGCAATGATGAAGCCCCAGAGTAAAAAAACTGACCCAGCGCAGCTGCGAGTTGGCACTGACCTGAGGATGCGCCCAGACCAGCAGAAAAGAGAACCCCATAAGCAGGGCGCCGATGAGATCAGGATAGGTCATCAGGCTTTGGCCTCAACCTCTTGAGAAAGCCGGAAGAGGTCAGGTTGCCCCGTTTACAAGCTTCCCAGGTAGCAGCCAGATCCGTGTCAACTTCTGGAATCACGGCCAGAACGCTCGTGCCAAGCATCGTCTCGACACGGGGCACGATGCGCAAGCTAGCGGTCAAATAATCCACCGCAAAAACAACCAATAAGGCGGCACAGAGGCTGACGGGGGTTCCGATCGCCAGCACCATGCCCAGACTGCGACGTTTCTGCACCTCAGAGGGAACGCCACGCCGGGGTGCCTCCAGAATTGAAATGGCCCCCTGGCGGCGCATACTCTGTTCGACCACCCGCGCCTGGTAAAGCTGCTTGACCAGGCTAAGGTGATTCTCTTCCCACATGGAAAGCTGTCGCTCCAGTTTGGCCGCCTCACGCTTCTGCTGGGGGGTCAGTTGTTGATTTTGAAGCTGATTGAGCTGAGCCTGAATGATCTTCATGCGCGACTTCTTCTCTTCCAGGGAGCGCCGCTTCTCCTGAGCAAGGGATTCCACGTTGGAAGACAGGCGGCTTTGATAGAGTTGCTGGACCCGATCCAACTGCTCTTTTTGCTCGACCACCTTCTCGCTGGCTGCGTTGTACCGGCCCTCAAGTTGAGCAAGCTTGATACGATTCTCGGAGACCGCGTTCTCCAACTGCTGCAGGCCGGGGTCGGTCTGCTGGATGATCGACCAGGGCGGGGTCTGCACTGCGCCCGTCAAAAAGCCCTCGACCGCGGCCAATTCCGTTTGAACCAGGGCCATTTCCTCACGAACTTTGCGCTTTTCGCCTTCGAGTTGAGTCTGATTCTCAGCCAGAACTTTGCTGCGTTCTCCATCCGCTCGAGTTGCGGTGATGCGCAACAGTTTCTCTTCCGTCTCCTCCACCCGCTCGCGCGCTTCGGCCACCAACTCTTCTAGAAACTTGCGTGTATTGGCGAACTCCTTGGCCGAGAGTTCCTCGATGTAGCTTACAAACTCACGCACCAGCAAATCGGCTAATCTTTTGGATTCCTCCGGAGACGTATCTTCCACGCCCAGTGCGAACAAGGTAATCTTTCGAGAGTAAGAGTCACCGGTGGTCAATGGAACCAGCACCACCTGCTTTTGAAACTCGACCCAGGCCTCTGGATCGGCTTGCTCACCCAGAACTCGACGCAACAGGCGCTCGCTGGTAACCAACTCCCTGAGAGTCGATTCATCCGAAGCCCAACTAAGGGGATCCAGCGAGGAGGCATTGCGGTCAGTGGCGACAGCCTGACCAGCACTGGCCGACGGGGTCAGGAGAATCTTAGCACGAGATAGGAACATCGGGCTCTCCGTGGCCCGAGGGATGATCACCACCAGCAAAAAGCTGAGGCCGAAGACAAGCGCGAAAAGCCACCAACGGAACCTTAAGACTTGCAGAATTCGTCGAGCGTCCAACTTAACGTCCCATCATAGACAAAACGACCTTCAACGTGCGGATGAAGATCAGATAGTCGAAATACATTGACTGGTATTTGATATAAAACAAATCGTATTCAAGTTTGGACAGAGCATCCTCGGCTCCGGCTCCGTAGCGAAACTCCACCTGAGCCCATCCGGTCAGTCCAGGCCTCACCGAATGCCGAGCTTGATAAAAGGGGATCTGCTCGTTAAACTGCTCGACGAAAACCGGCCGCTCGGGCCTTGGACCCACCAGGCTCATATCCCCACGTAAAATATTGAGAAACTGCGGCAGTTCATCCAGGCGGGTGCGACGCAAAAAGCCCCCCAGCACAGTGACACGCTGGTCACCGGCCTGCGCGAAGACAGCCCCGCTGCCCGACTCAGCCTCGGGAACCATGCTGCGAAACTTGTACAGTAAAAAGTGCCTGCCGCCCTTGCCAACTCGCTGCTGAGTATAAAACAGTGGGCCCGGATTGAGCACAAGATTGAAGAAGCTGAGCAGTGGCGCGACAAGCAAAACGCAAAGACAACCAAAAGCCGATACCACTACGTCCACAAATCGTTTGAGAAGCAAGTAGATTCGGTGACTACCGCCACGAAAGAGAGGTAAGATGTTGGCCAGGTTCGCCTCCGTCTGGCTTAAAGCGATCTTACCCGTCATGACCTCGATCAAGCGACCGGCTTCCACAACCTGGATTCCCTGCCCTTGGCATCGCAACACCGAACCCAGGAAATCGTCTCGGACAGCACTCAGATTGTCCGCCAGCACAATCTCATCTGGATGGCAGGCGGAACAGACCTTCTCCAGTTGAGCGCGAGAGCCCAAATATTTCAGGCGGCTGGGGCACTCCTCGCGCTCGCCGATGAAGCCGATAATATCGTAGGGTAGGCTCTCATCAAAGCCCTTCCCCAAAGAGCCCCACTCCCTGACCACGAAGTCCACATACATACCCCCGCCCACCAGCAAGGCGCGCTGGCGGATACCAGGTGCGGAAAAATACCGAGACTGGAGCGAGCGCCAGAAATACATGAGCAAGGTAGGAACAGCGAAGGCCAGGATCAGGTAGGAACGCTTGGCGGGCAGGATGGGAGTTACAAATGGAACGAGCAAGTAAGCCAGCACCGTGGAGAGGGAGGCCTTGGAGGCGACGTAAGCGGAACGCTTGGGCATCAGCCGGGCCAATGTATAAACTCCCCAGAATTCTGAACAAAGCAACCAGAACAGGCTCAGGCTCAGATGCCACAGAGCCAGTCGGCTGGGAAACAAACGAGCATCAATGCCTCCGGTTCGGTAATAAAACCAAAGGCATCCATTCATCAGAGTCAAGTCCCCCAGCAAAGTAACCAGCCTGAACTCCAGCAAACGAAGGCGAAAGCCGCCTCGCTCGGGAGTCGAGGCCTGCTGTACAGGGTCAGTCGGTTCCGCCTCAATTTCAGCGGACGACTCGGTTACTGCCTGCTCCAATCGACGTGAAGAGGCGTTCTCTACTGCTAAAGTCAAGTTCTAAAGTTTCTTTTCAAGTGACGCCCCCAGGTGGTTTATCACGTTCCAGCGAAACAACCTGCTGCTTCCATCTACAATGAACGTTCAGCCCTTATATCCGAAGCTTTTTCTCGGGTTTGTGCTGGCTTTGTCTGGGCTCTGGCTATTCTTTGCGGCCCCATTCTGGCCACGCAAGGCCTCCTTGCTGATCTTCGTGAACACAGCCGGCAATCGCGATTTTTCGGTGAAGCAGTCCCTTTCCAGCGCCCGATTCGAAGAATGGCTTCTCAAGGCGAGCCTGAAAGCCGACGCCAGCACCAGAAACAAGCTGGCCGAAAGTCTGCCACAACTACGTCAAGGGAAGTTGCTCACGATCCACCACCTTAGAGGTCCACTTTGGGAAGTCGTCTGGAGCCACTCCGACTCCAACCTGCTCGGCCTGTGTCTGCAAGCCAGTCGAGACTATCTTGACCAAGCCCACGTGGGCGCCTCCCCCGTTCCCCGGCCCTCTGACGAACTGGAGAAGGACGAACGAAAGCTATCCAGCTTTTTGCTGGCGGAAAGGTCCGGAGCCCCCACTGCGGAGCTTGATTACGTAAACCTGCAGGATTACATCCAAGCTCTTCGCGAGCAAAGGCGAGTGAGCTGGCAAGCGGCCCGGGAGGGCCTAAGCCGAGACCTTCATCAACCTTTCGTGCGCACTCTGGAGGTCCACCCGACACCCGCCAATCACACCGGCTGGCTGTATCTACTGGTGGCCTTGGGATGGGCGGGAATGCTGGCTCAGACCCTGAAACGAGCGAAAGCGTGAAGCGCTCCACCTGGACAACCACCCTGGCACTGGCTTTGCTCGGAGCAATCCTGCTCGGGGCCCTGACCCGACGTTGGGTAGCCAGCACCACTCTCTATATTCCCGGAGCCAACCGCAAACTACTCACCGAGCTGGTCAGAGGCCTGAAAACGGAAGCCGTCGAGGCGGACGCCATGGAAAACCTACCCCCTCCCATGCCTGACTCAGACTGGGTGGACGTGGCTGCGGCCGTCTTGAGAAGCCAGGACGCCTGTCGATACGCCTTGGAACACGCCAACCTTTCCCCCGGCCTTGTAGAAAATATTCAGCAGGCAATTTCCATCCCCAAGATGAGCCACTCGACCCTGGTTCTGGAGATCGAGGGGTCCAGCTCCTCCCAGACCCTCAACCTTTGCAACGGATTGCTGAAATACTACAACAGCGATGCCAACGCCCATCCGCTGACCACCACCAGCCAGGCACGCAAACTCCTCAAAGATCGCTGCTCCAAACTGCTTGCGGAAATCAAGGGGATGGAGAAGGAACTGAGCCGACTCTCAAACCTCCAAACCAGAACTCTTGGAGATAAGCTGATTCGCCCTCAGGGACACACCAAGACCTTGATCGAATATCAACGACTGGCTCGCTCTGAGGCTGTGGGTGAGGTCTTGAAGACGCTGCGCGAAGCCAGGCACTCCGCCAACGACGGCGAGATCGCCCGACCGGATCCCCTGGACCCGTTGAGCGCATCACTCTCGGACAAGCCCGGAAGCAAACTGGATGCGCTGGCCAGGAGCTCACTCACAGTGCGTTACCAGGATCTGGCTGAACGGCTTTCCCTGGAACGTCGCTACGAAAACAGTGTGGCTTTGTATCGAAGCCTGCAGATCCAGTCCGAACTGCTGGCGACCCTGGAAGCGATGGAGGAGCGCTCCCTAGAAATCGTGGAACCCGTGACGGTTCGCCGCCGATACTCACCGGCTGCAATGGTGATTGGTGCGCTTTTCGGTGCGGGTCTGGCTTACCTGGTCTCCCGTCGCAAAACACCTAATTCGCTTTGAAAAGAGCAAGCAAGGAATCCTGGATAAAGGCGGCACCTTCGTTTGAGAGGTGGTGGTCATCTCGGAACAAAGAGATACCTGCGTTTTCAATTCGAATTTTGTGGTCTGCGGTGAGCAGTGGCTGGACCGGATCTAAAAACCGGATCGAGCCGGGCAGACGAGAGAAGATCTCCTCCATACGCTGGTTGTCGGACTCATACTGACTCAAGGTCGGACTGCAACTCAAGGAATCGTAGCCAAACCTCGATCCAACCGCCAGGCTCAGAGGCGGAAAGCAGGCAAACTTAGGAACGTCTTTTGCGATCCAGACCTGAACTCCCATGTTCTGTAAAATGGCCACCGTTCGAATCAAGTCCAAACCAAAATCAGGCTCGCGCTCGAGATAATAATTCCAGTAGGCAGCCAACACCACGTGTTTGACCTTTCGCTCGACGATCAGACGTCGGCAAACGTCGTTTACCTGATTTCGCGCAGGTCCGTCCCTGGCGGGATGGGACTGGCTCAAAACCGGAGGGGTTGAAGTCCGGGTCCATTCCACACCGAACTGGTGGTATCGTCGCGCCAGGCTATCCAGAGCCGGGGCCAGGGCCATGGCGTGACTATCACCCCACAAGATAAAGTCGATCTGTTCGGACTTAGAGTCTCCCAGTGCAAGCATCTGCAGATCCTGAACTGAATTCGGCTCGACCTCTCGAGCGAAAGACAGGCTGTAACGCGAGTCCGAATAAGCCAGGGCCCTGGCTGTCCACTGCTCGGGAAAACCCCGGTGATACAAAATCCAGCCACCCAAACAAATCATCAGACTCGAACCCATCAAAAAAAAGATCCAGGTCCGAACGCCAGTCTTGAGCCAAATGGAATAGCGCGCGGGTTTTTCCACAAATCTCCAGGACAACCCACCCGCCAGCAGGCTGAACAAAATCAAGCCCACTCGCTCACTCAACGAAAGCGGTGCCAATCCATTCATATAGGAGCGGAAGGCGATCAAAGGCCAGTGCCAGAGATAGAGCGAGTAGGAAATGAGACCGACGGCAACCAGCGGGCGCAAGCTCAGCAAACGGCCGGTCCAGGTCAAACCCGGCGCGTTCGCTGCCAGCAGCAAGGCAGTGCCAGCGCACGGAGGCAGCGCTGCCCAACCCGGGAATGGTGTATCCTGAGAGTACTTGAGAACGGGTAGCAAGACCAGGCAAATCCCCCCCAGGCTGGCGATCTCCCGCCAGACAGCCTGCTGCGCCTTCCATTGAATCGAGGCCGTCCAGCAACCGAGAAGCAGTTCCCAGGCACGAAAGGGTAAGAGATAAAAAACCCTGGTAGGATGGCCCTGCAAACTGGCCTGGCAGACGAAAAAGGAAAGAAAGCCGAGAGCCAACAGGATGCGGCTGAAACGCGCCGGAGCCCGGCTGAGCAAAAAGTTCAGTAACAGGGGGAAAAAGAGATAGAACTGCTCTTCCAGCGCCAGCGACCAGGTGTGCAGACACGGGCAGGTCTCAGAGGATTCGCCAAAGTAGCCGGCTTTAATGACACGCCAGAGCACCAGGTTGGCGCAGATGAAAGGTTGAGCAATCAGAAGCTGCCCGACCCGAATCTGATCCTCAGGCAAAAGCAGATACATCGAAACCAGCGAGGTGGGCACAAGAACAACCAGCAGGGCTGGAAACAACCTTCGGATACGACGCTTCCAGAACTCCCCAAGACGCAAATGGCCGGACTCGTAGGAAGCTCTAAGCATCAGCGTAATCAGATATCCGGAAATGACAAAGAATACATCGACACCGACAAACCCTCCCGGACATCCCAATCCGACGTGATAAAAAAGCACGGACAACACGGCGACCGCACGCAGGCCATCAATGTCTCTGCGGTATACCACGCCCTAGCGAAAACTCAGGTCCATTCGGCCAGCCAGGCTTCGAACATCAGCACGCACCAGAGGGCAGCCGCGTAGTTGCGCTGGCCACTGAGGTGCTCTTGCCAGCGGCGCCGAATCAGATCGGCATCCAACAATCCTTCGCGTTTGAGGCGTTGCGGAGCCAGCAGATCTTCAGCCCAACCCCGCAAGGGACCACGCAGCCATTCTCCCAGAGGAAGTGAAAATCCGATTTTGGGCCGCTCAATCAGTTGGGTCGGAAGATACTGGGCCAATAGCTTGCGCAACACGAGTTTACCCACGCCCGAGCGAACCTTCCAACTCATGGGCAGGCTCCAGGCCACCTCGGCCACCTCCGGGTCCAGGAAAGGGCATCGACACTCCAGCGAGACCGCCATCGAGGCCCGATCCATCTTCACCAGGATATCATCCGGGAGGTAAGTGCGGGTGTCCAGCTCCATCATATCCGCTGCGAAGTCGTCACTCCAGCTGAAGCGGTCCAGAAGACCGCCTTCTGGGTGAAGTCCTAAAACCGGACCAGGGTCCCACATGGCCATCAGTCCGCAATAAAGCTCCTGAGGCGAATGGACGGCCAGAAGGGCCAGGAATTTCGTGACCTTATGTTGAGCCAGCGAAACTCTGGGCAGCAGGCGGGCCAAAAACTCAGCGGACAGGCCTCTCGCCGCCAGGGCCAGCAACTGACGCACAAAGCGAGGAATGACCCGCAGCCCTCTCCAAAGGCGTGGAGCATGAAAGTAACGGTTGTAGCCACCGAAAACTTCATCTCCGCCGTCACCAGAGAGAGCCACCGTCACTTGAGTGCGCGCCAGCTTCGAAACCAGGTAGGTTGGGATCTGTGAAGAGTCTGCAAAGGGTTCGTCGTAAAGCTGCGGCAGCATCGGAACAACCGCCAGCGACTCCTGCGGAGAAAGTCGGTGCTCCACGTGGCGAGTGCCCAAATGTTGGGCCACCGCCCGAGCGTAGGGCGACTCATCCGACTTGGCATCCTCAAATCCAATGCAAAATGTCTGCACCGGTTCCGGACTGACCTGCTGCATGATGGCCACAATCAGCGAAGAGTCCACTCCTCCAGAAAGAAACGCACCCAAAGGCACATCTGAGACCATGCGTCTGGCCACCGCTCGACGCAATACCTGGTCCACAGCCTGAAGGGGGTCGGAGGGAATGTTGCCAGCCGACCTGCGAGGAAGACTCCAAAAACTTTCCACCGCCCCGGGGGGCTGCCCGACCTTGAGAATCACGGTGCTGGCAGGCGACAATTTATGGATGTTCTGGTAGATACTCCGTGGCTCGGGCACGTATCCAAAGCGAAAGTAGTTGGCCAGCGCCTGCCGGTCCAAACTCAAGCCCGGGCGATGAAGAGCCTTCAATTCCGAGGCAAAGAACCAGGTTCCGTCGAAATTGCCATAATAAAGGGGCTTTTTCCCATAGTGGTCGCGTGCCAGGGTCAAGTGCCGCTCTTGCTGGTCCCAAACGGCGAAGGCAAACATACCGACAAAGCGCCGGACGGAAGCCTGGACGCCCCACTCGCAAAAGGCGGCCAGCATGACTTCGGTGTCCGAACTGCCGCGGAAAGCGTGCCCCAGCCCGACCAACTCCTGACGCAGTTCGCGGAAGTTGTAGATCTCGCCGTTAAAAACCAGCTGATAGCGGCCGTTGACGGAACCCATCGGCTGGTGCCCTTCGGGACTCAGGTCTAGAATGGACAGACGGCGATGCCCCAGGCCAACTGAGCCATCCTGACTGATCCAATCTCCCTGGTCGTCCGGACCACGATGGGTCAAACGGTCCCGTCTCATTGTTAGCTCGTCGGAACCCTTTGCCACATCGCGAGGAGGACCAAGGTAGCCGACAATCCCACACACGACGGAGAGCTAATGCGAGCTTCAACATCGAAGCCCTGCTGACCCGGTAATCTAAAGCGAGGGGATCCCGGATGGAGGTCCGGACTGCTGGATCAATTCGATGAGCTCACCGGTAGGCACTTTCAGAAAGGCACACAGGGCGCCCTCGAAAGCCTCCGAGCGAAAGCAGGTCACCAGGCGGTAACCCTGGTCCGAGAGAAGCTCGACCTGAGCATCCAGATCTTCAACGGTAAAAGCAATATGATAAAAGCTCTGACCGGCCCGAAGCATTTCCTGCAGACCACGGCTTCCCTCATCAGGGCAGACCAGTTCCAAAACAGCCCCTCCCGGCAAAGGCAGCAAGCTGACCGTAACCCCCTGCCTGGCAATCGCGATCGCTGCTCCAGGCGGGCCGGCCAGGACAGGCTTGAAGCTCTCGATCGCAGCCTCAAGATCACCAACCAGGCAGCCGACATGGTGAAAAATCATAAGTCCTGGGCGGATAGAAAGGCCGCATACATCAATGGAATCTTGAAGTGACGGGCCAACTCCGGGGTGACCTCCTCGGCATAGCAAAGATGTTCGCGCTCAATCCGTAGACCTGCAACACCCAGGAGGTCGCGAATTTCGTCTTCATCTCGAAAAAGATAGATGTGGTCAATCATAGGAGCGTTGGCTGGAGTCGTCAGGAAGATATGGCCGCCGGGCTTGAGCATGCTTTTGAGCTGCTCCAGCATGCGCAGGGGCTCCTCGACGTGTTCGAGCACCTCCCCTACCGTGATAAAGTCGAACTTCTGGCTCGGGTCAAACTTGAAAACGTCGCTCTGCACAAACTGGATCGAGGAATCGTCCAAAATACCTTGAGCCAGGTCCAGGGAGCTCTTGCTGATATCCACCACCAGAAGTCGTGAGTCGGCAGCCAGCCGCTGGCGCGCGGCCATGACGTAGAGCCCGTGACCCCCACCGATCTCAAGATAGTCGCGGACGGGGAGGTAACCACCAAAGTGTTCTCTGAAAAAACAGTAACGCTCAAACTGGTCCGGCCACAAAAACTGCGCCAGCACAAGGCCGTGCATGTGGTAGTCCATGACCTCCGGATTTGAGTAAATGGCCTGGTTTACGGACTCGTAGGAGGTATTGGCGTAGCAACCGCTCTCAAGGAACTTTTGACGCTCGATCAGCATGTCGGCAACCATTTGTAAGAAACAGGTTACGCCGTAATCGAGGGACTTCTGGATCGTGCCGAGGTAACGGTCATATTTCGAGAGAAACTCGTTGGCCAGAGCCTCATGGTCTGGACCCATGCGCTGCAAGTTCTTGGCGAGTTTTTTTGCGACCAGCGGATTTCGGGCACCGATCACCTCGGCCAGGTAGCCTATATAATTCTTTTTTTCAACCATCTTAGATCTTCAACGTGGCGCGCAGGCTACGCACTTTGTGCAAAATACGGAAGAGAATCGCAGTCGTGCGAAAATACCATTTTCGTTTATTGGCATTATTCTTGTAATCCGTAAAGTGACGATTCGGCTGGCTCATGAGGCTGAGAAATTCATCCACGGAAATCTCGAGTTTCTTGGCGATAAACTCGGCGTCTTGTTTCCAGGTCGCCTCGTCGTAAGAGGGTGTGGCCAACTGCTCCAGGGCCTCAGCTCTGGTAATCTGGCCAGACAAGATCATGCTGGAGAGATGGGCCTTACGCTTATCAAAAGAGAACTTTTGAGGGAGCCAGTAGCCCTGAAAGAACTTGGTGAAGCGTGATTCGTAGTGTTTACCACCATAATACTTCCAACCAAATTCTTTTTCGAGCAATTCGATAGCTTTTTCTTTGCTATAGTCCATAAAATCGAGAGGCCGCATGACCTTCATACGACGAATAAACGGATAATAGATATAGTAACGATAAAACGATACGAGCGGGAAGCGGTCGAAGGCCGGTGCTCCAAACCGCTTGCAGATATCCGTGATCTGGTCGGTATCCATGGGGTCATGACCCCATGCGAAGGGAAGCACAGACTCTGTGGCCAGATTGCTGCCGTGCAAAACATACTTGATCTGATTTTCGGTTGCAAATTGGTAGAGAGCGGCAAAGAAGGCGTGATCCTGCGGAGTGTCCTGGTTGGCCACCCCGGCTCGGAAAAACGCCAGCTGGACATCCCGCACCGCTTCCCAGTCCACGACGTGGGTATACAATTCAATTCCAAGGTTGCGCACAATGCGCTCGATGTTCTGCACAGCGAGCTCGGAATTCCATCCAGCATCCACGTGCACAGCCAGCAGTCTCAATCCAGCCAAGCGCGTCGCCCAGTAGGCCAGGTAAGAGCTGTCCACACCACCGCTGATGCCGATGATCGCATCGTACTCTTTATCCTTCTGAGTTTCCTTGATGCGGGCAACCATCTCGTCAAGCATGCGCTGCCCCACCTCATCGCCAGGGTGCCAGCGGGGCCTTACATTCTGCTCAAAATTGAGACAATGACTACATACACCGTTACGGTCGAAACGGATCTCCGGGTCGGTCGTGTCCATAACGCAGCGGGTACAGATCTGCATTACTTGGTTAACGCTCTGATTTCTTGGTAGCTAGGATAAGTGATCAACACAGCGCGATACTTACCGTAAAACGTGAATAAAGACCCTGCGGCCGCAGCATCGGCTCCGGCGGCCAGGGCGGAGGTAATGTCTGGCAGTTTCCCGGCCCCGCCAAGCGCAACCAGAGGAGCATTGACATAAGGCCTGGCCAGAGAAATGAGCCTGGAATCATACCCTTGCATCAACCCGTCCTGATCAACGCTCTGCAAAATGATCTCTCCCAATCCCAGGTCGGCACATCTCTTCAGATGCTCCACCAGACTCTCCGAACGGATCTTTGAGTCTTTGTGGGAGTAAACTCCATATTCTCCTCTGGGATCCTTCTTTACATTGACACAGCCAACCACCGTAGAGGCACCAAACTCCTGAATCAATTGGGAGGCCAGTTCAGGGTGCGAAAAGAGAGCTTCATTGAGGACAACCTTCTCAGCCCCGTTCTTCAGGATCTTATCGGCGTGACCGAGGTCCGTGATGCCTCCGCCATAAGCAAATGGCATATAAGCTTCCGATGCAATATCCTTGACCAACGCGTAGTCGGGTTCGGTCCCGTTCTTGGAGGCGTTGATATCCAGGAAGACCAGTTCGTCAGCCTCCTTTTCACTAAAAATCTTGACGGCATTGATGGGGTCGCCAACATACTTCGGACTTCCGAATTTTTGAGTTTTAACCAACCCCCGATTTGAAAGCAACAAGACAGGAATGACTCTTTTAAGCATTTGCGAATTTTTCCAAGAGTTTTAATCCAAAACGATGGCTTTTCTCTGGATGAAATTGAACTCCAAAGATGTTTTCTCGATGAACGGCGCATGTAAAATCGTCGCCATAGTGAGAGGTCGCCAGAATATCCTGAGGGTCCTTGCACGCCATATAGTAGGAGTGGACAAAATAAAACCGCTGCTCGGGCTCATCCCCAAACAGGTAGTTCTGCTTTGGAACCACGATATTCCAACCCATATGGGGCACTCGAACACTGGGATTGGTGAAGCGCTTCACCTCCATGTCCAGCCATCCAAGACCGGGAAGCTCGCCTTCTTCACTGGTGGAGCCGAGCAACTGAGCGCCAAGACAGATGCCCAGGATCGGTTTTTTCTGCTGCAAGGCAGCTTCGGATAGGGGGCCGAGCAACTCGCGGCTTCGCAACTCGGTGACGGCCTTATCGTAATGCCCGACTCCAGGCAAGATGAGCTTGTCGGCGTTGGAGATTGCCTCCGTGCTACAGCCAACGGTCGCCTCCGCCCCAATCTTACTTAACATTGAGGAAATGGAGCCAATATTTCCGACTCCATAGTCTACAATCAGGATCATGCTAACTTTTCCGCCTATGACCAGATAAAAGATGAAACAAAAAAAGGGCGCCAAGGGAACAACCCTACAGCAGCCCTTTTTTGAAGAAAAATCGTAAACAGTGAGCCCCTAGAGGACAGGGGCTCCGGTCCGAAACGAAATTTCTTTAGGGGGAGGCGAAGCGGACGAAGTTAGACGGGTCATCGCTGCCCGAATTAGCCACGATGACGGCAATCGCCACACCTGCACCGACGCCGATACCAGCCGCAGTGTAGGCGGTGGAATCACCATCTTCTTCGTCATCATTGGAGCTGTTGTCGTCAGTTGCGGCAACTTCGCCACCGAGGCTTCCGCCCGAAGGCCCCTGCCCCTTGGCCCAGTCCCGAAGGTCCTCCGATCCCGTTGCCGGCTCACCGTCGACTCGAGCATTGCCCGAAAGAACGAAGAGCTTACCAGTGTTGCCATCGACAGCAAATTCGCTGCCCGATGCGACAATATTCTTCTTTGCGCTTTCGAGCTCGCAAACCACGTCCTTGTCAAGCGAGACAAAAACTCGACCATTCTTCGCGAACATCTGAAGTCGATCGCCGACTTGCTTAAAGGCAAGCTGGCTTCCGGACTCCAAACGAATCGTGGCCCCGGGTAAGGAGACCGTCGTATTGTCCTTCTGAGAACGAATGGTTTGACCCGGGCCGAAGCCCTGTGCAGCGACCCAAGCACCGTCGGCTTGGCGAACTTCAGCTTGGCCACGCACAACTTGAGCAAGGGAAGTCTGTCCACCACCCCAGGCTACGCCCATCATGGAACCCAGAGCTACGGTGGTAGCCAGGGCAGATAGCTTTTTCCTAGACATATTTCCTCCTAGATCAAAGCAGGCTTCAGACTCCGACCCGAAAAACCCTTCCAGGTGACTTCATTACCTTTTGACCTGTCTCTATACTGCACGAATCCTGACTCTGAATATGCCGAGGCAATCCGGACAGCTCGCACGAACATAATGAGACATATCACCTCGGGACGCAAGATCCTTCTTGTAACAAGTACGTGGGAAGGAGAGGGTAAATCGACCACCTGCCTCAGCCTCGCACCAGCACTGGCGGAGCTACCAATGAGAGTACTACTTATCGATGGCGATCTCCGTCAGCGCAGCCTGAGCCAAATTTTTCACTCCGAGGCTCCCGGTGTGGACCAGCTTTCCCAAGCAAAATCAGTGGAGACATGCCTGAAAAACGTATCCTTCGTCTCTGCCGGCACCAGCAAAAGCCTTGACCCCACCCGCACCCTCACATCAGCCGAACTGGCCCAATGGATCAGCCAGCAACGCCAGGCCTTTGACGTCGTACTGATAGACACTCCACCACTTTCAGCGTGCAAAGATACGTTTCTCTGGGCTCCGCTCTGCGATGGAGCGGTCATCGTGGCTTCCCGGCAGAAGTTTAGAGGAGTGGCCGAGGGACACCTGAGCGAAGATCTCCGCGAACAAGGCATCGAGATCCTCGGGGTGATTTTGACCGGCTAATCAGGCCTTCAGACGCTTGGCCAACCAGGTGCCAATCTGGGCGTCATCCTCCGAGAATCGCAAAAGGTGCGACTGGTACTCGGGTATATGTTTGGAAAGCACCTGCAAAACCAGATGAGGCTGCGTGCTGGCCGCAAAAGCGCCCAGCACAGCCTTCATAGTGGCCTCTCCCGCGGTCAAGGGAGCCAACCGTGGGCGCCGACCAGCTTCGAGCACCAGCAAATCCTTGGCTTCAACCGGGACGAAGTCAAGGTCTCGAGAACAGCTCAGCTTACCCATTGGGTCCAGACCCACCTCATCTTTGAGCAGAACCGAGACCCCTTGAGCAGCCACGGCATCCCTCAACCGGGCACGCAGGCCAGCCGGCCCCAGAACCAGGACTCGCCGACCCGCCCAATCCAACAAATCTGCTGACAGGTATGTCTTATGAACGGCATACAGCAGCTTGGCCGAGCCGGCAACCTGACCAAAAACCTCGAGAGCCTCTTCCAGATCAAAGGTTCGGGCAACTCGATTCCAATCCCAGTAGACGACGTGATAGTGTCGAACGCCCTTCCGCTCACTCTCGCGCCCGCGCAGGAACGAAACCAGGAAGTCGACTTCACGACGTTCCCACGGTCTTCCGCTGGGCACCCTCTCCCGCAATCGCTCCAGCAAAGCCGGGTCGTTGCTTCTGACTCCGAGCGAGATACCGTCAAAAGAGACAGCAAACCCGTCGGTCCAGCCCAGCTTGTCGTTACGGTCCGCACAAGGGGTGCGACCGAGATTAATCGGCACAGAATCAGCTAATTGAGGCATAATCAATTCAGGTTTGCAGTCTGACTCCTAGATCCTTCTTCCCCCTCAAGCCCCCCTCGGGAATGACTCGGAGGAGTGACAGGTCCGGTTCGGAAAGAGGGGCTGTGCACTACCCCTATTGCGCTACCCTCGACGCCTGGAACTACCTGGTCCGACTGCGCTCGGACACCGAGCAAGCACTTCAAGAGGTTCTGGCTCGGCTACCGGTCAACCTGAAGCTCACGGAGGCCTCCAGGTTTGACGCGGAATTTACGATTGTGTCGAACTCCACTCGTCGCCAAACCTCGGGCACCTACAGCGAAGGCAAGAGAGTCTCGCAATTTTACAGGCCCGAAGGAGAGGAACTCTGGGAAGAAGCCGAGGGGGCCATCAACCTGAAGATCGCCAGCTACTGTCCCGACCTGGTCTTTGTGCACGCCGGAGTCGTGGCCTACGAAGGAAAGTGCATCGTGATTCCGGGACGGTCCAGAGCCGGCAAGTCTGAGCTCACTCAAGCACTGGTCAGGTCCGGCGCCGTCTACTTCTCCGATGAATACGCTGTACTCGACAAACTCGGGCAGGTCCATCCCTACGCCCGCGCTCTTTCCCAAAGGGGTCAAGGCGAGAGTCGCCTTCGCACCTCGGCCAGCGAGCTTGGCTTCAAACCGGGCCAGGTATCACTTCCAGTGGGGGCTGTCGTCATCACGAAATATGTGCCCAACAGAAAGTGGAAACCTCGTGCAGCGACACGCGGGCAAGCCGTTTGGGAGATGTTCCACAACACGGTCTCGGCGTCCATTAACCCTCAGCTCGCCCTGGAGATTTTGCCAAACAGCTTGAAAAACTGCGCGCACTGCTACGACGGTCCCCGGGGCGATGCCGACGAAACGGCCCGAGCAATCCTCAAGACCATTGGCGAGAGAAGCTGAGTTTTGTCGAACCCGACGAGCAGGCCCTTTTTCCCCAGCCTGGACGGGCTACGCACCATCGCCTGCCTCCAAGTCTTTCTGTTTCACGCCTTTTCACCATTTGTTACTACACTCGGCGTCAGCAACTTGCACAGCCTGGCCTTTATCCACATCTTCCTCAACGGGCACGGCGGGGTATCTTTGTTCTTCGTGCTCAGCGGGTTTCTGATCACCTATCTTATGCAGCAAGAAATCGCAAAGACCGGCACAATCCATATCGGCAACTTCTATCTGCGCCGCGTGCTTCGAATCTGGCCGCTTTACTACACCTTGCTGGCCATCTACCTGGGGCTCTTCCCGATCTTGCGGGCCAGCCTCGGCTCGTCGAGTCCATACACCTTAAGACCAGCATTCTACCTTGCATTTCTGGGCAATTTCGACGCCATTCACCTGCTGCAAAATCACGGCCAAGGCTTTGACCCTGTAGGCATCACCTGGTCGGTTGGGATCGAAGAGCAATTTTATCTGGTCTGGCCGTTACTGCTCTTTATCGTGCCCTGGAGCAGACACTGGCTGGTCTTCGTTTGCTTGCTTCTGGCCTCGTACGCCTTCCGCTGTTCCACCCGGCTTGACCCTCCGGTACTTTACTTTCATTCATTCAGTGTCTTTTGCGACCTGGCCTTGGGAGCACTTACCGCCTACCTGTGTTTTCACTGGCGAAAACAGAGAGGCAAGCTAGAAAGCCTGCCGGACCGCTCTCGCAGGCTCCTGTATCTGGCCGGGGCGGGCGTCCTGTTTGTGAACGGCTACGAGGGCTTAGGAAGCTGGTGGGCAGCCTTGCTGAGACTCCCCACCACGTGCTTCTTTGCCTTTGTTATCGCCGACCAATGCTTCCACCCCTCTGAGGCTCTCAAGCTATCGCGATTCAAGCTTCTGTGTCGCTGGGGAAAGTACACCTACAGCCTTTATCTACTTCACCCCACGGCCCTCTTCGTGCTGGAAGTCCTGCTCTTTAAAGTGCTCAAACTTGAACGGACCAGCCTGATGACTCAAGGGCTTTACGGCCTGCTCGGACTGCCTCTTGGCTTTACCCTGGCCTACTTGAGCTACCACTACGTGGAAAAAAAGTTCCTGGAACTGAAGAAGCGCTTTTAGTGTCCGCGAATGGCGCTCAGAAGCTGGGGCATCTGACGCACAAACACTCGGCTTCCAAAATCCGACAGGTGCCCGCCATCACGGTAAATCAGTCGTCCCTGCACCTCCAACCGACAGCCCTTGCTTGTGCCTGGATAGAAAAAGTCTACTGGATCGATGACCCGGGCCATTCCCGCCAGGCCTGCGAAGGTCGTTCGGCTACGCGAAGAATACTCCAGATAGCCTTCCCGAGTGCGAGCCAGCGACTCGACTTCCCGGCCCTGCAGCCTGGACATCGCATAAAGATGGGGGATGTCCCCCTCATGAACAGGCACCTCCAGCAAAATCGAGACCCGCTTGCCGCGTCCAGCCAATTCGCGCACCGTGCGCTGAATCTGACCGGGAAAGGCTGAGCGGCCAAAATAGTCCTCCCACGCCCCCACCAGCAGCACCTGACCCGCTGGCGACTCCACGATGGCATCGAAGACAGCCTGGTTGTAGGCCTCCTTTTGACTTGCCAGCTGACTGAAACGCTCATCTAAAGACGAACCCAGAATCGGCGGAGAGGAATTGTGAGTGGCGGCCAACCCCCGAATACCCAATTCGCGGCAGACCTCATCCAGTCCGGGGAGGACCGCCATAGCGTGACTATCACCCCAGACAAAGAGAGCGGGCTTCCCAGAAGTGGCCCCAAAAGACTGGAATCGCTGGGCGCGCACATCGGCCAACTCCAAATCGCGATTAAACCCACCGTGATCGGCAATATCCACGGCCTGGAGGAACTCTGGATTGTAGCGCTGAGGAAAACCCTGACTGAAGCGAGCCAGAAAGTACAGCCCGAAGGTCCAGGCCAGCGAGGCCAGCGCTACCCGAAAAGCATTCCGGTCGAGCCAGCTTGAACTTCGAAAGCGAGTCTCGACCAGGGCGTAAGAGAGCCAACCCAGCAACACGATCAGGCCTAACGCCAGCAGCCTGGAGGATGAGGACAGGGGGGCGACTCTCAGATAGTTGAGGTAGCTGATCACGGGCCAGTGCCACAGATACAGGCTGTATGACATCAGGCCGACATAGCGAATCGGCTCCAGACTCAAGAGCCGGCCGCTACTGGTAACCTTGCCGGCATTACCCGCAATGAACAGCAATGCGCCCAAACAAGGTGGCAAGGCCGCCGGTCCGGGAAATGGAGTTTCACTGCTATAGACAAAGATGGGCGCGCTCAGCAGCAACAACCCGATCCAACCGCAGAATTCCTTGGCCGCTGGACTGCGCGGCTCCAACTGCGGAAACAAGGCCAGAGCGGAGCCGAGCAGCAATTCCCAGGCCCGCGTCGGTAGCAAGTAAAAACAGGCGGAAGGCATCCGCTTGTAGGTGTAAGCACTGAGCGCCAGGGAACCGAGCAACCCGAACAGCAGAGTGGCCCTAAGCAACCTGGGGCGACGCCAGAGGAGCAAGATCAGCAAAGGTAGCCCGAGGTAAAATTGCTCTTCCACGGCCAGCGACCAGGTGTGCAGCATTGGCTTGCGCTCGGCCGCTCCGGCAAAATAGCCTGTGTTGCGCCAGAAAAAGAGGTTTGCCAGCAAGCAGGCTTGCCAAACCAGGGAACTGGCCATTTCTTTGAAATCAACGGGCAAGAGTACAAACAGCCCGGCCAGGTAAATCGCGCCGGTCACGGCCACCACAGCGGGCAAAAGTCGCTTGATACGGCGTATCCAGAATCCGGTCAGAGAAACGGTGTGCTTACGTCGGGCTTCAGCCCAAAGAATACTGGTGATCAGAAAGCCCGAGATGACAAAGAAAATATCCACCCCGACATAGCCTCCGCGGCAGCCGAGACCCACGTGATAGAGGATGACGCTCACCACGGCAACAGCTCTCAAGCCGTCGATTTCGGGACGATAGAACCGGGCAGACGAGCCGGCCTGAGGATTGGATTCCATAAGCGGCCCGGACTTTGCCTTGAACTGCAAGTATCCTGGCAGGCCTTCTTGGCTTGACACCAAACCTGGCCGGGTGAAAATGCTTGGTCGCGCCGCCTGGGTGGGTCTGCTCTGCCTGACAATGGGCAGTTTGGGCCTGAATCTCTTGTTGATCAAAGACCCCGAACGGGCTGTCCGTCTGCGCGAGGAAATGAAGCAACGCCTTCACCAAACCGAGCAGGCCCGCTTCCAGCGTGAGTTGCCCGAACTTGCGGATTACTTTTCTCGCCAGAAGTTCGCCTCGGCCAACGAGCGGATCGATTTCGCGCGTCAGTGGATTGCGGCCAACTCAAATCATGATGAAAGCTACGTGGTGGGCGACAAACCACTCGACACCACCGAGATGTTAAAACGCTTGCAAGCCGCTTCTCAGGGTAAGGGGGACAAGCCGGGCTTAACCTGCGGACCCAGAGCCCTGCTCCTGGAGAGAATTTTACGCGTCTGGGGCTTCCGGGTGCGACTGGTCAGCATCTTCTTCGTCAACTACTCAGCGGACGAAATCGGAAGCCATACCTACCTTGAAGTCCTGAACCCGGAAACCGAGCGATGGGAAGCGGTCGACCCTGACAACAATCTCTACTACGAAAATTCCAAGGGCCAAAGGCTCAGCACCCTGGAGATTGGGGCCCATCCGGAGCAAGCCAACCCCAGACGCGATTCAAAGTCCAGTGGTCGCAAGCTGCTGGTGGACGACTATTTCCGTCTGCCGGAAGCCTACAAACTGGTCTCCATCCGAGAGATAGGAGGCCAGAGCGTGGTTCTTTTGAAAGACGGCTTTTATGATCCCGGCAAGGTATTCAAGAAGAACAACTGCACTCTGCCGGATTACTTTTCAGGTCAAAACGTTATCGTCTACTGAGAACAGGGCAGGTGGTTTGATTTGTGCGGTATAGCCGGGATCTGGCATCTTGACGGTGCCCCCCTCCAAGAACAAAAACTTCGATCCTTCACGGACAGTCTGACTCACCGAGGACCGGACGGAGGCGGCTACTCGATTTATGAGCAGAGCCTGGGTCTGGGGCATCGCCGTCTCTCGGTTCTGGACCTCTCGGAAGGTGGCCATCAACCGATGGAAACCCCCGATGGGCGCTTTGCCATTACTTTTAACGGTGAAGTCTACAACTTTTTGGAGCTCCGCCACGAGCTCAGCCAGAAAGGCTTTTGCTTTCGCAGCGACTCGGATACCGAGGTGATTCTTGCCGCCTACCAGCATTGGGGTCGCGACTGCCAGCTTCGCTTCAACGGTATGTGGGCGCTGGCCATCTACGACCGACAGCGGAAGAGCCTCTTTCTGTCGCGCGACCGGTTTGGGGTCAAACCCCTTCATTACTTGTTTCAGCCGGGACGACTCTTTGCATTCGCCTCAGAGACCCTGGCTTTCAAGCACCTGGCAGACTACAATCGGCGGCTGGACGAACGTACGTTTCAGCGCTCTCTCTGCGACTTTTCCTCCCTGGAAGCCTACGGTTACACAATTTATAGAGACATCTATCAACTTCTACCAGGTCATTGCGCCGAACTGAGGCCGGGCCAGCCGTTTCTTCAGGAACGCTGGTGGGACACTCTGGAACACACGGTCTCGCCGGCCCCAGCATACAGCCAGCAAGTGGAGGAGTTCCAACAGCTCTTTGAATCCGCCTGCCGTCTGCGCCTGCGCTCGGACGTGCCGGTCGCCTCAGCTCTGAGCGGAGGGGTGGACTCATCGGCGGTTTACTGCACCCTTCATCAGCTGATGGCCAGGCAAGGAAGTCAGGTCGAGCGTTTGCCCGACAATTGGCAAACCGCCTTTGTGGCCACCTTCCCCAACACGAAAGTGGATGAGCGTCACTTTGCTGAAGAGGTGGTGGCCCACGTCCAGGGTCAGGCCCACTACCTCAGCCCCGACTACTCCCAGCTGGTGACCGACATTGAAGCCACCACCCGGCTGTTTGACGGACTCTCCGGCACGCCATTGATTTGTCTGACCGATGTCTATAAAGGCATGCGCCAAAACCGCATTATCGTGTCACTGGACGGACACGGAGTGGACGAGTTGCTGTTTGGATATCGGAGTTCGGTTTATGCGGCCTACCAGAGAGCCCGTCAGAATGGAGATCCCAGGGCAGACCAGTACCGCGAAATTTACCTGGAGATGATGTTCGAAGACGAGCGCCAGAGAGCAATGGCACGCTTTGAGCAGGAGACTCCAGTCAGCCAGCCGAGCGGATTACGACGGGTGCTCCGACGCGCGAGAGGAGCCGTATCCGCTCTCTTGAGCCAGCCTGGTTTACCGGAAGTCAGGCTCAACCCGTGGGTTCAGGCCGAAAAGTTGGACCGCCTGCCTTTCCTTACCCAGGATTTTGAGAGCAGAATGAACCGAAGCGTGGACGACCCCATCAACTACCGAAACTTTCACTACGCCGAACTGCCCTACAATCTCAGGGATTTCGATCGTGGCTCGATGCAACACGGCATTGAGATCCGCATGCCCTTTATGGATTATCGCCTGGTCAGCTACCTGTTCTCGTTACGACCCGAGAGCAAGCTCGGCGGCGGCTATACCAAACGCATTTTGCGAGATGCGATGAAGGGCGTCATGCCTGAATCCATCCGGACTCGGAAACTGAAGATCGGACTGGGCTCGCCACTTCGCGAATGGTTCAACGGCAGTATGAGTCAGTATCTCCTCGACGAGGTCGGCTCCCGCGACTTTCTAGAAAACCCTTATATCAAAGCCGAGCAAGTGAGAAAGTTTGTGGAAGGCCGCACCCTTGCCAAGACCTGGACCGATGAAGAGTGCTCGGGTTTCTGGCCGATCTTGAATGCCCACATCCTGCTGAAGTCATAAGCTGGGAAGGAACCCGGCCCGACTTTACAAAGGCAAGGGCCGCGTCCCAGTGGCGTTAGACTCGAGCGACTCTGGAGTCGTTTTGAAGGAGAATTTAGGTGACGCAGTCAGTTTTTTGCGTCGTAGGCGCCCGACCTCAGTTCATCAAGCATAAGCCCGTGGTTGAGGCCTTTCGTCAGCACTTCAAGACGCTTACGGTGCATACGTCTCAGCATTATGACCACAACATGAGTAAGCAGTTCTTTGAGGAACTGCAGATACCCGAACCGGACTTTATTCTCGAGGACACCTCGCGCACCCCTCGACACGGCGCTCAAACAGCATCCATGCTGATTTCGATTGAAGATGTGCTGATGAGCCATCGCCCCGACGCAGTGGTTGTTTACGGCGACACCAACTCCACCCTGGCGGGGGCCCTGGCTGCCTCCAAACTCGGCATCCCGCTGGTCCACATTGAGGCCGGACTGCGCAGCTTTAACCGGGCTATGCCTGAGGAGATCAATCGGGTGCTGACGGACCACATTTCAAATTTGCTCTTCGCGCCAACCCAAACGGCCGTGGACAACTTGCGGACCGAGGGCGTTACCAAGGGAGTCCACAATACCGGCGACGTGATGTGCGATGTCTTAAAATCAAGGGCAGCCGGGTTGACCCCAAAGAAATCGGAAGCCTATGCCTTCGCAACCATCCACCGCCCCTATAACACCGACGACCCTGCTCGACTCAAGGAGATCTTGGAAGTCCTCAACGGCTTGCCCTATGGTGTGGTTCTGCCCATTCATCCTCGTACTCGTGGGGTCATGCAGCGCGAGGGCCTCTCCACCGAGAACTTCCCCAAGATCGCTTTCATTGAGCCGGTCGGATACCAGGATTGCCTGGCTTACCAAAAGTTCTCCGAGTGTGTCATCACCGACTCCGGTGGCATTCAAAAAGAAGCCTATCTGTTGGAAAAACGTTGCATCACCATGCGCACTGAGACGGAATGGCTGGAGACACTTGAAAACGGATGCAATACCCTGGTCGGAGATGACCTGCGGAAAGTCCCCGAGATTCTCCAGCACGGTCAGCCTCCTCGTTTCGGCACGCCCTACGGAGTGGGCGACTCCGCCCAGAGAATGGCCCAAATCACCTTCGAATACCTGAACAGGAGATAGCTTCTTGTCCAGGGTCAACGGAAACGCCGGTCAATCCGTTCTTTTTGTGAGCATTGCCTTTCCTCCCAAGTTCGACTCGGAGGGCTTACAGGTTTCCAAGTATCTAAAGTACTTGATCGGTGAGTGCGGGCCCGAGCTTCCCATCGACGTCGTGACCTCCCGAGTCCCTACCTTAAACATGCCTTTCGACGCCTCCCTTGCCCCCAGCGCCCAGGGCCTGCGTCAGCGGGTTGAACTGCCTATTTTCGAGAACAAATACACCAATTTTCTCCTACGCAAGCTCTGGCCGAGCCTGGCTTACTCACCGGACTCCAAATTTACTTTTCACCACCAATGGTGGCGGGCCGCCCGCCAACTCCGGTCGACCCCTGGCCTGATCTACTCTCGTTCGTTTCCGGCTAGCTCGGCCCTGATGGCCCTGAAACTCAAAAGACATTTCAAAGTGCCCTGGCTCTTTCACCTGAGCGATCCCTGGGCAGATTCACCCCACATCGAGTATGGGAGCCAACGAGCCCGCCAATATAACCAGCAGCTCGAGAGAATGTGCTTTGAGGCGGCCGACGTGATCTGCCTGACCTCCCACCGCACCATCCAGTACTACCAAAAGAAGTATGCTGACCTGAATAAACGGTTCGAGTTCTACCCCAATGTTTACGATCCGGAGGATGTGGTTGCTCCCACTTCCTTCAGCAACCAGGGTCGCACCAAGCTGCGCCTGGTGCATACGGGTGGGCTGGCCGGGAGTCGAAGCCCGGAACCATTCTTGCGCGCCCTGAGCATGCTCGAAACCAAATACAAAGAACGCCTGGAAGTGATCTTTGCCGGCCACGTGGACCGACAAAATCGAGCAATCCTGAGTAAATACGCCGAATCGGGCGTGAACTACCTGGGCCCCCTGGATACCTACCAGGAAGCCATTCGCCTGCAGCAATCGGCCGATGTGCTCTTGCTGATCGACTTTCCTGTGGACCGCGAGGACCTTAGAGTCTACTTTCTATCCAAGCTTCTCGATTACCACTTAACGGGTAAACCCATCCTGGCCGTGACCGACGCCGGCAGCGAATGTGCGAACTTTATCGCTGGCGAAAGAAGTCACAGCTTCACGCGCCCCGATAGTGCGGGCATGGCCAGGCATCTGGAGTGGCTGGTGGAGGAGTTCAGCCAGGGACGGCCTGACTATTTCCAAAGCCGGCCGGTGCGCCTGGAATATTCAGCCGCCCACAACGCCAGGCGCCTGGCCGAATTGTTCAGAGAGTTCCTTTAACGGTGCCCGTCCCCATCAGACCAGACTCAATCGTAGCCAGAGTCGTACGCAGCCTTTTTGAGCTGGAGTCTCCGCCTGGCCCCGATGAGATCCAATCAGCCTATCGTAGTCTCCAGTCTGAAGGCCTCTGGGGACTGGCGCTGCAGCGTTGTAGCCAGGTTCACGGCAATCTCAGCGATACCATGAAATCAGACTTTATGGCCTGCATTATCTGGGAAATGCGCTGCCTGGCCGTGCTCAAGGAGCTCTCCACCAGGACCGAGGGCCTGGGTATTCCGATCGTAACCTTCAAGGGCTGCTCCCTGGCTTTTTCCGGAGGCTACCGACCGGGACAGCGAGCTTTCGGAGACATCGACCTGGCCATCCCGAAAGCCGGCAAAGAGAAGTTAGTGATGATCCTGCGCGAGTTGGGCTACTTCGTAGGTGAACGACAGGGTGAAGCCCTTAGGGAAGGGATCTACCTGGACCTTCACAATCATCCGCTGCATCAACTGGCCGGAGCTTTGGAAAACGACCCTGACAGCTGGTTCCGCGAAGCCGTTCCCCTGGACCCCAGAAGCGGAAAGGTCTTGCGTCTTCATTTCAGGCACGAATTCATTTTGTCGCTCTTTCACGGAGCCAAGCACGCCTTCTCACGGGTCAACTGGCTGGTCGATCTGGTGATCCTGATGAATCAACAAAACCCAGCCGTCCTGGCCCAGGCTGTGCAACACTATCGTGCCCAACGACATCTGTGGCTGGCGGGCGAATGCCTGAAACACTGGTTTGATATGGACTTACCCCAGGCGCTCAAGCAGGCCTGCGCCCCTCCCAGAGTTTGGGACCCCGTAACTCCATTTATCCTCAAGCGCATCCTGGCTCGCACCGCCCCGGACTACCTGGGCATGCTCACACCCCTTTGGGCCACCCGCGGACTCCATAAGAAACTTAGATACCTGCAAAAGACTCTTTTCCCAGACAATATCGGGTTCCGAGCGCGCATACGTCAACTGCTCAAGATGGCGCTTGAACTCCGCTCCGAACAGGCTAAGAGAGACTCGTAGTGACGGGCCAGCTTGCTCATCTGAGCGTTACGACTGGCCAGACAGAAAAACGCTGAGTCAGGCTTGATCTGAGCCTTGCGATTCAACCCGAGCTGAATCTGTGCAACGAAATCCCCAGGCTGCCGTGAACAAGCCACCAGCAGCTCTTTCGCCAGTTCGGGGTCGTAGTCCAGTGGTGGCGCCACCACCAGAGTGCCACACATCAGAGATTCCATGGCGGAAACGGGAGTTCCATCTGAGCGAGGTGTCATCACGGTCAAGGCCGCGGCTTTGTAGAGTTCCCAAACCTCCTCAGGGCTCAAACGGTCCAGAAACTCGAAGCGCACTCCCTGAATCTGCTGCATACGCGACTGAATCATCTGAACGTAGTCGGGATGACCCTGATCGCGATCAACAAAGACCATGATGTATTCAGACTTAATCTGCTCCGGCAGCGCTTCAATGACGTCCAGAGAAAGCTCCTGATCGTAAACCGGGGCCATCAGTCGGGGAAAGAAAATGAACCGCCTGTTCTCAAGCGATGCTGGCAGCAGATCAGGGCGAGAAATGCTCAGGCTCTCAAAGTCTACTCCGGTCCGAACAACCGAGGTGATGCCAGAATAACCCAACTCTCGCTGAGCACTCAGAATCTGAGCCTGTGAGGTCGCAACCAACATGTCAAATCGAGCAAAAGCCCGCCGGTAGAGCCAGTGAATCAAACGACCCAGACGGTCGTTGCGTTGGCGGAACTTTGGGATGGTGAGCAGGATGTCTGTGCCTCTGGTGGTTAAGACCCATTTTGAGCGCCCACCGACAAAACTGCGAACCAAGGCCCACAGTGCATTCGGCTCAGCGAAGTAGACATGGATGATGTCAGGAGAAAAATCTTTAATGTAGCCGCGCAGCCGAAACATCTCTTTCAAAGTCCGCCACGGACGAGCCACAGAGAAATCTCGCAAGGACCATAAGGCCTGAATTCCATCATCTCGAATGAACTGATCCTTTTGACCGGAACTCATTTTCTGAAAATGCTCTTGCCTTACAATCAAGGCACTGTCGTGCCCTGAACTAAAATATGTCATCCACTTGAAATCGTGCACGTCGAGCGGGTTAGCCAGGAACAGGATCCTCATCGTTTACAAGCCTTATTCAAATAGAGAAATATCTCCTGGCGACAATAGTAGTATTTGTCGCTTTTTATTTCAATGATGCAAATCACAGTCGGCACGTCGCCCGGACTTTCTCAATTCAGAATTTTAACGCCCACTTACTCTTGGTGGGTTCTCATGCCAGAGTTTCCTTGGAACACCGCTCGAGAATCCAGGATTCCAGGAGGCCTCGCAGGAAGGCAGCCGACTCAATCCATCTCAAGGACAAAGTAGCGTGAGGATCTGTACCCGGTGTGTCATGGACACATCTGACCCCGATATCAAGTTTGACGACCAGGGTGTTTGCAGCCACTGTCACACCTTTGACAAGGCGATTCGGCCGAACTGGTATCCAGGCACGCCCCGAGCTGAACAAGAGTTGGCGGCCATCGTGGACCGCATCAAGACGGCTCAGAAAGATCAAGAATACGACGCGATCATTGGTATCAGCGGCGGGGTGGACAGCTCTTATCTCGCCTACTGGGCCAGCAAAGTTGCCGGCCTTCGCCTGCTGGCTGTTCATGTAGACGCCGGATGGAACTCCGAGCTGGCAGTTCAGAATATCGAGAAGCTGGTCAGAAATCTGAACATTGAACTCTACACCCACGTGGTCGACTGGGAGGCGATGTGCGATGTCCAGAGAGCCTTCTTTCAGGCCGGGGTGGCCAATCAAGATACTCCACAGGACCACGCCTTCTTCAGCGTTCTTTACAAATTCGCGGTGGACAACAAAATTCGCTTTGTCATGAACGGCACCAACCTCGCGACCGAATCAATCCTGCCCAAAGCCTGGGGACACGACCCCATGGACGCCGACCAGGTCACGGACATTTGCCACAAGTTCGGCGCCAAGGCCTTTTCGAGCTTTCCGCTGGTCTCGTTTTACCGCTACTTCGTGGACATTCCCTACGTGAAGAAAATCCAGGTGGTCCGGCCCCTGAACTACCTGAACTACAGCAAAACCGAAGCCATCCGCTTACTCGAGTCTGATCTAGGCTGGAAGTATTACGGCGGTAAACACTATGAGTCCAGGTTCACCAAGTTTTTCCAAGGCTACTGGCTGCCCACAAAGTTTGGCTACGACAAACGTAAAGCTCATCTCTCCTCTCTTATTGTGGCTGGAGAGCTCACCCGAGCCGAGGCCCTGGAGCAGTTACAGCAGCCACCCTTCGATCCGGCCACGGTGGATGCCGACCTGGAGTTTGTAGCCAAGAAGCTAGGCCTGACGCCGGAGGCGTTCCGCCAACTGATGGCCGAGCCCAACCGTCACTTTACGGACTACAAAAACAATTCATTCAAAAAGAAAATCTACTACTACTCCAGGGAGCTCTTCTTCAGGCTGGGGGGTGCCATTCGTCATCCGAAGGACGCCTTGCGACGAATGTGGGGCTCTCTGAGCGTTTACAGCGATCCTCGCTAGCAGCGATGGCCGGCCGACAGGCCCGCTAAAGCTGCTGCAACCAGAGACTCAGAACCAGCAGAGTCCAGATGCGGTCACTGTGATCGGCGCGACCTGACAGGTGCTCAAAAGCAACCTCGCTCACCTTTTTGAGATTGAACAGGCCGACTTTGGCCAAAGGTCCGCCGGTATCGCTCAACTGCATCACCTGCTCCCGCAGCGGACCCCTCAGCCACTCTTTCACGGGAATGCCAAAGCCACGCTTGGGCCGAACGCGAATGCCCGGGTCGACTTCTTTCTCAGCCAGGTTTTTGAGCAGCCACTTTTGCTCACCAGGGCCGAACTTGAGCTTTGGATGAAGACGGAAGGCCCACTCGGCCAGTGCCTTGTCCAAAAAAGGCGAGCGCACTTCAAGTGAGTTCATCATCGAGGCCCTGTCAACTTTAACCAGGTAATCATTCAGCAGGCGAGTTCTCAGAGAAGTGCGCATCAGGCTGTCGGCGCAGTCGTCGCCGGCGCTGTCGCGCCAAAGTTCATCCAGAACAGCCTCCGCCTGGCCAGCCAGTTCGCGACAAACTCCCGGCGCGTAGAGCATCTCCCGGTCGCGCTGGCAAAAACCCATATGCCTGTACAGTCGATCGTGAGGAGCCTGCCGCCAATGAGTCCAGAGAGAGCCCAGGTTCTCTCCCCTCCGCTTGATCAGCCGGGCCCAGAGCTTGTCTGCCTGGACCGCGAACCAGCGAAGCCATCGAGGGTAGCGCTCCAGAAAGCAATCCGTCCGAAAAGCTCTGAGGTATTCGGCATAACCCCCGAAAAGTTCGTCGCCCCCATCACCGGACAAAACAACCTTAACCTGCTCGCGCATGGCCTGACAGATACAAAAACTGGGCAACAGGCTGCTATCAGCAAAAGGCTCGCCCAATCTGGATACAATCTTGGGCAAATCTTCGGCCAGCCTGGGTGTAGCCATCAGCTCCACATGCTGAGTTCGGTATCGCTCCGCTACGATTCTCGCATCTGGCAACTCGTTCTCTTCACTGCTGATGCCAACAGAATAGGTACGAACGGCCCCTTCCGAGGCCTGGCTTAGAAGGGCTACTACCAGCCCCGAGTCAACCCCTCCGCTCAGAAAGCAACCGACCGGCACGTCCGCCAGGGTACGCCGGGTGATTGCATCGGTTAAAAGGACTCGCAGAGTTTCCTCAGCCTCAGCTGGCGATGGGCTGATCCAGTCCGGGCCTGCAAGCTTCCAATATCGCTGAATCTCAGTCTTCCCGTCTCGCAAGTTCAGCTGGAGAAACGAACCCGGGGGCAGCTGGCGGACCTGCTTCCAAATGGTTCGCGGCTGCGGAACCGAGACCTCGGTCAGGTAGTAATCGAGCGCAACTTCGTCAAAAGTAAGACAGGCGCGTTTTTGCCGATGGATCGTGCGAATATCGGAGCCAAACAGAAAGCTGCCCGAATCTTGATAATAGTAAAGGGGCTTTTTCCCGAAGTGGTCTCTCACCAGATAGAGCAACCCCAGGCGCTGGTCATGTAGACCAAAGGCGAACATGCCCTCGATTCGTTGCAGCAACCCGGGCAGCCCCCAAGTCTGATAGCCTTGGAGCAGCACCTCGGTGTCCGTGCGCGTGCGAAACACGAGTCCAAGCTCCTGAAGCTGGCGCTTGAGAGCAGGGAAGTTATAGATTTCCCCGTTGAAGGTGATCCAGATCTGGCCACAGGGGCTGGACATCGGCTGATGTCCGGCCTCGGACAGGTCCACGATGGAGAGACGAGTGTGAGCCAGGCCTACGTTCTCGAGCCGGTGAATTCCGTGAGAGTCAGGCCCGCGCGAGTGCATATCCTCGACGGCCCGGGCCAAATACTGATCGATGTCTTCATTCTCAAAGCTGACCGCGCCAGCTATTCCGCACACAGCCCCCAACTTGGCACACCCGACCTCGACTGTCAAGATTGCCGCTGCACATTGGGTTTAGAGTCTCGTAGAACAACAGGACTCTTGATTGAAGGCGAAAAGGACGCGGGGTGTTAATCCTTCTAGCCAGGTTGTCCAAGGTTTTGGGACCCAAGGGGCGTCGCCAGTTCATTGGTCTTTTGCTACTGGCGACCGTCGCTGGCTTCTTTCAGCTGGTTGGCGTGAGCGCGGTTGTGCCCTTTATTGCCCTTGCCACCAATCCAGGCCTGGCGGAAAGCAACCCCGTTGCTCGCTCCCTTGCCAGTCTGTTTAACCTGAACTCACCCATGAGCTGCGTGGCAGCGACCGGCGTGGCCATGGTTGCCACCGTCTTCCTGAGCAACATGATCAATGCTCTGGCCGTTTACTACACTTTGAAGTTCGGAGCGGACTGCCGGGTCAACTTCTCTGTGCGGCTGCTACGAAATTACAGCCACAAGAGCTACTTCTTCTTTATGGAGAACAATACGTCCATCCTGAGCCGCAATATCCTGGACCAGACCTACACCCTGGTGACGGACTTCATTACGGCCGGGGCGACGGTGGTGGTCAGCCTGGTCTCGGTCACGGCCATCGTGATGGCTCTGGTCCTGGCCAACCCGGGCGTGGCCGTGGTGACCGGGACCATCTTCACGGGCGGATATGTTCTTATTTACGGCATGTGCCAAAAATACCTGAACCGATTGGGTCGAGAAACGGTCCGCGCCGAGGAAGAACGCTACAAAATCTCCAGCGAACTGCTCACTTGCCAGCGCGAGGCCAGGTTGATGCACTGCCAGGAGCCTTTCATCGAGCGTTTCCGGGACGCCACCGTTCGTTCCGCCCAGGCCGGTGTGTGGGCCGGGGTGATCGGTCAGATGCCGCGTCAGGTTTTGGAAACGCTGGGGTTCCTGATGACGGCCGCACTGGTTTCTTTCTATCTCTTTCAAGGCCGTGCGCTGGACAGCTTTCTTCCGAAAATGAGCCTCTACATCGTATGCGCGGTGCGCCTCCTGCCCCAGTTGCAGCTTTTGTTTGCGGCGGTCACGCGCATGCGATTTTCCAGCGAAACCCTTGAGATTCTTCACGAAGAGCTCTCTTATGAGTCCCGGCCTCTGGAAGCGGTGGATGCCAGAGAACTGGTTTGGAACCAACAGATCAAACTGAACAACCTGACTTACCAATACCCCGGCACCGATAAGCTGATTCTGGACAATCTTTCGCTGACCATTCCCAAGAACCACTCGGTGGGCTTTGTGGGCGCAACCGGAGCAGGCAAAACCACGCTGGTCAACATCCTGCTGGGCCTGCTTTCTCCCAGTCAGGGTGAGATCGTGGTCGACTCCCAAGCGGTTTCGGCGCAAAATTTGGCAAACTGGCAGGCCAGTCTAGGATTTGTGCCCCAGGACATTGTGCTGGTCGATGACACCATTACGGCCAATATCGCATTCGGTGTTCGCCCGGACGAGATTCGATTGGAGCAGGTCCGGCATGCGGCCCGACTGGCTCAAATTGAGTCCTTTGTCAACGAGCTTCCGAACGGCTTCGACACCCAGGTTGGTGAACGCGGTTTGCGCCTGAGCGGGGGCCAACGCCAAAGACTGGGGATCGCGCGCGCGCTCTATCGCGACCCCTCCATCGTCGTTTTTGACGAAGCCACCAGCGCACTGGATGGCGTGACCGAGAAGGCGGTCATGGATGCGGTCACGTCCCTGGGTCAGACCAAAACGCTGATTCTCATCGCACACCGCCTGACGACCCTGAAGGATTGCAATCAGATTTTTGTGCTGGAGAAAGGCCGAGTGGTGGACAGCGGAACCTATGCGGAACTGCTGGAGCGCAACGAAACTTTCCAAAGCTTCGCCAGCCACAAAGAAACCGCCAGCGCTAGTCTGTAGACTGAGCGCGGTCCGTGCTGGGAACCTTCGCAAGCTGCTGCTTGTAGGCAAGAAATCGCGATTCGATAAAGCGATAAGAAAACCAGGCCAGAGCCACCGAGCAGCCGTAAACAATCAAAATCACCAGACCGAGCCTGGCCGAGGCCGGTTGCAAAGGCTGGATCACCGGGCCCAGATACTGCCCGAGAATGCACAATAGCGGCATGTGGTAAACATAGAGACCGTAAGAGATACGGCCCAAAAAGTTAGCCGGCCGGTTCTCCAGGGTCACCATTGTGGCGGGATTAGTACTCACATTGAGGATCAAGACAACGAAAACCAGAGCGTGAAGCTCGGAATCGAGCATGCTGGTAATTTGCAGCGGGCGATAAAGAATGCTGATGGCCAGAAAACTCCAGGCCGCGATTTGAGCTGGTCGTGAATAGACGTAGCTCAGCCAGGGATGGCGGCGGTGCACAAGCCATCCGCCCACACCGCCCACGGCCATGCTGTCGATCGCCGTTAAGCGAATCAACTGATAAAACGGACCGTTCTCGGTAAAGCGAAGCACCACTTTGAGGCTGATGACCGCCAACAGAATCAATCCCAAAGTAACCAAAAGGTTGCGGCTCTTTTTCACCAGCCACGGCCAGACCAGGTAAAACTGCTCCTCCACCCCCACTGACCAGAGGGGCTTGATGGAGCGAACCCCCAGCCCAAAAGCGTAGGCGACATTGGGCATGAGAAAAATGTAGAGGGAGTAGGCCAGCCAATAGGCATGGCTGGGAGGACCTTGTTCGGTGGATAAGTGACGGAAAAGTCCGAGGCCCCCGGCCACGGCCAGATAGTAAACTGGCCAGATCCTTAAAATCCGCCGACCATAGAACTTACCGACCGAGACGCTGCCGTATTTGTCTTTCTCCTTCAGCAACAGAAAGGTGATCAGGAAACCGCTCAACACGAAGAAGAGCGTAACGGCACAGCCCGCCATGCCCGTCTCACCATAGCCATAAGAGGGCAGGCCAAAGAGGTAAGCAAACTCATCCGTATGCCAGAGGATGACCAGAGAAGCCGCCAGCGCCCGGATTCCGTTCAGGCCGGGAAAGTAGGCGGGCTGAGGGCCCTGACTCACGCGCGCTGAATGGGATGAGGACGCTCCTGGTAAGGATCCGTTCCCAGCACCCACTGCTCTCCCCGAGGGCTGAAGCCCAGTCTGGGAAAAAGGTCAGAGACGACTTTGTTCTTGGCGGTGGGCAAAAACTCGCCCACCAAGCTGGCCCTGGCCAGGGAGCGGGCATGGGCCACAAACTGGTTGAGCAGAAAGTCTTCAACCTGGCGATTGAAGACCCGACAGCTCATAACCCAGTTTTCCAAAAACAGTTCGTCCTCATCGTGACGAAAAACGATGGCGCTGATAATGCCGTGATCCCCGAAACGGTCGCGCAACTGACAGGAATAGACAGAGTGTCGTCCGCCCTCCAGCAGATGGGTCAAATCCGACTCGGTGTAGCGAATCGTGCGCAAGTTAAACTGGTTGGAGCGCTGAAAGAGTTGGGCAATCCGCTTGTGAGTGCTGGCGCAGCAAGGCTCAAAATCGGCCACCATTTCAAGCGAACTGAGGTATTCCTCAAAAGAAGCGCAGGCCGCCTGCAGCACTTCACGCTTGCGTTCGGTCTGATATAGAGCCGTGCGCTCCAGGTCTTCCTTGGTGACCTGCGGAGCCTCAAAGAGATCCAGCGACTGCAGGTAGCCCATATAGTCTTCGGGGTCCGCAGGCAGTTCCGGCACCACCACCTCGGGCAAAAACTGACGGACTGAGTCGCGTTCAAGGGGATTGTCGTCGACAAAGACCATTGAATCGAATCCAATATTCAAGGTCTCGCGAATCCGCTTGAGATTTTCATACTTTGGTTCCCAGTTTGCCTGGAAAGCGGCGAAGTCATCCAGGCCTAACTTCATCTCAGGACGTTCTCGGAAAGCCGCCTCGCAGTTCTCCAGCTCATTCTTGCTGCAGACAGCCAGCAGAACGCCTCGACGCTTGAGTTCCAGGGCCCACTCCTGGAGTGCCTGGAAAGCCTTTCCCAGACCCAATCCTCCCACCTCAATACCAGCAGGCCCTAAATCGCCAATGGTACCTCCCCAAAGCGTGTTGTCCAGGTCCAGTACCAGGCATTTACGCAGGCTTCCCTGAAGTGCGGAAATCATGCGCATCAAGTGCAGAGCGATCTCGGGCACGAACTCGAGACAAACAGAGGCGTCGGTCATATAGAACAGGCGCGGGTCGTGAATTTCACGTGAACCGAAGCGGGCCGCCAGCTGGCTAAAGGGGAAGAGATAGAAGCCCTCCAAATTCGGGGCGGCCTGCCACAAACCGGCGTTGTAGGCCACCAACTGGGCGTCGAAAGAGCTGGCGGATTTATGAGAAAAGTGTCCGTAGGTTCCGTCACTGAGTGCCTCGCAGTCGAACCAGATCACTTTGGCGGTCGAGCGCTTTTGCAACTCGGCTAATCGCTGGCGGAACATGGCTAACCTGGACTCAGCGAAGGAGCCGCGCTGGTTCAGCTCAAGAGCCCGGTATTTTTCCAGCAGCCGGCGAGAGGACTCGATCACCAAGATAAAGTCGAACGTCTGTCGATGAAGGCCTGAGCCGGGATTGAGAATCTCATTGTCGATCTGGTCGAAGCCAGCCTCGTAAAGGTCGAGGTCAAAACCGAAGCGGGTGGCGTAGCCATTCAGAGCGATGACTTGCCACTGAGTCGAGGCATCGCCCAACACCGCCACTCGAAGTGGCTTCAATCCGCCAGGCTTTTTCCGGGCCAACTGGACCAACTCACCGTAGGTGAGGGTTTCGAGAGCATTGGCAGACATGGTCACTGTCGACATTTTTCATCCTTTGCTGTTGTCATCGTTGCTCCTGAGCTCGAGCCCGGGCAGGGCTTCATTACCCACAGGCAAGGCGGCCAAACCGTTTGCCGGAAGGAGCCCGAAGGACAGCAACGAACGCGCGCTGCCATGTCTCCCGTGACCGGCAGCTTCTATGCCTTTGCCGCGCTCGGCTGGGTGTTGGTTTGGCTGGGCCGGCGTTGGGGAGGTTCCCGCGCGGCATCCTGGGTCCTCTCATGCTGGAGCGGGCTCTTCCTTTGGCTATCAAGCCCTTTTGCTCTGGCTGCTTTTGCTGCCTCGGTGCTGATCAACTTCGGCCTGGCCTCCAGTCTGCGCGCTCAAAGCAAACCTCACCATCTAAGGCGCCTGCTCTTTCTGAGCGTGGCCGTCAACATACTTTTAATCTTCTCACCAAAGATCTTTAGACTTTTCGGCAGTCAGGTCGCCTTTCTCGGGCTCAGCTACTACTCGATTCAACAAATCATGTTTCTTTACGATCTCTACGAGGAGAGGCTGGACGACGGTCGAGCAGTGGTCGGCGGAGATGGGAGTTTTGCCAATTACCTTGGCTTCCTGGCTTTTTTTCCGCAGCTCACTTCTGGACCCATCTGCGCCTGGCGTGAGACCGGCAAGGCCCTGACCGCACCCAATCCAAGGCCGAGTTCGCAATGGTTACCGGGCGCTCTGATGATCACGCACGGCCTTTTTCACAAGTTGGTCATCTCCACCTGGTTTTCGGCCGTCTCCCAAGCTGCCCTGTCCAATCCCGAGGCGGGTCGAGCCGAGACATTAATCGGGCTGGTCTTCAGCTACCTGGCCCTTTACTTTGACTTCAGCGGCTACACCGATATCGCCATGGGGACGGCCTGGTTTTTTGGAGTCACCCTGCCTCTGAACTTCGACCAGCCTCTGAGAGCCAATTCCCTGGCAGACCTTTGGGCTCGCTGGCACATGAGCTTGAGTGCCTTCGTTAAGAACTACATCTACTTCCCGGTTTTCCGCGCCTATCCCACCCGAAAACGCCTTCACCAATTGGCGATGCTGCTCAGCATGATGGTGGTTGGCGTCTGGCATGAACCGAGCGCTCGCTTTCTATGCTTTGGAACCCTGCACGGGCTGGGCCTGCTCTACTGGCCGTTCAAACGGGCCAAGTCGGGATTTCACTATTGGGCAAGCTGGCTGGCCACTCATCTCTTCATGGCCCTGTCCATGGCCTTTTTCATCGGACCGGACTTGAATGGCGCCTTGAACACTCTTGCCCACCTCACTCACGCAAGCCAGAACCTGTCTTTTCTGAATGCCTCCTTCGACAACTATGACAAATTGCAAATTCTGGCCTGCTGTGTGCTGGCCGGACTGCACGTGCGACATGGAAAAAACACGCAGAAGCTTTACTCCAAAGCCGCCCCCAGCGGCTACCTGTTCGGCTGGTTTGTGCTGACCCTCAGTCTGGTATTGCTTTATATGAACTCTGGAATTTCCGGGAACTTCGTCTATGCGGATTTCTAGCTGGACACCTCAAGCTTTTCTGGCCCGGGGCCTGACCCTGGTGGCTTTGATTGCCTTAAGCTTTGCTTATGCGAACTACCTAATCGACTCTCTCGGGGTTTTTGGACACGAGAAACCCGAGGGCATCGCGATCTATCATACGAACGAGCGGTTTGCCAAATACGCGCTGGCCCTGCGTTACATACCCGACCACTTTGATACACTGCTCATCGGCGGGTCCAACTCGGACAATTTCCCCGTACAGGCTACCGGCGGACCCAACAAGGTCTACAACGCCTCGCTCAACGGGGGTAATTTGTGTGAGTTGCTACCGCTGGTTGAACGCGCCACGGCCAGCGGAAAAATCAAGAAGATTTATTTCTGCATCGACCCATACCACACCAAGAACGCCTCCTACAAAACAGGCACTCGCCTGGAAACCACCGAGCACGAGATCTATGGTTCGGTCACCCTGCTCAAGAGCTATGCCTATGCCCGGGGAGGCCTGTCCGGTCACCCGGTCCAGCTCAATGCCGCGAACGGGGTGCTGGCCGACCGAGTCTACGCGCCCCCGCAAGAATGGTGGGAAACCTATTCGCCCGCCGAGGATGAGAAGATCGCTCGCGAGGGCTTTCCATTCGATCCTGCGGCCGAGCAACAACTGAGACGTCTGGCCGAAATCTGCCGAGAACACAAGATTCAACTGCGTGTTTTTCTCTACATCTATCCTGGCCCGATTTACAAAGTCACCCGCCCGGCCGTGCTCAAGTATCAACGGAACGTATCCCGAATACTGGGTCAGGAGGTCCTGAACCCCAATGAATCCAGCCAGCCCGTGCTGCGCTCCGTGATCGAGGACCGGGCAAACTTCCGAGATGGCTGCCATCTGGTGGAGCCGGCCGCTCAGAAAGTTTGGCCCGCACTTTACAACTGGGTTGAGGCACAGCCCTGAGAGGGTTGAGGCGCCAGAAAGGGAACGTGTCGCTCGTCAAAACTTACGACCCAGGGAGGTCCCCCGTGGCCCAGAATACGCTCGAACGAGTCCAGGAAATCGCCAGAACCGTTTTTGGCAGCAACGACATTGTGCTAACCGAAGAAACAACCGCCGCCGACGTGGACGGATGGGACTCCATCTCGCACATGCAGTTGATTATGTCGGTTGAGAAAGCATTTGGAATGCGCTTTTCGGCCAGCGACCTGGCCGGACTTGCCAACGTGGGAGACCTGCTGGAAGTCGTAGCGGCAAAAGCCAAACACTGATGAACTCGAGGCTGGCAGGTAGCGGTCTGACTCCGTCCAAATCTATCGAAATGCGTTCTTTAGTCGTTTGCCTGGCCGTGCTCGGCGCGGTCCAATGGCCGGTCCAGGCTGAGCCACCCTCTACAAACGCTGGCAGTAGCGGTTCAAGCCTGACGATTCCGGAAGGGTTTGATTCCCAATCTCGAACCCTGCAGCCTGGCGACCGCCTGGAAATCAACATTTTCTCTCTTCCTGAGTTGGAAAAACAGTATCAGGTCCGTGCCGACGGGACCTTTTACCATCCTCACGCGGGCGAGGTGTTGGCCGCAGGCAAAACTCTGAAGCAAATCAGCGCGCTCCTAACTCAGCGCTTCCGCAAGCAACTCCGCAATCCCGAGTTTCGCCTGGGTCTTGTGCAGATGGCGGAAGCCGAGGCGACCGTGCTGGGGGAAGTCCGCACTCAAGGAAAGTTCAAATTCGGAGCCGGCACCAGCGTGATCGACCTGCTGGCCATGGCCGGAGGCCTGGGAGATAAAGCGGACCGCGACTCAGCCGTCTTGATGCGCGCCGGCAAAGAAATTCCACTGAACCTCAATCCCGCAGGCCAGGCCGAGATGGCCCGGCTCATGGTGCGCAGCGGGGACACAATCTTCATCAATCGGGGCAAGCGCGTCAGCGTGTTTGGCGAGGTGCAGGCCAAAGGAGTCTATACCATCGGCAGCCGCAGCCAAAATTCGGTCGAGGAAGCCATCAAAGCCGCAGGGGGGATGACCGAAACCGCGGCTCTGAATCGGATCCAGGTCAGCCGTCCGAGCCTGGGCGAGACCCCCATCCTGGTGAACTACCTGAACCCCCAGGATGTGGCCAAGGTCGCGCTGGAAGATGGCGACGTCATTCGTGTGCCGGCTCGTTCGGTGGTGGTGCTGGGTGCGGTCAACAAGCAGGGCGCCTTGCCGCTGAATGGGACAGAGACTTTAATGGACGTGGTTTCCCAGGCTGGTGTCGGGCAGGCGCGCCTGGACTCGGTGGTGGTCGTCCGTTCAGCCGACGTTCTGGCCGGCAATGACAAGAAAGAAGTCTATAATCTCGAAAAATTCTTCACCGAAGGCGCCCACGAAGGTCCGGCCATTAACGTGCCGATTCGGGATGGAGACATGGTCTTCTTGCCGCAAAAAGAAGCAAGCACTGGCGGGCTCTTTGGAGGCGGCAACCTCCTCAATCTGCTGATCATGGCGCGAAGTCTTTTTGCTTTTTAGTCTCCCGATTCGGGATGACCAACGAGAACCCCCAAGCGATCACGACCCCGCCCAGGGCACCCAAAACCGCCCAGAAGCCAGGCGGGGCCAGCAAATAGGTTGCTGGTGGACTGACTACAATGAAGTAGGGGCAATGCTGTAGCAATTCTCGTTGAAGTTGATCACGGCTGTTCTCGATCTGTAGGGCCTTCTGACTGTTTTCAGAGTATTCGGAGTATTCCAGGCCGATCATGCGCTCGGAACCGGGTCGACTTGCGCGTAGCGATTTCAAAAGGCGGCGTTCGCTGTGGGCCAAATTTTCTGTGGCGTCCACGAGCTCGGCAGGCTGATCCAACTGCTCAAATGCCTGCTGATACTCCCTTTGACGACGCTTCTCCAACTCCGCGATCAGGGCCTCACCAAGGAGCTCCCCGTCTCCGACCTGCTGCACAGGAAAAGAAATGCGCAGCAGGGTAGGAGAAAGCTCCTCATATTTCGGCTTCAGGACGCAGGCGGTCTCGCGCAGGCGCAAATCCGTCAGACCCTGTTCGGCCACGCCGGGGAAAAAGTCGGACGCCTCCATCTGGCGCCGAAACCAATCTAGTGGGTAAGCCCAGTGGTTGAATTTCTCATTGAGAGCTTTGGTGGAGGGACTGTAGAGCACCATACTGGCTTGCAGGGAGGTCAATCGCTGGCAAATCAAGGTTGCTAAAACCCAGCCCAGCACAGCCGAGAGCGGAAGCCAGAATCTCAACCGCGCCGCCTCGCCAGCCAGCCGGCCAGAAGTCCGAGCAACAAACCTGATACTCCCCCTAAAAGGAGATTCTGCTGACGCGAGGGCGGGTCCAGGTGTGGAGGATCGATAAACTCATACTCGTCAGACTCCAGACTCTCCAGGGTCTTCAGAAACGAACGCTGGAGCAGAAGCGAGCGGAATTTAAGCAGGGTATCGAAATAATTGCGCTCCAGGCGCATCCGACCCAGTAAATCCTGGGACCGAACTGGAGACTTGGGGCGAGGGGCCTTACCCGGGATTTTCCCACCGGTGGCCCAGTGGCCAACCCAGCCGTGTTTGCTGGCGGGCCCCTTGGCATCCGCCTCGCGGAGATTTTGCAAAACGTCCAGGATGGCGCGCCCGGTTTCATCGTCCTCGCTGCGCCTCACCCAGAGCTGCTCCATAATCTTTGGGTCGGCCTGGATCGCCAGATCGCCAAGCACTCTTAGACGTTGGTCACTGGAGGCAGCCAGCTTCTCCTCGGTCTTGCGCAAGGTCTCCGCCACGCGATCAAGTTGCTCTTCCAGTTGTTTGCAGGTGCGAGCCACAGGACTCAAGGGATGCTCGGCCACAAAGCTGTCATAGTACTCGATCAAAGCCTGGAGTTTGGCTCGAGCTGACTCGCTGGAGCGATCCTGAACCGAGATCTTAAGACCACCCGAGGCCAGTTCGGTGACCTCCAGATTGGCCATAAAGCGCTCCACCTCAGCCGGTGAACGGTCCTCCAGACAGCCCTGGATGGCTGCCCGGCTGGTAAAAATCAGATGAGCCAGCTTCTCTTTGGCGACCGTGACGGTTTCTGGAGAGGAAGTCGCCCCAGGGCCGGCGGGGTCAGCCTGCAAAGCCTCGGAGAGCTTCCGAAACAGCTGTTGGTTCACGCCCGGGAAATACAGAGTGGCGCTCGCTTTGGTCAGGGGCGGGGCGGCCCAACCGATTGCCAACCCGAGCAATCCGCCAACCAGGCCACCCAGGCCAATTTTACTCATCGTCAGGTCTGGTCCAGGGCCACTTGCGCGAACCGCGCGAAGCAGCGGGCTTCCGCTTCTCTTCGCCACCATAGGCTCCATAGCCGCGGCCGTAGCCATAGCCATAGCCATAACCGTAGCCATAGCCATAGCCATAGCCCTGCTCGCCACCCTTGGCGCCGTTGAGAACCACACCGAACAGGGGAATTTCATGATCCGCCAACTGTCGGCTGTAACGGGCCTCGACTTCACCGTCCCAACCTTGAGGACTGACCACCATGAAGGCGCCGTCAGCGTTACCTCCAAGCAGGATCGCGTCACTGCAGGCAGACATCGGTGGCGTGTCCATAATGATGGCATCATAGTGATCGCGCAAGGGCTGGAAGGCACGCCGTAATCGATCGGGAGTCAGCAAGTTGGCCGGGTTGGTCGTGCAGATCCCACGAGGAAGAACATACAGATTGTTAATCTTGGTCTTATAGCCGAGCTGTGCTGAGCCCTGGTCCAGGCTGTCGGTCAGCCCCAGTTTATCCTGAGCGGAAAAGACGCGGCTAATGGTGGGCCTACGAAGGTCCCCGTCGATCAGCAATACCTTGAGATGCAACTGTCCCAGCACCACGGCAAGATTGGTGCACACCATGGATTTGCCGTCACCGGGCCAGGCGCTAACAACTGCCATCAACTTCTTGTCCTGGCTGAGCTGCCGCGACGCGGCTACACGTAAGTTGCGGTAGGCCTCGGCGACTAGACCGTTGGGCTCTGCCAAAACGACGATTGGACTCTGTTTCTCCGACATGGGCGCAGCTTCTCTCTCTAACCCCAGGACCCTGTGCGTTTCATACGCAACCAACGCTTCCTGGTTTGCTTATCCAGCTGGGGTAGCTCGGCTAAGACTGGAGCATCGAAGTAGTACGGGACCAGACGGCTGACCTGACGAGCCTGCCTCCAAAAATGAAGGCAGGCAACCAGGAAAAAAGCCAGCACTGGAGCCAGGGGAAGGTATGTTCCCAGTTTGGTTCGCTTCCAAAACGCGGCCACCCTAAAAAGAGGCTTATGACCATCGGTTGGCTTTTGCAGCAAAACGGCAGTTCCCTCGCCTGAGGCCAATTGCTCCAACAACCTCATCTGAACCAGCTTAGTTTCCCAAGTGGCCTCCTCGGTTTGCCATCCCTCCAGCTCCTTCACAGCCGCAACAAGATCCTGGCGAGCTTTCGCGGACGGCTGTGCCTTGACCGCCTCATCAAGTCTTGACCGATACATCACCAGCAGTTTTTGCTTCGATTTCAACTCGGCCGTCTTCGCAGCCAGGCTCTTGGAGATGGCTTGCTCCTGAAGCTCGCGGGCCAGTTTTCGAGCAACTTCGAATTTCTGAGTCACAAGCCTGAGCGCTTCGCTGCCTGGCAAATAGAGGCGTTCTGCCTGGATCTTTTGGCGAGCTCGGTCCTGCACGACTCCGTCCAGTTCTGTGCCGGCCAGCATCAACGACTCGTTTGTCTTGGCTAGTGCAACAGCACGGTCCAGATCGGCGCACTGGTATTCCAAACCACTGATGGTGCGACGCAGCCACTCAATGTCTTCACCTTTGTCGTCCAGGTTAATCTTATTGCCTCGCGACAACCGAAGGACATTCTCCTCTGCCCTGGCAACCCGCTTGTGAGCCAGTTCCAAATACTGCACGGCTGAGGCCTTACTGCGCCGAACTTTTCGAGTGGCCAGCTCTTTCAGAGCTTTTTGAAAACAGTCAATGGCAGCTTCGGCCACACGACGCGAACCCTCGGGTGAAGGACCCAAAGCCACAATTTGAATACGATTGGCTCTTTGATAGCGTGGACCATAGGGAAAAACATCCGGAACGACCTCCTCGCTTCCCTCGATGCGGGCGTAGTCGGCCTCACGCTTATTGCTTTCGCCCGTAACGAGGTCGTCCGCTAACTGGTTGCGTCCGCTGGAGTAGATGGGCACAAAGCTGACCTGAGTCCCGAAGCTCGCACAGTCCGGGTATTGACTCAGACTCTCGACAATTTTCTCGCGCACGTTCTGAACTTTGAGAAAATTGGCAAACACCTCGGGCGTGGCCAGCCAGGTGTCCACCTCGGTCTGGCCGTTCACGCCCAGCACGGACGTAAGGTTCAGGCGATCTTGTGCAATCAGGACCAGACTGGCGGTCGTGACATATGGCGCGGACGCACTCTGGACCTTGGTTCGAGGCCAGTAGCGCCAACAAATAGGAAGCGCCAGGAGCAAAGTCAGGCCGAGGAAAATCCTGAAATAAATACGCCGAAGTACGCCCGGCGCAGTGCCGGCATCCAGGAAGCCTAAAGAGATCACGTGGCCATGCGACGTCGAAGCCGCCGCTGCTCGAGACGGGACTGCTCTGGATCCAACGAAAAGCTATCCAACAGCGCCCCGCCTAAAATCACAAATCCGCCGAAGGCGGGGACATGATGGCGCAAGGCTGTTCCCCAATTGGTGGTGCCCATGGCCCACATAAACTCCAACAGCATCGTGAACACAAAGAGCATGGTCATGCACGAGCGCTGCTCTTTATTGGCGCGCTTGTAGCTGTAGACAAAACCGGCCAGGAGAAACAGCCGCAGCACCACTTCAAAGAAGGCGTAGTAATCAAGAGTGCTGGAGATCTGCCAGGGAAGTGGAGCCAAAAAGTACATCACGGCCACCATCCCGCTGGTGACGACAAAACCAGCCACTGAATCAGTCTCGATCTCCAGACCGTAATCCGAGCGGGCGTTGTTTACGTTGTCACGGTAGCTGGCCACATATTCAAGCAACCGCCCCTCGTCGGCGGCTCGCAGAGTGGCCGAGTCATCCTTGAGCATGCTGGACATGGCCGGCAGCATCAAAGGCAGGCCCAAAACGAGAAGCACCGCCGCCAGGCCACCTAAACGCTGCGCTCCGCCCAGGGCCCAGGGCAACCCACAGGTAAAGATAGCCAGAGCATAAACGGCCAAAGATTGATGCATGAAGACCATCGTGCCGAGTGCAACCAGCATTGGAATCATCACCCGCAAAGAAATCCCATCCTGGCGGATGCAAATCAAAACCCACATCGAGGTCAGAAAGCCCAAAGCCTGATAGGATTCGCGCATAGTGACCGAACAGTGGGCCAGCGGTCCAGGTAAGAGCCCATAGAGCAGGACCGATTTCAGGGCGTGCTTCTCCATTCCCAGGCGCGCTTGAATCTCAACCAGAACAATCAGACTGATGGAAAAACAGAGCACCGACAACTGCTCGCCAAACCAGAACGAGGCGCCGAAAATTCCGTACATCCAACGCAAAAAGTAGCCGTACGGCTGCCACTTGTTCATATGGCCGATGCCGATCTCGTGAAACACATAGAGGTCACCCCAACCGGCCGTCAGGGGGGTGATAAAAGCGTTGATGAAGGCGGCCGCCGAGTGGGCGGCGATGGTCAGCCAGCAGGCCAGCAACAGAGAAGGATCGCGCTGAATCCTGGGCCAGAGATAGACCAACAGGAAGCTCAGAATCACCACTAACAGCGCGCTAAAGTGCCCCATAGACCGAAGAAGAGATACCCGTCTCGAAGTCGACGCCAAACGGCGCCACGATCGTGATTAGAGTCGCTGGCCAAACTTCCTGCGATCGAGCCTTGAAGCAGGACGGGCCTGAATACAAAGTGAAGGCTGGTGCCTGGATGTCAGCCCATTCCCGCCCGCCACTGGCGATTTTTGATGTTTGCGGTACATTGTTCCGGGACGATACCACGCTCGGGTTTCTATTCTATTTATCTCGCAAAACCAGCCGACTCCGTTGGTATCTACTCAATCTTCTCTTCCATCAACGCAGTCCTGGTCTCTACGCCCTGATGATTCTAGAGCGCCTGACCGGCCAACACTTTGGTAAACACCTGGCGATTCACCAACTCTCAGGGCTGCCTGTGGAAATGGTAGAGCGAGAAGCTGAAGCTTACGTCGACTATCTGCTCGCGAGGAGGGTGCAGAAAGAGATCTTCCCTCTCTTCACCCGGTCCCTTGAGACCGGCCAAACCATCCTGGCTTCAGCCAGTCTGGAGCCGGTCGTTCGGGCACTGGCCCGACGGTTTCAGGTCGATTATGTTGCCAGCTCCCTTCAAGTCAGTGATGGCTTCTACACCGGCCGGTTACTGAACGACATGACCGGCAAGAAGCTCGCGGAGCTGCAACTCCGTTTGGGCTCGGAATGGACAAACCGTGAGCGCCACTGCTTCACAGATAATTTCAGCGACCTGGAGCTCTGTCAAAACTGCGCTCATCGCACGGTGGTGCTGCTCAAGCCCAAACATAGACGCCGCTGGGGAAGCCTGACGGCCAATTACATTGAGGTGGCCCGATCGTGCTGAAGGCTCTCTGCCCGTTTTGGTATTTTTGGGACACGCGCCTGCGCCGCGGTAGCCTTGCCTTCCACTTCACCTTCGAGTGGCTGAGCGCAATCCTTCTGGCCGCTTTCTTTGGCCAGGGTCCGGTCTGGTTCGATCTGGCTCGTCTACCCATGGTCTACCTGGCCTTCGTAAGCATCTACGAAATCGGCTATATTTGCAACGACTTTTACGCGGCCCGGTTTGAGCAAGGCTCACGGCCAAGGGGAGCCGAGCGCTTTAGCAACTTGCAGGTGCTGGTCATGATCTTCACCCGGCTGCTGTCTTTCGCCGCTTTAAGCGGTTTGCTCGGCTTCCAACACAACCCTCAATGGCAAGCATTCTTTCTCATGCTCAGCCTGGTCTTCAGCCTGCACAACTTCCCCCTGCCCGTCGAGCTCAAGGTCATCACATTTACCTGGCTTTCGGTTTGTCGATTCACTGCTCCAACGCTTTTCTTGCTTCGAACCAGTTACGTTCCCGCCTTATTCTTGAGCACACTCACCTTTTACTCTGGCTTTCGCCTGCTCCCCTATATGGACAGCAAAGGCATCTTGAAGATGCCGGGACGGCGCAAGCCGATCTTCCGACTTTGTTATTTTGTCAGCATTCTGCCGCTGGCCTGGTTTCTCAGAGATTATCCAGGGGGCGACTTGTTCTGGTGGTTAAATCTTTACTTTGCTGGACTGGCCCTGGGTGGCTTTATCTGGGCCCAGATCCGCAGCGGGAACTCATCAGCTCGACCAATTGAGCCATCTTAACCCGGACATCCACCAGACGTTCGGCCTGACTCCGAATGGCACCGCGGTAGTCGGGCTGAGAGAAGACGCTTTCAGCAAAAGCCACAACTCGTTTCAAATCAACAGGTGACTCATCAGCCGGCAGCTGCAAAAAATAGGGTCTCATTTCATCCTGACCCAGCAGGTCAATTTCCTCGTGAGCCACCAGGAATGGCATGCCCAGAGCCATATACTCTTTGACCTTAAGCACCGAGCCCTGGCGCAGGGGAATTCGGTGCATCCCCAAGCTCCCAATGCCAAGGTGAGCCTCCGCCAGCAACCCGTTCAAATCGGCACCGCTCAAAAGGGGATGAAAAGTCACCTGCTCACTCAGTTTATAGCGCTCAACCAGATTCCGAGCTGTGCTCGTAAATCGTCCCACGAGATGCAGGCGCAGCTGAACCGAGCCTTTATAGTCGGCCATACCCTGAATGAAGCGGTCAATCCCGTGCCACTCATTGGCCGTGGTGGAAGCCATGATCAGCACAAGCTGGCTGCCATTGTAGGCAACCGGTGCGGCCAACTGAAATTTCCGGGTATCAATGCCATTGCTCACGGTCGCGCAACGATAGGCTCCAGCCGGAACCCGGGCCATCTCATAATCCGAAATCTCATCCGTCACTCCCACCCCGCCTGCCGCCAGGGCAAAGCAACGAGCGCACCAGCGGTATTCGTTCAGAAGGGCCAGCAGGTTCTCGCGAGCATCCCGGAAATCAAGATGGCGAAGCATCCAGAGCCAGTCTCGCCAGGTATACTTCCGAAAATTACTCCAAAGCTCCTCAACCTCTTTGGTATTGTGCTCCAACCAGATCCGCCCGGGATGGGCTTTGAGCAGGCGGTGCAGGGCCGAACTGGCCATGGGATAACGCAAGATGACCAGGTCCTCGGGTTGTAGAAGCGATCTTAGACGGGCTGCGGCCTCAGCGAAGACATCGTCCTTCCCCTGGCTCATATGCACATACTCGATGCCCTGGGACGGCTCCGGCAACTGTTCAGAGGGATTCAGCAACAGCAGGGCCGTGGCCTCGTGGCCCAGTTCACGCAGTGAGTGGATCTTGCCGCGGATCTTACTGATGATCCCTAAGCTGTCCAGACGGCCCACAACGGCCAGATAAAATACTCTCACCAGCCGGCAACAGGCCTCAAACTCGCGGGGTGGCAGTCTTACTCTGCAGGCATGCCTCGGCCACCAGTTCAATTTGAGACTGCTCAAGGTAAGGATGCATCGGCAGACTCAGAATCGTTTCCGCGATCCGCTCGGAAACAGGGAAGCTTCCGCTTTGGTAACCCAGGCTCTGGTATGCGGTTTGCTGATGGAGAGGCTTAGGATAGTAAACATTGGTGGGAATGCCGGCGGCCTTCAGGCTGGCCTGCAAGTCAGCGCGGTTGTCGACGACAATCGAGTACTGTGCCCAGGCAGAAACGGCACCCTCTGGCACGTAGGGCACCTTGAAGGCTTGAGCCAGACGCTTTGAGTAGCCGGAGGCCACTTCTTGTCTGGCCCGAATCTCGTCGCGGAAAATGGCGAGCTTGGCTAACAGCACGGCCGCTTGCAAAGTATCCAGGCGACTGTTGACACCAAGCCTGACGTTATCGTACTTGTCGGTGCCTTTACCGTGAATGCGGATGGAACGAAGTTTGCTGGCCAATTGATCATCGTTCGTAAAGAGCGCACCGCCGTCTCCGTAGCAACCCAAGGGTTTGGCCGGAAAGAAACTGGTGGAACCACAATCTCCAAAAGACCCGGCCATTCGGCCGTGCAGGCTTGACCCAAGACTCTGAGCCGCATCCTCCAACAAGAACAGACCTTCCCGTCGGCAAAACTCCTCCAGCACGGTGTAGTCCGCCGGCAATCCAAACAGGTCGACCGGGATTACGGCTTTCGGCCGCAGCCTGCCCTCGGCACGAGTTTTCTCCACTGCCAGTTGAAGCTGGGCCGGATCGATATTGAAAGTCCGCTCGTCGATATCCACGAAAACAGGAGTGGCCCCGAGCAGAGTGATGACCTCGGCGGTGGCGATGAAGGTGAAGGTGGTGGTGAAGACCGCATCTCCTGGACCTACACCGGCCGCCATTAAAGCCATCTGAAGAGCATCCGTGCCGTTTCCACAGGTTACACAATGCTTCACACCCACGAACTCGGCCAGTTGGCGTTCAAGTTCGGCCACTTCGGGACCCATAATAAACTGCCCGTGGTTCAGCACCTTTTCCATGCGAGCCGAGACATCGGCCCGAATTCGCTCCAGCTGTCGTCCGAGATCAATAAACTCCATCTTAAATCGCTTCCTTCACCAGTTTTAATGAGTCGTAAGTTTGAGTGCCCAGCCTCATCTGTTCAGGCAACGGCGCCTCTTCGTCAATCTCCACGCAGCTCACCACGCCGTCCTTGAGACGGTAGGTCAGACCAGTCTCGGGGCAGCGCATCAGGCCTTGCTGGTCAGGCTCCATGCGGTGTCCGTGGCGGCTGACCCAGGCCACGCGGCGGGCCGGCACTCCGACCATCAGCGCGTAATCAGGAACGTCTTTCGCCACCACCGCACCGGCGGCAACAAAAGCGTAGCGACCAACTGTAATCCCACAGACAACGGTGGCATTGGCACCGATCGAAGCCCCCCGGCGAATCAAAGTCTTTTCGTACAGACCTCGGCGAACCACCTCAGAGCGAGGATTGGTCACGTTGGTAAAGACTGCTGAGGGACCCAGGAAGACGTTGTCCTCTACAATCGTTCCGGTATAAACCGAAACGTTGTTTTGAATCTTCACATTGTCCCCGATCACCACGTCATTGGCGATGCTGACGTTCTGACCAAGGCTGCAGTCCTTGCCGATGCGGGCACCCTTAAGAACGTGGCTGAAATGCCAGATCTTGGTGCCCGCCCCGATCGAGCAGGGCTGATCGACACAGGCAGTTTCGTGAGCGTAGTAGTCGGTTTTCTCAATGTTGTTCATAGTTTCCGGCATCGATTGATTTTGCAAAGAGCGTTGAGCAAGCTCAAGCACTCGAAGGACTCTCAGACCCTCTTCCCCATCGGTGACGGGCCGAGTTCGATTCTCCAGACAGGTCAGGAAGTGCCGGCACTCGGAGGCCAGTGGCTCTTCCCGCTCCAATTCGATATACTCGGCCGCGCTCTTTTCTGGCACCGGCACCCCGCCCTCCCATTTGACGGAGTGAGGATAGATGGCGAGTTTGCGTTCCCAAGGCTGGGTATCCTCAAAGACAGCCATCCCTTTCTCGGCCACGACAACCAGCTTGTGTTCCTTGAACGGGTGCAGCCAGGAGACAAAGATGTGACCCGCCAGGCCTCCCGGGAACTTCAGGAAGGTGTTGGTGACGTCAGCCACCGACTCCTGAAGAACATTGGCTCCAAAAGCCGAAACCCGCTCAGGCATAGCCTGCGTCAAAGCGAGCAACATCGAGATGTCGTGAGGAGCAAAGCTCCACAGGGAGTTCTCCTCACGTCGTACCCGGCCCAAGCTGAGACGGTTGGAGTAAATGTATTGGAGCTTGCCGAGTCGACCCGACTGAACGATCTCTTTCAGTCGTATGAAGGCCGGATGATAATGGAGCAGGTGCCCGACCATGAGCAGACGGTTCTTCGAGGCAGCCAGCTGGACCAATTCTTGGGCGTGATCCATCTGCAAAGCCAGCGGCTTCTCGACATAGACGTCTTTACCGCGCTCCAGGGCTTCGCGCGCGAAGCTGTAGTGCATGGCCGCTGGCGTGGCAATCACCACCCCCTGAATATCAGGGTCATCTAATACTCGAGAATATTCGGGGGTCACCTGAACGTCCGGGTATGCGAACCGGACTGAATCCAGTGCGGCCACATTGACGTCACAAACCGTCTTGAGCGCCCCTAACGAATGATAGTTTCTTACGAGATTCTGTCCCCAGTAGCCAGTCCCGACAACTGCGACCTTGGCCATAAACCTGCCCTCTCAGCTCCAAATAGATAGCCCGATACGTCATTCCACCCACCGCGCCAAGACGGGCTGCTCGCTGGGATTTTCCACCCGCCAGCGGTTACCTTCCCTAGATGGAGTGCTGAAGGATGCGCGCCACCGAACCAACCGTGACGGACGGGTCAAACTGGCGCAGATATTCCGCTCTCGGCTGATAAACCTTCTCGCCATCCAGCAGAGCGGCCAAGCGCAACGCATTCTCTTGAGTCTGGTCGGGATCAAAGAGCTCAGCCAGTCCGGAACCCTCAAGCACCTCTCGCTGAGCGCCAGGGGTGACGAATCCCAAGATCGGGCGCCCAGCCGCGAAGTACTCGTAAGTCTTTCCCCCGATGCAGTAATCTTCGCCCTTCTCTACCTTGACCGAAGTCGAGAGAAGATAGTCGCATTGCTGGTAGAACAGGCTCACTTCGGACTTCTTTAGAAAACCGACCCACTCCACCCGGTCGGCGACACCCAGCTCTTCGGCCATCTGGCGAATGGCCTCCGGTTGACGGCCAGCAATCCTCACTAAAACCTGACTGCGCCGCTCAGGTTGACGACGAAAAAGTTCGGCTAGACTGCGAAAGAAGTATAACGGACTGCGATAAGACCAGTCCTCCCTGCGTGGCACATACTGAAAAAACTGATGCGGCTTCTTGCGATACCAGGGCTGATAAATCAGGCGATGTGAATAAGGGTTAAAGTAAAAACTACCGACATAACCAACTACGACGGGGGAGCGAGATGCAAACCCGGCGGGCTGAAGGCTGGCCGCAAGGTCTTCATCGAAGCCGTTGGGCACGTAGTGCCAGCGGCCAGCCAACCGCCTGCCGTGCTGGCGCTCCAAGTCACGTCCGACCTGATAAGTCGGAACCAGGATTGCCCTGGCCGCGCTCAGATACTTTCTCTCCAACCAAAGGTTAGCCCAATAGTGAAAAGGCGAGGCCCAAGGGGTCAAACACCACTGAGACCATCCGTCCCGCATGTCCACAATCAGGGGAAGCTTGTAGCGTCGAGCCAGGTCGTTGGCCAGACTCAAGAGACTAAAGGGAGGGCAGGTCACCAACAAAGCATCCCAACGGTACTCGGAGAAAAGTTGACGCACCGTCGCCTCCACCGAGCTTCGCCAGCGCGAGCCCAGCGGCTCGGTCAATCGAAAGTAATAACCGGTTACCTTGCGCTCTAGAAAATGGGGAGGACGCAGCGGTGTACGCCAGACCTGGACCGTTGGGGGCACCTGCGCCAGCAACGAAGGGTCTTGAGCCAGACCTTCATCGTAGTTTGAGACTGACAAAACGGATGGATCGATACCCCAGGCCGGAAGGTGGCGGACAAACCTCAAAGGTCGATGACACCCGCCGCTGTTGAGCGGCGGGAAATCGTAGGCAAGGATCAGCAACTTCACGAGGTCAGGGTTTACTCTCTCCCGGGAGGTCTCCCAGGTCAGAGTCTTCGGGCTGCAATTGCTTCAGACGCGACTCCACCGCGCTGCGATTGGGAGAAAATGCCAGCGCCTCGCGATAGTAGCCACGAGCCAGTTCGGGCAGACCCTGAGAGACGCAAAGGTCTCCCAGTTGAAGCCGGATCGAGCCGTTGTCATCATATGGAATGCCAGCCCTCAAGGCGGCTCGAGACTCTGCTTTACGACCTTGCGCCAGGTAAATCTCGGAAAGCTTGCTTCGCGCCCAATTACGACGAGGGTGAGAGATCAAATAGTCTTCTAGCTGAGTGGTCACCAGATCATACTGCTTTTCCTTGACCCGCAGCTCGGCCCAGCGCTGCCAAACCCGGTCTTCGACTTCCTCGTTGGCGGCAATCTCCTGATTGCGTCTCAACTTTTCGAGAATCTTAAGCTCTCGGACCTGGTCCCCAGCCATGCCGACCGCCTGCGCGCGCAGCACCACCAGTTCTGGATGATTGGGGAATCGAGTTTCAAGCAAGGCCAACAGCCGCTGAGCAAGCTCCGACTTCTGGGCGTCCACGGCAGCTCGAGCGGCCACCAGCCCTACCTTGAGGGCTCGAGTATCATCCAGACCGGTCAGCAACTCCTCAGCCTTTCGCTTGCCGTGCTGTTCGAGTTCAAAAATCAGGGCTCCCAGAGCCTCATCATTGATCACCACACCGGTCTTACTGGTATCCGCCAATCCTTTGGCAGCCGAAACATATTTGTGGGAACGCACGTAATTGGCCACCAGGGCTCGCTGAACCTGAGGACTGTAGGGAGCGTACTGCTGGGCCAGCAGCCAGTAACGGCGCGCCTCGACCAGCTGACCACGCTCCTCCAAAGCCCGCGCACAACGCGCCAGCACCTGCAAACTGCGGGGATTACTGCGGTAAGCCTTAATCAGCTCGGAGTCTTCGATCTCCAGCCAGGTGTCCTTGCCTGTAAACACGTAAGCGCGCCGACTCAAGCCCGCCAGCCGCAAGTGAAGTGCCGGGTCGTCAGGCATCGAATTGATGGCAGCCTGGAGCGTCGCCGACTCACCTTCCCAATCCAGTACGCGGCCCAACCTGTCCGCAAGCATCTCCATACGAAGGACACGAAAACAACGCCAGCCAAAATCCACTGTCCAGGCGGCCAAAACAAGCAAAACCAGCGCAAGCAGCCCACTGGCCAACCGACCGCGCGGCTCAACGGGCTTCAATCGGGCCAAAGCGGCCGTCAAGGCGAGACTGACCGCCATGGAATAAAACACGCCCGAAACGGGCACAGCCGGGTTCAAAGCGGAGCAGATGGCCATACCCGTAACCGACCCCAACTGGGCGGCCACCCAAGGAGTCGGGCTGCGATACGAGCACCAGGCGACCCACAAACTGCCCACCATAAAACAAATCCAGATCAGGGCAGCCGGTATGCCGGCCTCGACCGCCAGCTGCATGTAGTCATTGTGGGCCACGTTCATGTAGTCTTCCGAACTCGAACGCAACCCGCGGTCCTGCTGGTAGGCCAGATGGAAACAGCCCAGACCCGAACCGAACAAAGGGGCACGCATCACCGTGTGAGTACCCGAGACCAGGACATCAACCCTGGAGGCCACGGCCATCGAGTCAGCCCCGCGGAAGAGCCTGGACAACTTCTCACCCAAAGAGAGGGAACCACCCGAAAGCACCATCAACAGCGAGAGTGCTGCGGGCAAAACAAAAAGCTTGACGGCCAGGGAGCGCCACTGGGTCTGGCGGCTGGAACCCAGGGTCAGAAGAAAGAGGCCATAACCGACGAGGACGCCGAGCAGGGCCGAACGTGAGCCGGTCAAGACCAGGGCCAACAGATTGACGATCGCCGACGAGCCCCAGAGCAAACTAAGGCGACTACGCGCCTCCACGGCCAGACCGGTGGAAGCAAAAAAACCGAGCAAACAGACCACGGCATAGCAGTCCGGATTGGTAAAGTTCCCCTTGAGGGCGGTTTGTGGGCTCTGAGCGTAGAGCCGAAAGGCATACAGATTACTGACTGCAATGAGCGAAGCAAATCCTGACGAAGCCAGACGCCACAAACCGGGAGAACCCGAGACGCAAAGCTGAACGAGCAGGTAAAGCCCGAGACCACCAATCAAATTAGCCAGAGCAAGCTTGGTCAGAAAAATACAAAGCGAGCCTTTTAAACTGGCCAAACCGAACAAAACGAACGCCAAATAAAGCAAAGACAGCTTTGAGACTCGGTTGAGACCACAATAAGGCAGTAGAATACTCGCCAACACAAGAGAGAGGCCTCCGGCCACAAACGCCAGCCCCGGCGTAGTGCCCGTCAAGCCCGGATTGCCCGATAGAGACGCGACCAGCGCCAACCCGGCCACAATCAAGCCGAAAAGCGCTACGCCACTACGAGCGGGAAAGAATTCAGATATTTTTTGGTTACTCATGGACAATCATGCCTTGGGGGAAATCCCAGAGGTGCATACCCTATGGAGTGGGGTTTTAATCTGGACCAGGGCTATGCAGCGCGAGTCCGATCACTCCTGCCGACAGAACGAAGTACACAAATCACAGGTTTCGACCAAGGAGATCGTCGGTAGGAAGTGAAGGGTCGGTCCATCAGAGTCTTTTGGACCAAAAAAGGATTTTTTACCCATGCGGGTAAATGACCCGCAAAAATCCGCGAAAACGAGGAACTTACACTTGTCACAGAATCGTTTACCTCGGCTAGCAGCCGGGATTAACCGTAAGAGCCTGGGTGCCGAGATCGTCATCCGGAAAGGGAATGGCCCCGCCCTGGTGCTGAGTGTCGTCGAGACGCAGGTCCTCGATTTCTGTGATGCCCGCAAGGACCGCTCCAAACTGGTGGCCCAACTGGGCGCCGAGGTCGTTGAGGCCACCCTGGCGAAGTTCGCCCAGAATGGTTTCCTGGCTCCAGCCAATATGCCGGAGCAATCGGACGCCATCTTCACCGAGGTCGACCAGGAAATCATCATCCTGCGCCCCCTGACCGGTCAGGCCTCTCGCCTGGATGGCACTGCCGCCCAGGTCTACAAGCTGTGCACCCCCGGAACCACCGTGAATGCGGCCATCGACAGCCTGTCACAGTCTCTCAAGGTTGACCAGGAGGTGGCCGAAGAGCTGCTCTGGGTCTCCCTCGAGAAACTGGCAAAGGATGGCCACCTGAAGAATTCAGAAACCCTTCCCAAGGGCACGTCGCGCCGAGACTTTCTGGCCAAGTTCGCCACCGCCGCCACCCTGTTTCCGGTCGTCGCCTCGGCCCTGGCACCGCAACCGGTGCACGCGGCCTCCGGTGACCGCTGCTACAATCAGGGTGGAAACGGCGACGCTTCCTGCGCCCTGGGCGGTCTGACCGGCGCTGTCAGAACCAACAGCTGCCGCGGCTGCGGATCGAACAACAACCCGTGCCCGCCCAACACCTTCTGTATGATGGCTCTCATCAAAGGAGGTGCGGGCGACTGCACCACCGACACATTGGTGGGGCAGATCAACTGTCTGCTGGACAACGGCGCCGACCGCCAGCAGGGCTGCGCGGCTGCCCGCGGTGCCGTTGCAGTCGGACAAATTTACCAGTGCTGCCGGTGTCCTGATCCGGACCCCACCGGAGATCCCTAGAGCTTCGGTTCAAATCAGCTCCAAAAAGACTCCCCTCACCCGGGAGTCTTTTTTTATTGAGCAAGAACCCTGTGAACGGAGGTCGCCAGAAGTAGGCAGCCACTCGGGCCCAATGCAGGATTCGCAGCTTGACAGATGAACCGGGTTTTATGAGTCAGACGCCAGCCGGATACTTTTTTGAAACCCAGACCCACTGTGATATGTGCGGGCACTCCACTGAGAAGGCCTCAGTGATCGGACATCGCGCCAGCCGCACGACGGGCTTCTTCCCACGCAGAGCGAGAGGCGTCATCGTTCCGGTGTTACGCTGCAACAACTGCGGGCTCTATTTCTCCGACCCGATGCCCGTCCCAATGGATATCTCCCAGCATTACGGCGTCGACCCGGTGGACTACTGGCCTGAGAGTCTGAACTACTTTGTCGAAGATCCGGGCTACTTTTCTGGAGAGATTGCCGTCGCCAAGCGCCTGCTCAACTTTCAACCAGGCATGCGCTCTCTGGATATTGGAAGCGGGATCGGAAAAAGCCTGAGAGCCATGACCAGAGCAGGCTTTGAACCCTTTGGAATCGAGCCGTCCGAGAAGTTCCGTCAGTACGCCACCGAGAAAAACGGCATTCCGGCCTCCAGCATTCAGGCGGCCCAGGTCGAAACCGCCGTCTTCGAAGAGAACTTCTTTGACTTTATTACCTTCGGTGCTGTGCTCGAGCACGTCTATCACCCTTCTCAGTGCATGAATATTGCACTCAAGTGGCTGAAACCGGGCGGGATTCTTCACGTCGAGGTCCCCTCCCCAGATTGGCTCATTGCCAGACTGATCAATCTAGTCTACCGGCTGCAGGGCACTACTTTTGTAACCAACATCAGCCCGATGCACGTCCCTTATCATCTTTACGAGTTCACTGTGCCCTCGTTCCAGGCTTTTGCGCGGCGCTCCGGATGCGAGATCGCTCACCACGAGTTTTTCGTGTGCGCGCAATACCATGTTCCGAAGTTTCTACAGGGACTGCTCCGTTCCATTATGAGCAGAACGAACACCGGGATGCAGCTTTCGATGTATCTTCGAAAAACGGGCTAGAGGCCCAGCGATTCGCACACTTTAAGAAGAACTTATGCCTGTTCATTCCAGGCAGGGATTTTTTGCACCCAAGGAAAGTGATTGCAAGTGAAACCAATACTCGTCACCGGAGTCGCCGGGTTCATCGGCTATCATCTGACTCTTCGCCTCCAAGCCGAAGGTCGCACCGTCATCGGAGTCGATTCCCTGAACGACTACTATGATCCGCAGCTCAAGCGGGACCGCCTGAAGCAACTGCTGGACGGCGGTCTGGACTTTCGCGAACTGGACCTCTCCGACAACAAAGTCGTGCAAAGCCTGTTTGCCCAAAACGGGTTTGAATACGTTGTGCACCTGGCCGCGCAGGCCGGAGTTCGATACTCCAAAGTAAACCCTCACGCCTATTGCAGCTCCAATCTGGAGGCTTTCCTCAACATGCTGGAAGGCTGCCGGCACAATCCGGTCAAGCATCTGGTCTATGCGTCTTCCAGCTCCGTCTACGGCACCAACAAGGTCCTGCCATTTTCCACCAAAGACATGACCGACACCCCGGTTTCGCTCTATGGAGCCACCAAAAAGGCAAACGAACTGATGGCACATTCCTACGCCTGGATGTACGACGTGCCGACAACCGGGCTGAGATTCTTCACGGTCTATGGTCCCTGGGGACGCCCCGACATGGCCCTCTACCTGTTTGCCAAAGCCATCATGGAAGACCAGCCTCTCCAGCTTTTCAACTACGGCAAGATGAAGCGAGACTTCACCTACGTAGACGATGTCATCGAATCCATCGTGCGCCTGCTCTCCAAACCCCCGCAGGGTGAGCACGGACTCAAGGCTCCGGCCCAGGTCTTTAACATCGGCAACCACAGCCCGGTCGAGCTGGGTTACTTCCTGGAACTCATCGAGAAAAACCTGGGCAAGAAAGCTCAGGTGGAATTACTCCCGCTCCAGGACGGAGACGTGGTCGCCACCTACGCCGACGTGCAGGCACTGGAAGATTACGTGGGATTCAAGCCCTCCACACCTTTGGAAACCGGTGTCTTTAACGCCCTGTCCTGGTACAAACAATACCGACAGATTCGCGGGTGGGAGAAGCTCCCAAGCGAATCCTCAGCTGGTTAGCGCCTCTAGAGCCTGGCGGAAGACCGGGTTGAGATTGCTGTAGCCTCGATAACTCAGGCCCACCTCTCGACAGTGGCTACGGCGAAGCTCGGGATCCATGAGGAAGTATTTTTCCAGGATTGGCCAGGCGTCTTTGATATCTTTTTCTCGGAAATCGTCCACCACCACTCCCACCCCTTGCTCCTCAGCATAGCAATAGTCTTCAGATACGCCGCGAGTAATCAAGTAGGGCAACCCGGAGCAAAGATACTCACCGACTTTGATATTGCTAATGAATTTCTTACTGGGGCCCGGAGGCACGGCAATAATACCCACGTCTGCAGCCGAGTAATAACGGTGGATACGAGCGTAATCACAGTGGACAATTGAATAGCAGGCACGATCCACACCCGCCTCATTAAAAAGCAGCTCGACCTCTTCGTCCTGATGAGGAGTGATGATGACTAGATGCAAGGTTGGATCTTTCTCACGCAACCAACGATACATCCAGGCTGTTTCACCTCGATAGTAAAGGTCGCCGAACTTTCCGGGATAAAGCAAAACCCTGGTTTCCTGGCTGAGCCCGAGCTCACCACGCACCTCGGCCCGATCGAGAGGACGAAACTGGAATTTCTGATCGTCCGCCACCGAGGGAATCTTGAAAAACCTGGCTTTAACCTTCCACTCTTGCTGCAGTCGCGCTTGCATAAACCGAGTGCCGGAGCCGATCACGCGGGCGTAGTGGGCGGACCTTCGCTCCAACCAGTGCATGATCTTGTACTGCAAACTATCAGGACGCCACATTTTGTTATCCAATGCGTACTCACTGTGGGGCTCAAACTGATACATGAAGAGGCGCAGGCGCAGAGGCAGGCAGTAGAGATAAGCGTAGGCCCCTGCAACCGAAGCCAGCGAAATGATGTGACGATAGCCCTTGAGGCGAAGGCGGGCCACCTGACGAAAACCAGCCAGCAGATCCATCCCCTTGCTCTTGAGAGAAGTGCCGGGATGCCAGCGCAGCGGTGTCCACTCCAATCCCAGAGACTTCCAACGCTCGACCAGCTCACGCTGCTCAGGGCTGAGCGGGAAGCGGTCGTCCTCGTAGGTGATCAGGTGAAATTGATAGCCGGAATGATTTTCTTCCAACAATGCTCGAACATAGAGCCAGCAATTGGACTGAATCACCGGATCAAAAAAACGATTATAAAAGAATATAATAATCTTGGCGGGTTTGGGCATTTACGATGTCCATTTCAGGTCCGGCGCTCTGAAAAAGCCGGCACCTCCGATTGAAAATCCGCGGAGTCGATCGTGGCCTGAATCCCCTCCCTGAGAGAAAGCGGACGCCGACCCAACAATCCGAGCATCTTTTCAATCGAAGGACAACGCCGAGTCATATCGCCTTCCTGCAGAGGCGGAAGATTCTGGATCGAGGACTTGGAGCCGGTTACCTGGCAAATGACCTCGGCCAACTGGCGCACCGAAACCTCCTCGTCGCTGCCGATATTGACGGTGTCATTGACGTGGCGGTCCTGAGTAAAAGCAGCGACAGTAGCCGAAACATTATCGTCGATGTGACAGAAAGTTCGGGTCTGACTTCCGTCGCCATAAACGGTAATCGGGCGCCCGGACATGGCCTGGCGCAAAAAACGGGTGATCACAAAATCTTCGCTTTGGCGCGGACCGTAGGTATTAAAGAAGCGAAAGATCGTGTATTCAAGCCCGTGCTCCTGGGAGAAGGAGCGCAGATAGGCCTCTCCTACATTCTTCACAATGGCGTAGGGCAGACGCGAGTTCAGGGGCGTGGTGGCTTCCCTCTGAGGCACCTCCACCGGCTCGCCATACACCTCGGAAGAAGAAGAATAGTAAACTCTCTTCACGCCAGAATTCTTAGCACAACGCAAAACATTCCGGATCCCGTCGATATCCTCCAGCACGAGAATGGGGTTTTCCAGGGTGCGCTGCACTCCAACGACGGCCGCGTAATGAAAAACGGTGTCGAAATTGTAAGCGGCCATGATGGTGGAAAAATCGTCGGTTCGGTTGACGTCCGCCTTAATGAACTTCCAGTTGGTGGAAGCTTTCTGCGGCAGCTTCCAGAGCCTGCCGGTAGAGAGGTTATCAACGATTACGACAAAGTTGCCCTCGTCCTCGACCAGCCTGCGGGCCAGCCCACTCCCCACATTGCCAGCACCGCCGGTCACCAAAATCTTTCGTTTGTACACGTTTTCGTCTTCCTAGCCTGCTGCCCACAACCGGCCGAGGGCTCAGTGCCTGACAGAACCGGCTTTTTGCTGTGCCTTCAAATAGACTTCGGCCGTCTGAGTGATCACTTTCGACTCACAAAAGTCTTGTGCAATCTCCCGAGAGTTCAGTCCAAACTTCTGCAACAGGTCGGGATTGGTCAGAACGGTGCGCATGGCTGCAGCCAGTGCGTCCGCGTTAGCGGCGGGCACCAGCAAACCATTAACGCCCTGCTTGACAACCTCGCGGCAGCCTGGGACATCCGTAGCCACGATGGGCTTGCCAATCGCGGCAGCCTCAAGCAGAATTCTTGGAGTGCCTTCTCGGTAGGAAGGAAGCACCACCAGGGTCGCCAGATGGATGACGTCCTCGATCCGGTCAATATGACCCAGGTAGTCGATGACTCCCTCTTCACACCACTGGTCCAGCATTTCTTGCGAAATCGCCGAGGGGTTGCCAGTGTCCACCGTGCCCGCCAGACAGAAGCGCACGTCCATGCCCTCTGCACGCAGTTGACGAGCAGCCTCGACGTACTCAACCACGCCCTTTTCCTTGATCAGGCGACTGGCCAACAGCACAGTGGGAGAGGGGGGGTCGTCGGGCGAACCCGGTCTGGGAGCAAATCGATGCAGATTGACCCCCGAACCTCGGATAATGGTGACCTTCTCAGGCACCACCATCTTGCGGTCCTCGAACTCTCGATAGTCGTCACCGTTCTGGAAGATGACCTGAACACGCCGCGCCGTCAAAATCTTGCGATAGACGAAGCGCAGCACGGGTCGCAGAAGCTTGTGCAAAATGCCCTGGCCTAAAAAAGCGTGTCCAAGGCCGGTGATAGCATTCACCACGGCGCGCACACCGGCAAACTTGGCGGCCAGAGTCCCGTAAATCACGCACTTGATGGTAAAGTGGTGACAAACGTCTGGCTTTTCACTGCGGTAAATATTCCAAAAACGCAGCAGTGCACCTAACTCTTTGAGAGGATTGAGACTACGGCGGTCCAGCCCAAGGTCAATCCACCGGAAAGACTCGGCATTGACACGTTCCACATAGGCATCTTTTGGAGAAACAAAGACAACTTCATAACCCAAGTCGCGCAAATAGCGCGCCAGCGGCAGCCGAAAATTATAAAGATACCAGGTGGTATTCGCCACCATTAAAACTTTCTGGCCTCTCATAGCGACAACCCACTTTCTGCAGAGACGAAACCTGTCCTGCGCCCCCCCACTAAGTTAGCTGACCCCGAAAATAGTCAATCGTAGCCGCCAGTCCCTTTTCGACCGAAACTTCCGGCTCCCATCCCAACCAGCCTCTAGCTCTCTGTATATCTGGACAACGACGAGTAGGATCGTCTTGAGGCAAGGGCCGGTAAGCGATCTGCGAGCGACTTGCACTGAGCTCAAGCACCTTCTCGGCGATCTCTTTCACGCTCATCTCGTGAGGATTGCCCAGGTTGACCGGCGCCTCCAGATTGGCTCCTTGCGCGTGCATCAGGCAAACCAGACCCCGAATCAGATCATCGACGTAGCACAAAGACCGAGTCTGAGAGCCGTCGCCATAAACAGTGAGAGACTTGCCCTGAAGTGCCTGAACCACGAAGTTGCTGACGACCCGTCCATCGTCTGGAGCCATGCGCGGGCCATAAGTATTGAATATTCTGGCGATTCGGATCCTGACTTGATAGCGCTCGCTATAAGTATAGCAGAGCGACTCTGAGACTCGCTTCCCCTCGTCATAGCAGCTTCGAGGACCAAAAGAGTTGACATTACCCCAGTAACTCTCGACTTGAGGGCAGACTCGCGGGTCACCATAGACTTCGGAAGTCGAGGTAAAGAGAACCGAGGCGCCACAACGCCTGGCCAACTCCAAAACATTCGAGGTGCCGATAAAGTTGGTGCGGAGAGTCTGCAAGGGCTCTGCCTGGTACTTATCTGGCGAGGCAGCACAGGCAAGATGATAGATCTCGTCATACTCCCCGACCAGCGGCTCGCAAACATCCGCCTGAATAAACCGGACCCCTTCCGGAATATTGGACGCAAATCCAGTGCACAGGTCGTCCAGAACCGTCACTTGCCGACCTTCAGAGAGCAACTTCAAGGTCAGATTGGAACCCAAAAACCCAGCGCCGCCGGTCACCAAAGTTCTTAACATCGGGACCGGCATTTCCCCGATAAGCCCTTGCCCCCTGCCTGAGCCACAGAGAACATGCCTAAATCATTCATCGGACAGGATTCCCGGTCCGACGGTCTAATGGCCGGGGCGTGGACCTTAGACGGATTTTCCTACTATTAAGGCAGCAAATCTGGCTGCTCCTGGCGCTGACTCTGGGCGCGCTGGCTGTTTTTCTTGTGATCCCCAAGCTTGGCGCGAAGGCGACCTACGTCTCCACAGCCAAGGTGCTACTTACCCCAACTCAGCGCGCGATGTCTACAGACCGAATGATGATGGACCCGGGCAACTGGATCGCCGATCAGCAAACTCTCAACGAGTTGGTCACCAGCGAGAGACTCCTGCAGCGCGTCGCCCAGGTCGTGAACCTTCGTGGCAACTGGCAGGAGCTGCGCGATCGAATCCATCTGGAGCCACTCTCCTACGACTTTGCCCACCGGGTGAATTTGTTCTCCATTTCCGTCGAGAACGACGAGCCTGCCCAGGCCCAAAAGATTGCATCAGCCATCATCCAAGAGTTTGTGACCTATGTCGAAGAGCTGTCAGCTCGAGAGTTCGCCAATACCAGACGCTTCCTGGAAGAATTGGTGGCCGAAGCTAAGGAGAAGGTCGACGACACTGAAGAGAAACTCCTACAAATCACGACTCGTCACTCCGATCCAGGCACCGCCGAGACAACCGCGGAAAGCCTGAACAACCTGGATTCAGACCGCCGAAAAATCAAAGAAGAGCTGGCCATGGCAGAATCCGAATTGGAGTCTGTCCAGTCTTTCCTCTCCGGGCAATCGGCCGTCATTCCAGCCTCGATTCTGGCCAAGTCAGCCGACAACGGCCTGGACCCGGTCGAGTCATCGGTCGCCCAGGCCCGCTTGAAACTGATGGAACTGGAGGGCCTCTACACCGAGCAAAATCTCCAGGTCGTTGAACAGCGAGCCAAAGTGGCCAAAATGCAGCAGCTCTACCAAAGCCGACTGAAAGACTTTGCCAACTCGCTGGCCCAAGAGAAGAGCCAGATCGTAGCTCAACGACGCAAACAACTGCGGGCAATCGAGGAGCGTGCCTCGGAAATTCGCAATCAGCAGCTTTCTCCCTCAGAAAAGAGAATGGTCGCCAAACTCGAGCGCCAACTCAACATGTGGGAAGAAAACCACCTGAATCTGATCAAACAACTCTATCAAGCCCGCGTGGTCGAACAAAGCAGTCGACGCCAGGGCGCGATTACCGTGCTGGAAAACCCGAACCCGGGCGTCCTGGCCAAGGCCAAGAACGCACGCACACTGGGGGCCCAACTGGCGCTAGGAGTGCCCTTCTGCCTGGCATTTGCCGTGGCCATCGTACTGGGTATCGATCTCTTGAGCGCCAGCCTGCGACTTGTGCCGAAAATCGAGGCCTCGCTGGACGCCAAAGTTCTGGCGGTCATCCCGACCGTGGACGACCAACTGCGACAGCTCTGGGAGGCCTACAAGCGAGAGGAAACACTCCCAGCAGAACTCGAGTCCCTCCTGGCGGACGAAGAAGAAGAGGCGCCCCGAGAGAGCGCAAGCGACTCCTGAACCGAAGAATAAACGAGCCTTAGAGCCAGTTCATCAGAGGAGCCGTCTCGTCCAGCGTGGGAGCAGAGGGAGGCTCGTAGTAATCGCTGGAACCGCCATAATCGCCCTGTGGGGGCTGCAAGTCCAATTCCGAGGCGTCTACGTGCTGCAGAGCCTCCTCCTGGGTAATCCAGCCCACTTCGACCAGACGGGTGAGGTGACGCCCTAAAGTCTGCATTCCCTCTTCGCGCATCACGTGATAGAGGGCACTGGTGTCAGCCGTAGCAATGGCCCGCTGAACCTCGGGAGTCCCCTCCAGCACCTCAAAGGCAGGCGCTTTACCACGATGGTCGGCGCGATTGACCAGAAACTGGCACACCACCAAACGAACGACATGAGCCAACCGGGCCAGCGAGCGCCCATCTTCATTATAGATAGCGCGAGCGTATTGCTCGACCGCGTTGGCACAATTAGCGCCATCCATCAAAGCAATGACCAGGCGACCGCTAGCCGCCTCATGGATCAGGGCCTCAGCGGTCTCCCGATCGGGAATGCCCCCAACCGCCAGGATATCTGGGTCCTGATTCCGAGCCTGGCGGATGGCCTGCGCAAAACTCTGGGTATCAACGCCGACTTCGCGCTGAATGAGGGTGCCCTGTCCAGGGGGATGATAAATGTGAATCTGAGGCTCAACCGAAACGATTCTAACTTTTCGATTCTGGTTGATATAGGACAACAGCGCCGCAAAGGTATTAATCTTGCCGCAACGAGGGCGACCCGTCAGCAGCATCAGCCCGGAGGGCTCGCTTAAAAATCGTTCTACCGCGCTGCCAGAAAGGCCCAACTCCACCAGCTTTGGAATCTCGGTCAAAACCTGCTGCAAGGAAGCGGCAGGACAGCCACGGTCCAGGTAGGCATGGACCCGAAATCCGCCCAAGGCGGCGTCCTGGTGAGTAAAATTGACTTCGCGTCCCTGAAAAAGCGAGCGGCGCTGCTCGGGATTGAGCAGGGAGAGCACCAGATGCGAACACTGCTCTTGGGTCAAACTGCCGCTACCTATATTGACCAGCTCGTCCTGAATTCGAACCATGGGCGGACTGCCGGCGTTCAGGTGCAGTAGATTGCCGCGATTCTTTACGGCAACGCCAAGCAGCTGACTTACACTGTAAGCCAGCCTGTTGGTGGCCGGGTAGCCTAATTGTTGCTCAAGGGATGCGACCAGCCGAAGCAGCAGCTCCGTAGTGGCGGGCGCCTCCAGGCCCTCCCCAGCCAAACTAACTCCCGGACTCGCTCGATTCGACGGTGAAGCGAGGGCCCTCATCGGGCGGGGCGGGAATCGCCTTGACCTGGTAAGCCATGATTTCTTCCAGGGCCTGGCTTACCGGCTTCTTCAAGCTCTGAAGAGCAACCAACGCGGGGCTTCCGTCATTAATTTGACGAGCCCGCTTCAAAGCCAGGGTCACCAGCGCGAACTTGTTTCCGACGCGCTTGTCATGCAACATTACATCCAGGTTTGGTTCAACCAACATATTTCCAACGACCTCCGAACTCAACAGTGCTTTTTGCGACGCAAGGGAAACCCTCCATCACTCAAGCAAGCGAAAATACAGAAAAGGGGCCCCTGATTCGAGGCCCCTTTTCGCCAGCGCGAACTTTAACGCTTGGTCCACTGGAAGCCGCGGCGAGCACGCTTGCGGCCGTATTTCTTGCTCTCCTTCTCGCGAGGGTCGCGAGTAAGAAAGCCGCCTCGGCGAAGAGAGGAGCGAAGATTCTCATCGAAGCGAACCAGAGCCCGGGCGATACCGTGACGAAGAGCCCCAGCCTGACCTGACACGCCACCGCCGTGGATGCGAGCGAAGACATTGAATTTACCCAAAGTGTTCGTATTGTCGAGCGGTTGACGAACGATCAACAACTGGGTGTCGCGGTGAAAATACTCGTCATAAGGACGATTGTTGACCACAACTTTACCGTCTCCCGGCACCAGGCGCACACGAGCAACAGCTCGCTTACGACGACCGGTAGCAGAAAAAGTGATGGCTCCGAGATTAATCTGAACTTTAGCCACGTTTGATTCCTTTTACCTTAAATGGGCAGCGGCTTGGGCTGCTGCGCCGAATGGGGGTGATTGGGGAGAGCGTAAATCTTGAAGCGGGTCATCCGCACGTCGCGAAGACGATTCTTCGGAAGCATCCCACGGACGGCCAACTCCAACACGCGAGTGGGGTGCTTGGCCAGCACATCCTTAGCCTGCGAGGTCTTCAGGCCACCCGGATAATACGAGTGGTGACGATAAAGCTTATCCGTGAGCTTCTTACCCGTGAAGTGCACCTTGTCGGCATTGACAACGACGACAAAGTCGCCTGCATCCTGATTCAACGAATAGGTGGGCTTGTGCTTGCCGATCAAGACTTTAGCAATCTCGCTAGCGAGACGCCCGACGGTTTTTCCCGTCGCATCTACCTGGAACCACTGGCGTGCCGTATCCAAGTCTTCTGGTCTCAGGGCCAGAGTATTCATAAACTGTTCCTCCAACTTGCCGGGCGTACCTACGCAGCCGGGCTCCATGCCTTTTGCAGAGGCGCAAGTATAATCGCAGAATTTTCGTACTGTCAAGAGTAACGTCAGAAAGAATATCGAGAGTCCACACTTGCCCGGCAGGAAGAGTTCGATTGGTCATCAACGTTTGGTGTCTCTGAGGGATTTGAATGAATATTGCAGTGATTGGTACGGGATACGTGGGCCTGGTGACAGGCACCTGTCTGGCGGAAATGGGCAATGAGGTCGTCTGCCTGGATATCGATGAAAACAAGGTATCCCAGCTCAAGGCGGGCGAGGTGCCTATCTATGAGCCCGGCCTTAAGGATCTGATCGAAGCGAACACCAGCGAAGGCCGCCTGAGCTTCTCCACAGAGATTGAAGCTGCTATCAGTAGGGCGCGCTGCGTCATGATCGCGGTCGGCACTCCCTCCAACGAGGATGGCTCGGCCGACCTCTCAGCGGTCCACTCGGCCTGCGACACGGTGGCCCGGTGCGCCGCCCGCGGACTGGTCCTGATCATCAAGAGCACTGTTCCCGTTGGGACGGGCGCAGAGATCGCGGAACGGATGCTCAGATCTTCGAGGCCCGATATCGCTGTCGTCAGCAATCCGGAGTTTCTCAAGCAGGGTGACGCCGTCAACGACTTTCTCAAGCCCGAGCGGATCGTCGTGGGAGCCGAAGACGAGTTTGCCATCCAGCTCATCCAGGAGCTGTACAGCCCTTTTCTACGCACAGGCAACCGGATCATCATTATGGACCGGGCCTCTTCGGAAATGACGAAATACGTGGCCAACGCCTTCCTGGCTACCAAGATCAGCTTCATGAACGAGGTCAGCAGGCTCTGCCAGCTCTCGGGAGCAGATGTTGAGCAGGTGCGTAATGGAATTTGTTGCGACAGCCGTATCGGCGAAAAATTTCTGTTTCCCGGCCTGGGCTTTGGCGGCTCGTGCTTTCCCAAGGATGTCAAGGCCCTGATTCAGGTGGCGGCCGGACTCAATACCGAGGTCGACATCCTTAAGGCAGTAGACCGAGTCAACTATCGACAACGAGAGACCTTTTTTGAAAGGGTTAGCGACTTCTTCAACGGCCAGATCATGGGACGAAAGATCGCCGTCTGGGGATTGGCTTTCAAGCCCCGCACCGACGATATTCGGGAGGCTCCCGCGCTCTATCTCTTGGACCGACTCCTTGAGGCGGGAGCAGAACTGTCCGTATTCGACCCAAGGGCCACAAGCAGAGTAAAAGCCATCTACGCAGACCGGTTAAACTATTCCCAGCTTGCCTACGACGCGCTGGAGGGGGCCGAAGCGTTGGTGATCGCGACCGAATGGAACGAGTTCAGGCGACCCGATTTCGACCGAATGCGCCGCTTAATGGCGCGCCCGGTCATCTTTGACGGACGAAATCTCTATCCTCCAAAACGCATGATAGAACGCGGGTTCTCCTACTTCTGCGTGGGACGCCCGGATGCAACCCTGGGCCTCCCCAACCAGGAACACCTCAGCTGACTGTATAAGCCATAGCTAGCTTATGAATCGGTTACTCTTATTGGGCGAAAGCGCCCAGCAGATGGGGGAGTTCAGAGATCTGCACTTGGAAGGCTTGAGTGCCTTCATTAGTGCGGGGTCCGACCCTGACTCGCCCTCCATGATCCACAAAGGCAGCAAAGCTTGCATCAACGAGGATGCGGCTGCGGTCGTAAGGGCCGACGGCCGACTGCTTCTAGCGGTGGCCGATGGCCACCACGGCCACGAAGTCAGCCATCATCTGATTCAGCGAATCCATGAGATGGCGGTTCCGCCCAGGCGAATGGGCCAACTGTCGCTGTGGTTGGGGGCTGAAGGACTGCTGAATGACCAGCTCGGCGGCTCGGCACTGCTGATCGCGGTGGTGGATGAGCAAAGCGGTGCTGTTTTCGGCTTTTCTTTTGGTGACTGCAGCGTCGTCACCCTGAGCCCTGGTGGCGTGCGCTGGAGAAACACTCCGAATCAGATTTATTTGCGATCAGAGCAGCCCGTTCCGATTGAACTGGCCAGCACATTCGATTTTGTGTTGAAGAGTGGAGAGGTTTTGCTTCTCTTCACGGACGGTATCAATGAGTGCTGCTACCGAAACGCCCACCTTTCGGTCCAGACGAATCATCTGAAGAGTCTGTATGAAGATTTGGGCTCGGATGTGAAAAAATTGGGGGCAGCCTTGGTCAATCTGGCCCTAACAGGAGTAGATGGCAATCCTGGAGGGCAAGATAACCTCTCTGTTGTAGCCTATGCTCGCCCATGAACCGAAAACTGAAAGCCGAAGGATAGACCTGTGCACGCAAAAACCAAACTTCAAGAACTACTGCAGGAAGGTAAAGCGACCATCACCGTCGTGGGCCTCGGCTACGTTGGCCTTCCTCTGGCCCTGGGTTTTGCTCAGCGAGGCTTCACCGTGCTGGGTCTGGACGATGACACCACCAAAGTGGAGCGCTTGCTGAAAGGCATTGATTACATCAATGGCCAGGACTCGATCGTGCAGTCCGTCGTTGCCTCCGGTAACCTCAAACCGACGCGTGATTTTCAATGCATGGGCGAATCCGACGTCATCGTGATTTGCGTTCCCACACCCCTGACCAAGAACCGCGAGCCAAACATTTCCTACGTCGTCAGCGTGGCCAAACGCATCGGCCAACTCATCCGTCCAGGCTCGTTGGTCGTGCTGGAAAGCACCACCTACCCGGGCACGACTGCGGAAGTCGTTTTGCCTCTCGTGTTGGAAGGGGGGCGAGTGCAGACAGTAGGCGAGGACTTCTTCCTGGCCTTCTCACCGGAACGAGTTGATCCAGGTAATCCCTCTTACCACACGTACAACACCACCAAGGTGGTGGGTGGCTTGACCGAAAATTGCACCGACCTGACGGCATGCCTCTACCAGGCTCTGCTTGAACGGAGCGACCTTGTGAAGCGCGCCTCTTCGGCCCAGGCTGCCGAGCTGGAGAAACTCTTCGAGAACATTTTCCGCAGCGTCAACATTGCACTGGTGAACGAGTTGGCGCTGCTGTGCAACGAGATGGGCCTGAACGTGTGGGAGATTCTGGACCTGGCCTCGAGCAAACCCTTTGGATTTATGCGCTTCAATCCCGGTCCGGGGATTGGCGGACACTGTATCCCGTTGGACCCTTTCTATCTGACCTGGAAGGCCCGGGAGTTCGATTTTCCCACCCAATTTATTGAGTTGGCCGGCCAGCTCAATTCTCGCATGCCCAACCACGTGGTAGACCTGACCGTTCAGGCTCTGGGAACCAAGGGCCTGAAAGAGTCCTCGATTCTGCTGCTTGGCCTGGCCTACAAAAAAGACGTCGCCGACCATCGTGAGTCGCCCGCGCTGCGTGTCCTGGAGCTCCTGGAGTCGCGCGGAGCCAAGGTCAGTTACCTCGATCCACTGCTTCCTGAGGTCAGGATGGGGGGCAAAACCTGGCACTCGGCCAGCGCCTCCGACATCGCCAAGGCTGACTGCTGCATCCTGATGACCGACCACAGCGATTTCGATGTGGATACTGTTTTGAGTCAGGCCAAGGTTTTGGTCGACACCCGCGGCTGGACCCAAGGACACGACATCCAAAAATATTCCTGTCGAGTCGTCTGTCTGGGCGGAGGCACTTTACCCTCTCGGACTCCGGTCGGCGCCTCCCACTAGATTACGGCAGCGAAACAAGCCGGCCGAAGCGGCCAGATTCAACAGAATATGAATGCTCAGGCCGTGTGGCAGCATGTGTAAGAACATGTCAACCCGACCGAAGCAGCCGCACACCAGATGTTCGCCTCGCATCCAGGCCGCACTCAGCACCAAAGCAAAGCCAGCAAACAAAGCGGATGCGAACCAGATGGACTTGCCGGTCGGCCTGAAGAGGAGTTTCAGACCCAGAATGACCTCCCCAAGCGGCACAAAAACTTGCAAAGCGCCCAAGCTGAAGGCTGGAAAAAGTTGGTAGCTCTCAAGTGCAACACGAAAGCTGACGGGGTGCCTAATTTTCGGGTAAGCAGCCACAAGCAAGGTGAGACCGATCAACTTTAAGAAAGCTTTGCCAGACACAATTCGCGTTTCTGGAACGCCTGTGCAAGTCCTGGATCGGTTTGTGCAGGAGATGCTACCGGACCTACTAGAGGAGTGAGCTCAGCTTGATGAGTAAGACGGCCGTCATCACCGGAATCACGGGTCAGGACGGAAGCTATCTGGCGCAGTGGCTACTGTCCAAAGGATATCGTGTGGTCGGCTGGTATCCACCGGACAGACCTCTTAAGCTGTGGCGTTTGGAGCGGCTGGGACTGGTCGAACAGGTTGAGTTAAGGGCGATTGACTGGCATCAGGCCGCGCCCCTGGCGGCCGAATTGAACGTTTTGAAGCCACAAGAGTTGTATCATCTGGCAGCTCGTTCTTCCTTAGCCGACAGTGAAAGCGCTCCATTGGAAACGGCCGAGTTAGACGGAATCGCCCCGGCGCGTTTGCTGGAGGGGATTCGACTGCACAGCGCGGAGACGCGATTTTTGCTGGCCTCCTCAGCAGAGGTTTTTGGCCACCCCGAGAGCAGTCCACAAAACGAATCCACACCGATGCGCCCCGTAACCCTCTACGGGTGCTGCAAAGTCAACGGTCAGAACATTACAGCCTTCTATCGCAGAAAATTTGGTCTCTTCGCATGCTCTGCCATCCTCTTCAACCACGAGTCTCCGCTTCGAGACGATCGCTTTCTGACTCAGAAAGTATTGCAAGGTCTGAAGCGCTTGCGTGAGGGTTCCAGCACCCCCCTTTCCCTGGGTTCATTGGAAAGTCGACGCGATTGGGGTTGTGCAGATGAATACGTCCAGGCCATGTGGCGAATGCTGCAGACAGAAAGTCCCGAAGATTTCGTACTGGCGACCGGTGAATCAACCAGCGTTCGACGATTTGTGGAGATCTGCGCCGAAGAGCTGGGCTTTCAAATGGTTTGGCGGACAACAGACCAGGGTGAGGAGGGGTTTGATCGGCTCTCGAACCGCCTGCTGGTCACCACTTCGCCCGACCAGCAACGGAATAACGACACCCTTTCTCGAGTCGGTGACGCAAGCCGGGCCTGGGACCGACTGGGTTGGCGCCCCACTCGCGACCTGCGCTCTTTAATCTCCTGGATGGTCGGTAACTGAAGCCTCTGGTCGTCGCTTGGCAACCCGGTTTAGCGCCTCATCTCGACGCTTTCTGTGAAGCAACTGCTCGGGCTCCAGCTCGGCAGCAGCTCCGAAGAAGTCAGCCGCCATTTGCCATTGTTGATAGTGACTGTAAAGGTAGCCCAGGAAAGAAAAAGTGAGCGGGTTGCCAGCAAAGAGCTGCAAAGCAGAAAGCCAGAGTTGCTCAGCCTGCTCCATCTGGCCGATCTGAAAGGCATGAAAACCCGCGAAAGTCATCAGGTCGTGGCGTTTCGGGCAATCTTGCAGCACTTGCAGGTAATACCCCAGGGCCTCAGCGTGACGGTTGTTCTCACCTGCCCAGAGAGCGCGCACATAAGTGGCGAAGACCCCTTCTTCGGCTGCCTGTTCGGGCAGTTCAGGACTGGCGCCCCGCCCAATTGCTTCCAAGGCTCGATCCCAGACGTCTTCCAGGTTGAGACCGAGCCCCGTTATCTCTCCTGACGCGGCCCGAGTTGTAGGCACCTTGCGCAATTGATAGTCTCGACTGAGTTGGCGAAGCCTGACGGCACCGGGGACGGTCTGGTAATATTGGGAAGCCGGAAACTCGCGGTCTCGGCCGATGTAGACGCAGGCCTCAGGCAGAACGGTACCTTCTGCCCTGTAGTGACCAAACACACGGCATGAAAACGGTCGAATTGAATAGACACGGCAGCCCTCGGGACCCAGATTGGGACAAACCTCGAAGACAAACCGACCGCAAGCGTCTTTTTCGCGAGCAGCATAGCGAGCGAAATCGGGCCCGGCTGGGCCCAGGAGGGCCAGCTCCAAATCGGTCACGTTCTGTTTTGAAAGCCCTGCGGCCGAGCAGCAACTACGGCAAGAACCGCAGTGATTTCCGGTAGCCGGTTGCTCCAGAGCAGAGTAGAGCTCCATCAACTGCTGCTCTGGAGAAGAGTAAGCGCCTGGCACTCCGGGAATTTTCGTTTACCAGCCGCCGCCGGTGGAGCCGCTGCCGCCGGAGTGGCCGCCTCCCCCACCACCGCCGGAGCTGTGGTGGCTGGCGGCTTCCTCGCGCTCGCGACGGCGACGAGCGGCTTCGGCTTCAGCCGCGGCCACCATCGAGTTGTACTGGCTGCGCTCACGCGATTCCACGCTGCGAGCTTCGCTGGCGGCGCGGTCGGCGCTGTTGTCGGCGGAATCGGCCGAGCTCTTGGCACCCTCGTAATCTTGCGAGGACATCTTGGAGCGGGCCGAGGCCAGTTCGCTGCGCGCGCTGCTGACGTAGCTGCGGGCGCCTGAGAGGTCGCTGGAAGAGACGGAATGGCTGACGCTGCCGTAGTCGGAAACGTAGGTGCTCCAGCTCATGTTGTTGACGCTGCTGATGGTGGATTCAGCGCTGCTGATGGAGGATTCAGCCGAGCTGATGGCCGAGCGAGCGGCGTCGAAGCAACGGTGGTCGTAGTCGATCTTGCTCTCGGCCTGGGTGCGCAGGTTCTCTACCGAGGCCAGGGCGGCTTTGGCCGCGTAGGGATCGGCAGGCTTGGCGCCCACGGCTGATTTGGCCTGAGCCAAAGCGCTCTGGGTCTGCTGCACCAGGCTCTTGGCCGGGCCGCGCACATACTCGGCGCCGGTTTTGCCGGCCGTGCTCTGGACGCGACCACTGAGAGCCTGCAGCTCCTTCTCGGCATCGGCCTGATGCTGATTCAAAGCCTTCTCGGCGGTGGTGATGGCCTCCAGGTTGGCCTTGGCCACCTTGAGCTGCTTGTCGCTTTCGTTCAACTGGTCGCGCGAGGTGAGCAGGTAGGCTCGTTCGTAGTTGGCCTGAGCCTGGCTGTTGAGCGAGCCGGAGGTCTCCAGTTCGTTCTGGGCGTTGCTCAGATAATCACTGACGGTGCCCACCTTGTCGTTGGCATTGTTGTGAACTTCGTCAGCAGCCAGTTTCTGAGCGTTCGCGTTGTAGCCCCCCTGGATGCGTTTGAGCGAGTCGGCGTAGGTTTCCTTGATGGACTTGCCGATGTTGTCGCGGCGGCTGGCCCGTTCCTGGGCGGTGGCGGTGTAGTTGTTGAAGGCGTCACGCGACTGCTTGACCAGATCGTGAGCGGTGCTGGTCTGAGTGCGAATGTTCTGCAGCAGGGTGCCGGCGTCTTCGATTTTGCCCAGGTCCAGGTTGCCCTTGATCTGATCCCAATCTTTGTGCGACTTGTCGGTCTGGGTGGTGGGGTCGCGGTCGGGCTCGCGCAGCACCTGGTCGGCCGTGCCGTTGCTAAAGACGCCAGCGGCTTTGAGAGCCTTGGCCAGGCCTTCGCGAGCCGTATTGACGTCGGCTTCGGCGTCGGAAATCAGGCCGGGAGAGACTTCGCGGCGCTCTTTGTCCTGTTCCACCACCGTTTCCACCCGCGACTGCAGGGCGGCGATGTCCTTCTTCAAGGCCTGCACGTCATCGGCCACCGAGGCGCTGACAGCTTTCTCACCGGTGCGATCGAGAGCGATGGAGAGTTCTTCCTTTTTGGAGTGAGCCCAGCTGGTCTGCACATCGTAGGGATGCAGGGCCTCGTCGGCCGTCTTCAGGGCCGGCAGCAGGTTGTCGCGGGCGCCCTGACCCACCTCCACGATCTGGTTGCCTTCCGTAGCCATGCGCTTACCCACGTCGCCAAATTCGGACCAGGCGCGCAGCGGGTCTTGCTTCTTAACGTCGTTGCCCTTATCAAGCAGACCGGGCTGGCCTTCCGAGCCGAGAACATAGGGCATCAGGCGCCTGGTCACGGAGGAAGAGACGAACAGGCCGTCGTCCTTGCCGGCTTCCTGAAGCTTCTGAGATTTGTCCACCAGCGCCTGGGACTCGGCTTTGACCTCGTCCAGGTAGTGACCCACTTCTTTGGCTTTGGTTTGAATGGTCGTCACCAGTTTGTCGTTGGTGACGGCGTGCGAGCCCATCTGATCGAGAATGCCGCTGAGGGTCTCCTCAAAGGGCCTGGCTGGAACCTGGGCCAGAATGGTATCGCGCCAGGCTTCCGCGGCCGAGCCTTTCTCCAGTTCGGCCCGCTTGGAATCGCTGAGGTCGAAAGGCAACTTCTGCTCGTCGCTGGTGAGCAGCTGAATGGCTGCCTGGAAGTTGCCGGTGGCGAACATATTCTTGAGGCGTTGACCAATGGTCTTGCCAGCGATCATGCTCTTGGCCTCGGCGATGAATTTCTCGCCACCCCCCATCAGGGCCAGCGAGTCGGCCGTGCTGGCGATCAGGTCGTTGGCCATCTTCTGGGTCATGCCGGTGTATTGGGATACATCCTCATAGGATTCGGCATTCATAATGCGGACCAGCTCCTTGGACTTTTCGCCCAGCTTGGCCAGGGCCTCGTCCACCTCATGGTCGGCTTCGCCTTTCTTCTTGCGGGCACGGTAGTTGAGACCGATGCCGGTGACCAGAATCACGGCCGCCAGGGCTCCCCCACCGTAGAGTTTGACGTTCTTGATGGTCTCGGTCTGCGACTTGGAGGCGGCCACTTTGTCGATGGCGCCCTGAGCCAGCTCACTGGCGCGGCTGAGATGCTGTTGGTAATCGGTGTTGTTGGCGGAATAGCTGGCCTGGTAGGCTTTCAGCTCATCCTTGGCCTGCTGAATGTTCTGGCGGGCCTGCTGGGCCGGGCCGTTATTCTCCAGACCGGGCAGCTGGGTTTCGGCCCGGTCGATCAAGGCCTGAGCCTGCTGAGCGACGTTGGGGGCATTGGTGAAAGCGCTGATGGCCGACTCATAGCCGCTGACTGAGCGCTGCACGGACTGGGCCAAATTGAGAGCGCCTTTGAAATCCCGGTTATTGATCATAGTCTGAGCCTGATCCAACTGAGACTTCCAGCCGTTGACGTCGGGATTGCCCAGAGCGCCCTTGTTGCCGTGCTTGTTCTGGAAGTCGCGCACCTTGGGCTCGACATTGGTGATGGCGGTGCGAGCAGCGTTGACGCCATTCTGAGCGCCCTGCACATAGGTGGTGACGTAATTGTTGACGCCGGTATCGATCTTCTCCAGCACGCCGTTGAGAGCCATCGCCGGGCTATTGCCGGCCTGAATACCCTGAATGTAGGTAGTGAAGAGCTCCTTGTTCTGCAGGGTCTCGCGGTCTACGAAGTTGTTCTCGCCCACGCCCGCGTCATCTAGCAGCTGCTCGGAGCGCATAAACATGGCCCGGTCGTGGCCGGTGCGATTGATGAAGCCCTGGTCGGTGGTGTGGAAGTAGATCATGAAGACCTCGCCGTTGCGGTCACCGGTGCGGCTGTCCACATTGGCGGTGAAGCCCGGGTTCTCGCCAATACCGCGCGAGAGCACCCAGTCGTCGTCCTTGATGTTGTTGCTGTTCGCGATGAGCACCAGATAGGCGTTGGGATGCTCTTTCATCACCGACTGAAACTGGGCGTAATCCTGGGCGCTGAGAGGCTTATTCTGATACTGAGGGCTGCCCACCACGTAGATTTGCTGGGTGGCCGTGAATTTGTTGACGGCGTCCTGCACAGAAGAGGCCTGAACAGGGGTCTGGCTGCGCTCGGCTGGAAGGGCGGCGCGCACGGCCTGGGCTAGGGTCATGGGCTGGGCTGCATTGGCGTTGGCGCGGACAGTCTGGACCTGAGCGGTCTGGGCATTGGCCACGCCGGCCATACCAACCAGTCCGGTGAGAGTGAGGGCGGCGCCCAGCCCGACCTTCTTGCCAATTTCCGCCAGGCCGTTGGCCTTGACCTGGGGTTTGTTGGCAGCTTCAAGACCATCGAATTTAGGAGGAGCGGCCAGCTTATAACCGCCGTCGGTGGCCGACCAGTGCACGCCATCGTGGGGCTGAGTGGCCGGGGTCTCGGCACCCTTGGGGGCGTTTGCCGGGCGTTTGGCCATCAGGGGGCTGACGGATTTGAGTTTGTCGATCATTGCGTTCCTCCGGGGGTCGCTCAAGGGCCTCTGTATATTTGTGATGCAAAGGGTACACCCTGGCCCGGAAAAGTTTCTTAAATTGACGCGGTCGGTTCGCGGGGTCCAGGCTCTCGCGGCTGGCGGCCCTCCTTCGGGTCATTCAGTACTATTTCAGTGCCCGAGGCTAAATTGACCATGTCATGCAGATCAGCAACTTCAAGCAACCAATCCCCACGCGGCCGCGGCAAGAGCATAAGCAGCCCACCTCGGCGGTGGATCTGATCGGACTGGGCAACCAGGCTTCCAGCATCGACGTGCTCCTGGACAGTGACGAGTACAAGAACATCTCCGAGCGCGACGCCGCCAAGATGCTGGGCTACTTCACCCAGGCCATGCAAAATCAGGGATTTCCGTGGAAACTGCAGGTCTCCAGCAAAGAGGGCCTGCAGGGTAAGCTAACCGGCACGAAGACCCTCTCAGATCTGGAGGCCCTGCGTCGCCTGCAAAAGGAGGAGCCGGTGCTCTTCCAGCCCATGCGCAATCTGCAACTCGACCTTTCTTCCGATAGCCTGGGCGCCATTGCGGCGGCCGGCACGGCCAGCACGGGGCAGGATATGGCCTCGATGAACCGGCTGGCGACATTGACCAAGAACACGCGCGTCACCCCGGGTAGCCAGGGCGTGGAGCTGCGTCACGGCGAGCCGGTATTGGTGCGCAATCTATCCGAATTGAAATTGCTCTACCAGATGTACAACCTGGACGAAAAAATGAGCTCCAAGGATCCGGTGGCTCAGGCGGCCCACCAGCTATCCTACTTCAACCAGCAAGCCGGCGACTATGGCTGGCGCTTCTATCAGAAGGAAGATACCAATGCGGCCGGACGGATCGCCCAGGCGGTCTACAAGGGCGCGATCCGCGGCGCGGCCATGGGTGTGGCCACCGGCTCGATGGTCGGACTGCCCATCGGCGTGCTCACCCAGTCGGTGCATAACGGGTTGATGGCGCTGGGAATCGGTGCCCTGGCTTTTGGTCTCTACGGCGCCGTGGAAGGCGCACGCACGGCCGCCAAAGGCAAGCCGCTGAACACGGTTCAGGCACTGGACAAGGTTTTGAAAAACGAAGCGCTGGAAGTTCAGGAAACCCAGATGCGCAGCATCGGCGTGCCGGTGGTAGGCAAAATCAGCTGGTTCTCAGACCGCGGTAAGGCCTGCAGTATTCAAGGCTCCAAGGAGCTGGATACCTTGTTCTGGATGCAGAATCAGGCGGCCAAGCCCGAGGATCCGCCAGCGCCACCGCCCACTCCGCCGATTGTTGTGCTGGACCAAAGCCAGCACAACTACATCATCCCAAACCTTCGCTAAAGCTGGCTGAGGGCAGAGGGCAGCCAACCCGCCAGTGCCTCCGCTCCCAGGCCCGCTTTGACTCCAGATAATCTTCCGGCCGAGCCCTGAAGGTAAGCTGCCAGCGCACCGGCCCTCAAGCTATCCAGACCCTGACTCAGCAGCGCCGCGCAGATGCCGCTGAGAACGTCGCCTGAACCGCCCTGAGCCAGCACCGGGGTGCCCTGGGTACTGACAACATAACGCCCGCCGGGGCTGGCTACCAGCGTGGCAGGACCCTTGAAAAGCAGGCTGCAGTTGAAATTTCGGGCGGCCTGAACAGCGTAACGAAGTCGGTCTCTTTCGAGCTCCGAGGCTCTGACTCGCAACAGACGAGCCAGCTCGCCGGCGTGTGGAGTCAGTAACACTCGAGGACTTAGCTGTTCGGGCAGGCCCCGGAGCGCGTCTGCGTCCACAACGGCGGGGAGCGGATTGCGCTCCAGGATTTCACGCACTGCGGCCAACGTTTCGGGCTCGTCACCCAGCCCGGGTCCCAGACAAAGTGCATCAGCCTGCTCAAGTTGACGGACAATCGGCTCCACATCAGCTTTTCCCAGAGCCTCGCCGGCACAGACCAGCGGGATAGCCTCCAGGGGAAGGCGCAGACAGGACGGTCCATAGCAGTAAACCAACCCGGCCCCAGCCCTCAGGCTGCCGAGCGTTGCCAACGCGCCGGCGCCGGGGTAGCGAGCCGAACCAGCCACCACCAACACACGCCCCACATTTCTCTTGTGAGAACTCAACCCTCGAGTCGGCAACCAGACCTTCGCCAATTCGGGGGTCAACCACCGACCTGGGCAGTCCTCATTCTGAAGCAAAGTGCGCGGGAAACCAATGGGCTCGACGAGGAGCTGCCCGCAGTGCTCGGCCGCCAGCAAATGACCCAGTTTGGGTAGCCCGAAAGTAATCGTAGTGTGAGCCCGGACAGCCTGGCCCAAGACCTGCCCGGTGTCTGAATGAATCCCCGAGGGAATGTCCACCGCTACGGTTCGGTCCATAGGCAGGGAGTCGAGCCAGGCTAGATTGAGGGAGCGGCTGAGTCCGGTTCCAAACAGGGCATCCACGATCCAGTCGAAACCATCCGGACGAAACTGCTCCAGGGGGAAAACATCTATATTCCAGGCCCGGGCCCGATCTAGATTGCGAAGAGCATCGCCCTTCATTTGCTCGGACATCAGATAGATGCAGGCGTGCCCACCCCGGTCCGCCCAAGCGCGAGCAGCCACCAGGCCGTCTCCGCCGTTATTCCCGGGCCCGCACAGAAAGGCCACCTTGCCACCAGGCAACCAGTCACTGACACGGCGACCGGCGAGCTCCATGAGAACCTGGGCATCCAATCCCCACTCGGCACTGGTGCGCCGATCGATCTCTTCCATTTCCCTGGCAGTAACAACATTCATGAGGCCTACTTCCGGGCCAACCTGGTGGCGGACCTGCCTGACCAGGCCGATCGCCTGGGAGCGGCGCAGACATTTGCGACAGGCACCCATTGAATGTGGGGTAGCGGGCAGCTTTAACCAAGAACTAGGAGCCTGGCCGGATAGCCGGCATTTCTGCGGGGCGGGCGCTCCAGCGCAGGGAAACAGACGCTGCGAGGGTGGAATTCTCCCGATTCGTCCTTACCAGAAGTAGGATTCACGCTTTTCAAGGGTGTTTCCGGCAAAGCACCTAGGGCCGGTAGAGAAAGGGCGGTCGGAAAATACCGGCAAAATGTAGGGGCACCTTGGTGCGCACGACCAAGGAATTGCGGCCAGAATGCAGATCTTGCAAAGGCACATCCCACAGGAAACGGTAGTCGTTACGCCACCATAGCTCCTTCTGAGGCCGGTGCGCCTGGAGATGACCGTTCAGATACAGCCAACTCTCGTTGAAAAGACCGGGAAACAAAAGATGCACACCCTGGAGCTGCGCTGGCTCCAGTTCCACATCCCAACGATACCAGGCGTAGCCCGGCCGGGTTTCGGGCCGCTGTGCCTGCAGATACAGGTCGGTTCGAATGGAGCCCCACCCCTGGCTTTGGCCGGCCCACCCCTGCCAAATTCCGTGATCCTCGGGATCAGCCCTAAAACCCCAGAGAATCGGTGATTGGCGAATCTTTCGTTGGGCCAGTCTGGCCATTTCTTCGAAATAGTCGACTTCACCGGGCCAAAAAGCTGGTCCGCTCTCTGGAAAACTCTTGTAAGTCGTGAAGATGCCGCTCTGCTTGGTAAGTTCTTCCCGGAACGCCAGCGTCTCGCGTCCGATCAGCGTAGCTCCCGCATAGTCACCCAGGCCGACTCGTTCCTGCATTCGGGTCACTCCGTCCAGGATGCTCCAGCTCGAACGCACAAACTCAAGCCTGGAGTGATAGGGCTCCTGACTGACCTGTCCGGCTTGAGCCAACTGAGTGGCCAGATTCTGGCTCAACTCACGAGTGTAAATAGCGGGAATGACGAAATACTCGTGCTCGGTCACCTGGGTATCATTCCAGACCTTGTAAATAGCTGACCAGTAGTTCTCCATCGGCGTGGCCGCAGGCCCGAAAAACTTTGGGTAAAAAAGCTTAAGTTCGTTGGCCACATCCAGGTCAGGATTCCAATAGAGTTGGCCACGAAAATAGAGGTTAAGAAAAGTGGTCGCGATGGCGTTGCGGCTCTCGGTCGAGAAGCCGAGCAGACCTAAACGAGCATACTCCTTTATTTCGCGGGAGAGCACCTGGTGGGATGGGTTGGGCAGGTCGCGCCAGACCAGCATGGACTGGTCATAGTCATAGATTATCACCCTCCCGTGCATGGCCTTGACCCAGCCTCGGAGCGCTCCCCAGTAGTCCGCTCGGGAACTCCATTGAGCGTCCGTAAAGGCATGATTCGGATCGGTATCAATCGCGGCCAGATAGGCCACCAGTGCCCGATCGGCCTCAATTTTTCGTTGCGGCGGCAGAGTCAGATTGATGTAGGCCAGAAATCCTAACCGTGCCTGACTATCGGGAAACAGTTGGTGCAACCTTTGGCAGACCCGATTGTAGAAAAGTAAATAGCTGTCCGCCAAAGCTTCTGTCTGGAAGTACTTATCAAAGAGATGACCAGACAGTTCGCGGTCGCTCTCCGTTGCGCTGGAGACCTCCCCATCTTCAATGGAAAGAGAGAGTGATTTGCCAGTCGAGTAGTCCGGGCCGATCAAATCAGCTAAGGCCTCGGCTGCGGCTGGAGAACTGACCTCAAATCTGCCCAGCTTCTTCTGAACTTCCTTGACATAAGTTCCGATGGCGTGGCCTGCGGGCACGCTGGCGTTGTTCATAAAATTGCGATGGGCGAACTCCTCGTAGCCGGTTCGGTCCCCATTCCAAGAGATCCAGTAGCCGCGAACCTCAAAAGGCGGTGCGTAGCTGTAGCTGAAGGGCTCCAGACTGAGGCTCGTTTGCTGCGGGATGCATTCTCCCAGATCGGTGGGCAGATACCAGCGACAGCCCCAGCGGCGCATCAGCTCAGCCACGGCAAAGTAATGCGAATCGTCATTGCTGCCGGCTAAATATAGACCCTGTGAGTCGACTGCCAGTGCGATGGCGTCGGAGCGCAGCACTGGTTGCTTCGGGATCACCCGCTCCAACTGCTCCGCCAGTCGGGGTCGAGCCAAATCCCCCACCACTATGGGGAAGCCCTCCTGTTGGCGATTGACCACCGGCAAGCTGGCACCCGTCATCTTGCGCACGACGATGGCCAGATCTTGTGCTGCCTGACGCTCCCAGCGACCGGCTTCGGCTCGCACCAAAATGTAGGCACTGGACTTGCCGTCTTTCACAAGCTCAATCGGCTCGCCACGGGCAACACCGATAACAAAAAGCGCCAGAAGAATCCGTTTCAAGAAAAACGAACCATATTACCTAAGAGACGCTCAGGCAGGCAGGCTTCGGCCAGGTCCTGGCCGCGCCGGGCGGCCTCGCTCCACAGGCGACGGCGCTCGCGTTGGCCCATATGAGCGGCGTCGCCGCGTTCCGGAATCTTCCCGTTGGGTAGCTTGCTGATCCAGTCGGGATGAGGCGAGAGCAAAACCATGCGGTCCAGCACCTGTTGGGGGATGCGGCGCCTGCGTCCGTAGCGCTCCAGCCAGCCCGGCAGCAGGCTGTCGGCGAAGTGCGGGTATAAAATCAGGCCCTCGTTGTGCAACTGCAACTGGTCAAAGTGGTAGTCCACCAGGCCGCCATCGCGCAGCAGACCGGGAGGAGCCCCGGGCAGATCGCGTTCGCCAGGGATCAAGACCGGGATCGCGCCTGAAGCCAGCACCGCCTCGAAGTGATTGGATTCATTGAGCTCGGTGCGCAAGGTGGGAAGGTCATGAAAGCGGGCCGGCAGAGGGCTGCGCGGATCGCTGAAGACCAAACGCTTGACCAGATAGCCCAGCTTGTCACGCCCCAGCGCATTGAGCACCACTCCGGCCAGCAGCGCCAGTACTTGCGCCCACTTTTGATCCCAGGCCAGCCAACCGTGGCAAAGCGAGGTGATAATATGCAGTCGATAGTTCGGATGCTCAAGGGGCTGACGACGCAAGAAACTGCGCACGATGCCGGCTGCCGTCTGGCGGATGAGTTTCTGCGGGCGTTCCGGTGACCAGTCGGCATCGATATAGGCTTCCTCGAGGTTCTTGAGGGCCCGCACCGGATCTTCCTGAACATAGGCGGAGAAGCGATAGGCTCCGCTGGATGAACCTAACAGGTGCAGGGGTTCCTGACGATTTTGCTGCAAGACCGGCGCCAGAAAGCGATCCAGGGCGCTGAGCACCAACCATTTGGGACCGGCCGAGGCTCCGATGACGACTTCAAAATCCTGCCAGTTCCAACCCTGGCGTTGGAGATGGGCGCAGGCGGTAGGACCGGCCTGCACCTTCCAGATCATTTCCATTGCAGATAGCTGTAGCCTTTAGCGGGAATGGTCACGGTCACAGTATGCTGTTCCACCTTGACGGTTCCTGCTCCAAACATGTCTTTGAGCACCGCTCCTTCGGGGATGGGGCTGTCCCGGTGCAGCGGGATGGTGATGGTTTCGGGCTCATCCCCTTTGTTGAAGGCGCAGACCACTTCTTCCTCTGGCCGGATGCGTGAGAAGGCGTAGGTGTCCTTGTCGCAATGCAGTTCTTCCTGACTGCCAAACTGAAGAGCCTCGGAACTGCGCCGAGCCTCGCTCAACTGCTTGAATCGTTCGGTCAGTTCTGGATTCTTGCCCCATTCCATATCGTTGCGATTGGCCGGACCGATGCCTTCCATGGCCACTTCGGTGCCGTAGTAGACATGGGGCGTGCCACGTACGGCGTAGAGGAAAGCCAGAGCCTGCTCCTGACGCCGAATATCGCCGGCTGTGTCAGACATGAAACGGACCATATCGTGGTTATCAATGAAGGTCCCTAGCTTGAGAGGATTGTCGTAGAGCTTGTCCTGACTCAACGCCTGGGAAAGCAGGGACATATCCTGGCTCTTGTGACTGTCGAGCAACACCCGCCAGGCTTCGTGCTGACTGGCGTGAGGCTTGACTTCCTTCCAGTATTCGATGCGGTCGTGCAAGTTGCGCGAGGGGTCACCAGCGAAGGTGCGGCGGATGGCGTAGGCCAGGGGGAAGTCAAACATGGAGTCACTGGCCCGATTCTGATAGCCGGCCACGAAGTTGGACTTGAGCCAGAAAGCTTCGCCCACGCCATAGAAATCTGGCTTCTCCTTCTTCATCTCCTGATTGAAGGTACGTAGAAAATCTTCGGGCATGTGGCGCATGGCATCGATGCGGAAGCCGTCCGCTTCTTTCAGCCAGTCCTTATGGACTTCCACCAGGTACTTGGTGACCTCGGGGTTTTGCTGACGCAGGTCAGGCAAGCCGCAGAGTGAGCCATTCTCCATTTCCCACTGGCCCAGCCCGCTGATATTGCCGTTGGCATTGAACCATTCTTTCTTCTCTGGGTCGGTTGTGAAGGGGTGGCCGTATCCAGTGTGATTGAGAACCACGTCCAGCATCACCTTCATGCCTTTGGCGTGGGCCTTCTCCACCAATTCGTGCAGCTTTTCGCGACTGCCAAAGCCGGGTTCAGCCTTGGTGAAGTCCATGGGCCAGTAGCCGTGGAATCCGTCCATGCCCAGGAAGTCCCGTTGGGCCTCGTACGGGCAGGAGAGCCAGATGCAGTCGACGTTGAGGTCTTTGAGGTAATCGAGTTTCTCGATCACTCCCTGCCAGTCGCCGCCGTGGAATTTTTGCGGATTGCTGGGATCGGTGCCCTGGTCGTTGCTTTTGTCGCCGTTATAAAAGCGATCGGTGACGGCGTAGTAAACGGTCTTGCCTTCCCAGCGAAAGATGTTGCCGGGCTGGGGATGCTGATCGGTGCGGCCTTCCAGGCTGGCCTGCTCAGTCTTCTCGTCGCTGGTGACAGCCTTGATGCTGATGGGCTGGCCGTCGCGCCAGCCGAGCTGGCGGAGTTCGTGCTTGTCGATACGCTTCTGGATGCGGTTGAAAGTGGTGGAATGACGGGTGGTGTCGTTGTCCTGGTCGAGGTTGACCTCGTATTTCTGCTCCGGGCCCGGTCCCCAGTTGAGCTCCAATCGTGTATCCAGGTGGCCAAGTTCGGCGGCCGGGCGCAGATGAGCCACTTCCACTTCCACGGCATAGGCCTGCTCGGGTCGGCCTTCACGCGCGTAGAGGGCGGCGATATCACGGGAGCTATCGTAGCCGTCATACATGCGGGGACTGCGGCCCACGCCCCGCTCGGCCAGCAGGTCGGCTTTTTTGAGGGGCTCAAAGGAGAGCCACTCTTCTTTGCTGTGCTGAGTGGCGATATTGCCGAGCTCGCGGGCTTTGGCCTGACCAGAATAGATCAATTTGGAATAATTGCCCCCCAGGAAGGCTCCCACGCCAGCGGCGGCCAGCCCGGTCCAGAGATTCCCCTGAGCCAGCGCATTGAGCCCCACCGCGGCACCTGCACCGATGGCGGCGCCAACCGGGCTCTGCACGCGAAAGCGATGGGCGGGGAGATGGTTGTAGACCACCTGATCCCGCGGTGTCTCTTCTGCAGAAGGCTTGGGGAGAGACGGCCGGGTTGCGGCCGCCTGGGTCGACGGGCTGGGTTGAATCTTCATAGTGTCCAGCTGACGCTATGTCATGGGTCTAAAATTTATCTGATAAAAAAGCTGGTGGCTTTCGGAGCCTCGCTGGAATTACCGACATAGACCTCAAATTCACCTGGTTCGACCACCCACTGCATGGTCCGATTGTAAAATCCCAGCTCTTTGTTGCCCAGCGGGAAACTGACCGTTTGGGACTGGCCGGGCTTGAGGCTAACGCGCTGAAAGCCCTTGAGCTCACGCACCGGACGGGTCACGCTGGAGACTTTGTCGCGAATGTAGAGCTGCACCACTTCGTCGCCCTCTCTGGGCCCCGTGTTGGTCACTGTAGCGGTGACGGTGTGGTCGCCGGCCACGTTGACATTGTCGATCTTAAAGGTGGTGTAACTCAGGCCAAAGCCAAACGGATACTGAGGGGTATTGGGCACGTCTTGATAGGTGGAGACATAGTCGGCGCGCAGGTCGGGCGGACGGCCGGTGTTCTTGTGGTTGTAATAAATAGGGCACTGACCCACGTTGCGCGGAAAGCTGACCGGGAGCTTGGCACCGGGGTTGACCTCACNNGCTTCGGAGCCGGGGAACCAGCATTCCAGAATGGTGGGGCAGTTTTCGGCCACCCAGCCCAGAGCCAGCGGGCGTCCGTTGAAGAGAGCCACCACGTAGGGTTTGCCGCTGTTGTGAACCTGCTTGATCAGCTCTTCTTGCTGGCCAGGCAAGCCGATCATCGATCGGGACTTGGCTTCACCGGACATCGTTTCGGCCTCACCCACGGCCAGAATGACCACGTCGGCACCGGCCAGATTCAGGGGCTCCACCGGTCCTTTGAAGTCACAGCCTTTCTGGTAGCTGACATTGGCGCCAGGGTACTTGTTCCTGAGGCCTTGAACCAGTGTCACCACTTCGTCTTTGCGGCCGTCGCCGTGCCAGGGGCCAAGCAGGTCCTCGCCATTGTCCCCCAGCGGACCTAGCACCAGAATGTTCTTGGGGCTTTGCAGAGGCAGCACATTCTTGTCGTTCTTGAGCAAAACCAGCGAGCGGGCGGCGCTCTTGCGGGCCAAAGCGCGGTGGGCGGGGTCTTTGATCACGCTCTGCTCGGAGCCTTCGTCGGTGTAGGGATGCTCCCACAGGCCCAACTGCTTTTTGATGCGCAGGATGCGGCGCACAGCCTCATCCACGGTAGCCAGCTTGATCTTGCCGGCTTTCACCAGGGCCGGACCATTCTGGGCGATGTGCTGACTGACCATCTCCATATCCAGGCCGGCGTTGAGTGAATCAGCGCCAGCTTCGGCTCCGTCAGCGGCCAGTCCGTGGTGGCGCAGTTCGTCCACAGCCTCATAGTCGCTGACCACAAAGCCTTTGAAGCCCCATTCTTTGCGCAAGACATCGGTCAGGATGAACTTGTTGGCGGTCGAGGGCAGACCTGAGGTTTCGTTAAAGCTGGTCATGAAAGTCATGACGCCGGCGTCCACGGTCGATTTGAAGGGGGGGAAGTAAATTTCGCGGAGGGTACGCTCGGAGACATCCACGGTGTTATAGTCGCGGCCGGCTTCAGCCGCGCCGTAAGCAACCCAGTGCTTGGCGCAGGCGGCATACTTGCCGCCGCGCTGAAAACCCTTGACGCGGGCGCTGGCCAGCTTGCAGCCCAGGTAAGGGTCTTCGCCGGCACCTTCGACAATTCGACCCCAGCGGGCATCGCGAGCGATGTCGACCATGGGGGCGAAGGTCCAGCGGATGCCTTGAGCCCGGCTCTCCAGAGCCGCCACGGCGGCGGTTTCTTCGCAACCGGCGGGATCAAAGGCGGCGGCTTCGCCCAGCGGAGTGGGGAAAGTGGTGCGGTGGCCGTGGATGACGTCGAAGCCAAAGAGAATGGGAATCTTGAGTCGGGAGTGCTCAACCGCCTCGCGCTGTAATTCATTGGTGACCTTGGCGCCGACGCTGTTGAGAATGGAGCCAACCTTACCCTGGCGGATCAGCTCTTTCTGCTTCTCGCCTTCAGCCGCAGCGGTGGGCCCGGTGGTGAAACCGAATCCCGAAAACTGTTGAATCTGCCCGAACTTTTCCTCGAGCGTCATTTGTTTGATCAGGCCTTCGATGTCCTGAGCGAAGGCGGGAGCGGTTAAAAGCAGAGCGAGCAGGGTCTTCTTCATGCCCGGCCGTTCGCTCAAGGCCCGGGTATTTTCCTCTGGTAGCAAAATTGAGCCGTGCCCCAACTGACCGGCAATTTTTGCATGCGCTCGTGTTCCCAGGGCGACCCCAGAATCCAGTCCTGGGCCACAACTCTCAAGGCCTGTTGGTCGAGCTTCTGCTTGAGGGCAGCCCGAGTGTCTTCCGGGAAGGCGGTGGCCGAAACCAGATAGACGTCGGCTTGGGGCAGCGGGCGCGAGAGAAAATTGCCGGAGAGAAAGGTGGCGTCCAGATTCATGGCGCGAGCGATGCGCTCGGAGCGCTCGGTGTAGACGGCGAAATACTCCAGACCGATGGTCCTGTAGCCGAGAGCGGCGGCGGTCAAACAGGGGAGTCCTCGGCCCGAACCCAGGTCCACGATGGTCGAGCCTTTGGGAAGCTGCAGCGTATCCAGGATCTTGAGCGTGGTGAGCACGGGAGTTTCGCCAAAAGCCAACGAGTCCACGTGGTAGGGGCCCCGCATGTTGTAAACCATTTTATTGGGGTCCAAATCGCGGAATTCTCGTTTGACCGCCTGTTTAAGCTGGCGCCACCAGGCTTGATTGCGAAGTTGCACCAATTCGCTCAGGTAAATTGAGAAATTCCAGGTCAGGGCTCCGATGGCCATTCAGGTATTTGAACTACCCAGCTGGGGTAAAACCTCCTGCCATGAAAGCTTTGCTGCTGTTTTTGCTGTTTCTCTCGCCCGGCTGGATTGAACGTCGGGGTCCTCAGCTGGTCTGCCAGGATCAGCCCGTTCACTTTCGCGGGATGTGCCTGGGCAACTGGTGGGTTCCAGAAGGCTATATGTTGGGCCTCAGCAAGGCCACCTCGCCCACTCAGATCGAACGGGGTGTTCTAGAATTGCTGGGTCCGGAGGAAAGCCGCGCCTTCTGGGAGGGCTATCGCGATCACTATGTGAGCCGAGCCGACCTGGAGTTGCTGGCCCGCAGCGGCTTCAACGCGGTGCGGGTGCCTTTGCACTGGAAGTATCTGCGCGAGGAGCGGGAGTTGCAGAGGCTGGACTGGTTGATCTCCGAGTGCAGGCGTTTGAATCTTTGGGTGTTGCCAGACCTTCATGCCGCTCCGGGGGGGCAGACCGGCGACAATATCGACGACGGCGCTTCCTATCCTTGGCTGTTTGAATCGGCCGAGTCGCGTCGACTGGCCTGTCAGTTGTGGCGAGAAGTGGCCCTTCGCTACCGCGATGAACCCACCGTAATGGGCTGGGAGTTGCTCAACGAGCCGATTCCCAACTGGCCTGGCTACGACGATTTGCATCCCAAGCTGGACGAGGTCTATCGGGAGATGGGAGCCGCCATTCGTGAGGTAGACAGCCGCCACGTCCTGTTCTTAGACGGAGCCGAATGGGCCACCAATTTTAAGGCGGTGAGCAGCGATTGGGATTCGGGGCTGGCACTGGCCTTTCATCGCTACTGGGCCGATCCCCAGGAAATCGGGCCTTACCTGGCTTTGCGACGCTCCCGAGGCGTGCCGCTTTTGATGAGCGAGTCGGGCGAAAATGACGACCGCTGGCTGACTGACTTTCGCGCTCGTCTGGACAAAGAGGATGTGAGCTGGTTCTTCTGGCCCTATAAGAAAATGAAAACCGAAAGCTGTGTGGCTCTGGTCAAAGGCCCGGCCGGGTGGGACAAGGTGATGGCCTGGATGGATGCTCTGGGGCTCGAAGGGGAGGCTCGGCGCAAGCTGCGACCCTCTCGGGCCGAGGCCCGGGCCGCTTTTGCGGAACTGCTGGAGAACGTGAAACTGGAAAACTGCTCGGTTCAGGAGCATTTTGTACGAGCCTTGCTGCCTGGGGACTGACCGCGAGGACAGTTTTTGACCAAAGTCTGACCAGATCCGTGAGGGACCCCCCTGGCTGGACTGGGAAGCCCACGGGACTTTTCACTAAGGGGTTTCCGATGTCGCTTTCTTCTCGTCTCAGTCGTCGACGCTTTATTCACGGCTTAGGTCTGGGGGTCGCCAGTGGTTTAATGGTCGGATGCGGCTCGAGCGACGCCGGCAGGAGCGGCCTGGTCGGGGGCAACCCCACCGGATCCAGCACAACCACCACCCCCAGTTCCACCACGGTCAACTTGAATCAAATCGGAGGTTCACCGCTCCGGATTGTATCTGGCAGGCAGGCACCGGCCGGGGTAGATGCCTCGGGAAACGTCACCGTGGTAACTCCTGACAACGCCGCCCAGGTCCTCTTCGCCGTCGACGGGGCCGGGAATTTGCGTGGCTTGACCATCAAGATTCCGGGTCAGAGCCTGTCTCTCGATGCCGCCAGCACCGCCCTGGCTCTGGTCTTCCTGGTGCCCGGAATTATGACCACCGTTCCCGCCCTGGCGGCGCAACGGGCCACCCGGCTGCAGGCGTCCCCATCCTTCAACTCGCTGGTGCAACGTCTGGCCAGCCTGCTGCCGACCAACTCAGTGACCAGCATTCTGCCCCAAATTCAGACCCTCTTAGAAAACGTCATCCTCGAGGCCACCGGACCAATCGTGACCCCCAAGGTCTTTACCGGCACCCAGGCCATCACTGCCAAGCCGGGTGGTCTTCGCATCACGCCGGGCCGCGAGCTGAGCGCGGCCACAGGTTCTTTCACCATCAACAACGGCAGCTTTCGCTATGTCAGCGTGGTGCGCCAGTTTTTCACGGCCCGGGGCACTTCAGCTCAGTCCCAACGTACGAACCTGATTGGCGCTCCATTCACCAGCGCCGTGAGCGTGATCGGCTCGGCCAATGGCTACAGCGTGGGCAATTTCGCTACCGGTCAGGTCGGCAGCGCATCCAACGCTCGTGATGATTTTTCATTGCTCGAGCACAACCCGATCCTGGAGCACGTCACCTACTACTTGCGCGGCCTGGGTTACGCTGGCCACCCCGATAACGCAGACCTGCCCCAGGACGTGAGCGCAAACCTTTTCGAAGACAAAGCCGACCTGGCCACGCTGGTGCTCTCGGTACTCTTTCCCTTTGTGGAAGTCGCTCTAGGAGCGGCTACATTTGCCCGTTTTAGCCAGGAAGAGCTGCTGAGGCTGGTGAGTCAGGGCCCTGCGGTCAATGCCAGTAACAACGTGGCGAACTCTGCCAATACGGGCGACAGCCGAAATGTCGCCGCCGCCTTCCTGGACGCTTTCAACTCAATCCTCACTCTGCCCGCCTTCGCCGAAGAACTGGCGATTCTGTTGGGTGAGGGAGTGCTGGCCACGTTTGTGACCGCAGCTCTCGAGGTGCTTGCCCTGGCCCTGTCGGCCGCCAATTTCCTGGCCACGGCCCTGGATGTGGTGTCCAACCCTCGCCTGGTTGCCATCGAAGTTCCCGTTCCGATGAGCTCGTTTTCAGACCAACTGGCCTCGGCTCCAGAATTCAATGTGCTCCTGGACGTCAACACACAAGGCACGGTTCTATTTCAATCCAGCGATGGCTCGGTCTACCGCAAGAAGGCCTTCGCGGCCGCCCAGCTTCTGGGCAATCCGCTCGTTGCCGGCCAGCTCAGCGACGAAGACGACCTCATCACTTATCAGGACCAAAACGCGAACATCTTCCTGCGCAACGATACGGGAACAACAGGATCGGTGACGGTGCCGAATGGACTGGACACGTTCATTGGGGGTTCAGGCCCTCTGATCGACCCCAAGGGCAAAGCTGTGGCTGCTCCAGCCAGTGTGAGAGCCAACGGTCGTGCGGAAATCTTTCTCTTCGACCGCAACTTGGGCGATTCGATTTCTTTAGGCACCGACCGGGTCCGAGCCGGCGGCCTGTTTTTGGGGGGCTTGAATGCCGACACCGTCTTCGCACGGGGTGCTCTTGGATCCACCACCACCCAGCTGGCCCGATACGATCGCGCCAGCGGTGTCTGGAGCTCGCGCACGGTGAGTGCCGCTCCCAACGGAAATCTGCGAATGAGCTACCGAGGCGTGAATCGGATCGGCGAGGCGTTGCTCCACGACTATCGGGACAATGATGATGGATTCAATCCGGTCAGCAGCATTGAAAGAATTACAGTCGAAACCGTCGCGGGTTTAGAAACGGTCTTCCAGGGTGGCCTGACTCAGGGGGTAGGGGGAATCTTTCCCGACCCCTTGGGGATCAACGACGATGGCGAGATCTTGGCCTCGATTGCCACTACAGACGCCAACTTCCAAAATCGGCAGGAGGAGACTTTCCTCTTCCGACGCCGCGGTGGCAACGCTCAAATCCCCCTCAGCTCGCTTTTGCCCAGGGGCATGCCCGCCGGAACCTACCGGGGATTGGGACTGGGAGGCAAATATATTGTGGCCAGCAGAGTCGAGAATGGCTCCCCAGTTGCCAACTATCTGATATTCCTGGGCCGCTCCCCAGAGGACGTGACGAGAGCCTTGAGCTGAGGGTGATTTTCGGCCAAATTGCTGGCTCCTCATAGCCTTAACCTAAAACCGAAGCAATTTCTTCGGCGATAGCCAGGCTGGCGGTGGCGGCGGGGCTGGGTGCGTTGATGACGTGCACGGCTTTGCCCTGGCGGTAAATCAGGAAGTCGTCCACCAGAGTTCCGTCGGGTCTGACGCACTGGGCTCGGATCCCGGCGGGGGCGGGGTGCAAGTGCCGCAATTGCAGTTCCGGGGCGAGTTTGCGCAGTTCTCTCAGAAACAGGCGCTTGGAAAAAGATCGTAGCTGTTCTTCCAGGCCCATACGCCAATATTTCACGGCTAGTTTCTGAAAACCCGGATAAGTGAGGGTTTCCAGGGCCTCACCCAGATTGATGGACCAGCCGTCGTAATTCTCGCGACCCAAGGCCAAAACTGCATTGGGACCAGCCCCCACCGAATCGTCCGCGTGACGGGTGAGGTGCACGCCCAGGAAGGGGAAACGAGGGTCGGGCACTGGGTAGATCAGGCCTCTGCATAAATCAGAAGCCTCGGGACTGAGGTGATAGTATTCACCTCGGAAGGGCACAATTTTAACCTCCGAGCCAGCCAGCCGATCGCAATAGAGACCGGCGCAGTTGATCCAGGCATCAAATTCAGACTCGTGATTCCAGGGGGTTTTCAGGCGAATATCCAGACCTTCGGCCAGTTTCTGCACCACCTGGCGGTAGTCCACCACTCCCGTCTCGGGCACGAAGAGGGCTTCCAGACCAGCACAGGCGGGCTCAATCTGACGCAGGCCGGCCCTATCCAGGGCTCTGACCTGCAGGCCGTGCTCCTGACCGCGCTGGCCGAGCTGTCGCAACTTCTCGATCTGGTTGGCCTGAGTGGCCACGATCACCTTACCACAGCGCTTCCAGGCCAGGCCGTGGCGGGTGCAAAACTCTTCCATCAGCCTGCGCCCGCGCAGACAGGTGCGGGCCTTGAGCGAGCCGGGCGGATAATAAATGCCGGAGTGAATGACGCCGCTGTTGCGCCCGGTCTGATGGGCGGCCAGGCCGGCTTCTTTCTCAAAAAGCGTGACCTGCAGGCCTTTCTGCTGCAAGAAATGGGCGGTGGCGACCCCCACGATTCCCCCACCCACGACGGCCACTTTCTTCACCTCTGATCCACACTTACTCCCAGAGCATTCTTGAGGTCCTTGAGCACTTGCAGGACGGCTGCGGTGGAGTCCGGGGCCTCCACTGTATGCACTTGAAGACCGGGTAATCGTTGCTGCAAGTAGGCGGGCGAGCCGACATCGGGCAAACCAGGCAGATCCAAAGCCAGCCCCGGGGGGCGCAGGCCCGAGACGGCGGCGTAGACGGCGTGCACCTGGAGGCGCGGATTGCGGGCCCGCAGGTGAGCCCCGAAGCAACGCAGTGCGCAGCCGGTGCCCACCCCCGCCACCAGATGATCGACGCCCAGAGAAGGGGTGAGATGACCGTAGGCATCGCAATCGCTATAGTTCTGGCGGGTCCAGAAAAGCTCTTGCGAATCGTGACCGGTGCGTAGCTCTTGCAGAGCCGACTCCAGGGAGCCGGTAATCACCACCTCGGCGCTGGTTTTCCGCAAAGCCTCCAGGTAAACCGGCAGAATGTTGGGCGGCACATAAGCCCGACAGCGCAAATTGCGGGCTTCAGCCACCTCGGCCAGAGCCACCGCGGCCAGACCGGCCGAAAGGTCGGCCACCAGCGACTGAGCCGGCAAATCGGACGGAATGAGCCGATCCATCAAGACATGCTTGAGGCTGCCACCAGGGGCGCGACCGCCCATCAGCAGCCAGTTGTTTGCCTCTGAGAGTTTCTCAATCATGGGTCTTGCGGGCCAGTAAATAAAAGTTGATGCCGGCGTAGGCTTGCTCCAGCTTGAGAACCTCAAAGCCCAGCTGGCCCAGTTGGGCTTTGACTTCAGCACTGGAGCGAGGGCGGGCCTCAGGCAGCATCTCCACCTGCAACTCCAGAAAGGCCCGGGCCTGAGCCTCGGGGACGCCTCCCGCCACCATTCGCTCCAGTGAAGCACCGATGGCGCTCAAATCAGGATTCACCTGAGCACTGGAGATGGCCAACAAGCCTCCTGGCTTGAGAACCCGGCGAGCTTCCTCAAAAGTCCGACCCGGATGGGTGAAGAGTACGACATTGTTGGACAGGTAGGCGTCAAAGTAGTGATCCGGAAAGAAGAGTTGCTCCACGTCCCCCTCCCCGACCAGGAACGAACGCTTGTGGCGCGCGTGGGCCAGCATCTCGAGATTGACGTCAATTGCGTGCACCTGGCTGCCCTGAGCGGCCAGAGCAGCCGCGATCAGGCCGGAGCCGGCCCCGGCTTCCAATATTTTGGTGCAGCCTTTGAGGTCGGCGCAGTAGCGAGCGACGAGATCCATAAAGAGGGGGGCGCGACCCAGAATCTGATCGTAGAGGCCGGCCATTCGGGTCCACACCGAGCTTTTGTGCTCGGCCGTGAGACGGCTGAAATCCAGGCTTTGGCCCTGATAGGTGATGCCGTCGGGCACGTCCTGGAAAGGGGGCGGGGGGGGATGGGGCAGCAGTCCGTTGAGCACCTGGTAGACATAAAAGAGCGTTTGGCGCGAGTGCAGCTGGGGCGGGGCGATGCGCGAGGCGGGCACCACCCAGGTTTCTTCAAGCTCAGTCTGCAGAGGACGGGCAAAGAGCTCAGCAAAATCAATGTTCCTATAATAGATAGGTCCATCCGGCAGCATGAAGCCGGTGATCAGCCCTGGATTTTGCCGGTGCAGTTCCAGTTTTGCTCTGGCCTGGCGAAAATCAAGTGTATCCAGCACATGAGCACCTTTCCTGACCGGGCAAAGGCGCTCCTGTGCGCAACTGCGAAGGCAGGCTTGTGGAAGATTATCATGTGGATCTGCAGCTCGACCCTCAGGCCGAGCCAGAAGTGCTGGATGATTTACTGACCCAACTGGTAGAAGCGGCCGGGGGCCAGGCCGGTGTGATGACCACCCGCCATGCCAGCGGACCGGTCACCTCGCTGTATGGCCTGGACCCCGAAGAATCCAGGCCGCTGGTGGGCATGATGGAGGCCCTGGTTGAGCAGGGTGGCATTCCACCCGAGCAACTGGCCGAACTGGAACAGGAAGCGCGCCGACGCGGAAGCGGAAGGCCGCTGGCCATTCCCATTCGGAGCCGGGGCAAGCCAGTGGGCGTTTTCTGCCTGTGGCATCGCAGCGAGGCTCCTCCCCTGCTGCACGATAGTCCCGGCCTGGTGCATCTGAACGTGGACCAGTTTGAATCCAGCATGCAGGGCGCCCGCCTGCTGGAAAGGCTGTTGCACGAACGTAAATGGCTGGAAGCGGTGGTGCAGCACGCCACCGATGGGGTGATCATTCACGATCCCCAGGGTCGGGTGATGGGCTACAACCTGATGATCGCAAAACTGTCGGGCTGGAAAATCGGCGAGGCGGTGGGACAGCCCGGTCACGAAGCTTTCCCACTGGTGCTGGTGGACAGCCATGTCTTTGATTCGCCGGCGGCGATGGCTGTAACGGGCAGTGTGCCCTGGCTCTCGGCCACCGACCCGGTGGAAGCCCGGCTGCTGGGCAAAGACGGCCAGAGTGTGGAAGTGGAAGTGATGGGCGCTCCCCTCTATGACCGCCAGGGACAGCCGCTGGGCTGGGTGATGACCGTGCGGGACATCTCCAAGCGCAAGGAGATGGAGCGCCTGCACAAGTTGTTCCTCTCGGCCGTGTCCCACGAGCTGCAAACTCCCATTGCCATCATTCGCGGCTATGCCGGACTGATGGCCGATCCCGAGGTGGAGCTCAAAAATGTGCGCGAGCATGCAGCCGTGATCGAAGAAGAGGCCCACCGCCTGGAACAGATGGTGCAGCAAATGCTCTATGCCACCCGCATTCAGGCGGGAGGTCTGAAGCTGCAACGCCATCTGGTGGAGCTGGGACCGTGGTTAAAGAAGCTCTGCGAGAAGCTGCGTCCGGTCTATAAATCGCGGGGGGTCAAGCTGAGCCTGCATTTGGAACGCGAGGGCATGTTCGCGGCCATAGACGAGGAACGACTGCAGCAAGTGGTCACCAACTTCGTGGAGAACGCCTTCAAATACGCCGGTGCCCGTCCGGTGCAAGTCAACCTGCTACAGGAAGGCTCGCGCTGGCTGCGCATCGAGGTGCAAGATTCTGGTCCCGGCATTCCGGCGGAGGACCGCGAGCGCATCTTCACCGCCTTTGAACGGGGAGGCGACCCCTTGAAACAAAGGGTGCGAGGGGCAGGTTTGGGTCTATATATCTGCAAAGCCATCATCGAAGCCCATGGGGGCAAGGTGGGTGTGGACGCCCACAAGGAAGGCGGCGCGGTGTTTTTCTTCACGCTGCCAAAGGAGAAATAAGGCATGTCACAGTCCGGTCAATTCCGTAATCGCCTGATTCTGGTGATCGAAGACGAGCCGCGGATGCTCGATCTGGTGCGCATTACCCTGGAGGGAGCGGGCTTTGTTGTTTCCGGCGCCCTTTCGGGCCAGGAAGGCCTGGCCAAGCTGCGCGATGAGATCCCGGACCTGGTGGTGCTGGACCTGATGCTGCCGGGTACTGACGGCATCACCCTGTGCCGCGAGCTGCGCAGCCCCGGCGCGCCGCCGCTGCCCATCATCATGCTCACCGCGCGCAGCGACGAAGCGGACCGCATCCTGGGCCT
>JAFEBA010000015.1 GCA_018266105.1 bacterium | reverse complement strand
AGGGCGGCCAGTTGAGGAAAAAGGCCGCACAGAGCCAGCAAGACTCCAGTCACAATGCCCACCCGGCGCGAGGCCACCCCAGTCAGTGCGATAATGCCGTTGTTCTGAGCGAAAGTAGTTTTGGGCAGAGCGCAAAACAGGCTGCAAAAGACACAGCCAACCCCGTCGGCCAACAGCCCGCCCTTTAGACGGGACTCGAAAAGCGGCCCCTCCACAGGCTCGCGCGAGACCCCCGAAGTCGCCGTGAGATCTCCAATGCACTCCAGAGCCACCAATAAGTAGGCCACCAGCCAGGGCAGTAAATAGACCGCGTTAAAGTGCAGTCCGAAGCGTAAAGGCTGAGGAAGCTCGAAGGCGCGAGCCTCACGCACCGGCGTGAAATCCACCAGTCCGCCGGCGGTAGCCACCAGGTACCCCACCAACAACCCTGTTGCAATCGAAGTATTGCGCACCCAGCCCCGACCCCAGGCCTGACCGGCCACAATGATCGCCACCACCAAAGCGCCCAGACCAAAGTTGGTGGGCGAGCCGAAGCCAGGGCTGCCCGGAAAGCCGGAGATCTGAGAAAAGCCCACCCCGATCAGGGTCACCCCGATCAAGGTAATCGCGATACCGGTCACAAGTGGCGGAAAGATTCGGCGAGCCACCTTCAAGCCTGAGGCCACCAACATCGGCACCCAGGCGCCGGCCAGGGCCAGACCAAAAACCATGCCCAAATCTCCGCCGGCTCCAGTGGTAATGGCCAGGGGCACGAAGGCAAAACTCGGCCCGGTCACGCTGAGCAGTCCCGAACCCAGGGGTCCTAGCTTGTGCACCTGCAACAGAGTGGTCAAACCGGAAGTAAACAGCGACATACTGACCAGATAGCCGGTCTCGCGGGCGGGCAGTCCGAGTTGAGCGGCCACAATCAGGGGAGGCGTCACAATGCCCACAAACATCCCCAGCAGATGCTGCAGGCCCAAGCTGAGAGCCAGCCACCAGGAGAGCTTCTCCTCGACCGAATAAAAGCGGTTTACCGCCAGCTGTTGCGGTCTCCGCGCATTCTGCCCACCGACATGGCCTTGCCCGCCGGGCTTTCTTTCATAGGCAAGCGGTAGCGAGTCTGACCGTCAAAAGCATACAGGGCGGAAGCCACAGCGGCGGCTGTGGGCACCAGCCCGATCTCGCCCACTCCCTTGGCTCCCATCGGACCTTCAGCCGAAGGCACCTCCAACAGAATGACCTCCGTGTTGGGCATGTCCTGTGCGCGTAAGACTCCGATATCGCGGAGCTTGGTGCTGACCGGCATGCCCTCCACACAGGGCAGTTCCTCGCTCAAAGCATAACCCAGCCCCATATGCAGACTGCCCTCCAACTGACCCTCGCACAGCAGCGGATTGACCACTCTCCCCACGTCGTGGGCAGCGATCAAATCGGTCACCCGGCCCTCATCGTCGAGAATACAGAGCTGGGTGGCGAAACTGTAGGCGCTATGGGTCTTGGGCGGACGGCTTTTGTCGTAGAGAGCGGTGGTGTCGTTCACCAGCACATCGGCCGCGAACACCTCACCTCTGAGCTCTTCCAGCTTTTTGCCCGACTTCAAAGCAGCGCCCAACTTCTCGGCCGCGCTCATAACGGCCTTGCCCACAAAAAAGGTTGCCCGCGAACCGGTGGTCTGGCCACTGCCCAACTGGAACTTACTGTCCACCTTGGGGTGAAAAACATGGGCGGGCAGGTCGGTCATCTGGACGGCGAACTGGGTGGCGATGGTTAAAAGACCCTGACCCATCTCGGTGTATCCGATGTGGATGGAGACGGTCAGGTCCTCTTCCACCACCAGACGGGCCTTACCCCATTCCTCCACCCCGTTACCAATACCGGTATTCTTCAAGCCACAGGCGATACCGATCTTTTTGCCAGCCTTGAGAGCATCAAAGTAACGGCCCTTGACGGCCTCCAGCGTCTCGATCAGGCCCACACCTTCTTTCAGCACCTGGCCGGTGGTCACGGCCTGCCCGTTTTCCAGGGCATTGCGCCGGCGGATGGTCCAGCCGTCGATGCCGACTCGGGTCGCCAATTGATCCAGGCACCCTTCCATAGCAAAGGCCGACTGATTGACGCCAAAGCCACGCATGGCACCGCAGGGTGGGTTGTTGGTATAAACCGCGAAGGCTTCGACCTCAACATTAGGAACCACGTAGGGACCGCAAGAATGACCGGCGGCTCGCTCCAGCACTTTGCCGCCCACCGAAGCGTAAGCACCGCTATCGCCCACGATGCGGGCCTTCACAGCCAGCAGCTTGCCTTCGGCGTCGCATCCGACCTTGTATTCCATCCAGAGCGGATGACGTTTAGGATGCATCCGCACCGATTCATCCCGGGACAAAGTCAGCTTCACCGGCCGGCCGGTCAGTCGAGCCAGGAGCGCAGCTTGTGACTGCACCGACATGTCTTCTTTGCCGCCGAAGGCGCCGCCATTGGGCATCAACTCAATATCGATATCCTCTTCCTTCATGGCCAGGAAACTGGCCGTCTGGCGCCGGTCATCGAAAATGCCCTGACCCTGGGTGAACATCTTTAGGCGAGTATTGTTTTCCAGAGGAATGGCTACGCAGGACTCCGGCTCCAAAAACAGGTGCTCAATGCGCTGGGTTTGCCACTTGCCCTCCACCACATGAGCGGCCTGGGCAAAGGCTGCCTCCACATCGCCGCGGGAGATATGGGAGCGTGAAAGCAAATTGTGCCCCTTGGGATTGTTAGGATTGACCACCGGAGCTTCGGGCAACATGCCATATTCGGGGTCCAGCACGGGCGTAAGCACCTGGTATTCAACCTGTACGGCCTTGGCCGCTTCGCGGGCTTTAAATCGGGACTCCGCCGCCACCACCGCCACCACGTCGCCCACGTAGCGAACTTCCTCGCCTTCGGCCACCAGTCCAGGCCAGTCGGCGAAAAGCAAGCCGTAATAGCGATTGCCGGGCACATCCCTGTAAGTGGCAACGCGCACAACCCCGGGCATGGCCTCCGCCACCGAGGTATCAATCGAGAGAACTTTAGCCCGAGGGTGAGGGGACAGCACCACGGCCCCGTAGAGCATGCCTTCGAGCTGCACATCATCCACGTAGGGACGCAGGCCAATGGCGGTTTCCTCGGCCTGGAAGCGTACCAGGGATTCGCCCACCTTGCCGGAAACGGGCTTGCCATTGGGCTGCCACTCGCCGCGGCGAGCTCTGGCCATCAGAGCGATAGCGTCCTGAATCTTTTTGTAGCCGGTGCATCGGCATAGATGGCCATCCAGCGCCTTGATGATTTCATCCGGCTGCGGGTCCGGGCTTTTCTCAAACAGATGGTGAGCTCGCATAACAATGCCGGGAATGCAAAAGCCGCACTGTAACCCGGCCGCTTCGGCAAAACAGGCGCCGTATAACTTGCGCAGCTCGGGGTCGATGCCCTCGAGCGTCACCACGCTTTTTCCCTCCGCTTTGGTGGCCGGCAGGGAACAAATTGTAATGGCTCGCCCATCCACCATCGCCAGACAGCAGCCGCACTGACCTTGAGGACTGCAGCCGTCTTTGACCGAGCAGGTGCCGGTGCGGTCCCGCAGCGCGTGCAGCAGCGTCTCACTGACGTCCACATCGAGTTGGCACGGTTTTCCGTTGAGGGTGAAATTGAGGTTGCTCATCCGGCCCAGTTCGGAGTCTCTACCCAGGAGCCTGCCCTCGAGGTCGAAGGGTTCCTGGATGACAACATGGATCACCTGGTTGACCCAGTTCTGGCTGGGAAAGCTCTTTCTGGCCTTGAGCCTGCTCTGGACCGGGCTGGGCTGTTGGCGCTGGTGGGTTTGCCGGCGCCGGCTGAGCGGCCTGGACCTGCCCCCGATTCTGCCGCCTCTGCTGGCGGCGTTGGCACCCTTTTTGCTGATGCAAGGATTCAGTGCCGGCTGGGAACGGCTGGATAAAGAGGTCGAGCACCTCAACAACCTGGATGCCTGGGACGGGTTGAGAGCGGTCGAGATCGTGCGCCACGCGATCAACAGCTTCTGGACCTGGAGCATTCCTCCGGCCAGCGCCGGTCTGATGGCCGTGGTTTGCGCGCTGCTTCTAGGAACTGCCCATATGATTTGGAGCTTCGATCTGTTCCTCAATCGGCGTCGGAAGAAGCCTGATGAACTCGAAGAAATCCGCCGCGAACTGGCCGAGGTCAAGCAACTTCTGATGCTTCAGGCCACACAAAGAAGCCCGGAGTTGCCTCCGGGCTCCTTTACGCAGCTACCGCCGCCACGAGCTTAGTGAATTGTAATCTGGCGAGGTCTGGCCGACTCGAGCTTGGGCAGAGTCAGACTGAGCACGCCGTCGTGGTATTCAGCCTGTGCCTTTTCGGGGTCAACCGGGAAGGGTAGACGGAAAGTGCGAGTGATGTCGCCATTACCCCGCTCCCGCAGCAAAAACTTGCCGCCCTCGGGGGCAACTTCGGCTGGCACGGTGGCCTTCAAGGTCAGAATGTCTTTCTCGTAATGAATCTCGATCTGCTCCTTGGAGCTTCCCGGAATCTGGGCTTTGACCAGAATGCTGTCATTGGTTTCCAGCACGTCCACCGGCATCGTGGGCAGACCGCGGTCCTGGCGAACAAAATTATCATCCATCATACGGCTTACGGCCTCACGCAGGCTCAGTCCGGTGTTGGGTTCAATCAGGCGCATATTGCTTTCTCCTTTGCATTTTCCTCACTGGGGTTGGTCATAGAATACGAGTCCTGAGTTAGTTGAACGTAGTGCCAATGCAAGCGTTTTGTTAGAGCCAGCGAAGGGGGCCCCATGAAGGTTCTTTTTGGCATCTGCGGCAGTATCTCGGCCTACAAGGCTCCCTGGATCGCGCGCGAACTCATCCGACTCGGAGCGGAGGTCAGGGTGATCATGACCCCCGACGCCACCCGCTTTGTGACCCCGCTGGTCATGCAAAACATCAGCAAGCATGCGGTGGTCACCGAGGCTTTCGCTCCAGAACACCAGGAAAACGGCTCCTGGCATGTGCATTGGGCGCGCTGGGCCGACCTGGCCCTGGTGGCCCCCTGCAGCGCCACCACTCTGGCAAAAATGGCCTCAGGTCAGGCCGACAACGCGCTGACGCTGGCGCTGCTTTCCTTGCCCCGCTCCACCCCTTTACGCCTGGCCCCGGCGATGGACCCGGACATGTGGTTGCATCCGTCAGTGCAACGCAATCTTCAGCAGCTGGAACAGGACGGGGCCCTGATCCTGCCTCCCCAGGAAGGCGAACTGGCCAGCGGGCTGGTGGGCCCTGGCCGCCTGGCCGAGCCTTTGCACATCGCTGAGTGGGCCCTGCGCCCCAGCCTGAAAGGCAAGACGGTCCTGATTACGGCCGGACCCACTCGCGAACCCATCGACGGCGTTCGCTTTATCAGTAACCATTCCAGCGGCAAGATGGGCTATGCCATCGCGGCCGAAGCCAGCTCGCGCGGGGCTCGCGTCTTGCTGATCAGCGGCCCGGTTTCCATTGCCGCACCCTCGGGCGTAGAGATTCTTCGCGTGGAAACGGCACGGGAGATGTTCGCGGCCTGTCAGCAGCATTTCTCGCAAGCTGACATCCTCATCAAGTCAGCTGCGGTGGCGGATTTCACTCCGGCCCGAGTGGCCACAGGCAAGCTCAAGAAGGACCAACTGGGTCAGGATTGGAGCATCCAGCTGGAAAAAACGAACGACATCCTTCAGTGGTTGGGTCAAAACAAGCGAGCCGAGCAGTATCTGGTGGGGTTCGCCCTGGAGATTCAGGACGCTGAGCAGAACGCGCGTGCCAAGCTGCAACGCAAAAACTGCGATCTGGTGGTGCTCAACCAGGCCAACCAGCCCGATAGCGGTTTTGGCGGAGACAACAACACCATTACCTTGATCGGTCCGGAGCTGAAGCAGGCCTGGCCTCCCCTGAGCAAGCAGGCATGCGCCCGCAGGCTTTGGGACTTTATCGAAGGTTCTCTGGGTCTGAGTTAGAAGTTTTGGCCACTCAGTTCAGCGGGGGTTCATCATGTCAAATTTAGCGAAAGCTCTGGTTCCCATCATTGGTGTTGTTGGTCTGGGGGCGGCCGCCTTCTACCTGACCAAACACGGCGGCAGCATGGGAGGCCACAATACGGTCGACCTGGCTCGTTCCACTCCCCAGAAGGCCTTTTTCTGGATGGCTGCCGAGATGCGAGATGAGTTCAGTGCCGAGAAGCTGGTCGCCCAGATCGGAAAAGCACGAAAGGACTACCAGGGCTTTGCCAAGTTTTGCGACGACTTTGCCAAAGAAGCGGGCAAAACACCCGAGGAGATGGCCAAAATCTACGCGGCCAGTGGCTATCTGGCCATCTACACCCAGGGCGACAAGGACTACATCGACCCTGAGCCCAAGGAAATGCCGGTGGACCTGGTGCTGGACTGCCAGCTCTATGATCCCAAAGCGGCCGAGGGCCTGCTGACCAATATCAAAGCCAAGAGCAAGAGCGAAACTCTGGTGGGGCAGACCGTCTATGTCAGCGACAAAGACTTCTGCCTTTGCATCGCCGGCGACTCCCTGTTGATCGCCAACTCTAAAGCGATGATGGAGAAGGCCATCAATGCCGCTGTCTCGCACAAGAACACTCTTTCTGAGGACGAAAACTTCAAGAAAGCCATGGCCAAGGTCCCCAATCTGGCCCACGGCAACGGCTCAGCCGCCTATCTGAACCTCAACCCTTTCTGGGGCACCATGGAAAAGGTTCCTCAGCTGGCCCGCTACACCGACGCCGATACTTATAAAGGCCTGCGTAGCCTGCCCTACGTGGTTGGGGGAGTGAGTATCCAGAACGGTCAGACCCGGGGAGAGGCCTTCCTGGCCATAGACTCTCAGACCCAGACCGATCTTGCCAAGGCCTTTCTGAAGAAGCCGACTCCCGCCAATGGGCTGGCCGCGGCCGTGCCGGATGCTTGGGGAAGCTTCCAGGCTTTTGACACCTTTTATGTCTACGAACTCCTGCAAGCCATCCTTCGCCTGGCGCCCATGGGCCGGATGGGTGTGACCATGGGCTTGAGCCAGGTGGGACTCGGTCCCAATGGGGACCGTGAAAAGAAAATTCGCAAAGCCTTTAACGGCCAGACCGCCTGGTCGGTGGACATGAGCCAGGCTTCCAAGGCCGGCGCAGAATCGGTGGATCAGGCCGCCAGCAAAGGCAAGACCACCGCCTGCAAATCCAATCTAAAAAACATAGGCACCGCCCTGGAGATGTATTCAACCGATAATGCCGGGCGCTACCCCACTTCACTGGCCCCCCTGAGCCCGATGTATCTTAAGCAAATTCCGACCTGTCCGGCAGCAGGCAAAGACTCCTACAGTGAGACTTACAAAATGGGGGTCGAACCCGACTCCTACTCCTTCAACTGCTCGGACAAGGAAGCTCACGACCTGGCCTATACCAGCGAGGAGGGCCTGAAAGGCAAAGACGCCAGCGCGGTGGCCGAAGCGGGCCCCGATCCCACCAATCAGATTCTGGGTAGCCTGCTTTTGGGAGTCTCCGACGCCACCGCGGCGCGCGAATTGCTCAATGAGTTGGGCAGCTGGGAAAAATTGGACATCGACGGAAAAGAAGCCTGGCACATGAATTCAGGCGGAACCGATACCTACTGGATGTTGCTGGAAAAGCCGTCGGTGGTGGCTTTCGGCTTTGGACCGAAAGGCAAAGAGAGCCTGCAAGCCGTGGCCCAGGCCGCCTCAGGCAAGCTCCCCTCGCTGGCCCAACGCTCGAATTTTAGCAACTTTGCCGGAAAATTCTCCAAAGATTCGGTCGAAATGAGCTTCGTGAACCTCAAGTCGCTGGTGACTCAGGTGCGAGAAGCCGCAGCCAAGAGCAACCCGGAAGAAAAGGCCGGCATCGAGCAAATGCTGGCCCTGGTGGAAAGCCAGCTTAGCGACGATCTGGGCAGCATTCAGGTCGAGGTGGACGGAATCCGCTACACCAATGAAGGATCGGCCGGCATTCTCGGAGCCGGGGCGGCCCTCACCCTGCCCATTCTGGTTCCCAATTTCATGAAAGCCCGCGGTCAGGGCCAGTTGACGGCCTGCAAGTCCAATGAAAAAAACCTGGCCACCGCCCTGGAAATGTATGCCAGCGATAACGCCGGCCGCTACCCGACCTCAATGGCCCCCTTGAGCCCGATGTACCTGAAGCAGATTCCCACCTGTCCCGCGGCCAGCACCGATACCTATTCAGAAACCTACCAGATGAGGGCCACTCCGGACGGATTCAGCTTCTACTGTCGGGGGAATCACCATGGTACTCTGGCTCCGGAAAACTATCCGGCCTATAACGCGGAAACGGGACTGATCGACCACCCATGAAATGGACTCACCTGTTGCTGGCTCTGAGCCTGACCTGCCTGCCGGCCTCGGCCCAATCCTTCGAGGCGAAGCGTCGAGCGCTGCTGCTTTGGTGTCGAGAAAATCTGGCTCAGCAGTTCACTCCCGGCTACAAAGCCACCATCACCAACTACTGGGCGGGCCATCGCCCGGATCTGGATATTTCCCAGGGACGGGTGGTCAACACCAACATCCCCCTGCATCTGGCCATTCTGGGCGAGGGCTTTTTCTGCTTTCAGAACGGTCACTACTCCAGGGACGGTCGCATGATTTTGAAGAACGATCAGATCCTGGGCAGTGCAGGTTCGCCGCTGCTGGCCTACAAGCTGGACGAGCAAGGAAACATCACCCAGAACCTGGACATCATTCGCTTCCCCATGGACTCGGAGAACAAGCTCTACCTGGGCAGGTACAATGAATGCACATTTGACGCCCAGGGCTATTTCTTGGGCGGGGTGACCAACACCGACCCGGTCACGGGATACACCTACACTGAATACACGCCACTCTACCGTCTGGCCATCGCAACCTTTCCCCAGGCCCATCGTTTGCAGCGCGAAGAAGGCACCATGCTGTCGGCCGGCCCCGAGAGTGGACCTGCCAGCCTGGATATGCCCGGACAGCATCGACTGGGCTTCCTTGTGCCCAGCTCGGTGGAAATGTCCAATGTCGACCCGGTGCAGCAGGCCTACATCTGGGGAAGACTGGATGCCAACGAAATGCGCCCGCTACCCAAGCGCCCGGTCAGCAAAGCAAAATAGGCTATTTGCGTTTGTGCCAGACCACGCTGTAGAGGTCGTGGCGTCGATCGTGCACGTTGAGCACGGTACCCGAGTGGCGAGCCTCATAGAGCGTATCCAGCCGTAGGTCTGCGAAGATCACCTGCTCCACATTGGGAGTGGTGTCCGCCGCAATACCGTCCCGCGAGAAAGCGAAATCGCAGGGAGTCAGGATGCAGCTCTGAGCATACTGGATATCCATCGCGTGCACCCGCGGCAAGTTGCCCACATTGCCGGCCATGACCACATAGCACTGGTTTTCCACCGCTCGAGCGTGGGCCGAATAGCGCACCCGCAGGTATCCCTGGCGCTCGTCGGTGCAGAACGGAACGAACAAAATATTCGCGCCCTGATCGATCAGATGGCGAGCCAACTCGGGAAACTCCACGTCGTAGCAAATCAGGACGCCGATCGGACCGCAGTCAGTATCGATCACGTTGAGCTTACTTCCGCCAGCGATGTTCCACCAGAAGCGCTCGCTCGGAGTGGGGTGGATCTTAGGCTGGATGTGCACCGCGCCATCGCGCAGGCAAATGATGGAGATATTTTCGATGCTGCCGTCACGCATCTTGGTGGGATGGGAGCCGGCGATGATATTGACGTTATACTTGATGGCCAGCCGGTGAAATAAAGCCTTGATCTGATCGGTGTATTCGGTCAGAGTGGCGATGGCTTCCTCAGGGGGCTGTTTTTCGTTCGACATGGACAACAGTTGCAGCGTGAAAAGCTCGGGGAAGCAGACGAAATCGGAGCGGTAGTCAGAGACCACATCCACGAAATAGGTGGCCAACTGCTCAAACTCGTCAAACGAGCTGATGGCTCGTTGTTGATACTGCACCGAGGCCACACGCACCACAGCCTGACGGGGCGCGCGGTGGTGAGTATGACTGCTCTCGGTGGCGTCCACCTCAGGGTTGTGCCACATCATCTGAGCGGCGTAGCCTAAAGACTCGGTATCTTCCGGAAGATAATTAGGAAGCACCTGATAGACCTCAAACCCCTGGCGCAACTGAAAGCTCAGAACGGGGTCCTTAATCTTCTTGGCCTTGACCAGCTCGATATAGTTCTGCACCGTCTCGGTCTGTTTTAGGCGCCGGCTGAGTAGAGGCAGTCGTCCGCCGAAGGTGATCCCCTTCAGTCGATAGTGCTTGCAAAGGTTGCGACGCTCACGATAGAAGCGCTCGCCAATGCGCAGACCCCGGTAGTTGGGGTCAACCATGACCTCCACCCCGTAAAGATAGTCGCCGTCGGGTTTGTGGGTGGAGCAATAGCCGTTGGCGGTCATTTCGATCCAGGTGTGCCGTCGCAGGGCTCGCTTTTCGGTGGTGCGCATGGTGGCGCAGTAACCGATGATTTTCTCCTCATAGACGGCCACAAAGCAGCCTTCGCCGTAGTGATTGATCTGGCCACGCAGGGGCGGGGCCACGTAGGGTTCGGCATAGACCCGAGTGGAAAGATCGATAATCTCATCGATATCTCTGAGGGTGGCGTTGCGAACCACCAACTTGGGTCGAGGGGTTAGACGTTTGCTCACGACTTGCGCAGCGGTAGCAAACGCCTGCCCGCCTCCCTCAACGTGTCAAATCCTTTGCAAAAAGCCCAGCGCACCAGGCCTTTGCCCGCGCCCGGAGTCTGATAAAAGGCGCTGGCTGGGATGGCGGCCACGCCCAGATTCTCAGTAATCCAGCGACAGAATTGGACATCATCCTCGTGACCCAAGTCGCGCACGTCGGAGATGACAAAATAGCTGCCTTGCGGCACCCGATATGGAATCCGAGCCTCATCCAGCAAAGAACACCAGAGGTCTCGTCGCTGCAGATACTCCTGGGACAGTTCCCCCACGTAGTCCGGCAGCCGGTCCATAATCTCAGCCAAAGCCGCCTGCAGGGGTGAAACGGAACAGAAGGTGAGAAACTGGTGGGAAGCGCGCACGGCCGCGGTCAATGGGGCGGGCGCGAAGACGTAGCCGACCTTCCAACCGGTCATGGAGAGAGTCTTTGAGAAGGAGGAAATCACCAGCGTACGCTCGCGCATACCCGGCTGCGCGGCCAGAGTGGCGTGACGAGCCGGGGAGAAAACGATATGCTCGTAGACTTCATCGGTGATGAAGAGCAGATCAGGATGGCGCTGAGCCAGAGCCGCCAGTTGAGCCAGTTCCTCTTCTGAGAAGACTTTGCCGCAGGGGTTACCGGGCGTATTGACCAGGATGGCCCGAGTCTTCGGATTGATCATGGCTTCCAGGGCCGCCCAATCCACCGAGAAGTCGGGAAGCTGCAGGGGCAGATAACGAGCCACCGCCCCGGCCAGGGCCACGCAGGCCGGATAGCTATCGTAGAAAGGCTCAAAGAGGATGACCTCGTCGCCCGGATTGAGCAAACCCAAAAGCACGGCCGCGATACCTTCGGTGGCGCCACTGCAAACCGTGATCTCGCTGTCGGGCTGATACACCAGGCCGGACTCGCGCTGCATCTTCTGGCTGAGCTTCTGGCGCAGGAGCGGGTTCCCCGGACTGGGGGCATATTGATTGGGACCGCTCTGGATGGCCTGAATGGCCGCCTGTTTCAACCAGTCCGGCCCATCGAAGTCGGGAAACCCTTGAGACAGATTGACGGCACCGTGTTCCACGGCCAACCGCGACATGGTGGAAAAAATCGACTCGCCAAAAGGCACCAAACGCTCAGCAACTTGACTCATGGGTTCGCCTTCTCAGCTATGGCGTTCCAGACCTTCGTTCAGCCAACGGGTTCAGAACCTGGATGCAACATACGTTCGGCCGGAGATGCCGCCTGCCTTACGAAGTCAGCTTGATGCGCGCAATCCAAGTTCCTCAATTCGGCGGCCCCGAAGTCCTCAAACTGGTGGATCTGGCCGACCCACAACCGGGACCTCAACAGGTGGTCGTGAGACTGCATGCCATCGGTGTCAATCCAGTGGACACCTACATTCGCAGCGGCATCTACGGTGAACGCCCCCTGCCCTATGTTCCAGGCACCGATGCAGCCGGGGAGATCCTGCAGGTTGGGTCGGAGGTCAGCACCTGGAAAGTGGGTGACCGCTGTTATCTGAACGGCTCTCTGACCGGGACCTACGCCCAGCAGGCTTTATGCAACCTGAACCAGATCCAGCCCCTGCCGGAAAAAATCACCTATCAGCAAGGGGCCGCCCTTTACGTGCCCTACTCAACCGCCTATCGTGCTCTGTTCCAACGCGGTGCGGCCCGCCCCGGCCAGTGGGTGCTCATTCACGGCGCCAGCGGCGGAGTGGGCCTCGCCGCAACCCAATGGGCTCGTGCCCACGGTCTCCAGATTATTGGGACCGCTGGCACAGAGGAAGGCCTGCGCAGCGTCCGGGAGCAGGGAGCCCATCACGCCATCAATCATCGACAGGAAGGCTACCGCCAGCAGATCGGCGAGCTCACCCGAGGCCAGGGACCGGACCTGATCCTGGAGATGCTGGCCAATGTCAATCTGCAACACGACCTGGACCTGCTGGCCAAATACGGAACGATCGTGGTCATCGGCAACCGCGGCTCTCTGGAATTCAATCCCCGAGCCACCATGGGCAAGGACGCTAACATTCACGGCATGTCCCTCTTTAACACCCCCTCCCCTCAAATGGAGGAAATCCAGGCGGCCATCGTGGCCGGCCTGCAAGCCGGCTTCCTCAATCCAGTCATCGGTCAAGAATTCCCGCTGGAAGAAGCGGCCGCAGCGCACGCGGCGGTGCTGGAGCCGGGAGCCCTGGGCAAAATCGTGCTGATCAGCTGAACTTTGACCCGAATCGATACCTGACAGCAACATTTGTCAGGCCTACTTCACGCTCGCATCACGTTCAAAAAGCGGGGCTGGCAGCATAGTTGGGCAACCTCACGCGGAAAGAGATTGTCCCAATGCACATCACCACCAGCACACCCGGACCGGCACCGATGAAGGCGGCTCGGGCCGAGAACAGCAGAGAGTTTAGCTACAACCCCCAGGACTCGGTCAGTCTGGAACCCGGAACCACACGGCTTGAAGTTCGAGGCGACGGCACCACCGAGAAACTGAAAGTGGTGGGAGGTCTGTCGCCCAATCAGCAGGGCCAGTATGTCTACGCTGCTGAGGACGCTCGATTTCACGGGGCCAATGCCTTCGCCTCGGCCGCCAGAACGTTGGCCCTTTTTGAACAGGCCTACGGAGAGCCCATTCGCTGGTCTACCGGACGCCAGCAACTGGAAATCCACCCTGACAACGGCCAGGTGCTCAACGCTTTCTACAGCCGGGACGACAAAGGACTCTTTTTCTTCCACAGCACCGACCCGGTCACAGGCAAAGTTGTTCACGGCGCGGACTCCGGAGAGGTGAGCTCGCATGAAACCGGTCACGCCATCCTGGACGCGATTCGCCCCGGTTACATGAGCTCTTGGTCAGGCGATGCGGCTGGATTTCACGAGTCGTTTGGAGACGTGCTGGCCATCTTGACCGTGATGCAAGACGACCGCGTGCTCTCCATCATGGCCGAACAAACCGGTGGCGACTTGCGCAAGCCGAATCTGGTCGCAGCTTTGGGAGAAGAACTGGGCATCACCATCAACCACACAGCCGGCAAGAATGCGACCGGCGGCGACTATACTCGCAACGCCATCAACGATTTTGTCTGGCAGAATCCCTCAAGCCTGCCCGAGAGTGCCCCTCCCGAAAAGCTTTCCAGCGAGCCGCACAGTTGGTCCCGCCTTTGGACTGGTGCCGTCTACGACATTCTGGGAGAACTGGTCAAGCAACAGCTGCAGCAAACTCAGGACGTGAAGCAAGCCCTGAGTGGCGCGCGCGACGAACTCACCGAAATGTATGGCCGGCTGATGCATCAGGCACCCAAAGGTGGATTTAAATACAGACAGATGGCTGCCGCATTCATCCAGTCCGACCTGGATCAGAACGGCGGAAAACGCTCTGCCCTGCTGGGGAAAGTGTTCTCACAGCGTAAGATTTTAGGGGCCGATTCCAAGCTGCTCGAGCAGGCCAGCCTGTTGCCACAAGGCAGCCGCCGCCTGGAGGTGACCCTGGATGGCCCAGACTTCGGCCCCTTCTCGGGGGCCAAAGTGGTCAGCCAGGAGAGCGGCCAGAATCTTGCTCTGACCGAGGACCAGGCGGCGGCTGCGGAACTGCAAGCACGCCTGAAGCAACTCATCAAGAACGGGGATATTCTCTATACCGAGCCCAACTCGATTCCCGGCCAGGCCCAGCTTTTCAAGCCCAACGGCCAGCCCTATGCCGGAGTGGTGCGCTGGCAGGATGGTCAGATGAGCATCGAGCGGGTCCTCATTGCCAGCTGATCAAGAACACCATTCAGGGAGGGGGCATTCGTACTCGAAGGCTGCGCCTGTGAGCGGGTGACGCAGCCGGATTTTCCAAGAGTGAAGGTGCATCCCAGGATGGCCAGGAGTCAGCGTCTGGCGATCCGCGCGCCCCAACTGGGGAAGGTAGCTGGGGTCGCCGAGGACGGGATGCCCCAGTGACCAGAGGTGAAGGCGGATCTGATTGGTGCGGCCGGTGAGAGGCCGAACTTCCAGAAGCGAGTTGTCGCCCCGACGCTCCAGCAGGCGAAAACAAGTGACGGCAGGGAGGCCCTGGCCGGTGTCACGCGCGCCCGCCTCGGCGACCGGTCCCGAGACGGGCAAATTCACCTCGAATTCGTCTTCGGGGGGATGGCCATGAACCAGGGCCAGATAGTGCTTTTGCACCGTTCCCCGCGCGAACTGCGACTGCAGCAGGCGGGCGAAGTGGTGATTGCGGGCGCAGACCACCAGTCCAGTGGTATTGGCATCCAGGCGGTGAGCCGGTCTGGGAACCTGGGGCGCAAAGGCCACTTCCAACAGATGGCGCAGGGTGTTGCGCTCGAAGCGACCGCAGGGGTGCATCGGCAGAGGCGCCGGCTTATTGATCAACAACAGCGCTTCATCCAGGTAAAGGACCTGAATCTCGGCACAGACGTCCGGCTCGACCTGAGATTCGGTGACGCGTAGATACCGCTCTCCGGCCTGAACCAGCCGTTCCCAGTCTGGAGTCTGGCCCTGGTGATCGCGAAGATTACTCCAATCCTCAATCTTTGGAAACAGCTCGAGCAAGGCCTGGCGAAGGGTCAGACCGTGGCAGCGAGCCGGAATATTCAGGGGGACTCTGTTCTGGGCCGGTCGACTGCCGGGCAGGGGTCGCCCGGCCCGATTAAGGGCGGCCTGAGCCTCGGAAATCTCGTCACGAAAGCAGTAAGGGCAACTCTGCCCGCGCAGGTAGCGGGAGTCCGCCTGCTCTTGCTGAGTGAGCGGGGCCAGACAGACGGGGCAAACGACCGAGTCGGTCTCCAACAGGGCCGGGTCCACTCCAACCCGACGGTCGAAGACAAAGCACTCGCCATTGTAATGTTCTCCGCCCACCTCCTCAAAATAGCGTAAGATGCCGCCATCTAACTGCCAGACCTGAGAGAAGCCCTGCGTCTCCAGCCAGGGTGCGGCCTTTTCACAACGGATGCCACCGGTGCAAAAAGTGACCACCGGAGTCTCGCGCAGGTGCTGCAAACGGGCGCTGGCTTCAGGGAAATCGCGGAAATGCCTCAACCCCAGGTCGAGCGCGCCGCGAAAGGTTCCCATACGCACTTCGTAGTCATTGCGGGTGTCGAGCAAGGTCAACGGGCGACCCTCGTCCAGCCACTGCTTCAGTTCGCGCGGCGATACACGAGGGGCAGTTCGGGGCACAGGAATCCCAAAAGCGATAATCTCCTTCTTGAGACGCACCAGCATGCGCGAGTATGGTTGAGTCTCGCTGGTGCTGAACTTGATATCACCGGGCCGAAGTGGAAGCCGGGCCAGCAGCTCGTGAACCGCCTCGCTGGTGCCGGCCACAAAAAGATTGAGACCTTCCGGGGCCAGAAGAATGGTGCCCTTGAGAGCCAGCCGGCGGCACAGCTGCTTGAGTTCATCGCGCAACTGCTTGAGATCGTCCAGGGAAAGAAAGCGATAGGCAGCCGCATTACAGACTGAAGGTCGGCGATCGCAAAGGGGATCTGCTGTATTCATAGGTCCCGGGACATGTTTTTCCTGGCTGAGCTAAGGGCGGCTAGGCCTTTTGCTGCTTGAGCAGCTCGTCCACTTCGCTCATTTGCTGCAGCAGGGTCTTGGTGGTTTCACCCTTGACGTAGTTCCACATCTCGTCAAAGGCCTTGAAGGAGCGCTCGATATAGGCCTGCTCGGGTTCCCGGCCGGCATAGGCTTCTAGATTGGAGCCCTGCTTTTCGTCTTCCAGCACCTGAAGCTGGTTGGTCCAGCCCTTGTCCAGGTTCTGCAAGGCAGTTTGCCATTCATAGGTTTCCAGGAAATCCGGATGCATCTCGGGGGGACGATTGGCATTGATGGATGATTCCACGCTCTTGAGCTTGTCGCGCATGGCCGTCTCCAGACGTTTCTGCCAGTTGCCCTTGCCCTCCGGCACCTCCACCTTGAACTTCATGTCCTGGCCGACTTTGGCCAGGGCAGCCTGGAACTTGTCCTCGGAGCCGCCCTTCTGTTCTTTCATGGCCTCGCCGACCGCGTTGCTGTAGGCTTCCACGGCCCAGTCGTGGACAGTCGCGCCGATATCCATCGTCTCATCCGTCACCGTGCCGCCGGGGCGTGAATCCACCCACTTGTCACGGAAGCCCCAGACCACTTCGCGCTGTTTGTTGGCGACCTGGTCAAACTTGGCGGTCTGCAGACGAGCGTCAGCGTTCATGTTCTGCACGCGCTCCTGAGCCTCGTCCACCAGACCCCGGATCTTTTCTTCACCGCCAGATTTCGCCAGCAGCTTCTTGAGCTTCTCCCGATCCTCGTCGCCATAGATGCGCATCAAGTCATCTTCCAGGCTAACATAAAACTGGGTTTCGCCAGGCGCCCCCTGGCGACCGGCGCGGCCACGCAACTGGTCGTCAATGCGCTGGTCCAGGTTGCGCTCAGTGGCCAGCACGATCAGCTTCTTACCCGGAAAGTCCTCGGCCTTGAGCACAACCTCTCCACCTTGAACCGGCTCAGTGGTGAGCAAAACCTTGCCCTTCTCCGGCCGGCCGCCCTCGGCCGCCCTCGCGTAAGGGATCTTGTCCTCATCGTTGGGCTGCAGATTGAACCAGGTGATCAGGCGCTCAGCCTGTTCTGGCTGTTTGGGGTCGAGCTGCACCACCACCGACTTGCCCTGTCGCCAGGCTTCGTCGCAGGCGATGGCCAGCTTCTTGTAATTGACCGCGTCCGGCTTGATGTCCACACCCCGACCGGCCATATTGGTGGCCACTGTGATGACGCCCGACTGGCCGGCCGTGGCGATAATCGCGTTCTCTTCAGGGGTATTGGTTTTGACGTCCTGAGCATCCAGAGCCTGGTTGGGGATCCCCTCACTGGACAGCAGGGCCGAAACGTACTGATTCATTTCCACCGAACGGGTAGCCACCAACACGGGCACACCCTCTTCGAAGTACTTGCGCACTTCCGCCGTGACCGCCGCGAACTTCTCTTCCTGAGTCGCGAAGATCTGGTCAGGATGGTCCACACGTTTTCGTTCCTTGTTGGGAGGAACGTTGACCACGTTGAGCCCCAGAACTTCGTTAAACTCTTTCTTGGAGCTCTCGGCCGTTCCCGTCATACCGGCCACACGCTGGTAGCGACGGAACAAGTTCGGGTAAGTGATGCTGGCCACCGTGTAGGTCTCGGGTTTGGGTTCCAGACCTTCTTTGATTTCCAGCGCCTGGTGCAGACCTTGAGTAAAGCGCCGACCTTCCGAAATCCGGCCCTTGAACTCGTCGATAATCTGCACCTCTCCGTTTTCCACCGCGTAGTCCTTGCCCAGACGGAACAATCCACGGGCTTCCAGGGCGTTTTGCAGGTAACGCACCCGGTCCATCTGGTCTTCGGCGTACAGGTTGGCACCCGGGAAGACATCGAGCAGCTCTTGTTTGCGCGCTCTCAGCTCCTCCAGGTTCTTGGCTTCGGGAGTTTCAGTGGGACGACCGAGCACATGGCACCAGGCCGCCTTCAGGCCGCGCTGCACCACCAACTCACGGGGCAATTCTGTTTCCCCCTGAGTGATCTTGGCCTCTTCGCGCAGCAGCTTGCGCAGTTCCAGACCGGCGTCCAGCTTGACCTTGTAGTCAGGATCATCCTTGCGCAGTTCCAGCAGGCCGACTTCGTTGGCCACAATATCCTGACCGACGTCGGTCAGGAAGGCGCTGTGCATCTTACGATCGATGCGAAAATCCTCGCCCGGAACGAGATCTTTGACGATATTGTTGAAGAGGCTGCCCTGCTCGATGGCCGGCTTAACCTCGTCATCACCTTGCAGGCCGGCGATGATCAGGGGCACGCGAGCCTCGTCCAGCAAAACCTGGTCTGCTTCGTCCAGCAGAGCAAAGTAAGGCTCCCGCTGCACTCGGTCCTTCGGATTGGTCACGGTGCGGTCCCCAAGGTAGTCAAATCCCAAAGTGTCGTTGCTCAGATAGGTGACGTCAGCATTGTAGCCAGCCCGCTTCTGTTCGGGCGTCATGTCCTTGAGCACCAGTCCGGCCGTCACGCCCAGTTTTTCCAGTGCAGGCTTTAATTCATCATAACCGGCCTGGGCCAGATAGTCGTTCACGGTCACCAGGTGGCTGCCTTTGCCGGCCAGGGCGTTCAGATAGAGGGGCATCAGAGCGGTCAAAGTCTTGCCTTCACCTGTGCCCATCTGCGCGATTGTGCCGGCATCCATGGACAGTGCACCCAGAACCTGGCTATCGTAGGGCTTCTTCCCCAGGGTCTCCTGGGCGGCCAGGCGCGCCAGTGCATAGGCCTGAGGCCGCAACTCCTCAAGACTCTTGCCGTCTTTCACCATCTGCTTGAAAATGTCGGTCTGAGCCTTGAACTGAGCTGGGGTCTTGATGTTGGCGAACTGCTTCTCGTAAAACTCGACCGACTTCAGCTCGAGACGCTGGGCGGCCACCGGATCCTGGCTAAATTTGGCCTGCAGAGACTCCAGCACGGTGGGTCCCTGAAACGAAGAAGGCCCCTCGGCCGGAGCAGCTTCCTGAGCGGGGGCTTTTTCTGCAGTTCTTTCAGTTTTGGCTTCGTCGGGCGGCTTGGGTGCCGGCAGCAGTTTCTGCTGCACCGGCGGTTGAGGCGGTATGAACTCCTCAAAGAGTGAACCGCTGGATGTTGACTGGAAGGGCCTGGTGAAGTATCCACCACCCACCCCGGGCCCATCGTCACCGATGATCTTAGTGGGCTTGGGCGAGCCGGCCGTGCGCCACAGAAGTCCGTCCCCGGTGGGAACGGGGAGGTTGAGCTGACTGCTGGCGGGTTCGTAACCGCCGCCGACTCCAGGTCCGTCTCCATCGGCCTCGTCAGCATCCTTGTCGTCTTCAGGCTTGGGCTCGGGAAGCACGGGCAGCGTCTGGCCATTGAGCTGCACCGGGCCCCACTGGCCGGGATTGGGCATGGTGTAGGTGATACTGATGCCTTGCGAATTGGTACTGAGAGTCAGGCCATCTTGCGGTTCCTGCTCAACCTTCGCTTTATTCTGCGGAACTGCGCCAGTCTTGCTCTTGGAAGATAGAGCTGCGGCGTCATTTACTTTATCCAGTTTCACCTGTTATGGTCCCTTTCCAATCCAGGTCGAGCCTTCGACCTGGACCCTGCCTCATCAGGGTAAACCCCAGCCCTCATATTTTGGTGAAAAATTTGTAACCTCTGGTACCTGTCCGACAGACCTCGCTTCGCAGGCACATCCGTCGATCACCTCGGCGACCTGACAGGGGGACCGACTCGTCCGGCACCGAAGCCCGCCTCGTGTCCTGGTCCACTCTTCGTCAAGCGGTCAGCCTTTCCCGTCAAGGAAAACACGCGGAAGCATTAGCTTGCGCTAACTCTTTGGCACAGGATTGCTCGACCGAGCCCCGCTTCGCCTACCAAACGGCCCTGATTCAACTGGAGGCCGAGCAACCCGAGGCCGCCCTGGCCACCCTGGCCAGTGTCAATCAGCCCGACTCGCCCGTTCTTCACCTCTACCGCTCACTGACTCTCGGCCAGTTGGAGCGCTGGCAGGAAGCTCTGAACGAAGCCAACCAGCTCAAACAGATCTGCAAGGATCATCAATTTCTGCCCAGCCTGATGTGTTACGTGCTGCTGGGAGCCGGCCAAGTAGAAGAGGCCCTCAAGCCCCTGGAAGTGGACAAACCTGTCGGCTTCATCAGCTGGTTTCGGCCGGAACTGGCGGGGTTTTCTCCCCTGCTCAGCCGCTTGCTCCTTCAGGTGGAATCTTACCTGCTCCCGCTGGAGTTTCCCGAACTCGAGCCAGGTGAGGCGCTGAACGATCCGGCCGGAGTGGAGTTTCCCCCGCAGAAACTGAGCCTGGAAGCCCTCATCAACTCGATCAAAGGCTACTTTCAGCAGCGCAAGGGTTTGGGCTACTGGGAGAAGGGGCTGACCACCAACGACCCCAAGAAACGCTTCGAATACCTGGAAAGAAATCTGGCCGCCCAACGCCTGGCCGTGCAACTGGAACCGCTTCAGTTCAGGGGTTACTACCACCTTGGAGAAGCCCTGCTCTATGCGGCTGTTCCCTGGGAAGCCCAGCGGCCGGACCGTGAGCGCTTGCTGGAAGCGGAAAAATGTTTCATTCACTCCTGGAAGCAGGAGGGAGAAAATCCTTACCTCTACTTCTACCTCGGCCGCACCGTGCAACTCTTGGGTCGCCCCCTGGCGGCCCGTACCTACCTGGAACGGGCTCTGAAAAAGTTCGAGAAATTCCCGGAAGCGCACTATGCCTTGGGCCAACTCCACCTGCTGATCGGCGAACCGGCCCAGGCCAGGGAATGGCTCAAAAAAAGTGTCAGCAGCGACTTCTTACCGGTCGCACGCGAACGCCTGCTGGAACTTCACACCGCCTTGAAGCAAGGCAAACTCGAACAGAAGCCGCCTATGCCCCTATGGCCCCCTCCACCACCAGCGGATAATGGTCTGACAGTCGAGCATCCTCAACCATCTGGAATTTCTGAAGAGTCCAGTGAGGCGACAGCAGAACCCCATCGATGCGAGGACCCGAAGTCCCCCCCTGAAAATCATGAAACGTGCCCAGATTCGCCTGAGACGACTGTTGCTGACAGTCCACCCAGCCTGCAATCCCCGGTTCCTGATTAAAGTCGCCCAGCACCACCCCGGGTAGCTGCAAATCCAGCAACTCGACCACCTGACGCAATCCCTGGCGACGCGCCTCTGGACCGTGATGGTCGAGGTGCAAATTGGCGGCCCAACAGCGTTGCTGACCGCTGGCCAGCTTGACCAGCGAGACCACCCGGGGGAGCATCGCATCCCAACCTTGCGAGGGCTGATCGGGGGTCTGAGAAAGCCAGATCGTACGCGCCTCTTCAAACCACCAGGGCTCGCGCACAAACCAGCAACACTGCTCGTCTTTCCCCTGTCCATCCCGGCTGATGCCGTAGCTGCGATAGCCGGGCAGCATGGTCTCCAGGTCTTTGCGCTGTGCCGGAAGGACCTCCTGAAAAGCCAGCCAGTCGGCCTCCTGAGAGCGCAAAAAGTCCTGAATCAGGGACCGGCGCCGAGCCCAGATATTGGCGCCATCACGAGGATTATCGTAACGAACGTTAAGGGTGATCAGTTTGACCTGCATTGGATTCCTTTCGCAGTCGAAATTCGACCTGCTCCATCACGCGCTGGCAAACCTCTTGATACTCCGAACTGCTCAAACGTTCTTTGAGTTCGACCGCCAGACCGCGCACAATCTTCTCTGGAGCCCAGACATATGGAGTCACCAGGCCGGTGGTTCGATCCAGCATCTCCACCTGTTCGCGCGCGACCCACCAGGATGCGGGGGCCAGGCCTTCGTCCAGCAAGTCCCGGCAGGCGGCTTGAAAACGCCCCTGCACTGCCGGGTCAAGAAAGCAGAAGTGCCCCGAATAGAGAACGGCGTTGTGAAAATACTGGGGAACAGCCGTCAAACCCTCGACCTCCAAGCGGGGCACGTAGTCCAGCATGAGGCGAGTCAGACCCCGAAACAGCCCCAGTCCAGGATGAGCCTGCCCCGGCAGCATCGGTCGAAAGGGAGAGGGGCGAGCCAGAGGGTCCTGCATCTCCACCCAGTCCCAGCCCAAGACCCGATAATGGGCCCCCCAGGGAGCTTCGATGACGCCCCGATGGGAGCGCACGTCCATCAACTGCAGTTCGCCCTCTTGGTCTGGGTGCAATGCGAACAGGCGTAGCCGCTCGGTATAGGCGTCTTCTTTATCCAGGCCCAGGCGAAACTTATGGTAACCCCTGCGCTCCAGGCGCTCAAGCAGACCGTGCTCCTGCAGGTCGTGCATAAACTGCTCGAGCGAAATCATCCCGAAGACACCATCCGGCGGCTTATGAAAGAGGTCGCCTTCCAGGTCCCCTGGCTCCAGGCCAAGGTCGGCAAAATCGTCCCAGCCCAGCAGCTTCTGCTTGTTCTTCATACTCTGGACCCCAGACGCTGCAGCAAAAGATTGGCGATCTGGCGGGCTCCTTCACGATTAGGCTCGATATCCATCTGAAACCAGAGGGGCAGGCGGCGAGACCATCCGTGGCCCGAGCAATAACCGTGCAGATCCACCAGATCGGGACCGGCCACGCTGGCGATGGCCTGATTGAGGTGGGCCAGACATTCCACCAGTCCCGGTCGAGGCGGAAAGCCACGCTCCTGCCGTCCAGGCAATTGCCCCGTGCCGTCTGTGGGGTCATAGAGATTGCAGACCAGCCAGGTGGTCCCCGGATACAGCCTCTTGAGTTCGCTCCTGAGAGCCTGGTAGCGCCTGACAAAATCTGCAAACCAGGCCTGATCAGGTGGCGCATCCAGGGCCAGCAGGTCGTTGCCGCCGATACTCAACAGCCCGGCTTTACAGCATGAAGAGCCTTTGAGCAGGGGCAACTGGGCCTCCAGGTCGGGCAGCATATAGCCGGTCCGAGTCACCCCTCGCCTCTCCACTGGCTCCAACCCGCGCTGCACCAGAGCCGCCACGCCGTAACCCGGACCGGGATAACAATCGCTAATAATGCTATCGCCCAGGGCCAGAAAAACGGGATTTTCACCCTTTGGTGAAAAAAAATCAAGGAGTTGCCTTACTGCACTGGAAAACATTCAAGACACCGAAAACGAGGAGCGTGGGTTATGGGAACCGAGATGGATTCTTTTGAGTGGATGCAGGCCGAGGGATTTTTTGAAGACCCCTTGATCGCGGCCGCCGTAAAACGCATGCGACCGGACCTCAAGCGCGTCGAAGGTTTGCGCGACAAAGCCAAACAGCAGGGTCTCAAAGGCGACAGTCCCATAACCGTCGACTTCTTTTTGGATGCAATGGATACCTATGTTCAATTTATGGTTTCCCATCGATACGTCATCAAAGCGCTGCTAGAGCGCAGCATGCGCGCCCAACTTGGCCTGGAACAGAGCCGAGAATAATTGTTAACAAGATGTGAACCACTTCACAGACCCCTCCTCTTCGGAAGAGTAGGATAATCCTACCATCCAAAGGAGACCTGCCCATGTGGATCCGTCCTGACAATACATTGCTTCTGGTGGAGCCCGACTCTTTCATTCGGCGCTGCCTGGTGGGGGCGCTGCAACAGGCCGGATACCGCGTACTGCAAGCCAGTGACGGCCCCGAGGCGCTGCAACTGATTCGGCAGAACCCCCGCGTTCGCATGGTGATCAGCGAAGTGCTGCTACCCAGTTCACCGGCGACCAGCTTTCTGCGCGAACTCCGCCGTCTGAGACGCGACCTGCCAGTCCTGTTCACGACCGGCGTGAACCCACGCCTGCTGACCCAACCGCTGCCCCAGCGGGACATCCTCAACAAGCCATTCAGTCCGGATATGCTGGTTGAAAGAGTGGGCCGGCAACTGCGCGGACAGGGTCCAGCGCCAACAAAATTGGCCGCACCCCGCGCGCGCAGCACCCAGCAAAGCAAGCAACCTTAGCGAGTCGAGGCCGAAGGGGGCCCGGCTAGCCGGAGCCAGTTTCTCCCCAACCCAGGTAGCGACCCCAGCAGTTTCTAGCGGAATCTCGTCGAGCCATCAGCCAGTGCATAAGGGCCGGCTTGCGAGGCTTGGAAGCCAATCGCATTCCGGCTTCATCCGGAGTTCGATTGTTTTTCAAGCGATTGCAGGTCGCGCAGGCACAGACACAATTTTCCCAGGTGTCGCGCCCACCTCGGCTACGCGGCATGATATGGTCGACCGTATCGCCAGATTTGCCACAATACTGACAGCAACCTCGGTCTCGCAGAATAATATTCTTGCGCGTCAAGGGCACTTCTTTGAAAGGGCGACGAATGTAGTATAACATCCGCACCACAGCGGGCAAACCGATACGCCTTGCGACCCCGCTCACAGACCGCCCCTCCACGGCTTCAACCACCTCGGCCTTCTTCTTCAGGACGAGCGAAAGGGCGCGTCGAACACTGGTCACATTGAGGTATTCGTAACTTGCGTTGAGAACGAGAACCGAGCCTTTCATGACCACCTCGAAGATTGATGAAATCAAGTATCCTTACTATTGTCAACTATCCGCCCCGGCCCCGCCGGCCGGCCGGATCCAGAAGGACTTGAAAATTGTCCACGAATGACTCCTCGGGAGGCACTTGCACACTATGTTCGGACTATCCAATCGCAGCTCCACCGTGCTGGAGAACTATCGAGATCTGATCGAGGACATTCTTTCGGATCTGGGCATCGATCCCCAGGAAAACCTGGAGGAAGCTCAAGAAAAGCAGCGCTATAGCTGGTGCATCAAGCGCGGCTCCGCGAATATTTTTGTAGAATTGTTCACCGAAACCCAGGAAAGCTACTTCATGGTGGACTGCCCCATTTTGCGTCTTCCAGCCCCTGAACGTCTCGAGGCTTTTTACCGTAGACTGCTGGAATTGAACGACAAACTCGTGGAAGCGGCCCTGGTCTGTCGAGGCCAGGAAATCCACCTGGTTGGCATTCGCCCGCTGCGGGGATTAGATGCCGAGGAAGCCAGCGGGATGCTCGACCGCATTTCGGCCTGGGCCGATAGCCTGGACAACACGCTCTCGGAAGAGTTTGGTGCCCCGCTGTGGGAAGGCCCCAGCAACGATAGCGCCGCGGGTTAAGATGGCACGCTCCGCCCCGCCACCCATTTCCCCACCCGCTCGCTCGAGCACCCGCTCCTTCGAGAGCATCCTGACGGGCCTGGCGGGCAATCCACAACCCCTTCCCACCGCTCTGGGGTGCCGCAACGCCAAGGGCCGGGTGTGCACGTTGTGTTGGGGCAGCCGCCTGACCTACGCCCAGGAAACCCGGCTCAAAGCCGAAGCCCTGGCTCGCTGGGCCGATCAGATCTCCAGCCTGCCACCGCCCAAATTCCTACCTAGCCCCCAAGGTCGGCTCTATCGCACCGTGAGCAAACGTCGCTGGTTTCACGATCGAAAACTCCTGGCCATGGTGGAGGGCATGGAACGCGGACGGATGCAGGGCATCGCTCCTGCCCAGTGCCAGATCGAGCCCGGCTCCCACGCAGCCCTTTACACCCAACTCCAACAGGAATTCTCCCATAGCAGCCTGGCTCGCTTCGTCAACTACGCCATCATCAAGAGCGGAGTGGACGGCGAAATTCTGGTTCTCAACCTCAGTGACATGCGTTCACAGCGCGCAGAACTGAACCGCATCTCGAAAAAACTAACCCACCACAACGAGAACCTGAAGGCGATCTGGCTGATTCAAGGCCAGGAAGGGGACGAATACTACGCCAACATTCGACCCGGGCAATGGCAGAAATTACATGGAGAGAACCATCTCGCCACGCCTCAAAATTTGCATTACTCCCCACTTTGTTTCAGTCAGGTGAATCCTCACGTGGTCCCGGCCATGCTGGAGATCACTCAGAAATGGCTTGGAGATCCATCCTTGCCCATGCTCGACCTGTATTGCGGCTACGGGCTCTTCTCGCTGGCGATGCCCAGAACGGGCCCCACCTGGGGACTCGAACTCTCGGGAGAAGCCATCCTTTGGGCTCGCCGCAATGCCCGTCGACTGAAACGGGAGACCGCTCGCTTCGACCCCTGGGACCTGGCCAACATGGAAATCCCCGAACGAAGAGTCCCGGAGGGAGCCTGGGTAGCCGTGCTCGATCCGCCCCGCAGCGGAGCGCCGGTGGAACTGATCAAGCATCTGGCGCAACTGCGTCCCAAACGCGTCATGCACTGGATTTGCGACATCAACGAATTCGAAGACCAGCTCCGGGGCTGGACGCAAAATGGCTACCGCGTGACGGAAGCACTGGCTCTGGACATGTTTCCAGGCACCAATTCACTGGAACTCGGGCTTTGCCTGGAGCCAGGAGGCCGGCTGAAAAGCGCGAAACCAGGCCATCTTATCAACAAAGCAGGGACGACGACTGAATGCAAACCGCCGAAAAAACCCGCCACTTCACGAGCTACATCAACGGCCAGTGGACCAAGGCCGAAGCGTCCAAAACGCTAGAGAATATCAATCCGGCCACGGGCGAATCGCTGGGGACCGTATTTCTCGTCGGTCGCGAAGAAGCCAAACAAGCCATTGAGGCAGCTCATAAAGCCTTCGAAGGCTGGCGCGACACCCCCGCCCCCCGGCGCGGACAGCTTCTGTTCAAAGCCATGCATTTGCTTGAGCAACGCCTGGAGGAAGTGGCCATGGCCTTGCACCTCGAGGAAGGCAAGCTGCTGAGCGAGGCCCGAGGCGAAGTTCAGAAGGCCCTCAACATTATGGAGTTTACGGCCGGGGAAGGCCGCCGCATGGGAGGTCAGACAGTTCCCTCGGAAATGGCCAATACTTTCTGCTACACCATCAAGCAGCCCCTGGGCGTGGTCGGATTGATCACCCCCTGGAATTTCCCGGTGGCCATTCCCATTTGGAAGATGGCGCCGGCCCTGATCGCCGGCAACACAGTGGTGCTCAAGCCCGCCTCGAACACCCCCTGGACGGCCGCGTTGATCGCGGAGATCTTCCACGAAGCCGGCTTCCCCGCAGGCGTGGTCAATATGGTGCTCGGACCGGGCAGCAGCGTGGGCGACGAGATCGTGAACAACTCGAGAGTGCGCGCCCTTTCTTTCACAGGATCCAATCAGGTGGGCCAGGACCTCTACAAACAGGGTGCCGCGCGCGGAGTCAAAGTCCAGTGTGAAATGGGCGGCAAAAACCCCATCGTGATCCTGGAGGACGCCGATCTAGATCTGGCGGTCGAAGCCACCGTCCAGGGCGCCTTCGGCTCCACCGGACAGCGCTGCACGGCCACCTCTCGCGCCATCGTGATCGACAGCGTAGCCGATGAATTCGTGCAGAAACTGGTGGCCCGCACGAAGGAATACCACCCCGGACGCGATCTGGGCCCGGTGGTGGACACCGCTCAACTGCGGGAGGTACTGGAGGCCATCGAGCAGGCCAAGAAAGACGGCGCCAAATGCCTGATGGGCGGCAAGCGCTCGGACCAGGGGGAACTCACCAAGGGTTATTATGTGGAACCAACCCTGTTTGACCACGTCGATCCCAAGTCGCATCTGGCCCTGGAAGAAGTCTTCGGCCCGGTCCTGGCTATCCTGCGCGTCAAGGACCTGGACGAAGCTCTGGAAGTAGCCAACAGCGTCCGCTACGGGCTCTCTTCCTCGATCTACTCCAAAGACTCGAATCGCATCTTCAAGTTCCTGGACAAGATCGAAACCGGCATCACTCACGTCAACAGCCCCACCATGGGCGGCGAAGCTCAACTGCCCTTCGGCGGAGTCAAAGACACCGGCGTGGGTGCGCGCGAACAGGGGGCCGTGGCCATTGATTTCTTCACCGAACTCAAGACGGTCTACATCGACTACACCGGTCAAAAGCGAGACAGCAAAATCTACTAGCCCGGAGCCAGCATGCACCGCTACTCCCTGAGCCTGCGGGTGTGGCTGGCTCAGATTTTAGGCTCCTTACTCCTTAGCGCGGGCGTGTTGTTCGGCCCTGTCGACAACCCGGCTCGCGCTCTGGCTGTGGGAGCCTGTGCCAGCAGTCTGGCCAGCGCCGTGGCTGGCTTTCGCTTTCCAGGTTGGCCCTGGTTCAGCGCAGGTCTGGCCTGCAGCCTGGCCGGACTGCTCCGTCAGCATTATCAACTGGATGATTGGCCCTGGCAGCTTTCGCTGGCCAGCGCCGCCCTGGTCGCCTATGTGGTCTTCTGGCCGATCGCCCAGGGCACTCTGATTCACGTATTCAATGTGGAGACGCAAGAATACGAGCGACAGCCCGAAAGTCCCCACGGGGGCTTCCTGGGAGGACTGAACGTAGCCCTTTACAGCGCCATTATCACGCCCGTAATTCTGCTCGGCCTGGGAGCCGCCAGTCACTGGTTCGTCGGCCTGGCCTGGTTTTTTTTGGCCGCCTGGCTGGCCCACGCCTATCCAGGCACGCGCCCGGAGTGGCATCTGTTGGGCAACCTTTGCGGGCTGGCCCTGCTCTCCAATCTCACCGGCACTGCCCTGCTACCCATGGCCAGACCGTGCCTGCTGACGCTGGACAGTTTCTGGCTGGTCGGCCAGACCGGGGCCTGGAGCAGCCTGGGCGTCTGGTGCGCCCAATGGCACTTTCACCACTACCTGGATCAGCGTCAAACCAGGAGCTAAATTTAATTTGACAGGCCCTCTGCTCGGATCTTAGGATTCACTTCGTGAAACGTCCTCCCCCCGCGCGCCATGACACCGAGCTCAGCCTCAGTCCCGCCATGGAGGACTACCTTAAGTCGATTTTCCGCCTGGAAGAACGTCTGCAACGTGTCACCACGCAGGCTCTGGCCGAGCGCCTGGATGTCGCCCCGGCCTCGGTCACAAGCATGGTCAAGCGCCTGGCCGAACGCGGGTTACTAACCCACGAACGCTATCATGGAGTCGAGTTAACCGAGGCAGGCCGCCGGGTTGCTCAAGAGATGATCCGCCACCACCGACTGCTGGAGCTTTACCTGACTCAAGCCCTGGGTTTCGACGAAGACCAGGTCCACGCCGAGGCCGAGCGACTTGAACACTTCATTTCGGAGCAGTTCGAAGACCGCATCGACCAAATCTTAGGTCGCCCGACTTGCGACCCGCACGGGTCGCCCATTCCCAGCCGCCCGGGTCAGGCGCCGGTGGGACCAGAAGGGCAGTTGTGCTCCATGGAACTGTTTCAACCGGGGCGGGTGGTTGAGGCCCCCGCCTGCGTCCGAGAAATCGGACTGGTGCCGGGCGCTCGCGTTACCGTGCTGGGCAAGCCTCAGGGCGCCAAAATGCACCTGCGGGTCGAATCCGAAGAACATTTGCTGGAAGCGGCCCGAGGCCGCGAAATCATCGTTAAGCGGGATTAGCGGGCTGTTCTGGCGCAGCCGCCGGCACCTGCCGAGAGAGATAAAACGTGTCAGCCCCGGCCAGAGCCCAGACCACCAGATTGGCCAGGCCAAGCACCGCACCCAGCACCAACTGCTGAGTATCGAAAGTGATGTCCCCGGTCGCATCCATAAGGGTGCTCAACTTGCTCATCTGCACGGCTGCGATCCCCAGAAAGCCAACCATCACGGCTCCGAAAACCGCTGCCCAGAGCAGACCACGCTTGTAGTAGCCCAGCAAGAGATGGCCGGTGCCGGGAAAAACCAGCATGCTCAGGGCCAGGGCGCCCATCGTTTTGGAGGTGCTTTTCATAACTCCAATGCTAACACAGGCTCAGGCGGGTCTCAACCTGAGCGCTGCTGGCCTCAGGGAATTGACCATGCAACTGGGCCAGCCGGGCGGCCACGGCCGGAGCAGCAAAGGAGGTTCCGTGCACTTCCTGGCCGGCCACCCGATAACCCCCGGCCACCAGAACTCTCGCACCTTCGGAATTGTAAGCCGCTGGCGCGCCGCCTTCCAGCGCTCCCACCACGGTGACTTCAGGCGTCCAAAGATCGCTGCGACTCAAGCCGGGAGCCCAATCTCGCATCGCCCCATCATTTCCGGCCGCCACCACCACCGAATTGCCGCGCGACTCAAACTCTCGCACGGCCTGAGCCCAGTCCTCGCGGGCTTGCATCAGGCGGGGATCCTGGCTGACACGGGAGGCCAACTCAACCAGGCCTGTCTGCACCTCCCGACCAAAGGCCCTGCCTAACTGGAGGCCGGCCTGATCGGCCGTCTCTGGATTCTTGACCATATCCAGCACGGCCGCCAAACAGACGGCAGCCGAGCTGCCCAGCGAAAAGTTCATGGCCACATTGCGAGCTCCGGCCTCGGACACCGCCAGCAGGCGTTGGGTGGCGGCACGCAGCGCCGATAGACGGGTGAGAGCCATGGATTCGGCAAGGTTGGAACGTACGCCCTCGGGCGTCTCCGCCTCGCCCCAGGCTTGCACCAGTCGGCCTATCTCAGCTGCCGAGCCATCCTGGGGATCCTCAAAGGGCACGGCTACCAGCTTGCCAGAAAATCCTTGCTGGCGAGCCACCTGTGCTACGAAATTGCCGTGAGCGGCTGGGCCTTCAAAGCTATCGCAAAGCACCAGAGCGCCCGGCTGGTTTTGCAGAGCCTGGCGCAAGCCGGGCAGAATGCGTTGGCCAAAGGAATCCAGAGGTCTCATAACTCTGGCTTAGCAAGCCCGTATTTCCCGGGCATAGCCAGGAAGTTAACTATACGATGCGGCGAGGATTGTAACCGCGGCGAGAGCGAGGCTGCAACTTGAAGGTCTGCACCACCTTACCATTGCGTACGCGGGTATTGGCCTTGACTTGCAGACCTTGAGGAGGAGTGGCCGAGGTGCCGCGTACCAGAAAGGCATCCGAGGCGCGCTCGCGGCGACCCACACGGCCCATCAGCTGCTCAATTTCGGCCACGCCAAAGTGGTCGGCGTCCGTCACCACCACCAGGTCAGCCATTGGCACGTCCAGCCCGGAGCCCACCAGATTGGTGGCCACCAGCACGGCCGGAGCATTCTGGCGGAACTGTTTCATCATACTCACTCGGTCTTCACCGGCTCCGGCTGAGGCCCGCGGACCCTTGCCGCGGAAGCGCTTGCGATGCTCGGCCGTATCGGCCATCTCACCGTGCAAGATAGAGACCGGCACATTATAACGATCCTGCATATACTGACCCATGATGGCCACCCGACTGCGCGTGCGGCTGATCACGTAAATGCGGCTGCCGACCTCGAGATGCTTCTTGATCAGGTCATCGGCGCGCTCAAGCTGGCGGAACGGATTCTCGCCCCACTCACCGCGCTCTTCGTGCAGCTCCGTCTTGGGGGAATCGAAAGGCATCTGAGTGAGCACCACCGGATTGTCCATGGCACCCTCTCGACGCAAAAAGCGTCCCACCGCCTCAGGAGTTGCGGTCACAAATACGGTCGGCGTCTTGACCCCGTGCAGGTAGCGGAGGTCTTCCTCTTCATCAAAGGCATTGACGTCATCCACCACCACCAGGCTGGCGTCATTGAGCATCCAGCGGTAGCCCGAGTTCTGAAGCAACAGGGCGCTTCCAACCACCACCTGAGCCTTGCCCGCACGAATCTCATCAAACTGCTGACGGCGCGTGCGGGGCGGAATGCCGGCGTGCATCTGCACCACCTCCAGGTCGGTGTCGCCCAGACGCTCTTCCAGATAGTTGGCCTGCTGGCGAGCCAGGTCGCGAGTGGGCACGAGCACCACCGCAAAACCGCCGTTACGCAACACATGCTCGATGGTGGCGCGGAAGAAAACTTCGGTTTTGCCAGAGCCGGTGGGCGCTTTCAGCAGGATGCGCTTCTCACCCTCGGCGAGACGGTCGCCTAACTCCTTGATCCCGCGCAACTGGTCGGCGGTGAGTTTGAATTTTTGCCCGGGAGGCACCAATTCGCTGTCTTCAGCGACCCTTTGAACGTTTTCTTCAATGACTTTCCAGACGTTGTCGGCTTGCAAACTGGGCATGAATGATCCTTAAGTGAGAGTGCCGGCCACTATATCACTCGCGCCTTACGATTGTCGAGAGGGGGGTACGCCGCGCGTGTCAAAGGGCCCCGCCGCCCGCGGATACGCCTAAAAGGATAGAGGATTAGCTATGGCCGTTCGTGCCGTCAAAGAATCGATTCGGGTCATCCTGCTCACCAGCACATATCGTGTGGAGGGCTATATCCACGTGGTTCCGGGCGGTCGACTGCTCGACGAGGTAAATAAAGAGCGGGAGTTCATCCCCATCACCAGGGCGTCCATCTACTCCCTGGACGGGGAAGCTCCGCTGGACACCCTGGATTTTGTTGCCATCAACAAGAACCAGGTCGTCATGATCGCTCCCGCCGTCGCCAGTTAAGCCGCTCGTTTCAAGCACCAGGAGGAACCGATGATTGTTCGCTATTTAGGTCATTCCAGTTTCTGGATCAGCTCGGGAAAAGCGACTTCAGTAGTGATTGACCCTTACGGCACCCACCTTCCCTACAATTTCCCACCTTTGGAAGCGGATGTGGTGGTGATCAGCCACGAACACCGGGATCACAATGCCGACTACCGAGTCAACGGCAACCCTATGCTGGTGAAGCGCACCCACGACTTCATGTGTGAACAAGAAGTGATGGTCCAACGCACCAAGGAGACCCTGACCTTTCACGGCCTCCCCACCTTTCATGACAACTTCAATGGCCGCCGCCGCGGCCCCAACACCGTCTGGCACTGGTATTGGGAAGGCATCCACTTCGCCCACCTGGGCGACCTGGGCCACCTGCTCACCGACCAGCAACTAAAGATCCTGGGCAAGGTGGACGTGCTTTTCTGCCCCGTGGGCGGAAAAATCACCCTCAACCCCACCGAGGCTTCCCTGGTGATTTCTCAGTTGGAGCCGCGCCTGGTCTTCCCCATGCACTACTTGACGCCCCAAATCGAAAAAATGGAACTGGCCGAGTTCACCCTCAAGGACTTCGCGGCCAAGATGAGCAGCGTTGAAGACGCCGCCACGATGGCCATGGAAATCGAACTGGCGCGTCTCCCAACCCAAACAAAGGTAATGATGTTAAGACATGAGTAAGAAAACCCGCTATCTGTTCGTCACCGGCGGCGTCGTATCGTCGCTAGGAAAGGGCATCGTGGCCAGCTCCCTGGGCACTTTGCTGAAGGCCCGCGGCCTGAAAGTGACGATTCAGAAGCTTGATCCCTACATTAACGTGGACGCCGGCACCATGAACCCCTACCAGCACGGCGAAGTCTTCGTCACCGTGGACGGAGCCGAAACCGACCTGGACCTGGGCCACTACGAGCGCTACATCGACGAAAATCTCAAAGCAAAAAACAATCTGACCACAGGCAAAATCTATGGCCGGGTCATCGAGCGCGAGCGCAAAGGCGATTACCTGGGCGACACCGTGCGGGTGATCCCCCACATCACCGACCAGATCAAAGAGTTCATCCACCAGGTTGCCGAGGAAAGCGACGCCGACGTAGCCATCGTCGAGGTGGGCGGCACCGTGGGCGACATCGAAAGCCTGCCCTTCCTGGAGGCCATCCGCCAGTTCAAGAACGACGTGGGACACGAGCGCGTCATGTATCTGCACGTGACCCTGCTCCCCCACCTGGGCGCGGCCGGCGAACTCAAAACCAAGCCAACCCAGCATTCGGTCAAAGAACTGCGAGCCATTGGTATCGCCCCCGACGTGCTGGTATGCCGCACCGAAAAGCCGCCGGGACAGGAACACATCCGCAAGATCGCCCTCTATGGCGACGTCCCCACCAAGGCCGTCTTCGCCTGCCCGGACGTAGCCAGTATCTACGACGTGCCCTTGATGCTGGAACAAGAAGGCCTGGGCGACTTCACCGTGCAGCGACTGGGCCTGGAGTGCAAAGCTCCTGACCTGGAAAACTGGAAAACCATGCTGCGCCGCATGAAAACCGCAACCGACAAAGTGCGCATCTGCCTGGTGGGCAAGTATGTCGAAATCAAGGACGCCTATATGTCCATCGCCGAGGCCCTACAGCACGCCGGCATCGCCTGCGGCTGCCAGGTGCATATCGACCGACTGGACGCCGGCGAATTGCTCTCGGGCTCCGGCATGGAGACCTTGCGCAGCGCTCACGGCATTCTGGTTCCTGGCGGCTTCGGAGCTCGTGGTGTGGAAGGCAAGATCCGCGCCATCGAGCATGCTCGCACCGAAAAAGTCCCCTATTTCGGGATCTGCTACGGGATGCAGTGGGCGGTGGTTGAATTCGCACGCAACGTCTGCGGCCTGACCGAAGCCAACAGCACGGAGGTGGCTCCAGAGACTTCCCACCCGGTGGTCTGGGCCATGGAAGACCAGAAGAACATCGAAAAAATGGGCGGCAGTATGCGCCTGGGAGAATACGATTGCAAGTTTACCCCGGGCACGGCCGCGCAGAAGGTCTACGACGTCGATCAGGTGCGCGAACGCCATCGCCACCGCTATGAGTTCAACAATCAGTATCGCCAGCAACTGACGGACAAAGGCCTGGTCATTTCAGGACTGAACCCCGAGCGCGACCTGGTGGAAATCGTGGAACTGAAAGATCACCCCTGGTTTGTGGCCTGCCAGTTCCACCCCGAATTCGGCAGTCGCCCCTATCGCGCCCATCCTCTTTTCCGCGGCTTCGTGGAGGCCGCGCTGAAGCGGGCCACGGCCGGGCGTACTCCGGCCACCGTTTAGAAGCCGATTACAGTTGACAAACCGGTACGGCTTCAGTAGAATCCGCCGGTATCTCTGTTCGATGGAACAGAGGGCAGGTAAAGCAAATGCATGTTGGAATCGGCGATATTCGCAAGAGCAAAGGGTTGGCCAAGTCCTTTGACTGGGACGGCCCTTACAAGCTCGAAGGAATAGACCTGGAAGGCCCGCTAAAGCTCGACCTGAAAGTCACCAACGCGGGCAGCCGCGTGATGGTGACGGGACCGCTCAAAACGGCCGTGCGCATTCCCTGCACACGTTGTTCTGAGGATATCGTTTATCCGCTGGAGGTGGATCTGGAGGAAGAATTCCTTCCGATTCACAGCGAGGAAGCGATGACCCGGGCCAAAGATTTACTGGACGGAACGTTCACCTTCGAAAACGACAAAGTCGTTCTCGACGAGCTACTCCGCCAGGAAATTGAAGCCGCGTTCCCGATTCAGGCCTTGTGCACGGAGAACTGTCGCGGACTGTGTGAACAGTGCGGGACCAACCTGAACCGCGAAACCTGCCAGTGCGGCCCCGAGGAAGGCGATTCCCGGTGGGCGGCTCTGCAAGATTTGAAGGCCGGGACCTCGGTCCCCAAGCCAGCCAAGAAACCGAAGAAATAGGAGGCTCACCACAGTGGCCAATCCAAAATGGAAATTATCCCGTATGCGGACCCGCCGCCGGCGCTCTCACGACGCTCTGACGGCCCCCAACGTGGTGAACTGCCCCAGCTGCAAGTCCCCCACGCTACCGCATCGGTTGTGCCTTTCCTGCGGCACCTACGACGGCCGTCAGGTTATCCAGCTGAAGCAGGACGAAGCGGGCGACTCTTCTAACTAGCCTCGCGTGACATCGCAGGCACCCAACTCACCCCAAGGCTACAAGACACCAGTCGGTATCCTTGGGGTGGGTCATTTTGTCCCCGAAGAAGTCGTCACCAACCAGGATCTGACCAAATTCGTCGACACCACGGACGAATGGATCGTGGGACGGACGGGCATCCGGGCACGGCGTCGGGCTCGACCTGACCAGGCCACCTCTGACCTGGCGGTGGAAGCTGCCCGCCGAGCGCTACAGGCCTCGGGGACCCGGGCCGAGGATCTGGACCTGATCATTGTTGCCACCATGACCCCGGACTGCCCCATGCCGGCCACAGCCAGCATGGTGCAACACCAGCTTGGAGCCAGCAAGGCCGGCGGATTTGACCTGAATATTGCCTGCTCCGGCTTCGTTTACGCACTGGTCACCGGCGCTCAGTTTGTGGCCAGCGGAACCTTTCAACGCGTGCTGGTGGTCGGTGCCGACTGCATGACCCGCCTGATGAACTGGAAGGACCGCAGCACCTGCGTGCTCTTCGGAGACGGAGCGGGAGCGGTGGTGCTGGGTCCGGTTGAACCAGGCTACGGAATCATCGGGGTGCATACCGGCGTCAACGGAGCCGGCGGCCCCAATCTTACGGTCAAAGCCGGTGGCAGCCGCCTGCCGAGCTGGAGCGAAGGCGTCAACCCGGGCGACTACTATCTGCAAATGGAAGGACCGGAGGTCTTTCGCTTTGCGGTTTCGGTGATGGGCGAAGCGGCCATCAAAGCCCTGGAAAACGCCGGCCTGACCTCCGAACAGGTGGCCCTGTTCATTCCTCACCAGGCCAATGCCCGGATCATTGAGGCCTCGCGCAAGCGCCTGAACCTGCCTCTTGAGCGAGTCTTTTCAAATGTGGAGCACTACGGCAATACCTCTTGCGGCTCGGTCCCCATCGCCCTCTCCGAGGCGCTGGAACAGGGCCGAATCCAGAACGGCGACCTGGTCGTGCTGGTCGGCTTCGGCGGCGGCCTTTCCTGGGCGTCGGTCGCACTGCGTTGGGGCGGCCTGAGCAATTCTTAACGACTGGAGAAGTCTATGGAACTACAAGGACAGAAGGCCCTGGTGACCGGGGCCAGCCGCGGGATCGGCGCGGCCATTGCCACTGAACTGGCCCGAGGGGGAGCCGAAGTGGCCCTGCTGGCGCGCAGCCTGGAAGGCCTTCAGGCCACAGCTCTGGCCATCCAGGAAGGCGGCGGCACAGCTCATTGCTACGCGGCCGACGTGGCCGACGCCGCCCAACTCGAGGCCGCCATCGGCGAAGCCCACAAACAGATGGGCCGACTCGACATTCTGGTCAACAATGCCGGTATCACCCGCGACAAACTCATCATTCAAATGAAGGACGAAGACTGGGATCAGGTGATGCAGGTCAACCTGCGCAGCGCCTTCGTGTCCAGCAAGGCCGCTGCCAAAATCATGCTCCGCCAGAAATCCGGGCGCATCATTCAGATCAGTTCGGTCATCGGCGTGATTGGCAACGCCGGCCAATCCAACTATGCCGCCTCCAAGGCCGGCACCATCGGCCTGGTCAAATCGCTGGCCAAGGAACTGGCCTCGCGCTCCATTACCGTGAATGCGGTGGCACCAGGTTATGTCGAAACGGATATGACCTCGGTGCTGCCAGAAAAAGTTCGGGAATCCATCCTCTCGCAAATACCCCTCGGACGTATCGGGAATTCAGGCGATATCGCACCTCTCGTGCGCTTCCTGGCAGGCCCTGGATCCAGCTATATCACGGGGCAGGTATTTCATGTAGACGGTGGAATGGTCACCTGATTTTCCGGGTACTGAAAGGCTATCAAGCCCTGGTCCCCACCTCAGAACTAGCAAGCGGCCGGACCTGGCACGCATAGGAGAATTTCAAAATGGCACAAGTTGCAGAACGCGTTAAGAAGATTGTTATGGAGCAGCTCGGAGTGGAAGAGGAGCAGGTTACCGAAACCGCCTCTTTCCAGGAAGACCTGGGAGCCGACTCGCTCGACACCGTGGAAATGGTCATGGCCTTCGAGACCGAGTTCAAAATCGAGATTCCTGACGAAGACGCCTCGGGCATCACCAACGTCAAGGAAGCTGTTACCTACATCGAAAAGCGCATCGCGGGCGGCTAAAAGCCGACCTTGATGAAGAAATCAGGGCCCTCAAGGCCCTTTTTTCATGGCTGAAATCACTTCCGGCCTGCGTGCCGTGCTCAATCATCCTCTGATCTACCAGGCCATGCAGTGGCTGGTGGGAGCCGAGCGCCTGCGACGCCACATCGCCGCCCGCGTGGCCCCCCGGGCCGGGCTGCGGGTGCTGGATATCGGATGCGGTCCGGCCGACTTGCTGGCTCACCTACCAGGAGTTGACTACGTCGGCTTTGACTCCAGCGAAGAGTACATCCAGGCCGCCAGGGCGCGATTCGGGCAGCGCGGTCGTTTCTTCCAAGCGGAACTAAGGGCGGACACGGCCCTCGACCTGGGAGCGTTCGACTGCATTCTGGCCGTGGGCCTGCTCCACCACCTCGACGACCAGGCGGCGGTCCGCTTGTTTGAGCTGGCCGTCCAGCTGCTCAAGCCAGGAGGTCGCCTGCTCACGGTAGATTGCTGCTGGTCCCCGGATCAACATCCGCTGGCTCGCTGGCTGATTTCACGAGACCGCGGGCAGAATGTACGAGACCTGCAGGGCTACCAGAGCCTGGCCGGACAGCGATTCGCACAGGTCCAGGCCGAGTGCCGCCATAACCTGCTGCACATCCCCTACAGCCACACTCTGCTGACCTGCAGCCTTACTTCGGATACCTGAGCGAGGACATGATCGAAAGAGTGGCCTCCTGGGCCTGCTTGCTCTTCATCACCGAAAACAACACAAGATTGGACGGAGTGCGCTTGATACGAACCAGCAGGAAGCCGATTGAATCGGAAGTGCCCTCTTGGGCAAAAGCCTTGACCCCACCGTCCTTCTCGTATTCCTGGACAGTGCCGAACTTTAAGCCCGGAAACGTCCGCTCGGAAGCATCCCGGGTGGCCTCCATCATAGCCTGAGCATCCACTTCGGAAGGGTAGGCGAAGAGCTGGACCAGATACTCCTCGGTCTCAATGTGCAGACCGTCGTCCTGACAGCTCACTTTAGCGCCAGCCGGAGGCTTGAGCCACACCCCTGTGGAGTGAACCCAGCCCTGCCTGGCTCTGGCCACCCAAAGTTTCTTGGCGACCGGCTCAGCTCCAGCCGGGACCACCCAAAAGAGCAGAACCAGCAGCAACCAGCCCCTCACAAGGAGAACTCCTTATGCACAGCTTCAATTGCTGCCCGCAGCTTGTCGGCCGGAATCAAGCAACTGATGGTGATGTTCGAGTCGGTGCTGTGATAGACCTCGACACCCGCCTCGGAGAGACAGCGGTGAGCTCGATAGGCAACACCGGGCGTGCCACGCATGCCCGCCCCCACCAGAGAGATTTTGGCGCAGTCATTGCGCAGTTCGCAACTGAAGCCCAGCTCCTTGAGGGCTTGCTCGGCCTGACTCAGATACTGAGTACGGAAGATAAAATACATCTGCGGACCGCAAACATTGACCAAATCCAGGTTGATGCCGCGCTCGGACATCGCCTGCATAACTCGATTGCGCTCCTCCATAATGTGGTCGCCCTGAAAGTCGATGCGCGCCTGAGAAAGCCCGATCATGTGAGCCACGGCCGTAACCACCCTGGTCTTTTCGATCGCCTGCGGGGGCGGAACGGGTGAAAGCAAGGTGCCGTAGGCATTACCGAATGTATTTTTGACCCAGACCGGAACGTTGTGGTCGGCCCCCAGATCCACAGCCCGCGGATGCACCACCTTGGCGCCCTCGCCGGCCAGCTCACCCATTTCTTCGAAGCTGACCTGGGAGAGAATCTGAGCTCGATCACACACTCGCGGGTCGGCCGTCATCACTCCGTCCACATCCGTATAAATCTCAACCACCTGAGCCTTCAGAGCCGCTCCCAGCACCACAGCGCTGGTATCGCTGCCGCCGCGACCCAGGGTGGTGACACAGAGCTGACTGTTGACGCCCTGAAACCCGGTGACCACCGGCACATTGCCGGCTCGCAAGCTGGCCATCAGGTTGTCGGTGACCACCCGCAACACCTGGCCGTCGCCGTGCACATCAGTACAGCGAATGCCGGCGTGGTAGGCGTCAAAGGCTTCGGCCTGATAGCCTAGACTGCGCAGGTGGTGAGCCATCACCACGGTGGAGATCGTCTCGCCGCAGGCCATCAGCAGATCCAGTTCGCGCTTGTCCTGATAGGGTTGATAGGCGCCCACCAACGAGAGCAAAGAGTCAGTGGCGTAAGGCTCCGGATGACGGCCCATAGCTGAGACCACCACCACCGGCGAAAGCCCCTTGTTGAGAGCCTCAATCACCTTATCGGCCACGCGCTGGCGACCCTCAGCGGTGGCCACTGAGGTGCCGCCGAATTTTTGCACAATGATGTTCACAGCAGCTTCATCTCCAACATCTTGCAGGCGATCTGAACGGCATTCGAGGCCGCGCCCTTGCGCAGATTGTCAGCCACCACCCAGAACTGAAGTCCGTTCTCTACCGAAGGGTCCTTGCGAATGCGACCCACAAGCACGTCATCTTGATGGGCGGCCTGAAGAGGGGTTGGACCGGGACCGGCCTTTTGCACCTGCACACCGGGCATACTCCTCAGCCTCTCTTCGGCTTCAGCCACGCTGCAAGGCTTATCCAGTTCCAGGTGAACCGATTCAGAATGCCCATAGAAGACGGGGACGCGCACACAGGTCGCGCTGATGCGCAGGTCGGGCAGGTCCAAAATCTTGCGCGTCTCCTCCATCATTTTGCGCTCCTCCCCGGTGAAACCGTCTTCCAGGAAGCTACCGATCTGCGGCAGACAGTTAAAGGCGATGGGAGCGGGATAGACCTTGTGTTCGGCCTTCTCACCGCGGGCCCAGGCCCTGGTCAGGTTTTCCAGCTCTTCGATGGCATCCTTACCCGTTCCCGAAACCGACTGATAGGTGGATACCGTCACGCGCTTCAGGCCCAGATCCAGAAAGGGCTTGAGGGCGGCCACCATCTGAATGGTGGAGCAGTTCGGATTGGCCACGATTTTCTGATGTCGACGCAGAGCCTCGGGATTCACCTCGGGAACCACCAGCGGAACATCCGCATGCATCCTGAAACTGGCGCTATTGTCGATGGAGACCGCCCCTGCCGCCCGAGCTTTGGGCACCAATTTCTCAGACGCGATCTCGCCGCCCGCGAAGAGAGCAACCTGCACTCCAGTCCAATCGAAGGTCTCGATGTCCTGAACCTTCAGCGCCTGACCGTTCCAGTGATACTCGTTGCCTGCGCTGCGGGCCGTGGCCAGCAGGTGTAGTTGGGAAACGGGAAACTTCTGCTCCTGCAGAGAGGTGATCATGGTGGAGCCGACGGCTCCGGTGGCGCCGACGACGGCAACGCTGTAGCTCATAGGGGCCTTCCTTATCCTTGCAACATCAGGCGATAGCGTTCGCCTTTTTCCACATAGTGGGCGGCCCCGCGCGTCAGACGCTGAAGCTCGTCCGCCCGCAGCAGGCGCACCTGCTTGACCGGAACTCCCAAATAGAGATACCCGCTTTGCAGGCGAGCGCCTTCCGGCACCAACGAACCCGCTCCCACCACCACCTCGTCTTCGATCACCGCCCCGTTCAGGACCTTGGCTCCGATGCCAATCAGCACGCGGTTACCCAGGGTGCAGCCGTGCAGCACGGCGGCGTGGCCGATGACGCAATCTTCCCCCACTTTCAGGGGAAAACCGGAATCCACGTGGCAAATCACGTTCTCTTGCAGGTTGGTGCGAGCGCCAATGGAAATTTCATCATTATCGCCCCGGAGCACGGCGTTGAACCAGACCGAACACTGTGAAGCCAGTCGCACCTGACCAATCAGCACGCTCTGGGGAGCCAGAAAAACGTCGGGGAAGACTTCCGGGCTATGTCCGGCGTAGTCGATAATCATGATCGGCCCATTCCAAGGGGTTTTACGGGTTCCTGCAGGTTGAACAACCTGCCAGAAAGAAAGGCGCGGGATGAGAAGGATTTTCAAGAGTGGAGTTCTGCTTTTGTTGGCTTCCACCTTACTTATGGGGGGTTGCGGCAAACCGGCCGCAGTCAGCGATGTCAAGACTTACACGATCTACAAGCACAAGGTCTCGCTGACCCCACCCAAAGACTGGGCCGTCAAAGAAGAGGATTCGCCCGACGCCAAGGGCGAGAAGGCGGCGGTGGTCTTTACCCCGCCCCAAGGATACGGTCATATCGCCGTGACCGTCAGCGACAATATGCCGCAAACGCAAGAATTCATGAACCAACTGGCCAACGCGGTCTTTTCGCGGAAAGGCAAAATCGTCAAGCAGTGGTACGAGCACAAACTGGACGAACCCGACAAAGATAACGCCTACCACATGGAATACGAACTCGAGGACGGCAGCATCGAACACCCCAAGCAAAAAGGGATGCAGGTGCAAATTTTCACCAAGAGCAAGGTGCTCTACTCACTTGTCTTTACGGCTGACCCCGAGGTCTACGACGCCAACAAAAACACCTTCCTGGCCCTGGTCAAGTCCTTCGAACTGGCCAAGTAAGGCCGCTTTCAAGATTCAATCAAGGCTCGGCGGCAGGCTGCGAAGCATCCTGGCTGTTGCTGATGGGAACCACCGGGGCACTCAGGGCTGCAGAGGGGGTCGGCGGTACCGGCTTGAGAAAACGCGAATTGGCGCGAACGAAGCAGAACTGATTCTCCCCCGTCTGCACCCGCAGCCAGGTGTTTCCGTCAAAATCTTTCCACATACTACCGCCGACCGAGTCAGGGCGCGCCTTGAGACGCTGTCCTTTAGGGAATTTGATGACCACCGGCCAACCGCCCATACGCCAGTCCAGATTCAAGAGGGCGCCCGGCTCCTCGTCGTTGACCGGCCAGGCCGGACTGAGATGCCCGGTCAACTCGGCGCTCACAACCTCCCACTCAGACCAGGTATTCTCGTTTCGCACCCAATAGTCGCCGCCCGCGTAGGGCCGGGGAGGGGTCAGGGGCTGAGCCAAGCTCAAAGCCGGGAGCAGCATCAAAACCAGCAACCGCTTCATGAACAACCTCCAATGAATTGAAAGTTATTCAACTATTGGCACTCGACTTGAGCTTTCCTGCTGCCGCAGGCAGGCCAGCCCGCCTGAATCCCTAATTAAGAAAGGATGTTCAAAGTGCTGGCCACGGCCGTGGTCATGGCCAACCTGCTTTACTTCAGTCGCTACTGGCGGCCGGAACGAGGCAGGGGCCTGTACCAGGGGCTGAGGGGCGGAGCGCTGGGGTGTTTGCTGGCCTGCAGCCTGGCGCTGCTGTGCAGCTGGCTGGCCCCCGGCCCTTATCGCCTGGGCATCTACACACTGGGCTTCAATCTGCTTCTCACCCCCACCCTGGCCACCGCCGGAACCATCTGGGGCATCGGCATCAAGCCCAGACCCACGGCCGCTTCCAAGAAAAGAAAGGCCGCAACCGCCTTCACATCCAAGGCTCCGCCCGTGGAAACCCCCGCCTTTTCTGAAGTCCTGGCCGAGGCCGCAGGCACCCCCGCGGTGGCCTGCGAAGAGAGCACGGCAAAAAATCGCGAGGAGTAACTCAATGCGTCCACCCTTTGGTCGAGTCGTCACCGCCATGGTCACAGCCTTCAAGGATAATCTGGATCTGGATTTAGATCGATCCAAGGAACTGGCCAGGCGCCTGATCGAGCAAGGCAACGACAGTCTGGTGGTGTGCGGCACCACTGGCGAGAGCCCGACTTTGACCAAGGACGAAAAGAAGGCTCTCTTCAAAGGTGTGCGCGAGGTTCTGCCAGCCTCGGCCAAAGTCATTGCGGGAACCGGCAGCAACGACACCCGTTCCACCATCGAACTCTCCAAAGCGGCCGCCGATTGTGGAGCCGATGCACTGCTGCTGGTCTCCCCTTACTACAATAAGCCCACCCAGGACATGCAGCGCCGCCACTTCCTGGAGGTCGCCGAAGCCACCAGCCTGCCGATCATGCTCTACAATATCCCGGGCCGCACGGCCGTGGAAATCGCTCCAGAGACGCTGGCCAAATTGGCCGAACACCCCCGCATCGTGGCCGTCAAACAGTCCTTGCCGGATGTGGACCCGGTCAGCGATCTAGCCGCTCGTATCAGTCACAAGCCTGAGTCCATGTACATCTACTCAGGGGACGATACTCATACGCTTTCGATCCTCTCGGCCGGAGGCGTGGGCGTGGTGAGCGTGGCCGGTCACGTGGTGGGACCCCAGATGCGCGAGATGATCGAACATTTTGAGGCCGGCCGAATCAATGAAGCCCGAGCCATCCACCTGAGAATCTTCCCCCTGCTCAAGGGGCTGTTCGCAACCACCAATCCGGTGCTGGTCAAAGCCGCCCTGGAACTGGTGGGCTTTCCGGTGGGCGGCGTGCGCGCTCCCCTTTATGGCGCCAGCGATTCCGAGGTCGCAACCCTCAAGCCGTTGCTGGAGCAGGCCGGCGTGCTGGCGGGCGCACACTGAAAACCGCCTACCTGCTGGGCAGCCCGGTCGCCCACTCGCGTTCTCCCCAACTGCATCAAGCCGCCTACGCTCAACTGGGCCGGCCCTGGCATTTTGAGAAACGCGAGGTGCGGCCGGAACAACTGGCCGAGACTCTCGAGGCGCTAAACGGGCCGAATCTTCTCGGAATCAATTTGACCCTGCCTCTGAAAGAAGCGGCCTTTCAGGTTTGCACACCCTCCCAACAGGCCAGGGCGGTGGGCGCCATCAATTGCCTGAGACCCGGACCGCTTGGCTGGGAAGGTCACAATACCGATGCCCAGGGCTGGCTGGATAGCTTCCAAGAGGAACTCAACGCCGAGATCAAAGGCCGCAAAGCGCTGGTGCTGGGGGCAGGCGGCGCCTGCCGGGCGATTCTGTACGTCTTGCGCTCCCAGGGGGCCAGGGAGATCGTCATTTTCAATCGCACTCCGGAACGCGCCCGGGCTCTGCTTCAACCGGGAGAGCGCCTGGGCGAGCATTTCCCGGACGAATTGGAGGCCAATTGCCTGGTGGTTCAGACCACCTCGCTGGGCATGTGGCCCCAGACCGAGGAACTGCCCCAAGCCTGGCCGGAACGCCTGCCCCCTGGCTTGATCGCCTGCGATTTGATCTACAACCCCAGTCCTACCCTCTGGTTACGTCAGGCAGCCGACAAGGGAGCGCTGATCCTGGACGGATGCGGAATGCTGGTGCATCAAGCCATTCGAGCCATCGAGTGGTGGACCGGCGACAAACCCGAGCCCCAACCGATGCTGGCAGCACTGAAGGCCAGCCTCTAGGTCACGTCCAGCACGCCGCCCAGAGCGTCGCGCACTTTTTGCACCCGGCTGCGCACCGAAACCACATCGTGGATTTTCTTGGCGGCCGACAGCGGAGTCAAATTGGTCGTATCGATACGAACCGGGACCTTATTGTAAACAGCGGACCGCTCTTCCAACATGCGCTCGACCCGCTCGCGCACCTGGTCTTCACTTTGCCCCTTCATCAAAGGGCGCTTATCCGTGCGCTGAATGCGATTGACCAGATCATCTTGTTGAGTGTAAAGGCAAACCAGCATCCCTGTGGTCTCAAAGGTGGTGAAAATCTTAGGATTGAGGATGGTTCCCCCGCCGGTGGCAATAATGCGGTTGGTCTCGGCAGCCAACTCGAGGGCCACATCCTCTTCCGCCTGACGAAAGGTCTTCTCACCGTGCTGAGCAAAAATCTCAGCAACTGTCAACTCAAATCGTCTTTCGATTTCTTGATCCACATCGACAAATTTTCTTCCCATCAAGCGAGCCAGCTCGCGTCCAATGGTCGTCTTGCCAGTGGCCATAAAGCCCACCAAATAGACGTTTCGGCGGGCAGCGGGAATTTGGGCCATTTGCTGAAGTTCGTCTCTATTCGGGGGAATCCTCGAAATGCTAATGCAACTTGAAAAAGACTAAACCATGATTGATTTTTCCTCAACAACTTTGGCCAGCGGTCGTCTGGCTCAATTACCGGCTGCACTGGAAAAGCTGGGAGCCCGACGCTGGGTGGTGGTGTGCGACTCCAATCTGGCCGAATGTTTGGACTGGAGCTGGAATCACCAGCCGCGACTGGTGGTGGCGGCTGGCGAATCCAGCAAATGTCTGGCCCAGATCGAACAACTCTACGCTCAACTGGCGGAACTGGAAGTTGACCGTAAGACCTGGTTGGTGGCGGTGGGGGGCGGAGTGGTGGGAGATCTGGCCGGCTTCGCGGCCGCCACCTTTTTGCGCGGGCTCCCTCTGGTTCAGGTTCCTACCAGCCTGGTGGCTCAGGTTGATTCCAGTCTGGGAGGCAAGGTCGGTGTCGACCTGGCCGCGGGAAAAAACCTGGTCGGCTCCTTCTATCCGGCGCGATTAGTCTACCTGGACACCGACCTGTTAAGCACTTTGCCCGTGCATGAGTGGAATGCGGGCATGGCCGAGGTGCTCAAACACGCCTTGCTGGATAGCTCGGAGCATTGGGAATTCCTGGAGAACCTGCCGACCTCACCCTCTCCCGACCAGAAGTCCGAGCTGGTGCTGCGCTCCCGCCAGGTCAAGCTGGACATTGTTGCCGCCGACCCTCTTGAGCAAGGCATTCGCGCCTTCCTCAATCTGGGTCACACTCTGGCTCACGCCATTGAGTCGGCTCAAAACTACAGCGGCTGGAATCATGGTCAGGCGGTCGGCTTCGGTCTGCGCGCGGCGCTGCGTCTCAGTGGCTGGAAACTCCGGCTCGATCCGAGCTGGGAGGAGCGTCTGGTGACCCAGCTCGAGCGCTACCAACTGCCCACACGCCGACCCGCTCTGGATTTCGCACAACTGCCTCCCTTCTTGAAACGCGACAAGAAGAATCAAGACGGTCAGCTTCGCTTTGTGCTGCTGCAGAGGCCGGGAGGGGCTCAGGTGTGCTCCACAGTAACCCTGGATGAAGTCGAACGCTGCTGGGAGGAACTGAAATGAGAGCCCTGGTGCTCAACGGTCCCAATTTGAATCTGCTGGGCCAGCGCGAAACCAGCGTGTACGGCACGACCACCTATGAAAGCCTGGTCCAGCAATGTCGCAGCTGGGGAAGCGAACTGGGTCTGCTGGTTGAGTGTCGGCAAAGTAACCATGAGGGTCAGCTGATCGACTGGCTGCACGAAGCCTACGACTTTGCCTTCGTGGTCCTGAATGCGGGGGCTTATACCCATACCTCGGTGGCTTTGCGTGACGCGGTGGCCGCCCTCTCCGTGCCCGTCTTCGAAGTCCACCTGAGCAATGTCTACGCCCGCGAGGAATTTCGCCACCACAGCTACTTGAGCCCGGTCTGCCGGGGCGTCATTTGCGGAATGGGTCCTCTGGGTTACCGCCTGGCACTGCAAGCCGGCCAGCAGCTGGCCCGTCAGGCCTGAGTGGGAAACTAGCCTCCGTCGCGTGCCACGCCATCGATGAGAATCGAACTTCAGGGCACGCGACTCCGTTGGTTCCCAACTCCCGTTCGGACGCTGGAGACTTACGGCTCACAGGTTCGCCTCAAAGTCTCCTGCTTTCCCGAACAGGATGTTTGAAACTAGCCTCCGTCGCGTGCCACGCCATCGATGAGAATCGAACTTCAGGGCACGCGACTCCGTTGGTCCCTAACCCGCGTTTGGCCGCTTCGCTTCACCAAACACGGGGTTCGAGACTAGCTCAAAACGGCCATTGTTCCCAGAGAAACGCCAAACTGTTCGTGGGCCCCGATCAAAGCTCGCGCCTGGGATGGCTCCAGACTGCCCTCCAGGACTCGTCGATAGGCGTTAAGCACGGTGCGCGCCTGCTCAAAGGATTCACGCACAAACTCGACGCGGAAGCGAAGAACGCCCAATTGCAGCAGGCGGGGAACCAGACTGACGCAGCTCTGAGCGCCGCCATTGAAGACCGTGTTGCGACAGCCCACATCCACGATGACGGGATGCCGGATGTGTTTGCGGTCTTCCAGTTCAACCAGGTGCTTCTCACAGGGTCGCCCACAATCCCGGTAGTCCCTGCCATTGCTCAGCAGATGAGAGTAGACGCAGTGCTCGGTATGAAAGGTGGAGATGTGATGGTGCACGGTTACGGCCAGGCGGGACGCCGGAAAATTGGCCAGCAGATTCTCCAGCTGGATCTGGTCCAGATCATGGGCGGCCGTGACCGTGTCCAGGCCCAGGCCAATCAGCTCAGAGGCCGTGAGGCTGTTGGTCACGTTCAAGGAAAAATCTCCGTGGACCTGACCCGGGCGGTGCTGAGCAAAGCCCGTGACCGCCCCCCAGTGGCGAGCCAGCACCCAGTCCGGATTGAGGGCCCGCAGGCGCCGGTCATAGCCTTCCTCACCCGGCTTTTGCACACGCACGGTGGCCAAACCCACCTGCAGACCGGCTTCGCGGGCGCGAGCCACGGCACCGTTTAAGCCGACCAGTTCCATCCAGTCCAGGGTGACCCCCGGACAGCCTTCCGCAATCACAGCCTCCAACTGTTCGGGTGTGCGACATACCGGCTCCAGTACGACCCCGCTGTGGAGCGGCTCCACACTTCGACGCGCCAGGCGAGCGGGCGAGGTCGCTTTCTTTCCCAGGGCACGCAACTGCGGTTCCAACTGATCGCGCAACCTCTGACGGAGATGCTTCAGCTCAGAAACAGGTAAAAACAGGCCGGGTGGCAACTCGGCAGCGTCCACTTTCTCGGCCTCAAAGCAACTATCGCCCCAGCCGCCCAGCTTCTCCTGAAGTCGATCCTGATCCAGGCCACCCGAGCGGGCGGCCTGCAGGGCTGAATCCGAAAGGGCTTGCACTCGGCCGTGATCCCATTCAGCCTCCACCTTCAGTGGTTGGCCCATCTCCCCCGATACCCTCAGGCGCAACGGCCAACGCTGCAACGAGGCCTTGGCCTGCCTCTGGCGAGTAACCTCCGGCGAACTGGTGACCCAGACTTCATCTCCCACATGAACCCGACCCAGCCGAGGTCCGGGATTGCCAAACTGCAAAACCCAATGGTCTTTCTGCCGGGTGACCCCGAAGATAGGACCGCCCTGCTCTTGATCTTGATCCACCAGGCGGGGCTGGCGGAAAACCACGCCCATGCCCGCCTCTGGCGTGAAGTCGCCATGAGCGCGCAGGCTAACCCGAGGGGCACTGACCTGCTCCACCTTGCCCAAAAGAATACCCTGATGGCGAGGCGTCCGCCCCTCCACCAGTGACTGATGATCGCTGCCGTAGAAGAAGCCCGGTCCAATCCCCCGAGAGTAGGCCAGTTGTAAATTGCGCAGGCGCTCGGCTTTAACCGCTTCCGGGACCTGATCCAGCCAGGCGCGCACCGCTTTGACGGCGTGAAAGACATAGTCTGCGTCTTTCTGGCGGCCCTCGATCTTCAAAGTGTGCACTCCCAGACGTACCAGCTCCTGAACCGCCTCATAGCCGCCCAAATCCTGGGGACTGAGCAGATAAGCCTGGTCACCCAAAGGCCGGACCTGCCCATCCACGACCAGCTCGTAAGGATGTCGACAGGCCTGAGCGCACTGACCACGATTGGCCGAGCGACCGCCCCAGGCCTCACTGCTCAGACACTGGCCGCTCCATGACATACACAGGGCGCCGGCGATGAAAACTTCCATCTCCACTCCGGCATCAGCCCCGGCGAATTTCTCGATTTCTTGCAGGGATAGCTCTCGCGGCAGCACCACCCGGGTCACTCCCCAGGATTTTGCCAGCTGGGCCCCTTCTGGACTGGAGATGGTCATCTGAGTGCTGGCGTGCACTTCTAATTCGGGACAAACCTCTCGGGCCAGCAGACACACGGCCGGGTCCTGAACGATCAGGGCGTCCACTCCGGCCTCAGCGGCGGCGCGGATGATGCGCTCCACCGCCTCCAATTCGCTTTCGAAAATCAGCGTGTTCAGCGTTAAATAGGCCCGGGCGCGAGCCGCATGAATCTGCTCGACCACCTCGGCCAATCCGTCCACGGGAAAGTTGTGGGCTCGGGCCCGGGCATTAAAGCCTTCATCCAGGCCAAAGTAAACTGCGTCGGCACCCGCTTTGAGGGCGGCCTCCAGGGCTTCCCGGCTACCGGCCGGGGCTAAGATTTCAGGCATACTGATAGACTTGGATTCCGGGCTGGTTCCACCTACATTGAAAACGTTTCATTAGCAACCAGGAGGTGAAGAAATTTCACGGAACACACTTTCGAATATGTCGTCGACCGTGGACCCCATCCTGCGACTGCTGGAAGTCACCCGTTCCATAACGGGTGTGCTCGACCTGGACCAGCTTTTGCAGCATATTCTCAACCAGGCCGTGGAAATGATGAAGGCCGAACGCGGTTATTTGTTGCTGCTCGACCCTGATACCAGCCTGCCCATGGACCAGCGCCTGCAGGTGCGCGCCTCTTACCGCCTGGGTGCCGAAGAGTTGCTGGAAGAGGATTTTTCGGTCTCACGCACAGCCATCCTGAAGGTGCTGTCGGGGGGCTCTACTCACCACAGCCAGGATGCCTTGCGCGAACCCAACCCGTCCCATAGCGTGGAGATGTTCGGGCTGCGTTCCATCCTGTGCGAGCCTCTGGTGGTCCAGGATCGCATGCAGGGCGTGCTCTATCTGGACAGCCGAATTATCAATCGCTTCAGTCCCTGGTGTCGGGAAGTCTTGCCCTCGCTGGCCTCTCAGGCCGCTATCTGCATCGAGAACGCCAAGCTGCTCAATCAACGGGAAATGGCCATGCGGGCCCAATACGAGGATCAGGTGCGGGCCCTGGAGATGGAGGCCTGGAAAAACGCCATGGCCGCCTTCGTCTCGATTGCCTCGCACGACCTGAAAGGCCCTTTGACCGTGCTCCAAAACGGCCTGGCCCTGCTCAATCGACGTCCCGATAACCCGCCGCCACGAGATCTGCTCAAAGACATGGAAGTCTCCTTATTGCGCGCTCGCCGCCTGGTGGAGGATTACCTGGACGCTGCCGCACTGCAGCAGGGACAAACCCTATCCTTGCGCTGGGAAGACATCGACCTGCACGAAATGGTGCAGCGCGAATTGAGCCAGGTGGAAGCCAATCTGCACATCAAGAAGCGCGATCTCTATCGGTTTATCAACGCCGTTCCCCCGGGCACGCTGGTGCATGCCGACGATATGCGCCTGCGTCAGGTGCTGGGCAACCTCTTGGAAAACGCGGTCAAGTATGGGCGCGGAACCATCACGGTGAGGCTCCAGCCAGGCCAGGAAGGCAAAGCCTGGATCGAAGTCAGTGATGAAGGCCCCGGTATTCCGGCCGAGAGCCAGGACCGCCTGTTTGATCGCTATTTCCGAACGGAACCCAATTCGGCTGTCCGCGGCACCGGCCTGGGACTCTGGATCGTGCGCCAGATCGTGGAGGCGCTGGGTGGTGAAGTGGCCGTATCCAGCCAACCCAATCAGGGGGCCCGCTTCTCCTTTAGCCTGAGTCTTCCACCAGTCCGGCCTGAACTGCCAGCAACACCAGCTCAACTCGATCACGCACGTCCAGTTTCTGCATAATGCGGGCCACGTGGGTCTTGACGGTGTTGCCTCCAATCTGACAGATTTCCGCCAGTTCCTTGTTATTGCGCCCGCGCCCGATCTCGCGTAGCACTTCCCGTTCACGCGAAGTCAGCTGCTCGAGCTTTTCACTGGAGTCGGTTTTGGGCGGAGCGGCAGGCTGGGCCATCCCCATCATCATGCGCATCATCTTCTGGGCCACCTTGGGGTCGATCAGGGATTCCCCCCCGTAGGCTGTGCGGATGGCCCGAATGACCTCGCTGGTCTTGGACTCCTTGAGCAAATAACCGGTGGCTCCGGCCTGGATCAACTGCAAGATCAGTCCATCATCTTCGAAAGCCGTCAGAATCACCACCCTGGTGTTGGGGCAGTTGGACACGATTTGCTTGGTCGCTTCCACGCCGTTCATACGGGGCATTTCCACATCTAAAATAATCACGTCGGGCTGGTACTGCCGGCAGGCGTCGACTGCGTCGACGCCATTGCTGGCCTGGCCCACCACCTCCAGGTCATCTTCCAGCTCGATGGCGCACACCACCATTTCCCGAAAAACGGGCACATCGTCAGCCACCACCAGGCGAATCATGAATTCTTCTCCTTTTCCATCCGAGCCAGGTTAAAGCGGAACCGAGTCCCCTGGCCGATCTGGCTCTCCACACTTACGGCCTGACCGTGGTCCTGCAGAATACGCTGCACGATATACAGTCCCAACCCCAGTCCCGTTGAGGACCCTTTGAATTTCTCAAACAGATGAGGCAGGTCTTCGGGTGCGATACCGGGGCCCTGGTCGCTCACGCTCACGGCTACCTGGCGAGCCTCGGCGCTCATCTCCACTTTGACCTGGCCGGCGTGGTGCAGTGCATTGGCCATCAGATTTGAAAAGACCCGACCAATGCGCGCCCGGTCACCCCACACCCGGAGATCCTGACCCGGATCCAGCATCAACTCAACAGGCTTGTTGACAATCTTTAGTTGCTCGGCGATTTCGCCCAGCAGTTCACCCGCATCGAACTCTTCCAGCTGCATGGCGGGCTGGCTGAACTCATACTTCATGGTCTCCAGCATATTTCGCACCAGCTCCTGGGCGTCTCGATTAGCCACCTGAATGGAACGCACATACTGTCTTTGCTTCTCCGATAGCTGTCCGCTGCGGGGGTTTTCGATCAGGTCAGCATAGCCGGATACGGCCGCCAGAGGCACCCTCAGGTCGTGCGTAATCAGCGAAAAAAACTCTCGGATCTGTAGAGTCTTGTCGGCCACCTTTTCTTCCAATTCTTCGTTCAGTCGCTCCAGATGATTGGTCTTCTGCTGCAGCTCCTGCTGGTATTTAACCAGGTCCAGGGTGACCCGATTCAAGGCCATGGCCGCCTCCGAAAGCTCATTGGGCTGGGGTAGAGCGTCCGACTTGTGACCGGAAGGGTCCAACGCGTTCAGCTGCTGTAAGGAACTGTTCAGGCCTCGAAGGGGACGATTGAGGGCGAACTCAGCCCACAAGTAGATAGCCAGCACCGAACTGACCAGGAAGATGGTGGCGATGGTCAGATAGCCGAGCAAAATGAAGTTGATCCGGAGCGGAGCTTTGGGCAGGCGCACGGCCAGATGGACCAGACCACTCAGCTGACCGGCTCCATTATAAAGGGCGTGATAGCTGTGGTGCACCACCTGCCCTCGATAGAAGGGGGCCACGCTGACCAGCGGCTGGACTGTCCCGTTCTGATAGCCCCAGATCTCGTTATAGCTTTCGTGATGGGCCTGCACCCAGAAAAGGGCTTGCTGGAAAGCCAGGTCGTCCACGGCGGCCGTGCCGGAACTCAACAACCGGCCACCGTCGGGCAGAAAAATATCGAACTGAATCAAATCGGGAGTTTTGCTCAGGCTATCGACCAGAGCGGCAGATTTGCGGCTAGCAATACAGGAGGCCAGATCGTCAGGGTTGTCGCTGGCCTGTACAAACAACTGGATCTGCTGAAAGGCCTGTAAAGCAGCGCGGCGACCGTCTCGGTCGCTCCGCATCAAGTTATCCTGACTGGAGAGCGTGATGTGAAAGTAGCTGAGCGCCCCCAACGAAACCAGCATCAAGGAGAAACAGAGGAAAACCAACTGGCTCTTGAGTCTAAGCCCCAACCCGGACTCCTTCCCGAGCCCAGAGCTTGATCCCGTCCCGATAGAGGGCCGCCCCTTTAGGATGGTGGACCAGACCCTGCAAGTGGTCAGACTGAGCCGGAGGCGGCCACTGCTCCAGCTCAGTGGTGGGCTGATTGCGCCAGGGCCATGTCCAGGGCAGGAGTCGCTCGGGGCTGATTTCCTCCAGCCGAATGGCCTCGGGCAACTGGAAGTCGCCACTCTGAAGCCGCAAAAGAAATCGTAAGATGGCTCCGCAGCCGAGGCTCTCGCCCAGGTCCCGGGCCAGCGACCGAATGTAGGTGCCCGGCCCACAGGCGACTCTCAAAGTGGCGGATTCAACCGTCTGACGTACGATCTCCACCCGGTGATAATGGGCCGGACGCGCCGGCAACTCGAACTGCTCGCCGCGGCGCGCCCGGTCGTAGCTCCGCTGTCCTTGCTGACGCAAAGCCGAAACCTGAGGAGGAACCTGCATGATGGTGCCCTGGTAGGGTTTAAGATGAGTCTCCAGGCACAGCTCGGCCGGAACCGCCCCCCCGGCTTCGACCACACCGGCCGCGTCCAAAGTATCGCTGCGCCATCCAAACAGAACCTCAGCCAGGTAGGCTTTATCTCCTTCGGGCAGATGGGGGATCAGCTTGGTAGCAAAACCCACCGCAATGGGCAGAACTCCCGCCGCGGGCGGGTCCAGGGTTCCCAGATGACCAACTTTCGTTCCCTTCGGGAAAAAACGCCGCACGCGGTACACCACATCGTGGGATGTCATTCCGGGCGGCTTGAGGATATTGAGAAATCCGGCTTCCATGGCGGTTAAAGCATACCCAAAAGAAACCGATTCCGCCAACCTGATCGGCAGTTTGTAAACGAGAAGTTGCCGCCAGGACAAGAGGGCGGATTGAGCCGTCAACCCCATTGACCGCGTCCAGCGCTCAGCATAGTATCCGTCTCACGGAGGCAGTAACGACGCCGACGACGCTCCACTCAGCGACACGAGTGGCGCTCCAGCGAGCGTAGAACTGGGGGTTGTTGGCTTACCTGAGCCAACCCAAGTGATTGCGACTTGGTGATTTCGCAGTCTGGGCCGAGCTGAAAAAGAGCTTGGCGTCCTGGTGCAGGCAGGAAGGCGACCAGGGGGCACTGTCGGGCCGAAATCGACAGGGGCGCGTGGACACCACACCACGCAACGCGAGGAGCAGCGTATGCTCCTGGGCTCCGGGAAACCTGAGATCCGAGAGGTGAAAGCACAACGGCGGGAATCTTGCACTCGTTTTGAGGAAAGTCGTTGAAGCAATCAGTGGGACCCCGAGTAGTCTGGTAGGGGATGGCAGCCAGACAGACAAAACCGTCAGATTATTCTGGCGGTTTTTGTCATTTTTGGGAGGATTACGCCTTGTTCTTGCCCTGGTTCGTCAAAGAAAATCTGGCCGACTGGGAGAGCCGCCCCGTCAATCAGGCTACGCTGGCCGGGCCACGAAGCTATAGTTTTCACGACCACCATCGCCGAATTGTGGCGGTTGAACCCGCTGGAGCGCCAACAGCGGAGGGGGCCTTCCAACGACTCGCCCGAGCCATCCGCAGCTACGACATATTCCCCCGCCGTCTTGGACGCGGAGTGCTGCGCCGGCCGGTGGAGGTTGGAGACTCCGTAGGCCTGCGCTACTACCTGGTTCCGGGAGTGCACCTGTTCTTTGCCAGTCGGGTCTATGAAGTGATTGACGAGCCTCTGCGCAGCGGCTTTTCTTATGAAACATTGGAAGGCCACCCTGAGGCCGGACGGGAGACCTTCAGCGTCACCAAAGACTCCGAGACCGGAGCCATTATCTGTGAACTGAAGGCCTGGTCGCATCTGGCCCGGCCCTGGCCGCGCTGGCTTCATCCTCTCACCCGACCGCTGCAGACCGGAGCCGGTCGGGCAGCCCTCGACCATTTTGAGCAACTGATTTTAGAAACGCATCCGCGCATAAAGTAAGGTTCTCATCCTTAACCAGCGGTGCCAAGTGGAAACAAGTTGTTTGCCTTGGGCGCGATTATTTCTCCCGGTTTAATCCGAGCCTGGATATGCTGGAACGACCATGATGAATTCGGTCAGCCCCCTTTCCCAAGCCTCACCGCTGGCACGCCCGGCGCAGGTCCGCCCCCCCTACTCCCACAAGCCGGCAGCCCCCACCGATTCGGTGGACATTTCCGCCCCGGCCGAAGCTCGCATCAAGAAAAAAAGTTCCAAGTTCAAGAAGGCTCTGCTGGCGACCACCATGGGAGTCTCCGTGGCCGCCTCGTTGGGAGCCGTGAGTGCCCCCGGACAGGCCCTGATCCAACAAATTCTCCACCCCCAGTTTCAGGTCCAGAGTCTGGTCAGCCAGTTGCAGGGTGGCGCGGGCGAACTGGCCAGCGACCGGCCAGCCGTGATTCAGGGCTTGCAGCAGAACCTGGACCTGTTGGACTCAAGCCACGGCCACCAGGACGGCAAGATCGGGGTTTCCGACCTTCTGCGCGTGGCCGGGGATCAGAACGCCCCGGTCGCGGCTCGTGACTCGGCCGCCGCCGTGCTGGCCGACCCGGTTCTGATGAACTCCCTGGACGTGGCCACCGGAACCAAGGTGGACTATATCATCTCCTCGGCCGACCTCAATCAGGCCTGGCAGAACGAGCAGGGTGGTGACTTCGGCAGCTTTGCTTCAGTGCGCTCAGATCTGTTGCGCCAGCACGATGGGGAGAACGCCTTTCAATACTTCGACCAGCTCGGGGGCAAAAACGACAAGTTCAGTGTCGATGACCTGCGTACGGCGGCGGATGCTCAGAACACCCCGGGCGAATTTCGCAGTCTGGCTCAAGACTTGTTGGCCAATCCAGATTATCTGAATGCCTTCGATGTGGCCAGCAACAATGACCCCACCAGCATTTTCTCCTTTATGAACGCTGCCAACTACAAGGACGGCACGATTTCTGCCGGCGATCTGGATCAGATCGCCAACTCGCCCAGCCCTGAGGTGGGAGCTCAATTCACGGCCGAGGATCAGGCCGCATTAGATCGGGTGCTTTCTGGAGAAAGCAAGATTAGCTCAGATTTATTCACCAGCTTCTCGCAAACGGACCGAGGCAACTGTGCTTCCACCGCTCTGATCAAAGCGGCCATGCAAGAGTTTGGCGGCAACATCTTTCAGAGCGTAGAGAAACTCCCGGACGGTAGCTACAACGTCACCATGAAGGATGGCTTCCACGAAAACATCAGCCCCGGCGAGCTGGAAGCGGCTGCCACCGCTCACCACTACGCGGGAGAATCCCACGAGACCAAAGGGCTGGCCACTCTTTCCTACGCCTCGATGGCCAAACGTGCCTGGGCCATGCACCATCAGGGTGCCCAAACTTATGGGCAGGCGTTACTCAGCCTCAACGACGGAGAAATCGCCGGCAATGTGCCGCTCTATCTGGGCTTGGAACACCACGTGGATTACATCAGCGTAGATGAGGTGGGTCAACACGACCAGGCGGTCGTTTCAGGCAACGGCCATGCCTACTTTGTGGAGAAAGGCCCGGACGGCCAACTCACCGGCGACAAGTGGGGCACCCCCACCCCCTATCAGGGACGAGTCCACATTGACGAAGGGGCCAAACAGGACCACGCTTACACGCTGACACCGTAACCGGGTTACCCGGTAAAATATCGGTAGGCGAACATGATCAGGGCGAATAGCGGGAAAAGCGCCCAGGCGATCACCAACACCACGAGGACGGGGTAATTGTCGAGGGTGCGAGCCACGCTATGGAAGCCGGACTTGACCACGGTGCAGGGACAGACCGCATTGATCTCGCCGTTCAGGATATCCTGAACCTCGGTCAGCAGCTCGCGCACCGAAGCGAAACGCTTCTGGGGCTCACGATGCATGGCTTTCATGACCAGACGACTCATTTCGACCGGAATGCGGCCCTGCACCGGATGAAAGTGGAAGACCGGGTCGGTCGGCTTGACGGTCAGCACGGATGTTAGAATGTCACGAACGCTTTCGCCGCGGTGAGGAGGCTTCAGGCTAAGCCATTCGTACAGGGTGGCCCCCAAGGCGTACACATCCCAAAGGGAGCAGGGCTTCTCTCCCGCGATCTGCTCGGGGGCGGCATACATCGGCGTTCCCATAAACAAGCCGGCCTGAGTGGCGTCTGCTGGTCCTGCCTGCTGATCTTTGGCCAGACCCCAATCCATCAGGAAAACCTCGCCCAGCTCCCCCACCATGACATTGTCCGGCTTAATATCACGGTGCAAGATCCCGCGGTCGTGAGCATAAGCCACGGCCTCGCAGACCTTCTGGAAAATCTGCAGGCGGTAAATATAGGAAAATTCCTCGTGAAGCTTGGGGTCTCCCTGACGCAGGCCCTCAATCAATTGTTGAAGACTGCGCCCACGCACCAGCTTGAGAGCAAAGTAGGGGCGCCCCTCCTCGTCCTTGCCCAACTCGTACACCGGCGGAATGTTTGGATGCTCCAGCTGGCCCGTGGCCCTGGCCTCCAGTAAGAAGCGCTGGGCCGTCTCGGCATCGCCCAGCTCGTCGCGGAGGCGCTTGATGGCAACTTCTCGCTCCAGCCCCAGGTCGCGAGCCTTAATCACCTTGCCCATGCCGCCTTCTCCCAGGCCTTCCAACTCCTGGTAGCGATCCCATAGAAAGGAATTGGCAAGTTTAGACATCGATAGGCCCAATGTTCTACCCGGAGGCTTTGTTCCCTAGGGACAGAAAGGAGTGATTATGAAACGCATGCTATGTCTCTGGATCCTGATTGCTCCTCTGGCGGCCTCGGCCAGCCCGCTCATGACCGAGGAGTACCCGCTCTGGGTGCAGGACGCGGTCCGCACCCTGCGCCAGCAAGGACTGGTCTCGGCTGGCTGCCTGCCCGATCAAGCTCTGACCCGCGGGGACCTGGCTCCTCTTCTGGACAAGGTCTTCCAGCTTCAAGAAAAGCAAGAGGCCCAGTTGGCCCCCAAGAGCGACCTGACCGAAATTCGCTCGTTGATGGAATCGCTGATGGAGCAAACCGCCCGACTGAACCAGCGCATGGATTCGGAGCAACACAAGGTAGACAAGCAAGCGGAATCCACCGGCGACCCCCTACCCTGACGACTATGGCTCCAGGGCCGACTTCACAATTCCAGGGCTGATGGCCTCAGGCAACGGACGAGGCTCTCCGTTGGGCGGATAATAGACGTAAAAGGGCACTCCGGTGCGGCCAAAGCTGGCCAGGAACTTACCGATCGTCTCGTCTCGTTGGGTCCAATCCGCCTTTAAAAGCACCACCTGCTTCTGCAGGAAGGCCTGAATCACCGAGGCTTCAGCCAGGGTCAGCTTCTCGTTGACTTTGCAGTTAATGCACCAGGCGGCCGTGAAATCGATGAAGACAGGCTTGCCCTGCTTGCGCAGCTCGTCCAGCTTTTCAGGAGTGAAAGGCTCCCAGGTCAGTCCGCCCTCAGTATGAGCCACCTGTACGTGACGGTTATGGCCATACTTCTCGGAGTAGGCTACCCCGGCCGCCCCTCCCAGCCCCAGCAGCATCAGCAGTGCAGCCAGCGACTTGCCTTTGAAGCGAGTGGAAGACTCCGTGCTATAGCCCCAACGGCCAAAGACCCAGGCGCCCAGGGAAATTGTGACCAGGCCGCCCATCACCAATCCCAGACCTTCTGCCGACAGCAAATTGGCCAGAATGTAGACAAACCAGACCATGGCCGCAAGCATCGGAAATCCCATGCCCACCTTGAAACTTTCCATCCAGGCCCCCGGGCGTGGCAGCCAGCCGCGGGCGGCGGGGACTCCACACAGGATGAGATAGGGAAAGGCGATGCCCAGGCCAAGCGAAGTGAAAACCAGAAAGGCCACCAGGGGACTCTGAGTGACGGCGTAGCCGAGCGCGGCTCCCATGAATGGTCCGGTGCAGGGCGTGGCCGAGACGGTGGCCACAATACCGCTCCAGAACGACTCTGAGTACCCCTTTCGCCCCTCGGCCACCGAAGCCAGTCTGGTCAGCCCCTCGCCGACTTCAAACAGACCAAACAAATTGAGTGCGATACCTAAAAACAGACCGGCCAGCAGGGTGACAAAGACAGGCGATTGCATCTGGTAGCCCCAACCCAGGCTGCGAGTCCCGGTCACCAGCAGCAAGGGCGCTGCAATCACCCAGATGGAGACCAGTACGCCGGCCGTGTAAACCCAGCCCTGCGTCCAATGCGCTTTGGGACCATCCTGGTTATGGCGGACCAGACTCAGGGCCTTCAAGCTGAGGACAGGGAAAACGCAAGGCATCAGATTCAAGATCATGCCTGCCAGGAAGGCCCCGAAAAGAGCGCTCCAAAAGCCCACACCAGCATTGCCGCCAGCGGTAGGGACCGAGGGAACCGGGTTGGAGAGAGGCCTGGCGGGAGCCTTGGCTTCAATCGGGATGTCGACCAGCAAACCCTTGCGCTTGCCAGCCTGCTCGATGGCCAGCACACCTTGGAGCTTGCCCTCTTTCTCCTGAACTGGAATTTCCAGGCCCTTGCCTGGCTGCCAGACCGGGGCAGAGTCAAAATTGGCCTCAGCGCTGTCTGCGAAAAAGTCGGCCCGATCTCCGGTATCACCGGGATACTCAAGGAAAGCTTTTTTAGGTTCCAGGCGCCAGGCACGCAAAGTAATGTTGCCCGTGGACTGGGGAAGCTCTTCGGTCGCCTGTTGAAAGAGAGCGGTGGGAACGACCTCTTCGGGCAACTGCAGCTCAACTTTGGCCTGGCCCGGGATGCAACTCTCGGAGCAGGCCAACCACTCCACATCGGCACTCAGCTTGACTGGACCGCCTTTGAAGTCGGAGGGAACGGTCACCTTGGTGGCAAGCAACACTTCTTTCTCGTAGACGAATTGCTGCAGGTCAGCGATCACCAGACGCTGCGGCACGGGCCAGGCGACTTCGCCGGCTTTCCAACCCGGCGGCAAATGCCAGGTGAACTTGGGCTTGTAGCCAGTGGCGCCGGGATTCTTATAGTAGACATGCCAGTGCTCGTCCATCTTGAAATGGATGCCCAGTTCCAGAGTTTGGCCGGCGACCGGGGTGCCCGGTTGGGCCACCAGCTCAACCTCAACGTGTCCATCCCGCACCGGACGAGCCCAGGCCAGGCTGGTCAATAAGAGCAACAGTAAGATCCGTTTCATCGCCCCTCCAATTCCGACCACCCCGTGGGAGTTCCGGCCGGCCCGGTTTTGCCCGGGCTCAGTCGGAGGGCCAGTGCCGAAGCCAGGGCCTCGCCCTGCTCAAACCCGCTATCGCGGGCGACCTGACGCGCCTCTTGCAACAATTCGCCCAACGGCCTTCCCAGCTGAACCCAGCCGCGCAACTGGAATACGACACGCAGCAAGAGGTTCTCCACCCATCTAGGCGGATCGTCCTCCAGGTTATCTTCCAGTGACAATTGCAGATACCACAGGGCCTCCTCGGAACGCCCCTGGGATGCCAACAGGGTAGCCAGAAAATGGCGCGGACCCGAAGCCGGGCTGGTACCGAGCCAGCCAAAATGATACCAGGGGCCGGGGAAGATGCGCTCCACCGTGGAGGCAGCCGCACGCTGGCAGCGCTTCATCCAGCCGCGGGCCCACTCCCATTCTTCCGCCTCGCAGGCCAACAAAAGGCACTGAGTGAGAGTGCGCAGCAGAGAACGCTGATCGGCCGCCGATTCGTAGTAATCGGCGGCGCGTTCCCAATCCGGCGATCCGGACTGAGGAAACTCCAAAAATGCCCCCACCAGGCCCGCCAGGCGCTTGGCCCGGCGTTTATCCACCTGAGCCAGGGCAGCCTGCCAGCGAGCGCGGTGAGTGAAGCGGTGACTGGCCACCCCGGCGTCCCAACTCTCCTGCAACCACCCCAGTCGCATCAACTGGTCCAACAACTGTTCCAACTGAGCTTCCTCACCCAGGTAGAGCGATTTGATCAGATTGTAGGGGAAGCGAGCTCCGATCACCGCCGCCACGGCCAAAAAATCGGCAGCGGATTCGCCCAATTCTTCCAGATCGCGCGTGAGCCAGGTGTGCAAATCGACTTCCATCTGAACCGGCGGCGCCTGCCACCGTGCCGCGGGACCATCCACCGCCAGATAGGCCCCCTCAACCTTTTCCAGCAGCAGCCCCAGAAAGAGCGGGCTTCCTCCGCTGACGCGGTGCAGCCATGTGGCCGCCTCAGGCGGAGGAGGCGACCAAAGGCGTTCCTCGATCAGGCGGGCGCACTGCTCGCGAGACAATCCCTGCACCTGGAGGTCGCCGGTCAGGCGCGGCCTGAAGGTATCTCGGGGGGCGCTCTGACTGACGAGAATCAAGAGCAGCGGAGTCCGCTTGGCCGTATCCGCCCAATCCGCCAGCAGCCCCCAGAGGCTATCGTCGGCCTGCTCGAAGCCATGAATCACGCAAATGCGAGATTTCTGAGAAGACCAGTCATGGAGTCGGTTGGCGTCTGGATAGAAGCCCAAAGCAGGATGCTTGACCCAATCCATCCAGTGCAGCGGGCGCACTTCACCCGGGTCCAGTTCCAGCCACTCCACCTCGCGCGCTGCCTGACGGCGCAGGTGCTGGAGCAGATGAGCCTTGCCCACCCCGGTTTCACCCCATACCCAAATGCAGTTGCCTTCGCCAATGGCCAGATTTTCAAGGCAGCCGGTCAGGAAAGCCAGTTCCTTTTCGCGCCCCATCAGAGGCGCCAGAACCGCGGGCATGTTCGGGCCCCGACTGGGACGACGGCGGACCAGCGAGAGGACATCCTGAGCGCTGGTGGGCCGGTCGTCGGCATGCTTGGACAGCAAACGGCGCACCAACCGATCCAGCCAGGTGGGCACGGAGCGGGGCAGATTGGAAAGCGGCACCGGCTGCTGATGTAGATGCGAGAGCAGCATCTGAGCATTGGTGGGAGCCAGGAAGGGCGGGCCTCCGGCGGCCAGGTGGTAGAGGATAGCCCCCAGCGCATATAAGTCGCTGCGGCCGTCCCCGCGCTCCCCCAGGATTTGTTCAGGACTCAAATAGGCCAGGGCCAGGGGGGAGCGACCGATCTGATCGTCCAGACGTGCCGAAAGCCCGAAATCCAGGACCATAGGCTGACCGTTCTGGTCAACCAGAATATGATCGGGCTTGAGAGCACGATGGGGCACCTTGTGCGAATGGGCCAGCGACAAGGCCTCCAGGACCGTCTCCAGGACGCCCGCCAACAATTCGTAGTTGCGCCCCTGGCTTTCGAACCAATCCAGCAGGGACTGTCCATCCACGTGCTCGCAAACCAGGAAGGGGCTGCCCAGGAACTCACCTGCGTCCAGGGGTTTAACGATGGCCGGATGCCGCAGCTTGGACCCCAGCTCCAGCTCGCGGCGAAACCGCACCGACAGGGAGCGTCCGCTGGCCTGGTCGACCGAATGGGCCAGCTTCAGGGTCACCTGTCGCTGCGACTGGAGATCCTGGGCCAGATAGACGTTGCCCAGATTGCCTTTACCCAGCAGCGCGTCCAGGCGATATCGCCCGGCCACGGTCACCCCGAGAGAACTCATCTACAGCTTGCGGCGCTGGCCACGGACTCGACGCCGTTTGGGGCCATCATCCGTTCCGGTTTCCTCGTAAACGGGGTCAACCTCGGCGGGTGCGGCCGAGTAGCTGACTTGAGGCTTGGGGGCGCTCTTAAAGTATTTATCGATGATGACCAGCGTGGGTGCAGCCACAAAGACTGATGAGTAAGCTCCCGAGGTAATGCCCACCAGCAGCGCAAAAGCGAAGTTCTGCAGGGTGCTGCCGCCGAAGAAATAGATGGCCACCAGGGTAATCAGCACGGTCAAGGTGGTATTCACCGAACGTGACATGGTCTGATTGACCGAAGTGTTGACGATCTCCGGAAATGGCTTTTTGCCACCATAGAACTGATCGTTTTCACGGATTCGGTCGAAAATAACCACCGAGTCCATCACGGAGTAACCCGCCACCGTCAGCAGTGCGGCCACGAAAGGCGAGTCCAGCTGGCGACCGGCCAACGAATACAGGCCGACCATAATCACCACGTCGTGAATGATGGCCACGTTGGCGGCGATGCCGTAGCGCCAGAGCAGTCCGAAACGCAGGAAGATATACAGGCCCTGAACGAGCATGGCCACGCCCATCGCCAGAAAGGCGTGGTAACGCAACTCGCCGGTGATGGTGGGACCGATACTGGCGGTGCCCAGCTCTTTGAGGTTGCCCAGCTTGCTGGCCAGGTGCTTCTCGAGCTCGGCGGGCTCTTTGTTCTCCAGCTGCTTGCCGCCCTCAGGGGTGGCCTGGGCACGCGTGACACGCACGACCACGCGCTGATAAGCCTTGCCTTCCTCGTCTTTTTGCATGGTGTCGCCCACCTGCACCATTCGGTCGCCAAGTTCTGGTGACTTGAAGTCTTCCAGAGCTTGCTGCACCTCGGTGGTGGTGACCATCTTTTCGGAGCCCAGCTCCAGGATGGTGCCGCCGGTGAAATCAAGACCAAAATTCAGGCCTTTCATGGCCAGCGAGCCTACGGCCAGACAGAGCACCAGACCGGATAGCGTGAAGTAGATGGCCATATTGCCCATCAAATTGCGCTGCTTGTGACGGAAAGATCGGCCCCAAATCACGGCTGAGGTGAGCGCGATGATCCAGCAAATCAGTCCGACCCAGGAGAGCGGTGAAAGGTTGAACATACGGCTAAGCTCCAAACGTCTTTCGGTCTTGGACTTTGAGACCGTAGAATGCAAAGTCGATCATCGAACGCGTGAAAAGCGTGGCTGTGATGAGACTCCAGGCCGTGCCCACCAGCAAGGTTAATCCGAAACCGCGAATGGTGGCTGAGCCGAAGATGTAGAGAATGAAAGCGCCGACAGCGGTTGTGACGTGACCGTCCAGAATGGAGGGCCAGGCTTTCTCAAACCCGATGCTGATGGCCTGAGCCACCGGCTTGTTCTCCCAAAGCTCCTCTTTGAGCCTCTCGAAAATGAGCACATTCGCGTCCACCGCCATCCCGATTGACAGGATAAAGCCAGCGATTCCCGGGAGCGTGAGCACGAACTCCAGGCCAGGTATGTTCATACTAGCCAGACACACGATGGTGTAAATGACCAGAGCAACCGAGGCGGTGAAGCCGGGCAGCTTGTAATAGCCAATCATGTAAAGGCACACGCAGCCCAGGCCGATGGCTCCCGCCTCCAGACTGTACTGCAACGACTGCGCACCCAGGGTCGGGCTGACGGTATAGGATTCAAGGATTTTAACGTCCACGGGCAGCGAACCGGCGCTCAGCAACTGGGCCAACTCGGTGGCCTCTTCCACTGCCGTGCGCTGGCGGCCCGGATGATTGGGGTCGGCCCCGCCGCGGATCTTGGTAATCACGCAGTTGCCCTGAGTGATGGGATTCTCCACAGTGGCCGTCATGACTTCGCGACCGTCAAAGTAGATGGCCATCTGGCGACCCACCAACCGACGAGTGATGTCGCCAAACTGCTTGGCGGCGGTGCGATTCATACTAAACGAGACCTGCCAGAGGGAGTCGCTCGGCATGGGCTCGGCGTGGGCCCCCGTGATCCCGGTGCCGTCCATTACCGTCTTCCAGGTCGTGGTCTTGGTCACCGGGTCATACCGTGGTTCTTTGATCTCCAGGCGAGCGGCCTGGCGAACCAGGTCTTCCGCCTTCTGGAGATTCGTTTCCTCGGGAATCTCGACGATCAGACGGTCGGGAGGCTCAGGGGTGACCACAATCTCCTTGGTTCCGTCGGGGTTCAGGCGCTTCTGAAAGACGAGCACGGCCTGTTCCTGAACGCGTTGAGTGACCTTCGTCACCTCACCCGTTATCGGGTCGCGCGCCTCCATCAGGCGTACCGCGATGTGCGATCCGGATTTCAAATCCAGACCCAGCCGCAGCTTGAGTTTATTAGAGCGGGGGTCCCAGATCATGAACAGGGAGGCCAGCGTCAAAGCGGCCAGCATGAGCACCCAAATACCGGAGTTTTTTTTCATCGTAGATCCCTTAGGTGAGGCTGAAACTTGAACTTTCTTCCACGTTTCAGACGGACTAAAACCCAGTCATTCCCCGCTCAGCCCATTCTTACACCTGTCCACCAGGGATCGAAGGGCGAGCTCAGAACTCGAACAAATATGGAACTCGGACGCATCCAACCCGAACAGCGAATGGCCTGTCCCGATTGTCGCAAGCTTCTGCCCGAATGGGGACTTGAGGATTTTGAAAAAACTCCCCGCTGCCCCCATTGTGGGGTCAAAGTCAAGCTGCCAGATGAAGTCATGGAAAAGATGCGCAAAGCCCGTTTCCTGGGTCGAAACCTCGACATCATGGGATGAGGCTGGTCAGCTACAACGTTCTCGCCAACGCTTACGTCAACCCCAACTACTATCAGGGATGCTTGCCTGAAGCCCTTGAGCCCGCCTCACGCCGGCGACGATTATTGGAACGCATCCGCACCCTCAACGCCGACATTCTATGCCTGCAAGAGGCGGAGCCTGACCTGATCAAGGAACTGGGATTGCCTGGCCGCTTCTTCAAGAAGAGTGGGGACAGGCCTGACGGCTGCGCCATCCTTACTCACCTGCCAGGGAACTGGGACGAACTTCACTACAGCGACGGCTCGGGCCATGGGGTATTGATGCTGCAGTTGCCCAATCTGATGGTCGCCACAACCCACCTCAAGTGGGACCCCCCTCAGGCCAGGCCGGGCTTGGGACTCAAACAGATCAGTGAGGCACTGGAGCGACTGCGCCCCCCCGCCCTGATCTGCGGCGACTTCAACTGCGAACGCAGCGATCCGATAGTGCTCAAATGCCTGGAAAGCGGGCTGACGGACGCCTTCGAACAGGTCGGCCCAAACCACAGTTTCATAAAAGACGGCCAACCCAGGCGCATCGACTTCGTGCTCTACTCGCGCGAACTACAGGTTAAGGCCCTGCCCATGCCGACTCCATCGGCCTTTTTACCCAATCATCAGGAACCTTCCGACCATCTTCCCCTGGTGGTCGAACTCGGGAATGAGCCTAAAGCTTAGAGAAGCGCTCCAGGAAACGGCGAAACTTGGTCTTCGACTGAGGAGCAAGGTACTCGTCCACCGGCTTCAGCGCCTGACGTACACCCTCTACGTCGGCTGTCTCAACTTCCAACTCGTAGTCGGTCTGGCCATTAGGAAATTGGGTGATATCCAGTTCAGCCACCCAACCGCCCGCCTGAGGGCAACGGTGGCGCTGGTTACGCAGCGAACCCAGTAAAACCAGACGCTCAACCCCAAATTCCTGACGCAGACGCTGTAACGGAGGCAGCTCCCAAAGAGTCTCGCTCCAGACCGGTTGATAGAGCAGTTCATCGGCCTGGTCTTTGTCAACCAGACACTCCACCTCGGTGGCCTGGAAGTAACCCTCGCTCTGTTTTTGACCAAGCTTGAAGGTCAACTCAAACAAATCGTTCTCCTGGCGGACACGCAAGGACCAATCCGGCGAAACGCGGTCAGCGCGATCAGAGAAGTAGTAGTTGCATTGATTGAGCAACTTCTCAGCCGGTCCGAGAAAGCTCAGCACCTTCTCGAACTCGGCGGGTCCGGCGATTTGAAACTTGAGCTCCTGCTCCAGCTCGTGAGTCATCAGCTGAACAAACGGGGAAAGTAGAGACCGAGCTGAATCTTCCACCAGGGCCAGTCGTGAGCAACATCGTGACCCCAAAGGTCAAAATTGTGCTCGATACCCCGACGCGCCAACGCCTGAGGCAACTGCCGCGACCACTCCACGCGCTCCCACGGGCCCTGACCACAGATAATGTTGATACTGCACTCATTGAGCTGCTTGATGCGCTTGCTATCCTGAAGGCGAGCCAGATAATCACAAGGGTTATTCTCCAGGCAGTTCTGGTCGAAATGCCCGTCAAAGTAACTGCTCATATCATAGATGCCGCTCATTGCGATGCACCAGCGGAAGATATCCGGATGCTTGATCAATTCATTGGCGGCGTGATAGGCGCCAAAACTGCTGCCAACAGTGGCGATCGGCAATTTGCCCCGACAGTCGTGATAGATCAGCGGCACCAACTCCTCGGTGACGTGGCGGTCATACAGGCTCTGGCGAAAGGCCCGCTCGGGAGCCGAGATCTGACGATTCATCCAGCTCTCGCGATTGATGGCCGAGACGCAGAAAAGCTTGACCATGCCCTGATTGATGAAGGGCCCGAGCGTTTCAATCATCCCCTGACGCTCGTACTCCTCAAAGTCCTGATCAGCGGTCGGAAAAACCATCACGGGAACGCCAAAATGCCCGTAGATGGCTACGGGCATCTGCTTATTCAGGACCTGGCTATGATAGGGGACTTTGGTGACCCGCATTAGCGAGTCAGGGCCTCGTTCAGGACTTCGCGTCCTTCCAGCCCTTGCAGCCAGAACTCAGGATAGTTCTTGCAGGCCTGCAGGCCCGGGCAGGTCAGACAGCGCTTGGTGCGCATATTGACCTCACGAATACGGCGATCACGGCACTGCGGATCGAAGAACTCGTGGTCATCGTAGTAATTTTCTAAGTAATGTTCACTGTAGTTCGGCACAATTCACTCCAAGTTCGGTTCCGGCGGTTGGCAGACCAACCCAAGTCGGGAATTTTATATCCTTTGAGAATCCTTGTCAAACCCGGAGCCCTCAAGGAAGGTCAGCGCGCCGGCGATAGAGAGTGAGCGAACCCTGTTTTTGGAACGGCTCGTAGTCCTCAAGCAACTCGGTCCGCCATTCTGCCGACACGCGCTGAAACTCCTCACTGGACAGAGAGCAAACTTCGGCGACCGCCTCGGGCACCAGCGGTTGAACAAAGAGGTATTCGATTTTTTTGGTTCTCAGCACTTGCTTGCACGCCCGCATTCGTTCTATGGGAAAAACACCTTCAACAAAGAGCGGTTCGCGCGTAGGGTTGACCAGAAACTCGGTCGTGTAAAGACTGGTGAAATAGGGATAAGCGAAGACCGCGGTGGACGGGGGAGTGTAGAGCTGAACCCACTCGTGAAGATGGGCCATAAGAGCAGCCTCCACCCTGTTTTCACTCCAGTAGACGCCACTGCGAGTCTGGATGGCAATGCAAAAACGTGAATTCAAGGCGTGCCAATTGAGGGCAAATTGCAGCAGCGTAAGAATAGCCAGCACTTTTGGCAACTTCTTAGAGGAAACGAGAGAGAGCAAACGACAGAAGACCAGCCCGTAAAGCGCCCCACAGTATCCCAGATAAGCAACCGTCTGACGAGGCCAGTTGACCACCATGAATGCCAGCACCGAGTAGCAAAGCACACAAAAGAAGACATCTCGACGACGCTCGGCCAGAACGACTCCGGCCAACAGGACCGGGTAAAAAAATGTGTAGCGCTCCAACGTCAAGAGCACACCCGACAACTGAACCAGATTGGCTGGTTGACGAAGATAATCGGCGACCATGTCGGGACCCAGGCGAAACTGAAAGCCAGTTCGACGAGAGGCCAGATGGTGGCCGATGACTCTGAAATTCTCGTTCCAGATGGTCGATCTCCACGGGAATAACGGCAGCCAAAGCAAGATTGAAGAGGCCAGAGCCCCCAGGAAGACCCAATGGAGCCCCCGTGGCCGAAATCGCAACCACAGCATCACCGTGGCCAGAGCCAACACAGCCCCGTCGCTCTGCAAACACCAGAAAGAAAGCCCGCCGCAGACCCCCAGCGACAACCCCCAGCGCCGGCTTCCTGTTTCCAACCAGCCCATGGAACAGTAGGCTCCGGCGCTGAGAAAAAGGGCACCAAACCAGTGATAGTTAAAAATCATGTGAGTGGCCAGCCCACCACACACCCAGACCAGCCAGGGCAGATATCTCCAACTGACCGGCATCACGCGATTGGAAATAGCCTGCACCACCAGCCCGGTCAGCGCGGCCAGCAGAGCCAGTAAACCGCGAATGGCTTCGGGCGCGAAGCCCAGCAGTGCGAAAAAGGGCAACGACAAAAAATAAGACCCCGGGCTGATATCCGAGGTAAAGTCTCGATAAGGAAGTTCACCGGCCAGAATGCGCTGGACGGCCAACACGCAGACGGCCTCATCGTCCATCTGATAGTAGAGACCAACATAGATCATGTTGAACAGGAAGCCCAACACAAACAACCAGAGCCAGCGGCTTTTGGGCAACGTTTGTGGCTTCTGCACAGCTCTCTGGTTTGTGTTCTGGTGTAAACTACCTGCCGGAGAAAGCTCGAGACCAGTCAACAGCACAGCCGATTCTGACCAGCGGGTAGCATCACGGATCTCGAATTGGGCGAATTTGACCAGTCCGACAGGAAAAGGAACGCCCTCGACTAACACCGAGCCTTTGAGACAGATTCATGCAGGGGTTCCTGGACGACCTGACAGGGTCGCAGGAATCGAGGAGGGTCTTTAAGTGTTCGGTGGTTTATTTGGCGGCAAGCCGAAAAAGGCGCAGTTCAAGCTTCAACCCCGTCAAGAGGTTGAAGTGGAGATGCAGGTTGGAAACAACGGTGCCTACGAGGCCTACTTCGTGCAGGTGCAGGAAGTTCACAAGAAACGTGTGGTTCTGCAGATCCCCGGCAGCGAACGCAAGCCGATGCGAGTTGGCGACGGGCAGGAAGTTACCGTGTCCACCCTGATCGACGACAACCTCGTGTCCTACAAGGGGTTTGTGATGGGCGCTCGCGACCGTGACTTCGACGTCATGTATCCGCCCAAAGAGAAAGACGTTGAAGAGACCAGTTTCCCGCCGCGCAACGATGATTTCAAAATCGAGGTCAACATCTCGGTTGAGTTTCGGGCCATGTCCACGGCCCACACTCAGGTGGCCAAGACCCACAGCGTGACCAACAACGGTCTCTTTCTGATCACCAACCTGCCCATTCCCAAAGCCACCCAGCTTCTGATGGAAGTGGAGATTCCCAACGGTTCCGAGATCAACACCAAAGGAAAGGCCCTTTCTTCGGTCGAGGATACCTCGAGCGGACGCCGTCAGTACATCACTGAAGTTGAGTTCGACGCCGACATCTCAGACAAGGACCGGGCCGCCCTGATCCGCTACGCGATGTTCTTCAAGGCACGCCAGAACCGGGCCGAAAAGCGCCTGGCCGAGGGCGGCTAGAAGCTTGTCTGCGACAGAAAAAGAGCCCGGCCGAAAGACCGGGCTCTTTTTTTATCGGCCAGTGAGGCTCTGACCTAGAGAGCCACCTGCGCCCGGGTCGCCTTCTTTTTCTCATTCAAACGCAAGGTTTCGACCTCCGGTTCGGGAGCCGGCTCAACCTCAAGAATCAGAGCACACAGGGGTCCAATGTGCACCGTCAGGCGACCGTCCACTGGCAAAATGCGCTTCTCAACCATTTCCACCCCACTGCCGCCGAAACGGCGGTCGTCGCCGTTGACCACAACCCGGCAAGCCTCAGCAAAGGGCACAGGGATGGAATACTCCTTCACTTCAGCGGTCAGGTTGAGCACGAAGACCAGCCGGGCATCGTGCTCCTCACCCAAACGCATGTAGCTCAACAGGCAACGCTCGGCATTGTCGCAGTCCAACCAGCGAAAACCGTCTGGACGAGAATCCCAGCGATAAAGCGAAGGATAGCGGCGATAAAGTTGCTGCAACTCCGTGCAGTACTGAAGCAAGCCGCGATGCTTCTCATCGCCCATAGCTTGCCAATCCAGCGCTCTCTCCTCGCTCCACTCGCGCCACTGGCCAAACTCGCTGCCCATAAACAGCAGCTTTTTGCCCGGATGGCCCAACTGGTGCGCGTAAAGAGTGCGGAGATTAGCGCGCTTTTGCCATTCGTCACCCGGCATCTTGTCCAACATCGACTTCTTGAGGTGAACCACTTCGTCGTGAGAAAACGGCAGCAGGTAGTTCTCGGAATATTGATACATCATGCCAAAGGTGAGCTGATGATGGTGCCAGCGACGATAAATGGGTTCGCGCGCAAAGTAGTCCAGCACGTCATGCATCCAGCCCATATTCCACTTGAAAGTGAAGCCAAGGCCGCCCTCTTCCACCGGATGGGTGACGCGGGGGAAAGAAGTCGATTCCTCAGCAAAGGTAACGACGTCCGGATACTCCTGATGTAAGACGCGATGCAACTCTTGCAGGAAGGAGATGGCCTCGAGGTTCTCGCGCCCCCCGTGAATATTGGGAATCCACTCGCCATCCTTACGACCGTAGTCCAGATAAAGCATTGATGCAACCGCATCTACGCGCAAACCGTCGATATGGAAGTGCTCAAGCCAGAAAAGAGCGCTGGAGATCAAGAAATTACGAACTTCGTTACGACCGTAGTTGAAAATCAGCGTTCCCCAGTCAGGATGGGCCCCCTGACGCGGATCAGAGTGCTCATAGAGATGGGTTCCGTCAAAATAACCCAGCCCGTGGCCATCGGTTGGAAAGTGAGCCGGCACCCAGTCCAGGATCACGCCGATGCCGGCCTGATGCAACTGGTCCACCAGAGAGCGAAACTCGTCCGGATTGCCGTATCGGGAAGTGGGGGCAAAATAGCCGGTGGCTTGATAACCCCAGGACCCGTCGTAAGGGAATTCGGTAATCGGCAGCAACTCCACGTGGGTGTATCCCAGACGACTGACGTGGTCGATCAGTCGCGGCGCCAACTCCTGATAGCTCATCCAGCTGTTGTCCAGATTGCGCAGCCAGGAACCCAGGTGAACTTCATACACCGAGAGGGGAGCCTCTTTGGGCTTGCTCTGCTTGCGCAGCTCCATCCAGTGCTGGTCCTGCCACTGGTAACGGTGGAGGTCATAGATCACTGAAGCATTGGATGGGCGAAGTTCACCTTGAAACGCATAGGGATCAGCCTTTTCAAGAATACCACCGTTACGCGCCGTGATGGAGTATTTATAGCTGGTACCTTCGCCGAGGCCGGGCAGAAAGGCCGACCAGATGCCGGTCTCTCGATCGAAATGCTGCATCGGAGTGGCGCTGCGGCTCCAGTTATTGAAGCTGCCCATCAAGTGAACGGCTTCGGCATTCGGCGCCCAGACGGCGAAATGCACGCCGCGCAGACCATCGATGTTACAGAGGTGGGCACCGAGCTTGCGATAGCTGCGAAAAAGCTTGCTGCTATTCCAAAGATATCGGTCCACATCGGACATTGTTGTGTGTTGCAACGTGGTCATGAGATTGTTCTCCTTGATACACGGATTTCTGTAGTGTGCTCCTGACACTATGTCGTGCCCCCAGACAAACTAAACCTCTTTTTTTGATTCCAGGGGTTCTTGTAACACTGTTGAAAGCGATTCAAATGCGTCGCTCGCAGATGTTCGCCTGGTTTTTCCTGATCTCGCTACTCACAGTGGGCGGCCTGAGCGTGATCTTTTATGAACGCTTTCCCTGGTTCGGAACCCACTTTGTGCATAACAATCTGGGCCAGGCTACGCGCTGGTCCGTCATGCTCCAACTCCAGGAGGGAAGCGCTCTGGGTAACAAGGCGGAACTCGAAGAAGTGCCCGCACCTGGACGCGACGCTCAACTCAAGGGGGTTTTTATTCAGCAGGGTCAGGCCGCCGGCCAGGAGTGGGCGGAACAACTGCGGATGGAATCGCTGGAGTCAGTGAGCTACAGCTGGCAACAGAAAGACAATAAGGAACTGTTGACAACTTTCATCGAGGCTCGCGTTGGCCCGGCGGGCGGTCTACGCAATCTCGAAATCAAGCCTGCCGGTCGCTCCTTGTGGCTGCGCCAGGAAATCCTGAGCAGCTGGCTGCAAAGCCTGTGGCCTCAGTTCACGAACCGCGGCCTGGAGCCCAAGGCCAGCTGGAACTCGACCACCCCCTTTAAGATCAACGCTCGGGAACTGGCCAACCCGGTCGATGCTCGCTGGGATTGCACCTGGACCTACCGGGGCAACACCGGTCAGACCGCCGTGCCCCTGGCTATGCTGGATGTGCAGGCCACGGCCAGCGTGCCCGGCCAGGCCGCTGACGGCACGTTACGCGCCGAAGTTGCCTACGACATCAAGAATCAATGGGTGGCGGCCACTCGCGGCAGCTTCCAAATTCGCTATGCCATCCCAACCCAGGCCACCGAGCAGTCCACCGTGGTGCTCCAGGAATGCTTCCAGGTTCAGTTCCAGGCCGTGCGCCTGCTGATCACCGGCCCGACGGCCCAGACGCCTTAGCCACTTCAGAGCGCAGCTGAGCCAGGAGCTCCCGCGCCAATTTATGCTCCGCCGCACTACTGGGGCGTCCGGCGTAAGCCACCGATTCGTGCAATTCGACCAGCCTGCGCAAGGATTCGTAGGGGTGCGCGGCGGCTCGTGCTCGCGGGGACTGACCCGGAGGACAAGGTCCAAGCAAAGGCCAGGCCTCCAAAAGGGCCGCCAGAACCGGATCCAATCGAGGACGAGGAGTGAGAGCTCGCAACCCGGCCACTCCCAGCAGTCCCAGCCCGATACCAACCAGCCAGACCGCCAGACGCGAAGCGGAGACCCCAAACTTGGCCCCAAGATATTCCAGGACAGCCAGGCCCAGCCAGCGATTCTGAGGAGCCGAACCAGCATCCACTTCAGGAGTCAAACTGCCCCCCGGGGTCGGGTCGAACGTCATCCAACCGTATCCCGGGATGAAGACCTCCACCCAGGCGTGGGCCTGATCTCCATAAACCTCGCGAAAGCCGCTGAACGGGTTGTAGGTTCCGGGCAAGAAGCCGGTACAGTAGCGCGCGGGCACTTTGAGGGCGCGACACATCACCGTCATGGCCGCGGCAAAGTGCTCACAATACCCACGCCGACTCTCAAACAAGAACGAGTCCACGGCATCGTGGTCTTCCGCGAAGCGTGGGACATCCAGGTCGTAGGCATAATTGCTGCTCAGATACAAAGCGATTGCTGCAGCCCGGTCGTAATAGCCATTGCGCCCCTTGGTGACCTGACGAGCCAGTTCGCTCACCCTCGCAGGAAGAGTATCGGGCAACTGCAGGTAGTTGGTCAGCTTGCGCAACTCCGGGTCGCGCCGCGGCAAGCGACTCAGGCGCCGAGGCGTCATATGAGACTGGCGACTGACGACGGAGTAAACCATATCCTTGTCCAGCACAAAAGGAGCCCGCAGACACCCGGCGCGATCCTGATAAAGAATCTGACTGGGAAAGAACACCTGATAGGCGTCTGGAGAGAAAAGCACCAGATTGGATAAGGGCCGGTCGATATAGAAAATCTGCACCACATCGGTCGCGTTACTGGCTGTGGGCATAAAAGTAAAGGGCGGGTTTTGCACGTTGAGAGATTGGAGCTCTTCTTCGGATTGAGACCAGAACTGGCCGTCGTAGGTATCGAAGGTCAGAGCCCTGAAGTAGCACTCCACGTTTGTACGCACCTGAAACACACGCTCATGATCGAGTCGACCTCGAGTTTGCAAATCAACCAGCGAACTGAATCCCCCATAGCCGCTGGAATTGAAGTGGGACTCCTTTTTCATCTGTTCCTTGGATAGCTGAGCCGGGTAATAAGGATTCTGCACCTCGCCCTTGCTCTCGGCCGCCTGCTCCAGATGATTTTGCCAGCTCATCGGCAGAGCGCGAATGCGAAAGCCTTCTAATCTGGGCATCAGCATCACCACCACCAGGCCACAGCCCAGCACCGAGGCGCCCAGGCCCAGCCCGCCTCGCCAGGACGGCAAGGACCGGCCACTGGCCGGTCGCCAGCCGGTGCGCTCCCCAACCAGTGAGCGCACATTCCAACGCAAGGCCATGACCGCGCTGAGGTAATACAGACTGAGGTAGACGGCAAAGGAAAAAGTGATGCTCAAGACCGCCCCAACAGCCATCAAAATCAACGCCGAGAGCAGCGAGTAACTCAGATCCTTGCGTGTGGGCAGATCACAACTGTGCAGAGCCTGCAGCCACATCAAGAGCTGGGCCAGAGGCTCCCGCGGGTCGTAGTAACTGTGAGCCAGACCGGTAAAGAAATTGACCAGAGCCACCACCATCAGCACCGACAAGGCGGCCTTAATCTCCCAATTGTTGCGTCGACGCAAGCGATGACTGACCCACATCCCAAACCAGGTCAAAGCCAGACATGGCCAGAAAAACAAGGGCCAATCCAATTGCTCAGCGGTGGCCACCAGGGCCACGGTCACGTTGACAGCCACCCAGGCGCGAAAATGACCCGAGTCCTCGGGCACCCGCTTCAAGCTCTTGAGAAAGCGGATCCAGGCCTTAAACACGCGCCTTTTCTCCAAACTCCAAGACCTCTACACCCGCCGGTGAGCAACCACGACCCAGCCAGAAGTCGATGCGAGCCCAACCTTGGGCGGCCGACCAGGCCGGCGCAGGCGGGGTCACCTGCGCCTGAGCCGTAGCCAGAATCTCGATCTGCTCGCTGGCTTTCCAGCTGCCGTCGGCCTGGGGCACCAGCAGCTGTACAGGCCAGCCCTGCTCCCGAGCCGACACAAAATAAGTGTAGACCCAGTCCATCAGCTCTTCGAAAGCTTCAACCTCTGACAGCGCCTCCGCCTGGCATCCCCAGCACAGGACCAGCTGGAGAGCACCACCTTGGGAAAACTCACGAACGACCAGCTCCCCGCGCCGAGCGCTACTGGCCCAATGGATCCAACGCACATCGTCGCCCACCTGATACTCGCGCAAACGACGAAGGTCTCCCTGTCCGGCCGGCTGGCCGCGGCGGTCACCCAGGCTCCCGCGGGCCAGAGCCTTCATCTTCTGATTGCTCATCTCTCGTCTACGCGGCAGAATGTAGAGCGGTTGACTCAACTCCGGATTGAGCCGACGTCTGGCGGCAAACCAGGCCAGGGGACCATAACAGGTGATTTCCCCCGGAATCTGAGAGAAAATTCCGCGCTGTTGACCGATCAACCAGACCTTCTGCTCGCGCTGACTCGACTCCAACAGAGCCTGTTCGCGCCCTTGCTGATCCAGTTGGATCTGGCCCAAAGGTTTCCAATAGGCGGAATAGCCCAGGGCCGCCGAGGTCCAGCTCAGGGTGGCCGCAAAGCCCTGCCCCCGAGGAACGGAGCCTGGAACCCAGAGTCTGAAATTGGCCGGCCTCAGGGCCCTCCGGGAGCTCCACCAGCCCGTCATCAACGCCCCGAAAACGGTGCCAGAGAGCAGATAGACCCAGCCGGTTTGAGTGTTGCTGGCCACCAGGAACAGCACCAGACCAATGACAATCAAGCTCAGCTCGTCGATGTAGCCGAGCAGACCAGCCAGCCGCTTCAGGGTCGACCTTGCAGTCCCCGCACCAGGCGAGCGGTAACGGCCTGGGCGCCGATCAACTCCTTATCGATCGGGCGCTTCTGGTAGAGAGTGCGCTCCAGAGCATCGTTGATGAGGACCCGAGTCGATTCCCAGCCCACAACCTGAGGCTGCACCTGGGCGCGCGCCAACTCGCCGGTGATGACAGCCCTCCCCGGCCTGGCCCTGAGGTAATCGAGATAAACCGGGTCGGTATAGGCACCGTTGCGCACCGGTAAATAACCGGTGGCCATGGCCCAGTCACGAGTCTGCTCAGGCGAGGTCAAAAAGCGAAGCAAGCGAACGCCCGCACGACGCTCGGCCGGGCTCGACTGACTGAAGAGGGAAAGTTGAGTCCCCGTGAGCTGAATGCGATCACCCGCTCCGCGGGGCAAGGGAAAAACCGAGAGGCGGTCGCCCAGCTTACTTTCCAGGGTGGCCAGTTTGGCACTGGTATCAATCAGAAAGGGCAAGCGACCGTCCAGAAAGAGCTGGGAAGCTTCCGGTCCAAAAATGCAACTGCCGTCCTGTCCTGCCAGGGCCTGGCAATAACCGCCACTGGACAGACCCAACGGGCCGGCAAAACTCGGCTGTTTGTGAGCGTCGAAAAATCGACCGCCCTGAGAGACGAAGTGCATGTCAAAGAGTTCAAAGGGGCTGGGCGTGGCCACCACCCCCCGCGGGAATTGCTCTTTCAGCTTGGCGCAAGCGACCCTGAACTCGCTCCAATTCTGAGGCGGATCCTTCTCCTCAAAGAGGTGATTGTTGGCGTAAAGAGCCCAGAGACTCTTATTGAATGGGACCGAGTAGCGCTTTCCGTTCCAGTGAGTGGATGCTTTCAGGAAAACGGCCGGCAGGTCTTTCCAAATTGCTTCCAGCTCCTTATCCAGAGGCACCAGCTGCTTGACCTCAGCCAGTTGAGTCACCCAATTCTCGTACATCTGAGCCACCACTGGAGGCTTGCCTTCGGCGCTGGCTCGTAGCAAATTCTTGTAGAGCTCGGCATAGTCGTTGCCAGCCCTACGCGGATCGGTGAAAGAGCGCAGATCAACAGCGATTTCTGGATTCTGCTGCTGAAACTTTTCGACCTGTTCGCGTAAACGCGCCTCACGGTCACCGGAAAACGCATGCCAGAAAGAGATATGCAGGGGCTCGGCACCGGCCACCGCGCACAACAATAGAAGTAGAAAGAGGACTCTCACAGATTTACCTCAACCGGGGATTGATTGGTGGTGACCAACACCAGTCGCACCGGCACCGACTGCGTGGGTAGCTCATAGACAAAGTAGCCGAAGTTAATGCCGTAAGGCTTCAGCACGACCCCCATAAAGTTAGAGAACTCCATCATCGGCTCAAAATCGTTGCCAGACTGATCTTGCACAAAGAACGTTCCCGGATTCAGAACCGGCTGCATGGTGACGTTCTTTTGGGAGACGTAGATAACGATAAACCTGTGACCGTTACGCGGCTGATGATGACCGCGAATCGAGTCGACCACCTCCAGATTGGTGACGGTGACCTGGAAAGCGGCGTTGCGGGCCACGCGAGGGGTATAGATGTCGCCCGAGCCCTCCTTCTCTCGGTTCAGTTCGGAAGAGACGCGCTGAGCCCCGATCGGGTCGGGCTGCCCGGGAGCCGGTCGCACCGGTACGGAGGGAGGGGGCTGCAGGTTGCTTTTGGTGTGTCCACCGCCGGTCGCATCTTCAGGAATGTGGGAACCCTGAAAAGAGACCATAGGAACGTTGTTGGGAGCGTTCAACCGTTTGGTGCGATTCAGGACCACCTCACCCTGCCCGGGATTCCAGGTGGCCGAGGCCCCCAGGGCCTCGGCGATGGTCTCCAAGGGCAGGTAAATATCTTCACCCACAAAGACAGGCTCTATTTCAATGTTCTTGCGGTCCACGCGCAGTGAATGCACGGTGGGATTCCAGTACATGTCCGCGCCGAAAGCATTCACCACCGGCTCGACCGGATAGTAGGCCACGCCGTTGCGGGTGATGGCGTTCAATTTGACCGGAACACTATTGCAAAAGACCGTCAGGGTCCCTTCAGCCGACGCCCCCAGGACCAGGCCGGCGGTAAGCAGCAAAGCACCAAACCACTTTTTCATCATGGCGGTTTGTTCGCTGCCATCTGCCTGTTCCTCTAAAGTCCGCTCCCTCGGCAAGGAAATGCCCCCTGGTGTGTCCAAGCCCAGGGCCAACTATTCTGCTCCCCGGGCCATACAACCCTAGGAACAGACAGAGACGGCAAAGGATGCGCCCGTGGACCGAATGCAGTCCCCACTGGACCCGCTTGGAGCGGCCACCTCGGACGAGGTTCAATATCACTATCGGCTGGGCAACCAGCATCTTTACGAAAACCGCCTGGAGGCGGCTATTCGTGAATATCAGCGCGTGGTGGTGCTGCATCCCGAGCATCACCAGGCGCACTATGAAATGGGTACGGCCTACTTCCGCCAGGGCAACATCGACATGGCCATTCGCGAGTGGCAAGAGGTGCTGGCGCTTGTACCCAACTTTGTGCGCGCCCACTATAATTTAGGCCTGGCCTACGAGCGGCTGGGCCAGCGCGACCGCGCGATCACCAGCCTGCAGGTGGCTCTCAAGATCGTTCAAAACATGAACGACTCCACCGGTGAACGTCGTATCCAGCAAGAATTAGAGCGGCTCCAGGGCGCTGACGACTATCTGCGTCAAGTGCGACTCGATCCAACCAATCAGGATGCCCGCTTCAACCTGGCTCAAGTCTACCAGCGTCAGGGCAAGTTGGAGATGGCCATTGAAGAGTACTCCAAGCTGCTGGAAAACACCCCCAACAGCGTGGAAGCCCATTTCCAAATGGGCGTCTGCCTGGGCAAGCTGGGCAAAACCGACCAGGCCATCGACATGTTTCGTCGGGTCATTGAGCTCGAGGCCGAGCACGCCGCTGCCAACTACAATCTTGGACTCTATCTATCCCAGACCAATGAACTGGATGAAGCGGTGCAATATCTGCGCCGTGCCGTCCAGCTCAGTCCGGATGAATCCTACTACCACTACAATCTGGGTCGCGCCTACGCCCGACTGGGCGATAGCGAAGCCTGTATCCACGAATACCTGGAGGCGATCCGCCTCGACCCCAACGACCCCTATACTCACAACAATCTGGGACTGGCTTACTATCAAACCAATCGTTTCGATCTCGCTGTCCAGGAATTTCGCAAAGCCATCGACCTGGACCCCAACGACGCCCAGGTTCACTATCACCTGGGTCAGGTCTACGCCCACCTGGGCAAATTGGGAATGGCCAAGCTGGAGCTGCAGACCTCGCTCTCGCTGGAAGGCGATAACCCCAAGAGCCATTTCGAACTGGGCAACATCTTCGCCCGCCAGGGCAATATCGAAGACGCCAATCGCGAGTATCAGCGCGCCATCGAGCTCGATCCGGATATGGCCCAGGCCCATTTTCGACTGGGCCAATCCTATGTGCGCCTGGGACGACTGGATCTGGCCATCAAGCGCTACCAACGCGCTCTGGCGGGTGATCCCAACAACCCCGAGTTTTTCGTAGCCCTGGGTCAGGCCTACACCCAGCTGGACAAGCTGGACCTGGCCGTCAGTAACTACAAGCAGTCCATCAAGCTGTTACCCGACCAGAGCCACACCTACTTCCTGATGGGCACAGCTCAATCTGGAATGGGCCGTTACGAAGACGCGGTCGAAAGCTATACCAAGGCTTTGGAGCTTAACCCTCACAACAGTTTTGTCCACTTCGCATTGGGCCAGGCCTACTGGAAGCTGCAGCGCCTGGATCTGGCGGTGGTGGCCCTGCGCCAAGCGGTGGAGCTCAATCCTGCTCATCACGAAGCCTACGCAGTCCTGGGTGAAGTCTACGAAGCCCTCAAGCTCCCCGAGCTTTCCACTCAGGCCTACGAAAACGCTGTAAAACACCACCCCTATTGGGCCGACGCCCACTATCGACTGGGGCTGGCCTTGCGCCGCATCAGTCGCGACGAGAAAGCTCGCGAGCATTTCGCCCAGGCCGCCCACCTGGATCCCGGCCAGGCCAACTATCATTACGAGAGCGCCCTGGTCGAACGCGATCTGGGCCGGCTGGACCTGGCTCGCGAGTGCCTGCAGCGGGCCACCGAACTCGACCCCGCCAACCTCCACTATCTACTCGATCTGGCCGAGACCTGTCGCGAGCTCAACGACCCCGAGACGGCCATCAGCGCCTACGAGGCCGCCATCAAGCTGGCCCCGCAGCGAGCTGAAAGCTATTTTGAACTGGGCAACGCCCAGTTCCAGTCAGGCTATTTTGATCAGGCCCGCGAATCTTTGGGCAACTGCTTGCGTTACGACCCGGAACACGCCGACGCACTCTTCCTGCTTGGTCTGTGCGTGCGTCAACTGGGCGACCAGCGCGGGGCCGAGAACTACTTCCGCCAAGCCTTGCGCATCGAAGAAGGGCGTGGTGACTTCCACGGTGAGCTGGGTCTGCTTCTACAGCAGGGCTCCTACTTCGCCGAGGCTGCTTTCAACTTACAGACAGCCCTGGACCTGACTCCCAACAGCCCCAAGCGGGCTGAGCTTTATTATGCCTATGCCTGCTGCTGCACGGCTCTGGGCCGACTGCCCGAGGCCCTGGACCTGTTTGCTCAGGCAGAAGCCAGCGGCTCGCCCCATCACGACATCCACTACCGTCGGGCGCAAATCCTGATCCAGCTGCAGCGCTGGGAACAGGCTGAAAACGAACTGGCCCAGGCGGCGGTGCGCTTCCCCGACGAGGCCTCCTTGCGCTACCAATCGGGTCGCCTTTATCTGCTTCAAAATAAGCTTGAACTGGCTCTCCAGGACACGCAAGAAGCTTACCGCATCGATCCCAAGCGCCTGGACATCCGTGTCCAGCGCGCCCTCTGCCTGGCCCGGCTGGGCGACACCGATGACGCCATTCGCAACTTCCAGCAACTTCTGAACGACTACCCCGACCTGGGATCAATCCGCAGCGAACTGGGCAGCCTTTATGAAACCAAAGGCGAGCTGGATCTGGCCATCGAGGAATATCTGCGCGCCATTGACCTGGACCCGGGCGACGTGGACTTGCTGCTTAAACTCTCCGAGGCTTATCTGAAGCGAGGGGATTCACAACTTGCCATCCAGACCGTGGAGACCGCCCTCAAACTCAAAGCCGGCCCCGGCGTCTACGCTCGGCTGGGCGATGCCCAATCAGCTCAACGCCGCTGGGAAGCGGCCGAACAGAACTTCCGCAAGGCGCTGGAAATGGACCCGCATTGCTCGCGCGCCCTGGCCGGCCTGGGCACGGTACTGCTGCGACGGGGCAAATTCGAAGCGGCTCTCGACAATCTGATTCGAGCGGTTGAGGCGGACCCAACCTGGGCCCGTCCCTATGCCGATACGGGACTGGTCTATATGCAGCTTTCGCGCTGGGAACAGGCCGCTTCCGCGTACCAAGAGGCACTACGCCTCTCGCCTCGCGACCCAGACATCCTTTCCAAACTGGGCCTGATCTACTTCCGTCAGGGCGAATACGACCAGGCCATCGACGTGCTCCAAAAAGCCGTGGAGCTCGACCCATACAGCGCCGAAGCCCACAGCCACCTGGGCATCGCCAATGCCGGCGCCAACCGCCTGGACGAAGCCATCAGCGCTTACCAAAAAGCCATTGCGCTCAACCCGACCGACTCCAAGAGTCACTATAATCTGGGTGTCGCCTACTCCAAAAAAGGGCGATGGGAGCAGGTCATCGAGGCCTATCGCCGCTGCTTGGAAATCGAACCGCAAGACTTGAACGCTCGTTACAACCTGGCTCTGGTCTATGACCGCCTGAAGATGACCCAGGATTGTATTGAGCAGTTGCAAGAAGGCTATCGGGTAGCACTGCGGAAACGTTCCGAGGCCTTTTTGGAGAAGATCCAGCGAGAACTCGACCGGTTGGGCGTCCCACCGCAGGGCTTGAGCGAACGTAGTTAACAACCTCAGGAGGATCCAAGGTAATGAATCTGATGCGCGAGCGTCTCAAGGTCCGGGTCAGCAAGGAAAGGGAAAATGACCTCTGGGCCCGCCTGTGCGAACAATTCCAGCCTCTGGTTGTGGACGTCGCGCTGCAAATCCGCCGAGTGCTGGACCTGCCGCCGGCACTGGTTTCTCCGGGAGGGGAACTCTTTCTGACCGGACAGTCGGACCTGCTTTACTATTGGATCTCGGAGGACCGCCGCTCAATCGAAGTGGGCGCGGTCTACAATGAAGCCTCTCCCGACCAGGCCTTTGACGAATTCCGCCAGACCGTGGGCGAAGCTCTAGGCAGCGACCGCTGGCAGCAACTGACCAATCAGGCCGAGCGATTTCAGCCCCTGCTCGAGGAAAGCGAAGCTTTCCCCAATTTTGAGGGAGACATCGAGCCTGCCCGAGCCATGGCACCTGCCGCCAACCGCCACCTGCTGGCCGAAGTCAGCCGACGTGCTGGCGTGCCCCTGGAGCAGGTCACCTCCAACAAGTTCGAAGCCAACTGGGACCAGGTGGCGGAACAACTGGAGGGATGCCAGCTGATCCAGCGCGAGTTCCAGGTTTACTGCCGCGATACAGGCATCCAGCTGTGCAAATTCCCCAGCAAATCCGCGTTGGACGAGGCAGCCCGCATGGGCTTCCGCAGCTTCTCCAGCGGACGCCCGATCATGGAAGAGCGCATTATTCAGTTCCTGTTCTCCACCGACCTGGGACGTCGACTCTCCAAGCGCAACCTGTGGCTGGCCCTCTGCCTGGCAGACGCCCTCAAGCAGATCGGCGTCGATCGCAAACATTTGCGCTGGACGGTCGAGAAAGACTATCGCACCATCAACCTTTTCGCCGCCTATCACGATTCGGCCATTCTCTTTGAAGTACAAGAAGAGGCTGTCACGGCCGACATGGCTTTCCGCTTCCTCTCTCGGGCCCGCTACTATCGACCGGATGCAGCTTTCCTGGTCAGTCCCCTCCCCCTGCGCCAGGACGCCCGCCAGTTGGTGGACGCCTATCGGCCCGAGGGCGGCATGCGTGTGCGCACACTGCACGATCTCAGCCTGTTGTCGACCGAACTGGAACGAGTCCAGAGTCAGACGATGGATCGCAGCGTAGAAGATCTGCTGCAAAGATTCGGCGGCCTGACCTGGGTCAACGTGGGCAACTGCGTGGGCGAACATCTGTTAGGGCCCGAGCCCGAGCCCGCTAGCGTTCAGGAGTCGACCGAGAGCTTGCCGGAGGAGCCGGAAATTCTTGAGGCCGTCAGCGAAGCCGCGGAAACCGTGACCCCCGCGGGCCAGGATATTCTTGACCTGGATCTCGATCTGGACCTCGAAGAACTGGGCCTGGGGACCACTCCAGTCGCCCCACAGACCAGCTCGTCTTCCCTGGACGACTTCGATCTGGAACTGGATCTGGACAACCTGGACCTCAGTCCGGCTCGACCGACCACGCCCAAGGCCGCTCCCACGAAGAGCGCCAGCATGGATCCCCTGGACGATTTGTTCCAGGAGATGCCTGAGCTGGGCGACTTCAACCAGAAAGAAGAAGCTCCGGCCGAGGCCCCCGTGGAGCCCGAACCTGTGGCGGTGGAGCCCGAACCGATTCAACCCGAACCAGAGCCGGAGCCCGTAGCCATTGAGCCGGAGCCGGTCGCTGTTGAGCCCGAGCCTGTACCCGTGGTGGAAGAGCCGGCTCCAGTTCCGGAGCCCGAACCCGTCGCCGTCGAGCCAGACCCCCTGCCGCCGGCCCCCCCCGTGCAGGCCCCAACTCCCAGCACCCCAGACAGCATGGCCGGACTCGACCTGAATCTGGATCTGGATCTGGATCTCGACCTGGACCTGGACCTGGACCTGGACCTCAATCTTCCCCCGGCCCCCAGCGAACCGGTCGCGACCCCTCCCCAGGCGGTTCCCGCCGAGGACCTGCCCTCCGAGGTTTTGCCGGAAGTCAGTTTGCCGATGAGCGACCGGAGCCCCGAGGAAAAAGTCGACGCCGCCGCCGGTCGCGCCCTGGAAGAGCTGCGCCAACGTGGAACCGAAGCCAACCTGGACGAGCTCTTCGCCGAGATCCAGGAACAGCCCGGACACTCGGCCATCGTGACCACCAGTGAAGGCCTCACCATGGTTGGAGAGCTGCGTCCGGCCGCGCTGACCGGCCCCGTCAGCGCCTACCAACTGGACATTTGGGAAAATTTCCGTCGCGCTATGGAAGAGAGCGGGCTGGGGAATCTCCAATCGCTCTATATCGATGGGGGACGCCTGCACCTGAGCATGACCCCAACCGGCAATCAACTCTGGTTGACCACCGCCCAGGAGGTGGTCGTGAGCATGGAAGAATCCTCCGGCTCGCTGTCGGCAGATCTGACTCTCTTCGAAGCCATCCTCAAGAAGGTTCTCGAAGACCTGGGCCAGGTGCAGGGCATCGAGGGCAATCTGGTCACCGGACCGGATGGCCCGATCGAAATCCAGTACGCCGGCGGTGACCTCGCACCCGACACGGTCAGCGTGGTCCTCAGTCAGACTCTGGCGGATTGCGAATCCTCGTTTCAGGCCATGGGTTGCTTGCCCACTCGACAGATCGTGCTGCGGGGCGACCGTTTCGCCTTCAGCCTCATTCCTCTCGACAAACAAACCGTGCTGATCACGATCCTCTCGACTCAAGCGTCGAAGGACGTGTGGCAGACCCGACTGCAGGGGGCAGCAACCATGCTGGCCTCAGTGTTCCAATAGTCGTCCTACCGAAATCGACGACTCAGAACTTTCCCGAAGCGAAAAGCGATCAACTAGTTGGAGGTTAACCCGTGGAAGAGCTCTTGGAAAAATTGCTCAAAATCAATGGCGTCGAAGGGGCGCTGGTGGTCGGCAAAGACGGCCTGGTCATCAGTAGCGTGGGGAACTTTGTTCCTGACCCCGATAGCTTTGGCGCCAGCGTGGCCGAATTGCTCAACCACCTGGATGGACACTTCCAAGCCCGAGGCGTCAGCCAGCGCGTCACTCTCGATCAGCAGCAGGGAACGGCCCACCTGACCGCCATCAATGAGGTCACCTATCTGGTCACCCAGGGCGGCCCCAAGGTCAACTTGGGACGCCTGCGCCTGGATAGTGATGCGGTCGCGGCGGCGCTAGGGGAACAACTCTAAGCCGTCGCTCTCCATACTGGAGCAATCCAGTTTCAGCAAGCGACCGACGGTCGGCGCCACTTCAAGCAAGCTGCGCTGACCCAGGTCGCTTCCTGCTTTAATTCCGGGCCCCACGATGATCCATCCGGTCGGCACCAGTTCCGGCAGGTGGCCGTGCTGACCGAGTGTTCGCTCGGTTTTGACTTCAAACGGTCCGTCCACAGATTGGCCCAAAGCCAGCCCGGGCGGCACCGATATTGCCAGGGCCGCCCTGGGAAAGGTCCTGCGCAAATCCAACTGGTGCCGGTCCAGAACCACCCACCGGCCCACCGATCGCTGTACCATCAGTTTTTCCACCTGCGGCAACAAGGTCGGGTCCTTACAGTAGATTGCAGCACTGCCGCCGTTACTGCGAGCATAAACCCGCCAGGACTTAATTTTTCCTTGCTCCATCTGAATCCAGCCCCGGTCGAAAAACAGACGATTCGGGTTGATAACTTGATTGACCGACTGAAAGCCGTGGTCGCCCACAATCATGAGAACCGTCTGGGTTAGATCGATTTGCTCCACGATGCGCTGCAAATCGGAATCCAGCCGAGCCAGGGCGGAACGTGTCTCCGCGCCATCCGGTCCAAATCGGTGCTGAGTCCAATCCAGATTCAGCATGTGAATCAGTGTCAATTGGGGCTGATAGGTACGCCAGACATAGCCGACAGCGGAAGGCAACCAGGCGTCCCAATCCGCAAAACTGACCGGGAAAGGGAGTCCAGAATCCTCCTGAATGCGTGCGATCAAACTCGGAGTGGAGTGGACTCTGAGTAAATCCTCGGTGCTGCCTTGATTTGCCCCCGGGATCGAGAACACTTCAGGAATCAAATAATCCACCCGAGCGCCCACCGAAACCGGCCAGGAAAAAGCCGCGCTGATCAACTGACGACGGCGAGCCAGCTCCCACAAAGTCGGAACTTTGATCTTCGAGGCTTCCCAGTTCCAGCCCAAAGTCGGTCCGGTTTCCCAATCAAAGTCCACGTTGCAGTCGATCCCGTGGCCCTGAGGCGAAACGCCGGTGACCAGACTGGTGTGATTGGCGTAAGTGATGCTCGGAAAAACCGAGTACATGGCCCTGGCCGCTGCCCCCTGGCGGCACAGGCTCTGGAGACAGGGGGCGGGCCAGCGCGAGTCGAGATAAAACTCGGGACGCAGCCCATCCAGAGAGATGACGACCACCCTCGGCTCGGCCCACACCAAACTGCACAACAAGAAGCAAAAAACAAAGACGCGAAACATGGCAGCGAACTTGCGAGCAGAGTGAGGGATGGCCCTTCTTTTAAGAAGAGGACTTCTAACCTGATTTACTAACTTCGGACCGATGAAGCGCGCATGGATTGGTCTGGCTCTGGCCGGATTTTTGATGGTCGGTTGCGTCCAGGGGCATGTTTACTACGAACAAGGCAACCAGCTGGTGGAAAAACGCCAGTGGGAGAAGGCCCTGGAGGAATACAACAAGGCTCTAGCCTCAGACTCTCGTCTGACCGGAGCATATATGAAGCGAGGGCTTTGCTTCCAACGCCTTGGGCGCTATGAAGAAGCGCTGGCAGACTACAACAAAGCTGTCGAACTTGCTCCGGGCAACGATCAGTCCTACATCAACCGGGCTGTATTTTACGACGACAAAGGCGACCACCGCCAGTTAGCCCTGGCCGACCTGGACAAAGCCATCGAGCTGAACCCCCGCAATGCCTACACCTACAACTTGCGAGGCAATGTCTATCTTAAGCTGATGCAGTTTGAAAACGCGCTGCGTGACTACGACGATTCAATTCGGTTGAATCCACGCGACTATGTACCCTACTGCGGCAAAGGCGATACTTACTTGACCATGGCCGATTACCTGAAGGCCATCGAGATGTTTGAGCAGGCGATCGCCATTGACCCCAAGCAAGCCCTGCCGTTTTCCGGGCGCGGTTTTGCTCACCTCGAACTCGGTCACTGTAAGGAAGCCATGGCCGACTGCATGGAAGCAGTGCGACTCGACGCCTTTCTGCCCGCCTCCTACGCACGCCGCGGACTGGTCTACATTCGCTGCCAGAAAGACTACCCGAAGGGTATCGCCGACTTCACCAAAGCCATCGAGCTCGACCCGAAGTATTTCTGGGCCTTCCTTTTCAGAGGTGACGCCTACCGAGACATCGGCGAAACCCAGAAAGCACTCAAGGACTACAACGAAGCCCTGGAATTGAACCCGGCCCTGATTGCAGGCCTGAATTCTCGCGGCAACCTGTATATGGCACTGGGAGAGAAAGCCAAGGGCCTGGCCGACCTGGACAAGGCCGCCGAGCTGGAAGCCAAGTCCCCTCATGCTCAGGCCGCCCGTGGTTATGGTTATCGCGAAGCCAAGCAATACAAGCAGGCACTGGCCGCCTACGACAAAGCCATCGAGCTCGACCCAAAAATGGCCGACGCATACTATGGGCGCGGCTACACCCACGTTTTGATGGGACGAGACGATCTGGCTATGCAAGATTATGATCTTGCCCTCAAATACGACCCCAAACAGCGCTACGTCTACACGGCTCGAGCTTCGCTCAAGCAAAAACAGCGCAAGTACACCTCGGCTATCGAAGACTACGCCAAAGCCATCGAGATCGAACCGGCCTTTGCGGAGGCCTACATACAGAGAGGCAACCTTTATAAACTCATTGGCCAGAACAAGAAAGCGGCGGCTGACTATCGAGCAGCTCTAAAGACCGGTCATCAGGTTGAAACGGTCAGCAAACAGGCCAGGGAAGGCTTGAGCAGCCTGGGAGAAAAGCCATAGAATCACTCCTCATCTATTACGGCTACCCTGGACTCATCAATGGCGCCAGGAACCTGAACGAAGCGGCGAGTCATTTCGAACTCTACTCCATGGTAGTACTGGGCGACGGTCTACAAGATGCTCGCCATCCCAACCACCAGGCCTGCGCGGAAATTATTCGTGCCTGTCCGCAGGTTCAGTTTTACGGTTATATCGATCTGGGGGTGCACAGCCCCCAACACCCGATGCAAAACCTGGAGCTGAGCCAGATTCAGCAGCGCGCGGAAGCCTGGAAGCAGCTCGGGATGCGCGGGCTACTGCTGGACGACTACGGCTACGACTTTGGCGTCACACGTCAGCGCCAGATCGAGGCCGTGGAGTGTATCCATCGCCTGCAACTCAAGGTCATCGCCAACAGTTGGGACCCCAGACATGCCCTGGACAACGAGGCCGGCCCGGCCAACCCCAAAGGACTGGCGACCCCGCTCGGCCGAGGGGATTTCTACCTCTACGAAAGCTATCTGGTGAGTCAGGGTGAATGGGCCGGATTCAAAGCCTGGAGGGCCAAAGCGGCGACATTGAGCCGCCTGAGCCGAGCCAGCGGTGTAGAAATCCTGAGCTGCACAACCTCCTGCGCCGGCACCCCGGTTGCCGAGATGTGGCCTTTTGTGGTCGGCTGCGCCGGATTAGAGGAACACCGTGCCTGCGGATGGGGCGAGCCGAACTTTAGCGCCAGTTGCAATCAGGCCCCCTGGCGAGAGCGCCCTCACCTGCCCTCAGGAATGAAGGGTAGCGCGCGTGGTCGTGGCTCCCACTCGATTGAGCGCAACTGTCAGCAAGGAGTGGCGGTGGCCAACTACCTCACCAAAGAATTCAAGATTGAACCCAAAAATCCATGGTGGAAGAAACTCTTCGCAGGAGGATAATAATGACCCAAAAGATTGTAATTACGGGAGGCGCCGGCTTTATCGGCTCCCACCTCGCGGACGCCTGCTGCCGACTGCCAGGCCAACCCGAGGTAGTGGTACTGGACAACCTGCGTAGCGGCCGCCGAGCGAACCTTGAACGCAACCAGCACCACAGCAACTTCCGTTGGGTAGAAGGAAGCATCTGCGACGCCCCCCTGGTGGAGCAGGTCTGCGCCGGCGCCGATTGGATCTTCCACCTGGCTGCCATGATCAGTGTCCCCGAATCCTTGCTCAATCCTCGCGAGTGCGTGGAACTGAACGTGAACGGAACCCTGAATGTATTGGAAGCAGCTCGCAAGCACGGGGCTAAAAAAGTCGTACTCTCCTCGTCAGCAGCAATCTATGGGGACGATCCGGAGTTACCCAAGCACGAGAAGCTGCGCCCGGCCCCCCAGACTCCTTACGGCATCACCAAACTGGACGGAGAGTACTACCTTGAGATGTACCGGCGGGAGTACGCTCTCCCTACAGTTTCACTACGCTACTTCAACGTGTTTGGGCCTCACCAGGACCCCACCTCGCAGTACGCGGCAGCGGTCCCGATTTTCATCAAGAAGGCTCTGGCCGGAGAGACCATCGGGATTTTCGGCGATGGTCAACAAACCAGAGATTTCGTGTACGTGGCGGATGTGGCGGCGGCCAACCTTTGGGTCGCCCAACACTCAGACCTGAGTGGGGTCTTCAATGTCGCCACCGGATCAACGGTTACCATCCTGGAGCTGGCTCAGACCATCCGAACGCTGCTGGGCTCGACCTCAACCATTCAACATCTCGATCCCCGTCCGGGCGACATCCGCGCCTCCTGGTCAGATCCCGGCAAACTGTTCTCCACAGGTTTTCGCCCCAGCCACGATCTGGCATCAGGCTTGAAGCTCACCCTGGAAGCCGCTCGCAAGGAGTAAACCACCCTCTAAACTCTCGAAACTTTGAAGGAGTGCCCGGAGACCCCGGCGTATACCATGGTCACCTCAGAACAATTTGGAAAAATTTTGGCAAGAAATTTTTTACAAAGTGTCCGAGATTGCCCTGGGGGGGCATAATAAGATCAACTGGGACGGAGCAATCCCGAACGGTTGACAATCCAATCACCGTGGAGGTGAATTTCAGATGTTCATGAAGAAAAAGAAGGCCGGCTTTACGCTGATCGAGCTTATGATCGTAATCGCGATTATCGCGATCTTGGCTGCTATCCTTGTTCCTAACTTCCTCAAAGCTCGTGCGCAAGGCCAGTTGACTGCTTGCAAATCCAACTGTAAAAACATCGCAACCGCGCTGGAAATGTATGCCTCGGACAACGGCGGCCGCTACCCCAGCTCTGCTAACATTAAGAACTCGCTGACCACCGGCAACTACCTGAAGCTCATCCCGAGCTGCCCGGCCGCCGGCACGGACACCTACTCGCCGAACTTCACCTCGGCGACCACCCCGGACGCATTCAGCTTCTACTGCAACGGCACCAACCACGCTAAAGCCTACACCGGCTTCAACAGCGTTGGCGCGAACTTCCCGCAGTACTTCGCCGAATCCGGCCTGGTCGATCACCCGTAAATTCGGTTGTTCTAGAAAAGAGAGGACTCGCGGGTCCTCTCTTTTTTTCTGCCTGATGCACCCGGCGAAAAATCGCCGGGTGCAGCAGCGATCAATTCGGAGGACCCCAGGGTCCTCCGAGTTTTTTGTCGAAGCGAGAGTACCAAGTGATTCAGCAAAATTCTTTCGACAGTGGCCGGTAAACCAGCGTGAATCCTAAGAAAGGGCTGGTAGGCAAGGAAACGAAACCTGGTTCTCCGGGTGGCGTCAAGCATGGCATGGGCAAATCGGACCTTGCCAAGCCCAACTTGAGCGGAAGCAAACCGGGCCTGGCCAAAGAGCCGCCCACCAAAGCTGCAGCCAGTCGTAATCTGCTGAGCCTGGAAGACGTCGCCGACCGATTAAGGGTGGACGCCCGCCATGTCGAGGTCTGGCTGAAAGACGGGATCCTGAAGGGCTCGGTTCAGGGCATTCAGCTCTACGAACTGGAAAAGTTTCGCGCCAAGCACCATAAGGACATCCAACAGGCCCAAAACGCACCGCCCCCGGTTTCGGCCAGGTCCTCCAAGCAGCAAAAAAGCCAGGGCAAGAAACCGGAGCCCGTCAAAAAAGCGCCTGAAGTGAAAGAGAAAAGCTCCGGCACCAATCCGTTTTCACTGGTCGCGGCGGCCATCAAAAGCGTGGTTGCGAGTCTGGGGCTGAACCGCCCGCCGAAACCAGAGAAGGTCGCGCCCTACGTACGCCCGGCCGACTTCGACGACGACGACCCGTTCGCCAACACTCCGAGTTCTCAGCCGACCATGATTCATCGCCCGGTTTCCGCCGAACCCGAGCCGGTTTTCTCCGCCAATGCCATGGCGACCGCCAATATCCCGGCCGCCGCCTTCCAGGCAGCCGTGGCCACTGGCGAGCTT
>JAFEBA010000151.1 GCA_018266105.1 bacterium | reverse complement strand
CGCTAGCCGCTCCGCGGGCTAGCTTGGTCAAAGCCTGACGAGCGCTTAAGCCGCGCACGGCGCGGCCGTGGCCGCTCAAAATGAGTTCCGGTTCCAGGGCCGCCAACAGACCCAGAGAGCGGCCGGCCAGCTCACGTTCGGAATTCGACAGGTGGGGGGGCCCGCAGACAGCCAGTTCATGACAGTTGACCGCGAAAGCGCTTTGGGGAGTGGTGGTGACCAGAGCATCACCGGCCAACAAAACGCGATCGGACTGGCGCCAGAGAGAGATGTGTCCGGCAGAATGCCCCGGAGTGTGCAGCCAACGCCAGCCCGGCATAAAAGGGATAGTGCCGTCTTCAGGCAGGGACCTGAGCCGGTCACCCAGCTCGGCTGGTTTGAAATTACGGGCCATGGTGGCTTTGGAGAGCAATCCCCCGGCCGCACCCGGGTCGGGCGATGGGTAGCTGGCCTGGCCGTTCAAATAGGGATGCTCCAGGGGATGAGCATAGACCGGACATTTCCATTCCTGGCACAAACCCTGCAAGGATCCTACATGATCGGGATGAGCATGGGTCAGCACGATCACCGAAGGCGGTCGTCCGCCAAACCGGACTTCGGCGGCCTGCTTCAGGCTAATCAAGGTGCCAGGAACACCGGCGTCAATCAGGACCCAGCTGTCGTAGGCCACCGGATTTCCGTAGAAGCATACATTGACCACGAGCAGACGCTTGTAGGCCAGGTCGGGCAACAGGTGACGGGTTCCATCCTCGCCCAGGCCACGGCTGTCGGCTCGAGCATCGTCGCCAAGAAGAATAAAGTCCGGCAAGGTGATCATTCCACCAGCATAAACCGGCGGGTTGAAGGCAAATCACGGCTGTTCGCACTCTCAAAAAAGTACTAAAGTACGTAGCAAAAGGGCCTCGGTTTCCCGAGGCCCCCTGCTGTCAGTTCAGGCGACGACTTGATTGCGCTCGATGACGGGCTGACCGTCCTTCCAGCGCAGCACCCCGATGTAGGGCTGGCCATTCTTGTCGAACAAGTCTTTGGTGGTGATGCGCTGGTGGGGCTCGGTATAGAGGATCCTACCGGCATCGATCAAGTGCTTCATATCGGCGCGCAGAGCGGCATCGTCGGCGGCGAAGCGGGGAGTGTCCACGTCGCGGGGAACTTCCACCACGGCGCCACTAAAGTTGCCAAAATCGCCCACCAGCGGAACCAGGTCTTTCTGCACAGCAGCCTGTTCATCGGTCAGCGAACGGGGCACCGGGCTGGGCCCAACCTCAGACAGGGAAAAGTCAGCCGGCAGGATACCGCGGTTCTTGTAGGACTGAGTAATCAGGTCCACGTGCTTGCCACCATTGCCGTCACGATCCGAGGCAATGAAAGCCTTAGCCATATCTTTGTAGGTGAAGTCGAAACGCGGAGCGCCCTTGACCAGACGACCCAGCATGCGCAGGCCTTCGTTGGAGGCTTCACGCAGAGCCTGAGCTGCGTCCATGCCGGCGGCACGATTCTCGTTGACGATACCGGTGAAGACGTCGTAGAACGCCCCCGTCCAGAGACGCGAGAAATTGTGCACTTCACTGCCCAGCTCGTTAGGATCTTCCGGGTTGTTAGGCAGGGTTTTGGGGTCGGCCCACTTCAGGTTGTTAATGGCGGTACGGGTATAGTCACCCCCGGTGCGGTTCTTGCCCGAGGTGTTGTTGATGGTGATACCCAGTTCTTCACCCAGGTTGGCCGACAGGTTGGGCTTGGTCATATCTCCGCCGGTTTGTTCAACCACTTTGGCCAGCACACGGTCGTCCTGCAGGCTCATCACCAGGGCCAGCATATCGCCGAAGGATTCGTGGAAAGCGCCGCAATCGGCGCGCCAATTCATCAGGTAGGCGGGACGGAAGGCGTCCAGGATGGCGTGACCCACCTCGTGGGATACGACCTCGCCAGAGTCGCCGCTCCAGACGACCTGATTGGTCTTGGGATCGGTGGAGTGGAAGAAGTTAACGCTGCCCTCGCCTTTCTGGTAGTACGCATTGAGCATTTCGCCCGCGTCTGAGTTGACGTCCAGTTGGGGCTTCTTGAAGGACCAGCCGATGCTCATGCCAGTGCCTTCTTCGAAGAATTTGATGGTACGGGCCACGGCCGAGAACGAGTTGGCGGCGTGGAAGCCGGGGGTGCCCTGTTCGAAGATGTAGTTGCCGTCGGCGTTGGGGGCCAGTTGCTCGTTGAGACGAGCCTTGTCCACGGCCGGTCCGATGTCGCCGGACTTCAGACCACCCACACTGTAAGTGCCGGGCTCCAGGACCACTTTATCCTGGGGATTGTGCGAGAACTCGGCCGAGGCCGGAGCGCCCTGTTTCGGGGCGGCGGGGCGAGTCTGAGCGGGGGTGATGCGATGATTGTTGTGTAGTGTGTTGCAGAACATATCCAGAGTATGACACCGCCACCCGGATCCTCATGTGAAAAGCTCGTGAACTAAACGACGCTGAAAAAAAGTTGAAATCTCGAAAACCCTTGAAAGAAAACTGGCAGCGCTCCTAGCCAGCCTCGAAAAGCCGAAGCAAGGCGGGCCGATCCACCTTGCCCAACGGGTTGCGAGGAATTGTCTCGACGACGCGCAATTCGCGGGGCAGCTTGTAACGCTCCAGACGCTGGCGCAGCCAGGCCATGAAATCCTCCCGCTGGCGAGCCACCACCGCGGCCACCAAACGCTGCCCGAACTCGGAGTCGGGCACGGCCACGACCGCCGCCTCCAAAATCTGGGGGTGCTTGAGAAGCGCCTCCTCCAGTTCATGAGGATAGACATTCTCCCCACCACACACAATCATGCTGTCAGCACGACCCAGCACATGCAGGTTGCCGTGCTCATCCCAGCGTCCCAGGTCGCCCGTTTCCTCCATCAGCACCAGCGGTCCCCGCACGCAAATGCGACCTTCCCCATCCAGGCGCACCTGATTGCCGGGCAGTGGGCGGCCAACGCAGCCCGGGGATTGAGTCAGGCGCTCCGGACCGGCAAGCGCGATCACTCCACCCTCACTGGAGCCGTAGAGATTGTAAAGCACCGGCCCGCACTGGCGCAGCAGACGACTGCAAAGGCTGGCTTCCAGGGGCGCGCTACCCGTGATGATAGCGGCCGGCAGTCTGGAAACCGTCTCTGAATTCAGCCAGCGCAACAGCAGCGTGGGCACGCTCACCAACAGACCGGGCTCCACCGAGGCGGCATCCTGTAACAAGGGCCCGACCTCGTAACGGCGTCGCACATAGAGGGGGGCGGCCAGTGCCAGAGCCAGCGCCAGGGCGGCCAGGCCGTAACCATGGTGAAGCGGAATGGCCAGCAAGAGCGGTCGATGCCGACGCAAGGGCAGGCCCTGCAGCAGCCCGGCCAGCAGAGGCAGCAACTCATGCAGACGTGGGCGTCGCCGGATGCCCTTGGAAATCCCGGTGGAACCCGAGGTTAGCACCACAAGCTGGCCGGGCCGACTGGTTCGGGGAAGCTGGGCCGGCTGCGCCTGGACTTCAGCCAGGTCCAGCAGACGGATGCCCGGCAGCTCCAGGCTCCGTTCGCCATCGTGCACCAGCGTGCTGATCTTCTGACGCTCCAAGATTCGCAGCATCACCGCTTCGGGCAGGTCACTTCCCAAGGGCAGGACATCCACCCCCAGCCGGCTCAGCGCCAGCAAACCCAGCACGAAGCCGCGGTGATTTCGAGCCAGCAAGGCCACCTGCTGGCCCGGCGTGAATCCCTGGGCTCGCAGGCCACAGGCCAGAGCCAGGCAGCCCTGCTGGAGTTGTGCGAAACTGAGCCTGCCCTGCTCGTCGTGCAAGGCGGGCCGGCCTGGAAATCGAGCCGCCGTCAGCTCCAGCAGAAAAGCCAGACTGGACCCGCAGCGCCACCAGGCCCGGGCCGCCTTCCACCAGTCCCAGGGGGCCAGCGGAAAAATCCCCGAGCGAATTAACGCGAGAACCAGAGCCATTGGAGCCATTCAAGGGGTCGCTCCAGCATCGGCGAGAGCAGATGAACCGGCCCCAGCCACCAGGGCTGCAGGCTGCGTGGGCGCCGGATGAGAGCCCGGCACAGCACACAGGCGGCCTGGTCGGCGCTCAACCCGGGCATCGAGGCATACTCCTTGGTAGGGGCGCTCATACGAGTGTGCACCAACCCGAGATAAACGGAGGTGCAGGCAATACCGTAAGGGCGAAGTTCGGGAACGGCCGCTCCCAACCAATGGTCAAAGGCGGACTTGGAAGCCAGATAGGCGGCCCAGTGAGCCACGGCCGGCATGCGCACCCCCACCGAAGAGACATTGACGATCTGACCGCCGCGCCGCTCAATCATCTTGGGCAACAAAGCCAGTTGCAGGCGCACCGGTCCCAGGTAGTTCACGTGGGCACAGCGTTCGAAGTCATGAGGTCGATCCAGCGCTTTAAGCAGGGAGCGTCGAATCGACTTGCCGGCATTGTGAACCAGAATGTCCACTCCCCCAAATTGCTCCAGGATAGACGATGCCACCCGGTCGATCTGCTCGGCCTCTCGCAGGTCCAACTGGAAACAGTGAGCCTCACCGCCCCTTTGTCGAATCAGTGCCGCCAAGGACTGCAATTCCTCCAGGCTGCGAGCGGCCAGCAAGACCCGAGCCCCCGCCGCCCCCAATCGCCGGGCCAGCGCTTCGCCAATGCCAAAGGAAGCCCCGGTGACAAGCACCACCTTCCCGCTCACGGCTTGCGCCAAAACCTCGGGCTCGGCCTGTTGTGGAGGGGCCAGCCAGCGGCCAATCAAGTTTTTCATACCAGTTCGTAGCGCCAGAACACCCGCTCGATGCGAGCACCGCATTGCTTGGAGTAAAATGCATAGGGCCCCACCCAGGGGATGACCGCCTCAGGGTGACCCTGCGCCTTCAGGTCGGCCAGACAGCGCTTGAGTAGAACTCCCCCCAGGCCGGTGCCACGAGCTTCAGGGTCGGTGCCCATGGGCCCAAAGCAGCCCTGGCCGCGGGTGTTCCCATCGTAGCCGGAAAAGCCCATCAGCCGATCGCCCTCAAACCCCAGATGCAAACTGATGGGATCATTCTCAAACATCTTGCCGACCTCGTACTGCCAGGCCTTCCAGTGCTTCTCCAAAAAGCTCATGACCGTGTCGAAGTCCGAGGGGAGGGCCCGACGCACGCCCGTACGCGGCTCCTCGAGAAAATTCTGATTGAGATCGCAGAGCAAATTATAGCACTCTCCCACCCTTTTAAAGCCGTGTTTTTCCAGAAAGCAGATGGCGGGGGTATAGCGCACGTCCACCCCTGGCACCACGTAGTCGGGAGCACTTTCGCAGACCCGTAGCGGACCTTGGGGAAGGGCCCGACGGGCCGACTCCAGCAAAGCGGTGCCCAGACCGGAACGGCGCTGTTCCGGGTCGACCATCAATGCCTTCAGGTAATTGACTCCGTTGGGGCGGCGCAAAGCCATGACAAATCCCTCCAGACGTCCCTGGCCATAAGCCAGGGACGTCTGCTGGTCAGCATCCGGGTCGCCCCAAATCTTCTGCTCCAACAAATCCAGCGAACAGGGATCAAAAAGACAGGCTCGATTCCACAGCCGTAATAACGCCGGCGTATCCTCTCGCAGTAAAGGGCGTAGAGCGAACTGCCTACTCAGGACTGATTCCGACATCCCCGGCGGCCGCCTCGGCTTTCTTCGGTTCGAAGTAGGCCAGGAAACCTTCGTCCTTCCAGGCCATGTAGGCCACCGCGAAAGAGGGCAGCGTGCATACTGCGATATACCCAAAATACTGTTTAAAACCAAGGGCCTTAGCCACAAAGCCTGCCCCCATCTGAGGCAACATGACCCCCATCGCCATAAAACCGGTGGCAATTGCGTAATGCGACGTCTGCAGCTCACCTCGGGTAAAGTACATCAAGTAAAGCATGAAGACCGTGAAACCAAATCCGTATCCGAATTGCTCGATGAAAAGGCAAGTGCTGATCACGTTGACGTTGGTGTTCTGAGAGAGCGCCAGATACAAAAATGCCAGATTCGGCAGGTGCATGATAAAAATCATGGCCCAATACCAGGTTCTCAGACCAAACCTGGCCACCAGCTTGCCGGCCAGAATCCCACCGCAAATGATGCCGATGACTCCAAAAGTTCCGTATGCCAATCCGAACTGCTGAGTAGTGAGACCCAGCCCGCCGTTCTCAAGCGGCCCTTTCAGAAAGGGCGCGACCTGACCCAGAACCTGCACCTCGGCAACCCGGAAGAGCAGGATAAAGACGATGGCCCGGGCGACACCCGAACGCCGGAAAAAGCTGGCAAACGTGTAGGCGTAGCCCTTGAGGAACTCCCCCATGCTCACACTCTCGCGGGCCTGATCCGCGGTCGGCCGGGGCAAAACCACAAAGTGATAGGCAGCTGCCAGTAAGTAGAAAGTGCCGGGAACCAAGAACATGCTCGACCAGCCGCCGAACTTGTTGGAACTGGCTGCGAAATACCCGGCCAGCCAAACCAAAACTCCCTTGGAAAACAACATGGAGAGGCGATAAGCCGTGGAGCGAATGCCGGTAAAGCCGGCTTGATCTGACTCCTCCAAAGCCAGCATATAAAACCCATCGGCGGCGATGTCCTGGGTGGCCGACACCAACGCCAGCAGCCAGAAGCACACTTGGGTCAAGGCCAACCAGTTGGCGCTTTTGGTCGTCAGCGACAGGCCCAAGAAGGCGCAGGCCAGCAGAAACTCGGTCAGCACAATCCACCAGCGTTTGCTTTTCACCAAGTCCACCAGCGGGCTCCAGAGTGGCTTGATGACCCAGGCCAGATACATACTGCCGGTCACCACGCCCAACATCTCCACGCTTAAACCCAGGTCTGTATACATTACTTTGGAAGCATCCGAGACCACCGAGTTGGGGATCCCCTCAGCAAAGTAGAGACTGGGGACCCAGATCCAGGGTGAAAGTCGGCGGCCGTTTTCCATCCGGTGGAATTACCCCGGCTCAGGCCGATCCAATCTGGATCGGTTGCGGATCTTGGATGGATCGCCTGGCAGGGGCTAGCCTGAACAGGCAATGAACACACACCACAACACCAGATTCCGACTGCTGGACCGACCCGGCCGGGTGGTCCGCAACCAGAGCCAGTGGGCTCTGGACCGAGTCAGCGCCCCGGCCGCCTGGCAAAGCACTACTGGGGGGAATGCCCCCCTGGTGGCCGTGCTGGATACCGGCATTGATGCCAACCATCCCGACCTGACCACCAACCTCTGGATCAATCCTCGTGAAATTCCCGGCAACGGCCGGGACGATGATGGCAACGGAGTGGTGGACGATATCCACGGATACAATGCAGTCTCTCAGAACGCCGACATCCACGACGGTGGCGAGCATGGGACTCACGTGGCCGGTATCATCGCGGCCAACGGGGCTGTCCGGGGAGTGGCTTACCAGGCCAAAATTCTGCCGATCAAAGTCTTTGACGACAACGGATACACCGATGTGGAGTCGGTCTGCCGAGCGGTCGACTATGCTCAAGAGCAGGGTGCCCGCATCCTCAACTGCTCCTGGGGCGGCGCGGTCGAATTCAACCAGGCGCTCTACGAGAAGATGCGAGACTTCCCGGGTCTCATCGTGTGTTCGGCGGGCAACAGCGGATCCGATAGCGACGCTGTGCCCCACTATCCCAGCGGCTTTGACCTGCCCAACCTGATCTCGGTGGCGGCCAGCAGTCGCCAGGACAAAATCTGCTTCACCTCTTGTTATGGTGCCAGCAGCGTGGACCTGAGCGCGCCCGGAGAGCAAATTCTTTCGACCGTTCCGAATGCGGGCCACAAAGTGAAGTCCGGCACCTCCCAGGCTGCCCCTCAGGTGGCGGCCACGGCGGCTCTGATCTGGTCTCTCAGGCCCCAGGCTTCACCCGCCGAAGTAAAGGCGCATATTCTGGCCGGCGTTGATCCTGTCCAACAGTTGCAAGGCAAAGTGGCCAGCGGCGGGCGACTGAACGTGGCCGGCGCCCTGGCCGAGCTGAAGCGCGGCGGCCACGGACCGCATCTGCTCAGGCAGTTTTACGCCGACATCCAGGATGAGCGGCAGCATGCACTGGAGATGGACAATGGCCCGCAAGACGCGGACTCCAGACCTGGCTATCTGGACCTGGGCGACCAGCAAGTCCGGCTGTTTACGAATGGACTGGGCATCCACGAGAAAAACATGATGGTCTTTCTGAGCGCTGAACAGGAAGGCGAGAAACTCATCGTGGATCAGCGGGGCTTTGAGCGGGACCGAGAAGGTTGCTACGCCTACCCTCTGCACCTGGAAGGAGGCCCCGACCTACCTTTCGACCCGCCCGACGCGGTTCGCATCCCACCAGCCGAATATGCCCGGGCGGAATCCGAATGGGAAGCCGGCTGGAACTTCGGGGCTAGCCTCCGTCGCGTG
>JAFEBA010000150.1 GCA_018266105.1 bacterium | reverse complement strand
GCCGGTGTCTGGGCCTGAGGCTGAGCCGGTGTCTGGGTCCGAGGCTGAGCCGTGGCCCGCGCTTTAGACTGAACCGGCGCCTGAGCCGGAGCCTGGTGCGGCTCCCCGCCCTGTGCCGCAGGCCGGGTCGGATCCTCAATCTCAGGCTGCACGACCGGCGCCTGCACGACCGGGGTCGCTTGCAAAGCAACAGGAACCGTGGTCGGGTCGCTGGCCGGTTGCACTTTTCCTCGAACCCCCCTCACCGGCTCAATCACGACCGGTGCATCTGGCGTGTCCGCCTTCTCCACCGAGACGGTCGGAACTTCAGCAGAAATCTGCGCCCCCACGGGCTGCAAAATTTGCTGGCGCAAGCTTGCTGCCAGACATTCTGAAGGTGCGTCTTTGACCGTTTGTTCGGGCACGGACGCGGCCTCCGGGGCCGCGCTCATCAGAGCGGCAAATGCTCCCTGCACAGGAGCTTCAGCCGGATTCGGAACGACAGGCCCCCCGGCCGGGGCCTCGCTGCAGCCAAGAATATTCACGACCAGCTTATCGGCAGCAGCTTTTCCAATTTAAGTCCCTGGCTGTACTAGACTGCGTGGTATACTATGCCTCAATGTCTCTAATTGGGGCAGAAGAATAAGTCGTAGACTAAATTGGAAAGAGAGAGTTTGCAGGCTGGTGGAATCTCCCGTATTTCTGCAGACCAAATTGCATCCCACCCAGCTGGCGGCGCGTTCCTTACACCGCAGCCGCCTGATTCGCGAGTTGAACCGGGACCAGGACGTACGCCTGGTGCTGGTGACCGGTCCTGCCGGTTGCGGCAAAAGCACCTTAATGGCGGACTACATCGCTCAGCGAGCCCGACGTACCGCCTGGCTGGGTTTGGGTGAAGAGGATCAAGATCCCCAGGTATTCTTTTCTTACTTCTTAGAGTCGCTCTGTCAGACCCACAAAGGTTGCTGCGAACTGACCCGCAATCGCCTGCACACTTTTGACCTGGCCGATCCCCAGAATCTTTGCCTCAGCCTGATCAACGAACTCTTCGAATACGCTGAACCGGTCTCGATTTTGCTGGATGACTACCATCTGGTTCATTCGGTTGAATCCATACGAAATTTTTTTCAGATTCTTTGCCGCCGTGGTCCCACCAACCTGACCCTGTTGCTGGTCACTCGCGATATTCCCGACCTGCCGGTGGACTGGTTACGCAGCAAGCGTCTGCTGTGCGAGCTACATTACGAGGCCTTGCGCTTTAGCTGGGAAGAAACCTCCGATTTGCTTCGTGATATCTGGGGTCTCAAGCTGGAGGCCGAACTGGTTGAACTGATCGTGGCCAAGACGGAAGGTTGGGCCACAGCCATCCAGCTCGTGGCTCAGTCCATTCGCAACAAGCCCGAACAGGACGTCCGCAACCTGGTCAATTCTCTGGGCGGAGGCGACACCGCCATCTACAACTACCTGGCCAGCGAAGTTTTCGCCAGTCAACCCGCTAAGGTCCAGGAATTCCTCAAAGTGACCTCCGTACCCGAGCATTTCAATGCCGATCTGGCCTCCGAGCTGGTGCGTGGCACGGATGTGGTTCAGATGCTGGACTATATCGAAAAGACGCGCCTCTTTCTGGTTCGATTGGAGCGAGATGGTGTATGGTATCGTTATCACCATCTCTTTGGCGAGTTTCTTCGCCATCGCCTCAGCCTCGAACACGGCATCAAAGCCGTGCAGGCCGTGCACCAGCAAGTGGCCGACTGGCTCTATCATAACCAGCAGGTGGTGGCTTCCATCCCTCACTTTCTCTCCTCCGGTGACCCGCTGCTGGCCTGCCAAATTCTGGAGAATGTGGGCAGTGAGTTGCTCCACCGCGGCCTCAAGAACAGTGTCTCGCGCTGGTTGGAGTCGTTGCCTCAGAGCTTGCGCAACGGCCGTCCCGGCCTGCAGATGATCCAGTCCGAACTGCACGACATGCACGGCCATTGGCCCAAGGCCGTGGACGGCTACAAGAAGGCTCTGGCCGAATACCGCCGGCGCGGCGACGACAACGGCGTGGCCGCGGTCTTGGAGAAGCTCTGCCTCTGCTACGTGAAGTACGGCGAATCCAAACTGCTGCTGGAAACTTGCGAGGAGGGCCTGCGACTCTGCCCTCCCGAGCAGACCGCTCAGCGGGCCATTCTGCTCTGCTGGTTGGGGACTACCCTGATCAACTCAGGAATGGATTGGGACCGTGGCTACGAGGTGATCCGGGAGGGTCACCAGACCGCCTTCGAGAGTGGCGACCCGCGTGCTATCGGTTGGGGAATTCCGCTCTACGGCTTTGGCTACCACTTCCCCCAGGGCAATTTCGTGGAAGCCCTGCGAACACTGAACGAAGGCATTGACTTTTTCACCAAATTGGATTGGGTGCTGGTGCTTTACCAACTGATCATGAATAAGGCAGTGGTTCAAATCATCATGGGTCAGGTGCACGCCGCCCAGGAATTGGTGGACGAGGCCCTGATCCAGGCCAAGCGGGCCGGCCACAGCTTCGTGGAGAAGGGCCTTGAGCAACTGCGCGGCATGGCCTACCTGGAGTTGCGCCAGCTGGAAGCTTGCAGCGACACGCTTTCCAAGGTCTCCCAAAGCGAAATTCCAGCTCAGTTCAAGCCCTATTTCTTCCGCAGTCGACTCCTGCTCAATTGCCATCTACAGAACTTTGAGCAGGCGCGCGTGGACGCCGAGGAAATGGCTAAGTCCATGGCTCTCAATGGCGCCGGAGTGTACGCTCCCGAATGCACCCTGAGTCTGGCCTATCTTTTCACCTGCACCGGTCACCTGGCCGAGGCCCTGGAAGAGTTGCAAAAGAACCTGGCCCTCTGCCTCAAGGCTCGGGCCAAGTTCTGGGAGATGAAGACCTCGCAGATGCTGGCCTGGGTTCATTGGCAGCTCAATCAGAGCGAGCCGATGCTGGAGTATCTCAGTCGTTCGCTCAAACTGGCTCAGCTGAATGGTTACGATGATTATTGGCTGTGTGATCCCCTGGAAATGAGTATTCGCCTGTTGTTTTTGGGCGCAGCTCATGGCCTGGAACCAGATTACGTGGACCGTCTGCTGACCGCTATGCGCGATCGACTCTGGCCCGAACTTGAAGAACTGGCTCAGGACCCCGATCCTCACCTCCGACGCGTGGCCGCCCAATACCTGACTCGCCTGCCCAATGACCGCAACAAAGCCACTTTGAAAGCCCTCTACCACAGCGATCCGGACGAACAGGTGCGCAGCATCATCTCTTCGGCCTTGCGCCTGAATGAGGGTTCGCAACTGGAAGTGCGCTGCATGGGCCACCTGCGGCTTTTCCGCGACGGCGAGGAACTTGACTACGGCCGTCTGTTGCGTCCCATGGCTGTGCGTCTGCTCAAGTTTTTCCTCACTCAGGGCTACAAACTCGTCCCCGCCGAGCGCATCATGGATTCGATCTGGCCCGAGTTGGAGCCCGACCGGGCCCGGCGCACCCTGGCCACCCACCTCTCCGCGATCCGCCGGGCACTGGAGCTGACCCACCTTTTTCAGCGCGTGGGCGACGCCTACAGGTTGGGCAATCCAGACGAAGTCAGTCTGGATTCAGTGGATTACGAAGAAGCCGCCAGCGCCGGTTTGGAATCAGCCAAGGGAAACGACAAAGTGGTCTCCCTGAGCTTGCTGGAAAAAGCGGAAAGCCTTTATCGAGGGGATTTTCTGGAGGAGGACCTGTATGAGGAGTTCGTGGAGCACCGTCGCGACCATCTGCGCCGCCTTCACGAGCGCGTGCTGGAAACGCTGGCGGATGTGCACCTGCAGCAGCACCACTACGAGCAGGCCATTCTGCGCTACCGGCGCTTGCTGGCCTCCCAGGAGCCGATGGAGCAGGTCTTTCCCAAGCTCTTTCGCTGTTACGAAGCCTTGGGAGACAAGCAGGGCATTCGCAAGGAGTTCGAGACCCTGAGGGCGCGCCTCCAAGAGTGCCTGGGAGTCGAGCCACAGGATAGCACCCGAGCTCTGGTGGAATCGCTCTTTAAGACGAATTAGGCATGGGAATGCCCAGATAGCGACCGGCAAACTGATGGAATTCCTGGAAAGTATCCACATCCCTCAGCATGCCTTCCAGGGGAATGGTTCCTCCCAGGCCAGCCAGGCACACTCGTAGAAACTGCGCTCCCCCCTGCCAGGCCGCCAGACCCTGCGAGAGCGACAGACCCAGCCCGTCCGAGCAGGACCAGCCGACCTGAATTTGCCCGCACAGACCGAGCACAAATTGCAGCAGCGAGTGGAGTCCCCGTCCCCAGGGCCGGCCCTGCTGGCCGATGATCTCCAGTCGATGGTAGCCATAGGATTCAGCCAATCGAATGCGGTTGCTGAGCGTAATCGGATCAAGTGAGGTTGCATTCGGGATGGCCAGGGTCACGCCGGGAAAGCCCAACCCATCCAGCAGGCCCTCGCCCGGCGTCATCAGGCGCACGGCCAGGCCGCTTTGCGAACGGAACCAGCGGGGTGTGACTTTGTTCGGGGGGGTCAGGTTGAACTCCAGCACCGGCTGGCAAGAACTGTTGCGAACCAGGCGCACCCATTCTTCACTCCAGCCGCTGTCGTCCAGTTCTCCACCACAAATTCGCTCCACCCCCAGGCCCGCCAGGCGCCGAGCCCAGCTTGCGGCCGCCTCGGGCGGCGGCCGTCTGGGCAGTTCGGCCAGGGTGGCATCCACCAGATAGAGTGGACTCGCCCCCCCGGCCGGACGCCTGTTCCAGGGCGAGCTCAATGGCTCACCGGGGTTCCCTGAGATACACCCTCGTCCACGCGTGCCTCCAGTCCATCGCTGTCCACCCAGCCCAGATGGATCCGGGCCCAGCTCAGGTAGCCCTTCAAGCTCGCGCCCGAAAGCGCGCGTCCGGCCATCTGATGCAGATGCAGTAACAGGTATTGCATCGGAACATGGTGGCAATCACTCAAGCTGGCATGCACCCGATCGGCTCCGGCTTCCACTGCCGCCAGGGCCGTGGCCAGCGCCTGCCCAGACTGGTCGCCGCCGTGCCACTCGATTCGGGTCGGTGCCGAACGACTCAGGAAGTAATGTTGCACAAACTCCAACAGAGCGGTGGCGCCTTCCGGAGTCAGCAGGCCCTGACTGTCGCTCAAGCAGACACACTCGCAGCCATGAGCTAAAGCCAGGTCCAGCCATGGCTCTAGTTGTTCCGGCTCGGCCTGAGAGGCATTCTGCAACCACAATGTGGTCGGCAATTCCTGGGCCAGTTCGCGGTTGGCCACGGCTGGCTGCTGGCTCAGCACATCCACTTCTAGCAACAATCGAATTTGGGCCTGGTACGGCTGGTTGGCCTCTACCAGCTCGGCCAGGCTTCCTTCCCCTGGCTGCATCCGGCAGCTCACTTCCAGCTTCAGCTCCGCGCTGCTTCGGAGCAAGAGCGGTAGCGAGTCCCGGTGCATTCCAAAGGGACGCAGGCTCAAGCTCTCCACCTTTAGCTCGCGCAAACGTTCCAGGTAGCTGAGCTGGCCTCCCAGGCCCGGCTCCCAAAGCTCGCTGGCCGTGTCCAGCTCGCACAGAGTTGCGTCCTCCAGGCTGGGACTGCGACGCAGCAGCGGGAATAGGGGATGTTGCTGAAGAGGTAAGGGTTCCAAGCGTTTGGACTGCTCGTAAAGCGGCACCACCCACTCGCCTTCCTTCTCCAGGTAATGATAAGCCAGCATCGCTTCGCGCTGCTCGCCCACCAGCGCGTGCAGGTCAACGATCACCGGGGCCAGCTCTGTGTGAGTGTAGTGAGTCGAGCCCTTGCCTGTGAGCAAATGGCAGCCACAGCGTGAGTAGAAGCCCACCAGACGAGGCGGCACCAGGGCCAGACCCAGGTCGATGCCATATTTCAGGGCCAATCCGTAGATCGCGTACACCAGCCGTACACCTAACTTACCGTTCTGCCAATCAGGATGGATGACCGTACGTCCGAATTCTACCAATCTCCTGCGCGCTCGACGGGCGAAATCAACGATCTGCTCAAATCCCATCAGTTCCTGGGCGGTGTAAGCAAAACGCCTCTCGGGAGGGGCTGGACAGCCCGATTGCCGCAGCAACTGCTCCAGAGCCGGCCCATTGGGCTGCCCTTCGGCCATGATCAGGCGCGAGCCGCCGATCAGCTCTTCTCCAAAGAAGGCGCCCACAAAGCGGCTGTAGCGATCATAGGCATCCACGTCAAACCGCCTGGAATCGGGATCCCAATAGCCCTGGCTGGAATAGACCAGGTGACGAAGTCTGAACAGTTGGTGGAGTTCCTCACAGCTGGTGAGTTCTCGAAAGCGGAGTTGGGTGCAAGCGGCTTGATGCAGCAGTTTCATTGACGATGACCCTCCACGTGCGTAGTCGGCAGTGCCAGGCTAAGGCGCTCGGGTCATCGGGCTGTCAACGTCGAATTTAAGGGGGACGGAATCGGGCCAGTGGAGGCGTTGATAATTCGTTGACAGCCCGTTGATAGCTTGAAGTCAACCTCCGAGGCCTGAGCCGCGGAGTACGTGATGGAGGGTTTCCCTAGTGATGATGTTGATGCGTAAGGATGGCGAGCGGAGCTTTCGTATTACGCTGCCCAGCCATAAAACTTGGGGAAGCTTGCGCGTCACCAGCGGCCACGCTCGCCAGCAAATCCTGAGCCGTCCGGCTGACTGGATGCCCGGATACCCTATCCCCGAGGGCCTCTATCTGGTTGGGCCCCTGGACGTGGCTGGCTGGTTGAGCCAGGGGGTTCCCGATTGGGAAGCCAGCTTTGACGCCCGGATGCCAGGGCCCATTTATCGCGACCTGATTCCGGCCCGTCGACTGGCGGCCAAAAGACCAGTGAACTACTGTCTAAGAGCCTTCACTTCGGTGCAGTCCGAGGAACTGGGTAGCGATGTCTACCTGCAGTCCAAGAGCGACTGGGAGCGTCTTTATGAGTGGAGCACCCGCACCACTCTCGATCTTTTGGCGGTCGACTATGGCCTGGGCTCGGCCTGGGACCTCGGTGCTTTGACCTGGGGCCACCTCACCCGCGTTTCGCTGCTGGCTGCCGGTGATTACTAAATAAATTTGGCTCCGTAGGGGGGTCCGAAGCTGCATCCTGGGGGGCGTGAGTCCCGGAGTCAGGCAGAACCTGGCTCCGGGATGATCATGGTCATGTCTTGTCAGTTGCCTTCGTTTTGCATAGACTACCTTGATGGACTGGCTATACGGGGGAAAAGGATTTGGCGACCCAGGCTAACGGCCCGGGCTCGCGCTGGACCGAGCCGGGCATGCCCGGGCAAAACCTCAGAGTTCTTCTTGCAGAGGACGAGGTGGCTCTGCGGCTATTGGCTTTGAAGGTTCTGTCCAATCATGGTTACCGGGTCACCTGCGCCGAGAACGGGGAGCAGGCCTGGCAGGCCCTGCAGGCTCAGGATTTCGACCTTCTGGTCACGGATATCCAGATGCCCAAGATGACAGGAAACGAGCTTGTCAAAAAGGTCCTCATCTCCAGGCCTGGCTTACCGGTTTTGATGATGTCGGGCTACAATCCGGAAGGTCAGGTGCCCGACGAAGTCTTGTTTCTGCCCAAACCCTTCACTCCTCAGCAACTGGTGGAAAAAGTCGCCGCTCTGCACCTGGCCTCTCCCGAAGCTTAGTGTCCATGAATCGAAATCCGCTGGTCCAGTCTTTGCGTTGTGCCGCTTGTAGCGGGCTGATTTCGGCTGCTGGCGAATTTCTCTACACCTGCCCCCATTGTGGACCCGCTGGCACTCTGGAAACTCTCTACGATTACGAAGGCCTGGCCGAGGCCTGGCTGCGAGTGCAGGCCAGTGGCGAGCGCGGACTTCGCCGGTATGCCTCCTGGCTGCCCATTCAGAGCGCTGATTCCTTGCCTCCGCTGCTGGTGGGCGACACCCCCTTGACTCGAGTTCCTCGCCTGAGCCAGGCCCTGGGTCTGCCCAATCTCTGGATTAAAGAGGATCAGCGCAACCCGACCGGCTCCTTCAAAGATCGGGCTAGCGCGGCCGTGATCGCGGCCGCCCGCGACCGCTCCATCGGTCTGATTACGGCTGCCAGCACCGGCAACGCAGCCTCCTCCCTGGCCGGCCTGGGGGCTTCAGTTGGTTTGCGCACAGTGATTTTCGTGCCCGCCAGCGCTCCTGAAGCCAAGGTCATCCAGTTGCTGGTCTACGGGGCCGAAGTCTTGCTGGTCAACGGAACTTACGACGACGCTTTCGAACTCAGCCTGGAGGCCACGCGCCAGTTTGGTTGGTTCAATCGAAACACCGGCTACAATCCGTTCACTCTGGAAGGCAAGAAGACCGTCTCGCTGGAGATTTTCGAGCAACTGCCTCATTTGGATGCAGTCTTTGTTTCGGTGGGCGACGGCTGCATTATCGGCGGCATTGGCAAAGGCTTTCAGGATCTTTATCGGGCCGGCTTGATCGACAGATTACCTCGACTTTACGGGGTGCAGGCCGATGGCTCCAGCGTCCTCAGTAAAGCCCATCGGCGCGGCTATCTGGAGGCTGACCCCGGCGCATGCACCTATGCCGACAGCATCTGTGTGGGCGAACCCAGGGTGGCTCATCAGGCTTTGCAGGTGGTGAAAGAGAGCGGCGGCCAGTTCCTGACCGTCAGCGACGACGAGATTCGCTCCTCTCAGCTTCAGTTGGCGCGTCTGACCGGAATTTTTGCCGAACCTGCCGGCGCGACTTCGGTGGCCGGCCTGAACAAGGCCTTGCAGGCCGGTTTCATTGGTCCGGAGGACAGAATCGTCTCGGTGGTCACCGGCCACGGTCTCAAAGACTTGCGTGGCGCCATCTCGGCCGTACAGACCAAAGCCGTGCAGATCGGCCGACAACCCTCGCAGTTGGCCGACCAGCTTCGACTGGCTGGCATCGTCTAGGAGCCTGGCCGGAACTCCTGCCCCTAGCTCCCGGCTTTGTAGTCGATAAAGCGATAGCCAAGACCGCGTTCATTGGTGATGTATTTGGGCCCCTCCGGGTCTGGCTCCAGCTTCTTGCGCAGGTAGTTGATGTAAAGCCTGAGGATCTGGGTATCGTCTCGGTATTCCGCTCCCCATACCCGGCTCAGCAACTGTTCGTGAGTGAGAATGCGGCCAGGGTTGTTCAGGAACTGATAGAGCAGCTTGAACTCGGTGGGGCGCAGGTGCACGGCCGTGCCGCCCACGATAGCCTCCCGTTTGTCCAGGTCCACGCTCAGATTATCGTCCACCTTGACGGCACCGCGCGTCACTGGCGCTGGCATCTCGGCCCGGCGCAGCACCGCCTTGATGCGG
>JAFEBA010000014.1 GCA_018266105.1 bacterium | reverse complement strand
AGCGGACGCCGCTTTGATGGGCTCTCGCTTCGCCACCCGTCCAGCTCTCGAGCGAGCATTTTCAGATTCTTGTTGTTCTCCATCGCAGAGGGCCTCCTTCGCCCGGCGACAGAATATCAAACGGCTGTAAGCACGCCTTTCGTAAGCTCACTGATCAGGGCTCGCAGCGGGCTGACGTAAACCACCGTCGCGTCCGCATTCTCCGGCTGTAGCAACTGGCTGAGAATGGGCAGAAAGGCGGCTTCGGTTTTGCCGGCGGCGGTGGCGGCCGCGATGATCAGGTCGCGCTTGCCTTCCAGCAGCACCGGGATAGCCGCTTCCTGGGCGTCGCGCAGGGCGGTCCAGCCCTGCTTCCAAATCCAGTGGCGAATGCTCTCGTGCAGCATTTCGAAATGCGAGGAGCGCTTCTCAGAGCTGGAAGCTGGCAAGCTCGTCGTCCTCTTCGGCGGCCATCTCGGCCTCAGCCCCCCGGTCTTCTTCCACCTGCAGGCCGCCGATCAGGGGGCGCCATTCGGTGCCGGCATTCTGCTCCAGAATGGCCAGCAAATTCACAAACGCGGTAATGGTGGTGCGCGGGGTGCGAAAGTATTCTTCTCCCAGGCGGCGGGCACAGTGCTCCATAAATAGCGGCACCGCCTCTTCGGGCAACAGATATTGCTCCGAATGTCCATTGGCGAAGACGGCGATAATTTTGGTCAGCAGCAGAAAGAAATCTTCCGGGGTCAGACTGGTGAGGCGCAGCACCGGCCCGGACAGATCCAGCAGCCCATCCTTGGCAAAGGTGTTCTGGGCCAGGCGCGATTGCAGAGCGGGATAACTGTAGAGACCGCGGCGCGTGTCCATCAAGAACTCGGGCGTTCCGCCCAGAATAAAGCCCAGTCCGTCGGCCGAGCCCTGCAGCGAGTCGTTGAGAATGCGCAGAATCTGTTCGTAGTTGGAATTGCGCGCCTGGGTGTTGGCCAGCTTGTAGAGGTTGACGCACTCGTCCAGGCACACCAGCAGTCCGTGGTAGCCGGCCAGACGCACGAACTGAGCCAGCAGCTTGAGCTGATCGTAGACGGTGCTGTCGTCCACGATGGCGCGCACTCCCAGGGCGTTGCGCGCGTCGGTGCGGGTGGTGAACTCGCCGCGCAGCCAGCGCACCGCGTCCGACTTGAGCTGGTCATTGCCCTGCTCAAAGCCCCGGTAGTAAGCGACGAGCACGTCGGCGAAGTCAAAGCCGTTGACCAGCTCGGTGAGCGGCGCCAGCTTCTCGCGCACCACTTTCTCGGTGTCTCCCCCACTGGCTTTGGCTTCTGACTTGCACTGGGCCACGAATTTCTCCACCACGCCGGTGAGCGCGCCGCCTTCGGGCTTGAGCATGGTCGAGGTGTTCTTGGTCAGCTCGGCATAGAGCGAGCGGGCCTGTCCACCGCTGGCGTGCAGGCGCCGGTCCGGGTTGAGGTCGGCATGCATCGTGACCAGCTTCTTCTGCAACGCAATCGAGCGCACCAGGTTGAGGAAGAAGGTCTTGCCGGCGCCGTATTCGCCCACCACGATGCGAAAAGCGGATCCACCAGAGGCCACTCGCTCGATGTCCTTGAGCATGCCTTCGACTTCGCGCACCCGTCCCACTTGAATCAGGTGCTGGCCGGAGCGAGGCACCACGCCGGCCCGGAGAGCCTGAATGAGAGTGTCGCGGTCCTTGGGCTTGATCGTGCTCATGCTAATACCATCTCCATTACTTGCGGGTTGATCTCGAGGGGGTCTTCGCCTTCCAGCAAGACCTCGGAAAATTTGTCGAAGCTGGCTTCGTTGATCTGCTCCAGGGCGCCGTCGGTCATCAAGCCCATATCGCTGGCGGCGTCCTCCACTTCCTGACGGCTCCAGCTGGCTCGCGAAAAGAGCAGGCGCAAGAAGAGGCTGTGATCGTTATCCAGCCCCAAGAGCCCGCTGGGCACCGGCTCCGGCTCGGGCTTGTCCACTTCCTCTTCGGCAAAGACCTCGCGCAGAATGGCGGTGACCTGCTCGGTCTCCTTTTTGAGTTCGGCGATGCGATCCAGATCCAACGCAAAGCCCGGGGTGCTGGCTTTGACCGTGGCCGGTGGCGCTTTGTGCAGGTCGCCAAAGACGGTTTTCGGGTCCAGTCCCAGGGTCTTGTAGAGTTTCTCCAGCAGTTTGACTTCGCTGGGCGAGACCACGCCGTCGGCCTGGGCCAGGTGAGCCAGAAACTTGCCGATGGTGGCGCGGGCCGGTTGAGGCAAGGGCTCCAGCTTCTTCTTATAAGTAGCCAGACTGATGGGCTGTTCCTTTTGCATATGCAGGTGCGCGTGCAGGCGCAGCTTTTGAGCCGGGGTGAGGTCCGGCCACTGGTCGATGCGCTCGGCCAGAAAATCCGCTTCATCCTGTGAGAAATCGCCATCGGCCATGGCCACGTTGTAAGCCAGACCGATAGCCACGGCGGCAGCGTGATAGCTGGGATTGGAGCGGATCTGTCCGTCCTCGGCCCGAGACTGGAAAAGCACGATGCGGTCCTCTGGCTTGGGCACCTTGGCCCCACCCAGCACGTCCGGCTCCATTCCCACCAGCACGCTCTCCAGTGCCCGCGCCAGCCCCATCACCTTATCTTTATTGAGGGCGCCGGCGCTGTTGAGCTTGCCGGCCAGCTCAGCAAAGCTCAGACTCAGCCGCCCGTCCTGCAGACTGTCGCGAACCGTCTCCAGCTGGGAGCGCGCCTGCACCGGCCAGAGCGAGGGCGGCAACTGCAGCAGAGCTTCCAGGGACCCTTCCTGGCCCGGATTGCGACCCAGATAGCGGCTGTAAGGGTCGAGCGCGTCGCTACATTCGTGGACCAGGCTCTGCAGGCTTTCCCGCAGGCTGGCGTTGACGGTCACATCCGGCAGGTCCCCGAGAGCGATTTCCAGGTCCTGCCCGCGAAAGCCGCCCGAGGCCGGCTGATAAACGGCCCGGAGCCGAGACTTGCCTTTGGAAACGAGCAGCCCCTCGGGATAGCGCCGGGCAAACTTCTCGGCAAACAGAATGTCGAATTGCTCGGCGCAGCGGATCACGGGCATGCGCTTGTTGATATTGGGGTCCGAGAGAGCCCAGCATCGGGCCCAGGCGCTATCCAGCGGACGCCCCTGAGCGGCAAACTGACCCAGCGCGTACTTCAGTTCCAGCGGCAGCTCAAAGTGGCCGGTGGAGGGTGCGGGCGGCCGCTCGGGAATGCGGAAGGCCTGGGCGCTGCGCGAATTTTTCAGGTGGTTGAGGAAGCCCTGGGCGTAATTGCGGAAGGAATAATTGTCCCCATAAATGCTCAGCAAGCGGCGCACTTCGGCTTCGATGATGGTCACTTCGGGGTCAGTCGGCGACAGCTCTAGCAGAGCCCGCCGCTCCAGCCCGTAAAAGAAGAGAAAGACGTATCCCACGTTGGTATCCGAGCTGCGCCGGCCATGACTGAGCCATTGCAGGTAGGCGCGGCGAGCCTTGGGGCTGACCTGGCTGTAACAGGGCCAGTAGTCCATCAGACGTTCGGACTCATCCACCACATTCTTGGCGATGGAGAGCTGGGGATTGATCAGGGCCGGCTCGATGCTGCCGTTAGCCGCCTTCAGCTTGGGCCCGACGTAGAGCAGGCCGCCCGGGATGGTGATGCCCTGAACGGTAACGGACTGGCCCTGGGGAATCCACTCGGGACTGGTGGCCCCGCGCGGGGGATTGGGAATGCTGAAGGTCGTCACGGGCTGCAGGTTGATGGTGACGGCCAGGGGCTCAGTTGGGGGGTCGGGCCGCGTCGGTTTCGCAACGGTTTGCTTCACGGGCTCCATCACGACCGGGGCCAGGTCCACCACCTCCGACTGCAGCAAGCCATCCTGACCCAAGGCTCGCAGACGCTCCACCGGCGTGAAGGGGTCTAGCTTGCTGATCAGGCGGGCCTTGAAATTCTTGAGGCAGGCTTCGGGGTCCAGTTGGGCCAGATTCAAGGCGGCCACCTGCTCGTGATGAACCCGCACACTGACTGCACACATCTGCTCCCGCCGCCCATTGGCCGGATTTGTGGTCTCCACCAGACCATTGAAGACCACTGAATGTAAATGACGGCTATGGGCCCTTTCCACAATTTGCTTGAGGGTGCGCAGGGCCAAAGAATAGAGAACCGTCTTGTAAAGTGAGTTCTGGTCGCTCACTTTGAGTGGCTTGGGCTCGATGCTGTCTTTGGTTTTGATATACTTGTATTCGGCCACGTCGGGCATGGCGGCCGGAGCCGGCAGTTGGTAATCGACCACCAGTTCTTTGCTCTGCGCGCAATAGCCGACCTCAAAATGGGACGGAAATTCCTCGGGATAGTGGATGGCCGCGAGCAGCACCTCGTTGAAGGTCAAAATGGCCTCAGGCTCGCCTCTCAAATAGGCCTCTTGCAGCTCGTCCACCTGGGCGTTATGCTCTTCAATCTCCCGGACGTGCTCTTGTCGCTGTTTCTCATAGTTGGCCTGATGCTCGGCCAGGCGTCGCTCGCGCTCGATTTCCCAACGCTTCCAGTCCACAATGGCCTGGGCCAGCACCTCCTGCACGCGCTCCACCTCGGCGGCCAGGTGTTTCTCGACTCGCCTGTCCTTGCCCAGGCGCCCGTGGAAAAGCCATTCCAACAAGCCCACCCGTTTGGGCGGAACGATTTGCTTTTTCCATTCTTCCCAGGTCGGCTCCACCGTGGGGCGCGTCAATTCCTCAGAGGGACGCGAGGGCGGAAAAGAGACGCTTTTCTTCAGCTGATTGAGTCCGGCCATTTGCTGCAAAGGACGTTGCAAAAGGGTTCGTAAATCGTTCATCTCGGCGGCGGCCTCGCGACTCATGCGGTCGGCGTCAGCCTGTCGGCGCGCCTGATACTGCTGCTTAGACTCGCGCTGCTGCTTGACTAGCTCACGTTCTTGCGCCCGAACCCGGCGCTCCTGGGCTTTTCGCATGCGCTCCAGATCGCGGCTGACTTGTAACAGTGTTCTGGTAAAAGACGTCCTTCGACCCATCGCTCCCTGGCCATTTCCCCGAATTAGGTTCGCCCTTTCTGAAAGAACGTGCAATTAACCTGCGCATTCTCAGAGCCTCACCAGCATATACTCCATCGCGACAGAATCTGTCGCGATAAGCAAAAAAGGAACTCCCCCGAACGCTAAAAAAGGAGGGACCCGAAACATTGCAGTCTATTGAGTCAGGTTGACCATGTCAGTAGGCCTTGAACAAATCGAAGAGTTTGCACGCAGCTTCAATGGATACGAGCATTGGGGCGAGCAGGCCATTCCTCGGCTTGAAGAATGCGAAAGGCGCTTCTACCAAAGCGGAGAGCTGCCCGAGCAGATGGCGGATCTGCGAGCGGCCCTGTTTATGAGCTGGCGCGCTTATGATCACGGCGGCCAGGCGGGAGAATTGTCAGGTTTTTTCTACGCGGTGTTCGCCGAGATTGGGAGCGGCTGAGCCAGGAGGAGCAGTTGCTGGTGAGCCAGACTCGCTTGTGTGAGGGGAAAACCCTGGAGGTGGCCACCACCCAATGGCCTCACCCTCACGAGCCCGTGCTGGTCTGGCGTCGGGCGCGCTCCTGGAAGCACGGTCCGACCCCAGAGCAACTGGAGCGAGCCCGGCAAAGACTGCTGACCACCCGGAAGTATTTCTTTCGCTGCAAGTTTTGCCAGGAGCTGGCCGATAGCGGCTGGAGTTACGAGAGCGATGTGTGCTACGGCTGCGCCACTGTCCATTTTGGGGTGCTCTACTGAGCGCATTGCGACAAATTTTGTCGCACAGTGATTTAGAATGGAGCCTATGACGAGCATGAAAACAGAAGCGATTGCCGCGCTGGCCCCTCCGGGTCGGAGGCTGGACGACCCCCAGCTCAGAAGTAAGGACGGGCCCGGTCTTTACGCAATTTACGGCCCGCCTGAGGCCTGGCTCTCCCTCGGTTTGGGGCCGCCGCCTGATTCTCGCCCACTCTACGTGGGCAAAGCGGAAATGAGCCTGGTCAAACGGGATGTGCACCAACATTTTCGCACCGGCAAAACCGGCAGCTCCACTCTTCGCCGCAGCCTGGCGGCCCTGCTTCGTCGGCATCTGGACCTGAAAGCTCAGCCTCGCAATCCCAAGAAGCCGGACCATTTTTCTAGCTACGGCCTTTTGCCCGAAGGCGACCAAAGACTCACCACCTGGATGCTCGACAATCTGCGTTTAGCCCTGTGGCTCCGCCCCAACCGGGATGAGTTGAGGCCCATCGAGCAAACGGTGCTGCAGCACTGGCTGCCGCCGCTCAATGGGCAAGGAGTCAAGACTCCCTGGTCGGGACAGCTATCAGCCGCGAGAAAATCCATGGCAGACGAGGCGCGCGCGTGGAAGGCCTGACATTCTGGCGGGCAGGTGAGCCCCTGGTCACGCTGACAGACATCAAGCCCGTGCTGGCCAGCTGGGATGCCAAGACGCACCCCAACCAGATTCGGCTACAAGCCTATCTCGATGACGTTCAGCAACGACTCGGCGAAATCGACCAGGATGGCCTTTTCCTCCATTTGGACGTGGATGTCGAGCAGCAGAAACGGCTCGAGAAACATCACGACCTGGAGAACTACTTGACGCCCCTGGTCGGCCGGCTCGGACAGAAGCGATTCGTATTGGCCTCTGCCACCAAGTTTGTCGGCGGCGGTTCGCGGCTGATGGTCGGCAAAGCAGTCGCGGGAAGTCGCCCGGACTTTGCCTCTCTGGAATTCGCCTGTGCTTGCGCCAGCGATGACGTCAAAAAGGAGGTTCGCCAACGCCTGCTCGACCAGGCAGCCCTCCCCTCCGGACCCGTGGAAGTCTGGCATGCCTGGCGCTGTCCGCCTCAAAACAACTGGGTTTCCCTTTGGAAACCAACAGGTGACGGAATGGGTCCCGTTCTGGGCGAACCTTTTCCCAATCGACCCTACTATCCCAACGATGATCGAATTGTTTCCATCGCAATGCATCTGACCGTGGGGCCGGAATTGTCACGAACGTCCAAACGGGTCGGGCTTTATTGGCGCCACCTGGAGTTGCCGCGTTCTCAGGGAGCGCGCAAGATTGGACGGATGATCGACTACATTGTGCAGGCGGCGCAAACGGCGGGAGCCGAGAAAAAGGCGGTGAGACTCTCCGACCTGTTCCGCGCCTATCGAGATCAGTTCCCCGACCTGACCCGGGGCAGCTCGGAGGCAAGCTACAGTGCCACCTTGGGTTTTCATACCCTGAACATGAAGTCGCGATGGAATCGTCAGATTCCTGAGGAGTCTCAAAGCTGGGTGCGCGAGCCGCTTTTTGCAAGGGTCGGCCGCGGGTGCTACAGGCTGCTTACATCTCAGGAAATCTCCCGCTTCAGGAGCGCCTGGGCGGCGGGCGAACCGATCGTGCGGGCGGACGAGTTCGAGATCGACAATCTTTTCAAATCATGAATGGAGTGACGAATGCAAACTCAAAGAATCACTGAAAGGGATATCGACGGGGGCAGAGTGCGCATCCCACAGGCCACCAAGGTGATGTTCCCACAGGAAGCCACCACTCTGAACCTGGTCGTTCGGGGGCAGAACCTGACCTGTAAGTGGAATCCCCGGGTCGGTCCGGACAAGGAACGTTCGGGTGTTCTGCTGGTTGGCAAGGCCCTGCTGGAGGCTCTCGTCAAGCCTGACGAGATTCTTGAAGTCAGCAGCACTGGCTCCGGACTCGTCCTCAATTAGCGGGCGATTTCCACTCCTCTGAAGAAAGGACAAGAATGGCCAACGTTCGCATCCTCGCCGCAGTCATTGGGTCGATCGCCCTGTTCTTCAGCCTGAGCGAAAAGCAGCCCGTGCCGGTTCCACGATTGAGCTCGCAGCTTAAGGTCGTTCCGGACATTTCCTGGAGCAGTCCCGGTCAAAGCTGGGGCACCAAGGTTTATGACGAAAACGGCCAGTTGGAAGCCGGAATCGGGAAACGCGATTTGGTCCTGAAAGCCTTCGGTCCCCCTCCCAGCATTTGGCGTGAAAACGGTCGGGAATACTGGTGTTATCGCCTGCCTCCCAACGAGGCAGGCCAAAGCCTCTATTTGGATGTCTGCTTTGAGAGCGAGTTTTTTCTGGATAACCTGACCCATTTCGTGCTCGGCCCGGAAAAGTTCGTCGTTCTAGACGACCCAAACAACAACCCCTCACCACCGGCAGAACTCCAATTTTAGCAAGAATGACCTGCCCCTTCTGCCAACCCGACCCCGGACGCGTCTTCCACAGCGGGCAGCACATCCTGGCCCTGTGGGACGCCTACCCGGTCAGCCCCGGCCACGCCCTGCTCATCCCCCGCCGCCACATCGCCAGCTGGCTCCAGGCCACCCATGTCGAGCAGCAGGAGCTGACGGCAGCCATCGCCATCGCCCAGGCCGCCACCCCGGACGCCGACGGCTTCAACGTGGGCATCAACCAGGGCAAGGCGGCCGGCCAGACCGTGCCCCACCTGCACATTCACGTCATCCCGCGGCGGCTGGGGGATACGCCCGACCCGCGCGGGGGTGTGCGCCAGGTGCTGCCCGCCAAAGCCGACTACTGGTCCGGTCTGCCTCATTCCACGCCCCTGATCACCGGTGAACAAGACCCGCTGGGGCTGCATCTGGCCGCCCACCTGGAGCGGGCCGTGCAGCTGGATATGGCGGTGGCTTTTGTTCAGGTCAGCGGGCTGGAGCGGCTGTGGCCGGATTTCGAGCGGCTGCTGCAAAAACCGCAGGCCAGGCTGCGTCTGGTCACGGGGGATTATCTGGGCGTGACCGACCCGGACGCACTGCAGAGGCTGATGAATCTTCGCGAGTGTTACCCGGAGCAGGTGACCCTGCGCGTCTTTCAATGCGGTCTGCGGGCCTATCACCCTAAGGCCTATCTCTTCACCGACCGGCTGGGGCGGCAGACGGCGCTGGTGGGCTCCAGCAATCTGAGCGAGTCGGCCCTGGGCAGCGGTCTGGAATGGAACTATCGCGACGGTCACGGGGCGGCTTTTGTGGCCGAGGCCTTCGAGCGGCTGCTGCGGCATCCTGAAACGGTGGAGCTGACTCAGGACTGGCTGAAGGCCTATCGTCTGCGTCGCCCTCCCCCACTGCTGCTGGACGGCGCCTCGGTGGCCGGCGAGACGCAGCAGCGGGCCACCCAGCTGGCTCCGCTGGAGACGGCCCCGCCCTATCAGCCCAACGCCATTCAGGGCGAGGCTCTGGAGGCTCTGCAGGCAACCCGGGCAGAGGGCAACCAGGCCGGGCTGGTGGTGCTGGCCACCGGTCTGGGTAAGACCTACCTGGCCGCTTTCGATAGCCGCTCTTTCCAGCGCGTGCTCTTTGTGGCCCATCGCAACGAGATCCTCAATCAGGCCAGCAATTCCTTTGCCCGCGTGCGCCCCGAGGCTCAGCTGGGCTTTTACCATGGCCAGCAAAAAGACCCGGGCGCGCAGATTTTATTTGCCAATATTGCCACCCTGCAGAATCATCTGCAGCGTTTTGCGCCCGATGCATTCGATTATCTGATCGTGGACGAATTCCACCACGCGGCCAGCGCGGGCTATCGCAAGCTGATCGAATATTTCCGTCCGCGCTTTTTGCTGGGCCTGACGGCCACTCCCGAGCGGGCCGACGGGGGCGACTTGTTGGGTCTGTGTTTGCAGAATCTGGTCTATCGCTGCGATCTGACCCGGGGCATTGGCGATGAGCTGCTGGCACCGTTCCACTATTTTGGAATGCCCGACCTGGTGGATTACAGTCATATACCCTGGCGCAGTGGCCGATTCGATCCGGAGGCTTTGGACGAGGCGCTGGCCGTGCGGGCGCGGGCCGAGAACGCCTACGAGCATTATCGCCAGCTGGCCCAGAAGCGCACCATGGCTTTTTGCGCCTCCCAGCGCCACGCCGATTTCATGGCCGAATTCTTTCGCTCCAAGGGGCTGCGCGTGGCCGTGGTGCATTCCGGTGCCGACAGCGACGGCCGGGCCGATTCGGTGCGCCGCCTTTCCGAGGGCCAGCTGGACATTCTCTGCTGCGTGGATATGTTCAACGAGGGTCTGGACGTGCCCGCCATCGACACGGTCATGATGCTGCGCCCCACCGAGAGCCGGGTGATCTGGCTGCAGCAATTGGGTCGCGGCCTGCGTCGTTTTGCCGGCAAGAACCACCTGACCGTGATCGACTACATCGGCAATCACAAGTCCTTTTTGCACAAGCCGCAGATGGTGCTGGAACTGACCGGTTCTACTCTGCCCCTGCGCAAGGGACTGGATCGCCTGCGGGAGGGCAGCGTGACTCTGCCGGCAGGCTGCCAGGTCACTTACGATCCGGCCGCCATCGATCTGCTGGAAGCCTTCCTGCGTCAGCGCCCGGCCAATGCTCTGGACGCCTTCTATGCGGAATTCCAGGAACTGCACGGGCGGCGTCCGCTGGCTTTGGAGGCCTATCAGGCTCGCGTCAATCCGGGGGCGGCCCGCCTCAGTCATGGTTCCTGGACGGGCTATGTGGGTGAGGCCACGGGTGCCGCTCGAAAGTTTCTGGCCCATCTGGAAACCACCGAGATGAGTAAGAGCTACAAGATGGTGCTGCTGCAGGCAATGATCAACCTGGGCGCGTTCCCCGGAGAAATCGCCATCGATCCACTGACCCGTGAATTCGCCCGGCTGATGGGCCGCAGCGCTCGTCTGAGTGCCGACCTTTCGGTGGACGTGCACAACTTCTCGGCCGTGCGCGGCCTGGTCATCAAGAACCCGGTGGCGGCCTGGGCCGGTGGTGAATATTTTGCCTATGAGAACGGCATCTTCCGCAGCCTCACCCAGGCGCCAGCCGAGCTGGCCCTGGAAATCGCCGACTGGTGTCTGGCCCGCTACCTGGACCGGGCCCGGGGTCCGGTGTGTCGGGTGATTCAGGCCTCGGGCAAACCCATCGTCAAGCTCAACGACAAATACCGCAGCCAGCTGCCCCAGGTCCCCACTTTGCTGCGAGCGGACGGGGTCGAGTATCAGGCCGATTTCGTCAAGATCGCTCTCAACGTCATGCGCCCGCTGGGTGGCGGCGAGAACGCCCTGCCTGAGGTTCTGCGCGCCTGGTTCGGCCCCAGCGCCGGAGCCAATGGCACTCGCCACGAGGTGCAGTTTCAGGAGCGGGATGGGTGTTGGGTGATGGAGCCGGCTCCCTGACAGGCAAAGCGGGGTAGCCCATGCTAGACTGTGCAGGCGGTATGAAGAGACCTAAAGCCATCCTCCTGGCCCTGGCGGCTCGGTTACGGACCAATGCTGGCAGCCGAGCGCCTGCCTCTGGACCAGGACTTCAGAATCCAAACCAGGCGTGGCATCACCTTCCTATTTCTCCTGAGCCCGGATGAGGGATTCTACCTGACCTTACGGGGTTCTATCGCCACATTCCGCTACCTGGATGGAGGCAAGGCCGATGGCAGTCTGCAGAAACGCGTGGATTCGGGGACGTTCAACTACAGAGACCACCAGCTCACCCTCCACAGTCCGTGCCTCACGCGAGACGTCAAACTGACTCTGAAACCGTATTTGCCAAAATCAACCAACAGCCATAACCGTTACGCCCGCTTTATGCTGACCGGACCGGAATTCCCATTCCGCGGTTACGGACCCGTTGAGTCGATAACGAACCGCTAGAAGAGTCAACCGACTTCATCTTGCAGGACGCCTCAATTTCTGCCACGATAAGGCATCTTAACGGCCTCCGCAGCCCCAGGCCGAAAAACTCCGGGCTGCATCGAAGTGGACTATCTAACGTTCGCCGACGGCATTCTTATCAACGGCGTGCCCCTGACCACCTTGCTTCAAGCCTACGAGCTGCCTATGGCACGAGCCGAAGGACATCCAGGTCTGGCCGGAGACTATGCCCCTCTCCCCCACCACCAACTCTACGGTTCGCTACGCAAAGGGGCAGCCAGGGCTCACCCGGCAGTTCCTGTTCTGGACTGCACCTGCGGATGTCCAGGCTGCTGGACCCTGAAACTCACTGTGCGAGTGGAGCCAGACAGCGTAACTTGGTCCGGATTCAAGCAAATCCATCGAAACCGTCCGGGCAATCGCTGGGACTACTCCAACTTCGGCCCTTTTCAATTCTCACGCGCGAATTATGCCGAACAGATACGAACGCTCAAGCAATTGGCCAGGAACTCCCGCGCAGAATTACTGTCCCGTCGAAGCAGAACTCGGAACCAACAGACCTGAACAAACCCTTCAGCAGGTCGAGATGCAAAGAGCGCCCCTCAGAGCTGGAGGCTGCCAAGCTCAGGACCTACCCCAAACTCGGGCGTGCCGCCCTGCCCGAAGCCCAGACCATGGACCTAGGCGGAGAGTGGCGCGTGCGAACATTGGCGAAGGATCTCCTTCCAGCCGTTGCGCTTAAGACTGGCCGCCTGCAGCAGATCCTTAATCTCGAAATCAGTACGGCCTGTCGCAAGATACTTTTCTATCTGCATCGCGTCGGGCGCTTTCATCGGTTCCGCTTTTTCGAAAGCTTGTCGCTCCAGGCCTCCACTTTCGGGAATGGCATAGACAAAACGACAAAATTTGTCGCGCTGGTGGATAGGATGGCATCATGAAATCACTTTTGGAAATCGCACTCGTGTTGCTCATCACCCTACCCTGCCTGGCCTTCGAGTGGCCGGCCGAGGCACCCCAAGTCAACCTGAACAACCGCAGGATTTCGGTCAGTTGGCGCGATGGCCGGCCCATCGCTCAGCGCGGCGAGGTCTTCAACTTCCTCAAGCTTCCTCGCGAGGGTGAGCCGGATGTGGATCTGATCGGCGAGCTGGAAAAGCTAAAAACCAAGATCGTGCAAAAACCAGACGGCACCATCGACGTTACGGTCATCCAGGAAATCGTCGGGGGGGCTGATCCCATGACTCCGACTCGCGGCTCCAGTCAGGCCCGGCGCTTCAAGGCCGAATTCCAAGCCCAGGAACAAGCTAAGAAAATGTCGCCGCGTCTCGTCGCCAGCGGCTACCGCTACGTGGCCGATACCGAATACATCAGGGCCTTTGTGGTGGTGACCAACCAGGGCCTGACCGCCAGCAAAGGCACGTCCGCCCGAGGCGAGTTTATTGACTGGTTCGGCAAGCCGTTCGCGACCCACACTCTTCCCGTTCCCCCCCTGGAACCCGGCGAGTCCCAGGATGACATTCTTCTCGATGGTTCGCAAAGACGAAGCCAACGAGAAAGGGGATAAATATACTCTCAGAGTCACCTTTGCCAGCCAGGGCGGAGTCGGCCGCCGTTTGGACGGCACGAAGTAGGAGCCCAAATGAATTTCAATGTTCCGCCCAAAACCGCCGGTGAGGAAGAGCTCTTTGAATTCGCCCAGGCCTTTGATGGCTACAAGCATTGGGGTGAGAATGCCATCCGGTGTTTATGCCAATGGGAAGCGAGCTTCGTCCGCTCGGGCGAGCTGCCCGAGGGCCCTGCCGACTTGCGGGCGACCCTGTTCCTTGCCTGGCGGTCCTATGCTCGGGGCGGCGGGCCGGGGCCATTCTCCCAACACGGCCCGAAGATTTCCAACGCCAGCATTCGGGTGTGCCCTGGCGCCGGCTCGTTCGACTGAGAAACTCTGTGGCGCACAACTATGGGCCCGAGATCATCGGTGCTGTCTGGCAAGGTTTGCAAATTTTGCCCCAAGCCGAACTTCAGCTGAAGTCCATCCTCCCGCCGGAATACCGCGAAAAATAGCTATCGCCCGCGTGTTCACTCCAGCCCGCTCATCCTTGGCCTCTGGGGTGCTTATCCGGTCAGCGCCCGTCTTGCGAACGGTTTCTCTTCCTCATCTGATCGTCTTAGCGCCTGGGCACTCCCCTTAACACTTTACGACGAAGCCGCCCGGGCGCTCGCGCGCCAGCAAAGCGTCGAGCTGGCTTTGGTGTAGTCCTTGACGGCCTGCCGCTAGCAGGCTGGAAAGACAGTTGGCACAGCCCGGATAGTAGCCGCTAGAGAATCGGACACTGGCTTATCAGCCTGACACTCCTCGGGCAAGCCTGGGGCTTTGCGGGGGATGGCAAAGGCCGACTTTGATGGAATGAAGCCGGTCTGAAGCCGCCTTGACGATTGCCGGGCGACCCTCGTATAGTCTTTGTATCTACACACAAGGAGCCGCGCATGAAGGCAAAGATTGCCCGCTGGGGCAACAGTCTGGCTCTAAGGTTGCCCAAAACTCTCATTGCGGAATTGGGCCTCGGCGAAGGCAGCGTAGTGGAATTCGCGGTGGTGGATGGCCAGCTGGTGGTCCGGCCTACGGCCCATGTTCCCACCCTGGAGGAACTGGTAGCGGGCATTACCTCCGAAAATCGTCACCAAGAGATCGACTGGGGGCCCGCCCAGGGGACGGAGTTTTGGTGAGTAAGAACTACTTGCCGGAACGAGGCGATCTGGTCTGGATCGACTTCGACCCTCAGATAGGTCGTGAGCAGGCGGGGCGCCGACCCGCCGTGGTGCTATCCCCCGGCTTTTACAATTCTAAAAGTACCCTGGCGTGGATCTGTCCCATCACATCAAAAGCTAAAGGTTATCCTTTTGAAGTTCCTTTGCCCAAAAGCGGGGCAATTCAGGGAGTGGTGCTCACCGATCAACTGCGCAGCCTTGACTACCAGAAGCGTCGAATCGAATTCGCGGGCCGCATCTCCCCCGACCTCTGCGATGAGATCAGGGCCAGGGCCAGGAGGTTGCTGGAGTAATCCTTACTTTCACGCAGCTGCTGGCTCACCTGACCCGACAAATTCGAACACCTTTCTGCAACTGGCCAGGGAGTTGCGCGAAGGCCGCCACCGCGCACTGGTTTCAGCCAAGGCCCAAGTTCGAAGCTACTCAGGGTAGACGCTCTCCAAATAGTCACCGAATCGACGCTGAATCGGATCGGAAGTGGGTCCTGTAAAGTACTCGATCACCACTGAGCGTTTGCGCCCGTGCACGGCCAGGTATTCCTGGCCCAAGGAGACCAGTCGTGGCAAGACTTCGGGCAACTCCGGGCCTTCAAGCTCATCGCGAGCGAATTCGACCAGCAACTCGGCCAACATCTCGGCATGGCGTGACTTCTTGCCCCAACCGGTGAGCAACGCGCCATAGAGCATCTCTTCAAATCCGGCCTCTGGCCTGGCCAGCAGCTCCAGCCTGCACTGGTCGCGGACCAGTTCGGCACAGCCACCACTAATGAATTCAGGAATGTTCTCCAGCAGCCAGTGCACCAGATGAGCGTGCCTGGGCTCAGGCGGTCTCGAGGTTCCAAGCCGGTAGCAAAGCCATGGATAAAGGTCGTGCAAGAAACGAAGCTGACAGCTCTCCAGGAAATCCAAATCCTGGGCCGGCACCAGCCATTCCTCAGCCAGGGCAAAGCTCAGCGTGGGAATGGCCGGGGCGCCCTGAATGGCCTCGAGCGCCTCACTCGGACTGGAGTAAAATGCCAGCCCAAATTCCTCACCTCCAGACCCCATCACCACCACGCCCCAAAGCGTGCCTTCCTGGTCCTGGTAGGCCAGACAGTCCTCGGTGCTGAGGTGGTCCCAGGGGTTGCTGGCAAAGAAGGCGTGGGCGCTCTGGTAGAAGCGCCGGGCGCGCTGGGGTCCGAGCAATTCCAACAGCGAGCCTTCCTCGGTGGCCAGGCTGCGACTCAGGTAGCGCCAGGCGGCCTGGAAGCGCGGCAACCTGGTCTTAAGTCGACAAGGTCCAAATCGCCAGTGCTTTTCAAGGTAGGCCTGCAGGGCCGGATCGTCGACCCATAACTCCTTTGGCCGAGGTCGCTGTTGTTCCAGCCAGGCTTGAATCTGCTCGGGACTGAAGCGCTCGTCCTGCTGATGAAAGGCCTGCACTCGTTCCCCGGCTTCATCCACCAGCAAAAGCAGGTGGGGGCGTATCGGCTCTTCCTCCTCGTCCTCCTGGACGACCAGGGGCGCCCAGCGTTGGGCCAGACTGAAACAGCCTTCAGGAGCCTCCTCGTCTGAGGATTCGGGCAGTTCCAGGAAGATGGCCTGGCTGGTATGGTCGATGTAACAGGCCTGAATCCACTCCAACCACTCGATCCATTGCTTGGGACGGGGCGGCGCCGGGCCATTGGAACCGCGCAACACGTAAGGCATGGTGACCCAGCGCGGAGTCTCCCACTCCACCAGACAGCCCAGCCAGACTTCTCCGGCCTCCCCCTGATATTCCACCTCAAGCACGGTCTCCAGCAGCCGCCCGGTGCTGAGGTCGCGCAACAGCACTTTGTCGTCTTTTGGGCCCTCGTGCTGGAACCAGCCAATCGAGCAACGATTCAGCGCTTCCATCATTTTCAGGCGCTGAGGATGGATGGAATAGGCGCGGCATAACTCGAAGAGCACCGTGCCCAGAGTTTCCTTCTGATTCCCGTAAGGAGCGCCGAAATAGGTCAGGTAATAAAAGAAGGCGAAGGTCACCGGGCTGGCCGGCGGTTCCCCCGGCTTAAACTCGCGCAAAGCGGCCTGCTGGCGCTCCAGCAGCGCATCCAGCTCGGAAAAATCTTCCAGCGCCTCGGCCAGGCCCATCAGGCTGGCGAGCACGTCGGCCGTCGAATCCGGTGGATCAGTGCAGAGGTGGGAGCGTAGGTAGCGCACCACCGGCTGGGCCTCACGAGTGGGCTTGGGTTGAAATTTGCGCAGCAGGCGGGAAGCAAGAGTCTGTTTCATCGGGTCGCCCTTCTCAGGCCACAGCCAGTTTCCCGCGTGGGGCTTGCTGGATCGGCTGCCGGATTATGGGTTATTCTCTCAGGTATTTGCGGGCCAGGGCTTCGTAAGGCTTGAAGGTGGCGCTGTCATAGTGGGGAGAGTTCGGTCGCGTCTCCGTCCGGTCCGGCAGGCCCGCCAGAAACACGGCCTGAGAGAGATGATTGACGTAACCCTCGAAAACATACTCGGTCCAATAACGCGGGGAGGAGGGGAATTTCATGTGGTCCGCCGGGTCGACATGACGCCCGAGGTAATCCTGCCACCCCTGCTGGTCCGGGCCAATGATGACGTAGGGTGTGGTCAGGAGCACATCCTTCCACTCCGGTTTGGCCGCCGGCAACAGGCGAGCGTACCAAATCTGCCCTTGCTGACCAGGATACCCCGATGGAGAATGGCAGAGGCTGAATTCGCCGCTGATGAGGTCGCGCAGCCCGATGAGCTGGTCAGCTTCGGGGCCCTGGTGTTGAAAGAGACCCATGCGAGATTCACAGAGAGCCTGCATCAGTCGCAGCCGCTCAGGGTGAATTTCGAACTCCTGAGCTAGATGCAGGCAGATGGACCCCAAGGTCTCGCGTTCCGGCCCGTGACATAAGTCGAAATAGGCCCAGGTGTGGAAGAACGATTGGGTCAGGGGGCTTATCGGTGGATAGCCGGGCACGTACTCTTCTTCAGCCGCTTTCAGCGATTCCAGTAGGGGGCGCAATTCGTCGAAAGAACGCAGCAAATACACCAGCTGCGAGATTTCTTCCATGACCTGAACATAGGCCCGGTGTGACCTCTCTGACATGCGATAGGCCGCCGTCTTCAGTCCGAGGCGTGACTCCGGGCCCCGAAGAAATGCCATCAAAGGCGCCATCTTTCGACCTGACTTTTGACGAACTTTCTTGACCAGTTTTTCAGCCAGAGGTCCCGGGCGGTTGGCGAGTCGAGTCACGGCTTGATGAATTCCCTTCGCGTTCGCTCTGAAGATTATTCTTGGAGGGCTTTTCCGGCCCTGCTTGCTCAAAAGAGTGCCGGCCAGTTGTTGCTCGTGCCCGGGCCGCTCGCCTACCCGACCCTCGACCAGAAATCGAAGGATTGAAAATCGCTGACGCGAACGAACGGCCCACAACGAAAGGATGGCTGGATGCACGACCTGGCTCTTGAACAGCGACTGGCTCGACTGGAATCGAATGAACGCAGATGGAAGGCGGCACTGCTTGCAAGCCTGGCCATCTGGGGCCTCTCCTGCGCTCGAGCTCATGCCGAAGCTCAGCCCGACGAATGTCGCTCCGGCCGGTTCGTATTGGTGGACTCTGCTGGGGCCGAGCGAGCTATGCTGGAGCTCGACAAAGGCCAACCGGTTCTGCGGTTGGTTGGCTCAAACCGGCTGGTGCAGGTTCAACTGGGGGTCATTGCCGATCACGAGGGCAGCGCGAGTCTCTACATGCAAAGTGCAGACCAGTCGTCCTTCGTGGCCCTGGCCGCAACCTCCACTCGTGGGTGCTCAGGCTTAGAGATGGGCGGAGCACTGAAGCGAATCCGCCTCAACACGAATCTTCCAAAGTCCGAGCCGGAAATGACCTTCCGTAACGAGCAGAACCAGGTCACCGGCGAATTCCCCCACCGGCATAGCCAGACCATGAGGTCACTGGATGAGTTCAAACCGAGGCCTCTCGACGATGCTAGATAGAGCGGCCTGAATCGCCTGATCGGCGCTTTATATCCAATCCGAGAATAAAACTGGGGGCTGAGAATATATCGAAAACCCTCACACCAGCATAGCCATCTCCGACTGCATGGCGCGCGCCACCGCCGGGCGCTGGCGAAGGCGCTCGCGGTAGGCCGCCACCGCCGGCCAGGGTTCCAGACTCAAGCCGGCCCGCTCGACCCAGTTCAGCACGGTCACCAGGTAGGCGTCCGCGACGGTGAACTGATTGCCCACCAGAAAGGCCTGCAGCTTCAAGTGTTGTTCCAGATGAGCAAACCGCGGAGGCGCGGCCTGGGAACGCGCGTAGTCCCGGCTGGCCTCGGGCGAAAAGGGGTTGAAGATGCTGTAGAAGACGTGCTTGTGAAGTTCTGTCCCCACGAAGCTGAGCCACTCTTGAAGTCGATAACGCTCAAAGCTGCCGGCCGCGGGAGCCAGACCGCTGGCCGGGGCCCGATCGGCCACATACTGCAAAATGGCCGCGTTTTCCGTGAGCAACTGGCCGTCCTCGGTCTGCAGGGCAGCCACCGCCCCCTTGGGTGAAATGTCCAGATAGGAGCTGCCATCCGCCAGGGTCCTGGTGTGCAGGTCGACCCTCTGGAAATCCACCTGGCCGTCCAGGCCGGCTTCACAGAGAGCAATGCGGGTGGCCAGAGAACAGGTCATCGGACTGAAAAAGAGTTTCATGGGGAGAAGGTCCCTTCCTTAGATTTTTGAACCATATCGCACAAAAACACTCCAGTCAAGGTTTTTTATGCAGAACGATACAAAAAAGAAACTACGGGGCCGACCACGAGTTTTTGACGAAGCCCGAGCTCGCCAGGCCATTCTGGAGAGTTTCTGGGAACGAGGTTACTCCTCGGTCTCGCTGGACGACCTGAGCCAGGCCACCGGGATGGGACGCCCCAGCCTCTACGCAGCTTTCGGCAACAAAGAGCAGATGTATCTGGCTGCCTTGCAACACTTCCGCCAGCTCCTGGGCCAGGGGATCCGGCGGCTGCTGGCCGACCGAGACCTGCTCGGGTTCTACCTGGGGGCGCTGGAGCTCTATCAATCGCGGGGCTGCATGATTGTCTGCACGGCTACGGTGGAAGCCACCAGTTCCCCGGCCATCGCGGCCCTGGTCAATCAGACCCTGGAGGAGTTGGATCGCGCCCTGACCGACTACTTCCGCAGCCTGGATGGAGAACGAGACCCCATCCCGCGCGCTCGCCAGGCAGCCGCCTGGCTGCACAGCCTGGCCATCCGGGCCCGAGCCGGGCAATCCAGCGAGAGTCTGCAGGCTCTGGCCCGCCAGGCCAGTGAAAATCTTGGTTGAAGCGCTGTTTGAGCCCTTAGCGCTGACCGGACCCGGAGGCCTGCATGGCGCTGCTCTGAACCTTTTGCCAGAAGCGCGAGAAGCGGGTCAGGTCGAGGCCCGCCTGTGGTTCCTGCAAAAACGCCGGTTCCTCGATCAGGGCCACTTTGACCTGGCCCTCCAGCTGCTGGCGCAGCCGGGCAAAGCCCGGGGATGGGGAGTCGGTGGTGAGCACCTGAGCAAAGCCGCCCTGACTCAGGCGCCGCTGCAGGTGTTGCATAACGTTCCCGCGCTCAATCTCCACCTCCAGCTCTAACAGGCATTCGTACATGAAGACCAGACGCTTCAGCGAGATGCGGTAGCGCCGCAAAACGAAGGGGTCAAAAACGAACAGGGCCGGAGCCTGACTGGCCTGGCGCAGGCCGTCTCCGTGCATCCAAAAGAGGCTGAGTTCGGGTCCAGCCGAGGGTCCGGGCTTGTGGGGGGCCGCCCGTAGATGCAAGGGGGAGCCGCTGGAACCGCGGCCGGGCGGAAACAGGCGCTGCTCGAGCTGTTCATAGCTGCCCTCCAGCGGACAGGCTTGGCGCAGCCTGCAGTTGGCACAAAAGCGCCCGTTGCTAAAGCGCTCCAGGTTTTCGCGATTGAAGAAATAGGGCTTGTGCGAAAAGGTGCTGGCCACCCACTGCCAGGACAGGTTGTTGCTGGCCGGATCGCCATCCAGCAAGTGGCGCAGAAACCACTGGGCCCCCGCCTGCCAGCGCACCTTGCGCCAGTGCACAAGGTAAGCGGCCAGCCACATGCGGGCGTGATTGTGAAGGTAGCCGGTCTCGCGCAACTGACGAGCAAAGCCGTCCATACAGGAAAGTCCGCTCTCAGCCTGTTCCAGGTCGGAAGGCAGCTGGGCGGCGTAGCTGTCGGCCGCGTGGCCGGTCTTGTAAGCCTCCCCGTTGCGCCAGATTTGCTTGCCCAGCAGGCGATAGAGACGCTGCCAGTACTCGCGCCATCCCAGTTCGTTGATGAACTTCTCCGCCTCCTCAGGACGGGAGACTCGGGTGAGTGCGTAGTCGCGAACCTCGGCCAGGGTCAGGACCCCGTGCCTCAAATAGGGGGACAGGCCAGAGACCTTCCCGTCCAGATGATTTCGAGTGCGCGCATAGGCCTTGGGATCAATTTTGTGGAGCAACTCCAGGGCAGCCCGGCGCCCCCCTGGCAGCGGGCTCACCGTGCTATCGCTGATGACGTCCGCAAACTCCTGGCGGAGATATTCGACCAGCTCCTGGCGGTCGCCGAATTTGCGCCGCAGAGGCGTACTGAACCTGTCCATGTTTTGTATTATTTTTGTCCCGGCAGTTCGACTCCTCCCCCACTCGACCGGGCGGCCCGCAGCTTAGGCTTGATCGTAGAGCAGCTGGCTGGCCTCGGCGGAAATCTGGCTCAGTTCGGTCTGCAGCGAGGAAACGTCCGAACCTCCGTACTTGGCCTGACTGGCAAGCTCGCGGAGCTGGCCCTGCAGGTTCTGCGCGTAGCTGCGGGCCCGTCCGGCCTCGAAAGAAACGTCCTTGCCGGGGCTGTCTGAGCTCACCTGGGTGGCATAGTCTCGAGCGTTTCGCAAAGAATAGCGTGCGTCATCGGCGGCGCTATCCAGCTTGTTGATGGCGGTGCCGGCTGGCGAAAGGCTGGATTCCAGCGAACTCAAGCTCTGCTCGATCTGATTCAGGCGGCCGGCATTCTTCAGGCTGGAACGGTCCAGCCCGCTGATCTCGCTACGGATACTCTGAATGGTTGAACTCACCGAGCCCAGGTCAGAAGACCCGCTGCTCAGCTGGTTGAGCAGTCGCTCGACTTCGTTCAGACTGGACAGAGCCTGGCGACCGGCCTCGGACGAATCCGTCTCGCCGTTGTCGGAAGTGGCGCTGGAAAGCGCGTCTGCTGCCGCTCCGGCCTGGTCGCCGGGAGTACTGCTGTCGGAGCCGGACAGCGCCGAAGCGACCCGGCTGGCGGCCCAGCTTCCGTTACTGGCCAGTTCCTTGATGCGTTCCAGGCCCCTGATCTGGCTCGAGGATGGGGCGCTCGCGGCCGGGGGCGCAGCCGGCTCCGAAGGGCTGGACGACCAGTTGATGGCTGAACTGCTGCTGGAAGTGCTGGAATTGCTCGGAGTGTTGCTGTAAGTGCCGCTACTGGTCGACCACTGCGAAGGACTGATGGGCGCGTAGTTGGGCCCCGAACTGTAGTTGGGCACAGAGGTGTAGCTGGGGGCGGGAGCGGGCGGAATCCAGCCCGGGTATTGCGGCATGACCACCCACTGCTGCTGAGGAAAGCCCAGGCTATAGGGGTCGTAAGGAGTGGGCGGCACCCAGAAGGGGGTGCCCCAATCCGTCGGTCCCGGCATGCAAGGTGGGTAAAAAGAAGGCGGTGGGGCCCAGGCATTGGGGCCTGGCGGATAGGCGGGCACAAAGGTGTCATAGGGTCCGGCGGGAGCCGGCGGGAAATAAGGCCCTGGGCAGGGCATGAAGGGCCAGCCACCTGGGGGGCGGCAAGCCGGATGCTGGATGTTCAAGGTCACTCCTACGGATCGTTGTGTATATATGTGACTCTAAACTAGCCCTGAAGGCCTAAAAAAACCTGACAACTCAGAAGGCCACGGTCGCATTCTTCATCCAGAGCCCGGCGGCGTGCCTAGCCAGGAGCAGTATGGGCCCGCAAGTAGTCCAGACCGGCTTTCGCGCGCAGGACTCCGGCTCCCTGAGCGTTGGCGGGCACGTTCACCAAAGGCACGGCGGTATGGGCCAGGGCCTCTTTGACCTGGCTCATGGTGATTTGGGGCATGGCTTCCTTCCAAAGGGTGAGCACCCCACTGGTGAGGGCGGCCGCCAGCGAGCTGCCACCGTCGGCAAAGCGATAGTAATCGCCGCCAGGACGGCCGGCGATGATGTCGGCTCCGGGTGCGCTGACGTCGGCCCCGTTGGGGTCGTCGGCGGGGGGGCGGCTGGAATGAGCGACCAGGCTGTCGTCCTGCGGGGAGACGGTGCCGTGAAGGTCGCAGTTGGCCACGGCCAGCAGATCAGGACTGCCCTTCAGGGCATCCAGGGCGTGTTGCACGGGCCCATCGTTGCCCACCGAGGCACACACCAGCACGCCCATGTCGTTCAGCTCTTTGACTTGTTGGGCCACTTTGGCCTGACCTTCTTCCAGGCCGAGCGATAGGTTGACCACCTGAATATTGTAGCGCTCGCGATTCTCACGCACCCAGGCAAGGGCTTTCTTGACTTCGAAAGATTCTACGCAGCCGTTTTCATCCGTGACTTTGAGGATGGCCAGGTTGGCTTTAGGGGCCACTCCGCCCACGGGCCCTCCCTGACCGGCGGCGGCGGTGGCCACCGCGGTTCCGTGAAAGAAGTCATCATAGCTTTCGCCTTCTTTGTTGTTAAAGAAGTCCTTGAAGGCCACCACCCGGCCTTGCAGGTCGGGATGTTGGGCACCGGAGTCGATCACGGCCAGGCAGACTCCCTGGCCGCTGAGACCTTCCTGATGCAGTTGATCCACTTCCAGGGTTTGCAGGCCCACGGCGTTGCCGGCTTGCTCGACCGGCGCTTGGGCCGGTTTAAACCAGCCTTTCGGGGCGGGATAGGGGTGGATTTTCATCAGCTCTAAGGGTAGTCCAGAACCATGAAAAAATCCTGAGCAGCCTCATTGGCTGGCCAGTCCGATCTGAAACTTGGAACGACCGCGTCAGAATTTGTCGCGCTGATCCTTAGACTGAAAGGACCCTCATTCGGAAAGGAAACTCCATGAAAATCTTCACCCTACTGCTGGCCTTGAGCGCGCCCAGCTTTGCCGAATACGTCACCACCTACGTCAACGGGCAGCCCGTCACGGTCTGGGTCAACAGGATTGGAAACAGTGTCTGGACCAGCGGCAACGTAAACGGGACCAACGTCAACACCTACACCACCTACTATGGGAACTCCAGCTATAGCACCGGTCAGATCGGGGGCCAGAGCTACTACGACAACAGCACTCAGATCGGTAGTTACCGCTATTCGAACGGGAGCATTGGCGACTATAACTACCACTCCACCAGCTATCCCATTGGCAATACCTATTACACCAACAGCCAGTACACGCCACGCTGGTAGGCCGCGTTACAGGCTAGCCTGATAGGCGCTGCTGGGCGGCCGCCACCGCGGCGTTGATGGGAGCGACGTAGCGTTTGGAGATTTCTTCCCAAGAATGCTGCTCTTCCACATAGCGCATGGCATTGTAGGCCACCTGCAGCGCCTGGTCGGGGGTCTGCTGCTTCAAGCTCAGGGCGCGGTCCAGTGCGCCGCGCAGGTTCTTGTGGGCGTTCTCCAGGATGCCTGCGGCCTGAGGTTCCGCCCCGCCCGGTTTGAGCCTTTCATCCAGCGCTTTCCAGTAGGCGAAGGTGTCCATCGGCTGCATGAAGATGGCGGTCTGTCCATAGGGGCGCAGGGGGGCTGGTGAGTCTTGCAGGGGCGTAACCCCCGGATCGGTGGTGGTGGCCTTGAGGCCATCGACGGGATGGACAATCGGAACGGCGCCCAGGCGCATCGCTTCCAGGTGACTCAGTCCATAGGGTTCATACAGGCTGGGCAGCATCAGGTAATCGGAGCCGGCGGCGATGCGCACCACCTTCTGATTGTTGACAAAGCCAGGAAAGGCGATGCGGCCCTGCAGTTCCTTGTCGTTCTGTAGATCTTTGACCCAGTCGGCCACGTAGTCGGGGCTCTTTTCGGGCTGGACGCCGGCGCACACCAGTTGGGCATTGGGATTGTCCCGCAGAAAGGCTTTCATGCTGTCCATGACGGTCACGAAGCCCTTTTGGAAAGGCTCGGGACGAGCCACCCAGCTGACCACCACCGCCTCCGGATTTTGCGCCAGGCCAACCTCTTTTTGCAGGGCGGCTTTGTTCTGAGATTTGAAATCGGCCAGGGTGGCCATGGTTTGGGCGGAGGGCTCCGAGCTTAGCTGGAAATCGCTGGGGAGATCGCGGTAGCCGTCGGCGCGTAAATTGGCGTTGTTGCGCGCGCAGTAGGTGTCTGAGAGGCCGTGGTGCATGTCAAAGACCGAGCCTTTGGCCTGATGGGCCTGGAGAGCGGGAACGTAGTCGGCGCCGACCGACAGGCTGTTGACAATGCGCTCGGCGTAAAACTCGTTGGCAATGGCCACGTCAGCCGCCTCGATGCCGATGCGCAGCGGCGAATACTGCGAGTGCCCGTGGGGAATCTTCAGTCCGACATCCTCGGCCGCCTGGGTGGAACGGCTTTCGTTGTAGGTGTTGTGCAGGTAAAAAACCTTGCCCACGTTCTTAGCGTAATCTTTGTCAAGTTCATTGAGCAGCGGCGAGGTCAGCCAATCGTGGCCGATGATGAAGTCTATGGGACCGTCGAAGGCCTTGAGATTGCTGGGAGGTCCGGGCAACCGGGCTCCATCCTCGCCTTTGGCCTGACCGAGTCGGGGCATCAGCTTGGCGGCCACCTGTCCGAAGATTTGCAGACCGCGCGAGAGGGCCGTCTGGGGCTTGGGCGGAGCGGCCACTTGAGCGACATCCAGGGCGGGGATGAGTTCGCTGGCGGCCCGATTGTACATCATAATCGACTTGAAAATGCCGTCCTGACCGATCGAGGTTTCCTGGTCGGCGGGGAAATACAGATGGTCGTGCTCGCCGAAATACTTATCATTGGCGATGGCATACACCACGGGCTTGTCGGGACGTTGCTGCTGCATCAGCTCGAAGGTCTCAAACTGGCCATCAGGACCTTTGAGGGTGGTCTTGATGCCGGTGCTTTCGAAGGGCACATCGCTGGTCTTGAAGGCCTTCAAGTAGGGCACCATGATGCGCACGTCTTTGCCCAAGAATTTATTGACCGCGTCGGGGACGGTCTCGGAGACCTGACCCAGACCGCCTTTGACGACCTCGGGAGCCTTTTCGACCGTGACCCAGAGACCGTTGCGGCCGGTGAGAGCCAGGCCTTGACGGTCTTTGACGGAGAGAATGTTGTGAATCGGGCTGGGCTTTTCGCCCTGAACCAGGCGGATGGCCAGACTCTGGACGGTTCCAGCGATGCCGGTGGCGGCCTGGGCCAGCGCGGAGCGAGCCGACTCGAGCAGGCTGGGAACCTTGGGAGCGGATTTTTCTCCAGGGATGGCGGTGGTGCTCGAAATCGGGCCTTTGGCGAAGATGGGAGCCGGTTGGCTGGCGATGAAGGCGTCCGAGGGCGCCTCGACACCCTGCTCACGCCCGCCAAGTCTCAAGTTTCTTGGTTGTTGAATACTGCCCGCACCAGTGGGTTTGATCAATTGCCGCTCCTACTCTCGCGCCTCCCCTACGCTTTGACCCGAGAGAGTTCGAAGAAAGACCTCACTTTACCTGGCCGTTCCTGAACCAATTGCCGCTTTCAGGCGTAGCCACAGCAGGAGGTCAGAATGTCGCAGGATCGTTACCAAGAACTGAAGCTGCTGGGTCAGGGTGGGTTCGCCGAGGTGTGTTTGGCCGAGGACCAGCAACTGGGTCGGCAGGTGGCTTTGAAAAGGCCGCTTCCCGATGTGAATGAGCTACCGCTAGAAGACTTTCTGGAAGAAGCCAAAAAAACCAGCCGGCTGGAACACCCGTGCATTCCCACGCTTTACGATCTGGGCACGGATTCTCAAGGACGCCCTTACCTTTCCCTTCAGCTGATTCGTGGGAAAACCTTGGAGCAGTGCATCCGCGAGTTGCGCGAGGGCTGCCCCAAGGCTCATGCGCAATACCCCTTCTCGCAAAGAGTTGCCATCGCTGTGAAAGTGTGCGAGGCGGTGGCCTACGCTCACGAGCGTGGTTTCCTGCACCGAGACCTGAAGCCGGCCAACATCATGGTGGGAGAACTCGGCGAGGTCTATGTTCTCGACTGGGGCCTGGCCAAACTGGCCGGGGTGGAAAATCCGGGTTCGGGCGAATACTTCAAGGGCACTCCCCTTTACGCCCGCGCCAGAGACCGTGAGCGGCCAGCCCGCCAGTCAGCAATCCGACCTGTATGCACTGGCCGCGACCTTCTATGAATGGATTGGACTGAATCCGCTTTTTAGCGAGCAGGGAGTGGGCAATGTCTTCGTGGCGGTGCTCCAGAAGCAGCCCAAAGACTTGACAGCCTACTTCCACCCCGTTCAAGGCCGCGTGCCCATCGATCTGGCCAGAATCATTGCCAGTGGACTTCACAAAGCCAAAGAGAAGAGACCGACCACGGTCAAGGAGTTTGCCGACCGGCTTCGCAACTGGCTCAATGGAGAAATTCAGCCGGCTTGTCCCTGCACCACCATCAAGTTCGGCTTTCGTCAGGCCGCCAAATCAATGGATGATTTTCCGTTCCTGGCCATGCCGCTGGTGCTGCTCTGGTTGCTCTATCCTCTGATCAGTCTGATTCAATGGCTACTTGACCGATTCTATTGGTCTGCCTAGCACAACTCCAGGTCCCCCGCGACCGGCCCCTGGATCAAACGAGTCCATCGCGACAGATTCTGTCGCAATAATTAAAGTGGATGGAATTATTCTTTTCAGGCGGAAAATGTAGAATCGCTCAGGAATCATTCTGGCCATGTCGGACAAGGAACAACAATTTCAAAGGCTGATGCGACTGGTCGGAGAACTGGTGGGCAGCCGGGGTAAAACGGTGGCTGAATTAGGCGGCCTGGACAATAGCAGCCGACGCCAAATTCAACGCGATCTGCTCAAGCTTCGGGAATGCGGCCTGCCGCTCCGGGACTCGGAAAGCCACGAACGTCCCCCCCGCTACTGGTTAGAAAACCTGCGCGTAGCCGGAGCCCAATTGGACCTGGAGGAAACCCTGGCCGTGACGCTGGCCACTTTGCTGGCCGGTCCCAAGGACCTGGGCCAGCTGGCGCGACGCGGCTGGAACAAGCTCCACTACGCCGTGCTCAACGGTCAGGAATTACGCGCCAAATCGGACCTGCCTTTGAAGGTCTCGACTCAGACCTCCTGGGATCTGCCCGGTGACCTGCTCAAAGCCCTGAGCACCGCCTTGCTAGACGCCCGCCGGGTCCGGCTTTTCTACCACAGTTTTAAGGACCCCGAGCCGCGCTGGCGAGTGATCGAACCCGCTCAGCTCTTTTTCCAGGACCGCTGGTATCTCTGCGCCCGCGATCCCCAGGAAGGCCTGCATAAGAACTTTCGACTCGAACGCATTCGAGAGTTTGAATTGCTTAAAGAAACCTTCAAGCGCCCCTCTCCGCCAGCCAATCCCCACTTCCACAAATGGGATCTGGTGGGCGCCGAGCCGGTCGCCATCCGCTGCCGGGTGGACAGCTCTGTCGCCCGCTGGCTGCGCGAGAACCCCGTCCATCCCACTCAGAACGTAGAAGGCGGCGAGTTCACCCTCTCGGTGCGCGATACCGAGTCCTTCCTGATCTGGGCCCTGGGTCTCAGCCACTGCGAGGTGCTCGAGCCACCAGGCCTGCGAGAACGCATGCGCTCCCGCCTCCAGGAAATGCTCCAACGGATGTCCTGACTCCGTCGGAGACAGCCCCTTACTGCCCCAACGCCCGTCGAGCCAGATACTGCGACCAGGTCCAGACCGGGTAGCCCAGCACCGCCGCCACCGCCACGCCCAGGCAGGCCAGGCGGGCGCCCTGCTCAGGAAAAGCCAGCAGCGGAGCGGCCGTCAGCAGCAGCAGCAGAGTGGGCAGGGGGGTCAGCCGCCAGGCCAGGGCCAGAACCCGCTGGTTCCAACCAATCTCCGCACGTGCCACTCCAATGCCGTCCGGTTCAGCTGCGGGCGTCTCGGGAAGATCAGGGGGTTCGCTACGCTGCCAGAAACCTCGCAGAATCCGCATCAGCAGCGTGATTCCGGGACTGGCCAACAGGCCGGCCAGAATGATGCTCAGATGATATACCAGTGCGAAGCCGGCAAATCCCCAGGTGGACGGTAGTTGCAGGCCCAACACAAACGCTGTGGCCACAAGCACACCCAAAAAAGAGCCGCCGCGCAGGAGCAGCCCGGCCCACCAGTTGATCCAGTCCAGCCTGGAGCCCTCACCGACCCGCTGCTGCAACGGCCTGTGATAGGCGACCGGCCGCATGCCGGGACCGCCGGGGACCGGGCTCAGGCCCCGATAGGGTAGAGCGCTATCCACCCAGACCGAGGCGCCGGCCAGAACGTGAATCACGAAGGATACCAGGGACAGCAGGCCCCAGGCAGGCCAGACCAACAGTCGCGGCAGCGAGTCCCCATGCGCAACGACCACCAAGGCGGTTGCCAGGGCGACAATATGCCACACCCAACTCAGCAGCGTCGCCATCATGCCAGCGCCGCGCGCAGGCGTTGTCGTACCTCTTCCGGCTCCAGCCAGGCGGGTACAATCACTCCGTTCACGTAAAAGCGTGGAACCCCGTCCAGGCCGATCTCCAGGGCCCGGCGGTGATCGGCCTCCACCAGAGCCTCTCCCTCTCCCCTGGCCAGTTGCTGCCAAACCTCGGCTGGCGCCACCAGGGCGGCCTCCAGCTCTGAGGCGGCGTTGATGTCAATGGCCTGCACCCAGTTGGCCTCCCACAGGGACTCGGCCAGATCCCACATCTCCACATCGGCCCGCTCCCGGCACAGGGCCAGCAAGCGATGGGCCAGCTGCGGATGGTGCAACCAGGCGGGCGACCCCAAGGGCCGGCCACGCTCACGGTTGAACTGCACTGCCTCTGTCGCCAGCTCGGTCAGAGCCCTGCCTTTAGGGTCCAGCGGGTGCAGCCGAATCGGCCTCCACACCAGCCGCGCCGTCGGCGCCTCCTCTTGTAGCAGCCTCTTCATCACCGGCAGCGCCCCGCGACACCAGGGGCAGGACACATCCAACCACAATTCGATCTCCATTTCGCAATCTTACTCCAGGACCGGGCTTTGTGCACCTTCAGCGAGCCGGTCGGCAGTCAGGCAGGGGCAGCCCGAGATCTGCCAAAATAAACGCTATGATTCAACGCCTCATTCTGCTTTTGCTGCTGACCATGCCGGCCCTGGCCCGAGAAATTGTGTTCCTCAAGGATGGCTCGCGCGGCATCATTTTGCGGGAAATGGGCGACACGGCCCTGGTCGGCCTGACCCGTTTGTTTCACAGTTACGCCGCGCTGGACTCCCCCCAGGCGACCCAGGTCCGCCTCTCCGAGCTGCGGCGCACCAACCTGGAGGCCGAGGGGCTGGCTGTGCTCATCGACCCCAAGCCCCCAACCAACCTGCGCAGCTCCCCCAACGGGCCGGTTTTACGGCGCCTCGACGGCCGGTCCGCCCTTATTCTGCTCAAGCCGGGGGACTGGCATCAGGTGATGACGGACGACGGCACCATTGGTTACGTTCACCGTAGCACTGTCTCCATTCTGCAACTGGACTACACCCAGGCCGAAATCGACGCCGTCTGGCAACCGCTGGCCAGGCATCATCGCGATAGGTGCAATCAACTTTCAAACGATGGCCGCCGGCGGATGTATTGTTCCGTAAGCTTCGGTCCACTCGGGAGAGTCGTAGTCAACACCATGGGCAGGCTGGTGCTGCGACAAACCTGGAGCCAAGATTTGAGCCAGGGATTTTCCCAGGACCGGGAGTGGTTGTCGATCGGCACCAAACCGGTGAACTTCAAACCGCCCTATCTGGCCGACTACCCTGACAGCCAGCGGCTCTACCACAAAGTCAACGGGAAATACCAACTCGTCCTGGATACCAACTTCTACTCCCTGGAACTGCTGCATAGCAGGGGCGTGCCCGACTCCGTCATCCGCGGGCTCTGCCTGCCCTACCCCCGCTCACGTTAATGCAAGTATTTGTCCAGGACCGCCCGTACCCCCGGATTCTGGCTACCCTTGTAGCGCTCCAGCACGGCCCGGGCCGCCGGTCCGCCAATTCGCCCCAAAGCCTCTAGATAATCCACCGCATTGGCGTCGGCGGCCGGCTCCTTGGCCAGAGCCGCCACGATCAGGTCCACCGAAGCCGCATCTCCCAGCACTCCCAGGCCCTCCACCGCCGCGCGTCGACTGAACACGTCCGGATCATTGGCCGCCACTCCGCGCAAGAGCTCCAGGTCCTCGGGCTGAGGAAAAGCCGCCAGGTAGTCCAACGAAGATCGGCGCCACTCGCCCTCCTGGCTGGGCTTGGGCAGCCAGAAGGAACGATAAACGTCGCGTAAACTGTCCACCCGGTTGTCCACCGCCAGCTGGGTCAATGCCGAGGTGCGCAATTGGGGATTGCGAATGAGCCCGGGCAAAACCTCGGCCAGACGCGGAGAAACTACGCCCTCCAGGCTGTCGGCGGCCCAATAGCGCACGCTGGAATCCGGATGACTGAGCAATCCCAGCCGAAGGTCCAGACTGGCCTCATCCTTGCGCCCATCCAGCGCACGCACCAACTCTTCGATCACTTTCGGATCCTTGGCCTCACGAAGAGTGCGCTGCAACTCTGCCAGAAGCTCATCACTCTTCAAAAGGCCATGCGACTGCACGAAAAAGGTATAGCCCTCGGGCACCTTTTGCTGCATCAAGGCCAGCCATTTCCGGGCCGCCGGCACCGTTTCCGCTTCCAGATAGGCATCCAGAACATCCGAATCGACGGGCATGGCAGTCAGAAACTCTTGATCTTCCGGGGTCGGGCTGGAGGCCAGGGCCATCAAACTCACGGCTCGCAGGCTCTTGACCGCCAGCGAGGGCGTCAGTAGCGCCTTCAGCTGCGGCAGTCGATTCTTGGCCAGCACATAAATTGCGTAACCGCGAACCTGGGGCTCCCAGCTCTGGACCGCCTGGCGCAACAGCGCCTGGCTTTCCGAATCTAGCTGGTCGCGCAGAAAACTCTGCACCGCCAGCATGCGCGCTCGCCCATCCTGACTGCGCATTTTCTGCTTGGCCACCCGCAGCAAGGAGGCCGGGTCCTGCTGCAAATAAAGTCCCATCAGATGAGGGTCCTGCCAGTTCTCATTGGCCACCACAAAATCAAAAAGCTGATCGGTGTGTCGATCATGGAGAAAAAGCAGGGCCATCCCCGCCCAAATCAACGCTCCCCGGTGCCTGTCCTGACGCGCCACCTTCAGCAACTGAACATTATAGCGAGAATCCCCAGCCGCCCCCAGAATGGCGTACCCGAGAATTCGCTGATTGGCATTCTTCGAGTGCAGCAACTGCTGCATCATGGCCTGGTAGAACGGCTGGTTCTGCAACGGCTGCAGCGGAAATCTCGAACCCGCCGGCCTTTCTTGCAAGGCTGACATCAGCCGGGTGGTGTCCATCTGAGGCGTCAACAATTCGCCATAACGGGCGAAGAACTGATCCAGCTGCTTCTCACTCAAGCGCGAATTGGCCGCAGCCAGGCGCACATCGCCGACAAATTCGGCATAGGTCACCGAGGCTGCCGGCGGGTCAGGCTGCCCCACCTGACTCCCGCGCGGGCGAGCCCAACTCGAATGCGACAGCGAAAGCAAAAGAATGGCGCTAAAAACTCTGAATTTCATTCTTCCCATTTCCCCCCGGCCCGGCGCCCCCCTTTATGGGGAAAATCTCACAGAAGCCCCAGACCAAATCCGCTATAAACTCTACAGGTGCTCCGAACTCGGACGGCCACAAGCCGCTCCCCTAACCCGGAGGACCTACATGGGCTCCTGAGCAAACAGCCGTTCAAAGAGCTCCCGAGCCCGGGCCACTCCCTCATCGCTCAACACCACACTTTTGGCCTTGCCCACCGGATTGCCGATCAACCCCCGCTCGTGCAGCCGCTCCAAGGCCCCCCACTCGTGCCCCTTCCAGGCTCGAGTATTGGCTCCATCCGTATAGTGAGTAAGCCAGAGCAGCGCCAAAACTGCGTCATCAACCTTGTCTTTCGAGTACTTCATCCCGACCGCTTCGCCCCCACCCCGGCCTCAGCCTCGCAGCGACGCAGGGGAACTCAGGGCTGGTTGCAAGGCTTTCCTGGAGATGTCCATTTTACAGGCCGAGAATGTGGTCAAAACCTACGAGCGGCCCGGCTCCACGACCGTGGAGGCCCTGCGAGGGGTCAATTTGACCCTGGCGGCCGGGGAGTTTGTGGCCGTGACGGGTTCTTCGGGCAGCGGCAAGAGCACGCTTCTGACCGTGCTTTCAGGCCTGGATCTGCCCGACTCGGGACGAGTCCTGATCGCCGGCACCGAGGTCAGCAGCGCTCCTGAAGAAAAGCTGGCCAGCTTACGCAACCAGAAAATCGGCTTCATCTTTCAAGACTTCCACCTGGTGCCTTCACTGAATGCCTGGGAGAACGTGGCCTTTCCGGCCGAGCTGGCGGGAAAGGCCGAAGCTCGGGCCCAGGCACGCGCGCTGTTGGAACGGGTCGGCCTGGGCCAAAGGCTGGCCAGTTTTCCCCATCAGCTCTCGGGCGGCGAGAAACAGCGGGTGGCCTTATGCCGGGCCGTCATCAATCGCCCCGCCCTGCTTTTTGCCGATGAGCCCACCGGCAATCTGGATACGCGCAACGGCCAGGAAGTGGTCGAGCTGCTGCTGGAACTCAAAGCCGAGAGTGGCTCCACTCTGTTGCTGGTGACTCACTCTGAGGCACTGGCGGGTCTGGCCGGCCGGGTGCTGGTGATGAGCGACGGGCGGTTTCTTTGAACCGCACCTTCCTGTGGAGGGAACTGCGGGCCGGCGGCCGCCAACTGGCCTTGTATTGGTTATGCGTGGTCAGCGCGGTCCTGGCCGTAGCAGTGGTGGAGGGTTGGCGCCAGGCCATCGAGGCCGGAATGGCTCGCGACGCGCGCCTGAGCGCCGGCGGCGACGTGGTGGTCTTTTCCACCCAGCCTTTCAGCGGTCCCTTGCGCGAAGCACTGAGCCGGCAACCCCACGTCCTCACTCAGGAACTGTTCACCGTAGCCATTGACCCGCGCACCGGCAAGACGCTCTTTAGCAAGCTGAAGGCGGTCAGTGATGGCTATCCGCTTTACGGCGAAGTGAAGCTGGCCTCCGGTGGCAGTCTGACGGGCGCGCTTCAAAAGGGTCTGGTGGTGGAATCGCGGGTCCTGCAGCGCCTGCACGTGAGGGTGGGTGACTCTCTCAAAGTGGGCTCCCGGACGCTGCCCATTGTGGACGAATCTTTGGGAGAACCGGACCGTCCCTTGGGAATCTTTGGCATATCCGGTCGGATTTTTATCGCTCCGGACAAGCTTGAGTCAACCGGCCTGGTGACCCGCCAGGGCAGTTACGTGGAGCGGCGCGCCCTGCTGCGTTCCGCCGATCCCGACGGGCTGGTGGAACAACTGCGCCAGAGCGCCCTGCCCGAGCAAGAGCGAGTCGAGAGCTGGCGGCATTCCCCTCAGTCGATTCGACGCTTTGTGAAGAACTTTTTCCTTTTCCTGGACCTGGTCGCCGTCTTTGGGGTGGCCCTGGGTGGTCTGGGTATGCAGGGGACTTTGGCCGCCTGGCTGCGGGATCGCAAGCAGGTGCTTTCCATCGTGCGCACCCTGGGGGCCCGACACTCCTGGACGGCCAGACACTACGGAGCGCTGGTGGCCGTGGTCACCAGCCTGGCCATTCTGACCGGTCTGCTGCTGGCGGCCGGGTTGCTGCATTCCTCCGGCGACTGGCTGGCCCGGCTCCTGCCCGGCCAGGACCGCCCCTACCTGGGACTGCTCCCGGCCCTGCAAGCAGCCGCTCTGGGTGCTTTCACCAGCTTCGCCTTCACCTACGGAACCTTGGGAAAGCTTCGTGAGCAACGACCCAGCCGGCTGACCCTGAGCCTGCCTCGCACGGGATGGCTCACAACCTTTGTCCTGTTAGCATTCCTCACTGGCGAGCCGATGCGAGCGCTTCAGTTTACCCTGGCTCTGGCAGCCCTGACCGGCTTGATCTGGCTGCTGGCCAGCGGATTGCTCAAGATGCTGAGCCGCTGGCAGCCGGGCCGCCTGGAGGCCAGGGTGGCTTTGCGCGGCTTGCTGGGTCCCAGCAGCAGCACGCTGACGGTGACCACCCTGCTGACATCGACGCTGGCCGTCCTGTTTACGCTGCTCTTGAGCGCACAGGCCCTGGACAAGGCCTGGGTCAGGGCCATGCCGCCGGATGCTCCCAATCTCATCTTCTTTGATATCCAGCCCGATCAGGCCCAGTCTTTTCTCAAGCTGCTGCCCCGGCCGGTGCCGCTCTATCCCAGTTTCCGACTGCGTTTTCTGAACGTCGAACACGAGCCCTCGGAAGAAAACGAGAATCGCCGAGATTATCGGGGCAGCTCAGCCGAAAAGTTGGACCCGGATGAGCGGCTGGTGGGAGCCTCCAGCCTTTTCCAGGCCGGTAGCCCGGCCCAGGCATCTCTGTTGGATAGCGTGGCGGCCAGCCATCATCTGAAGGTAGGCAGCAAGCTTTCTCTCACTTTGCAGGGGGTGCCGATGGAGGTGACCGTGTCCAGCCTGCGCCACGTGAGTCGCGAGAGTTTTCGGCCCACCTTTCAGGTGCTTTTTCCCCCGGCCCTGGTCGAAGGCGCCCCGCGCGCTATCTTTGCTCTGGTGCGGGTGCCCGAGGAGCAACTGGTGCCACTGCAAACCAGGGTGGCTGAGGCTTTTCCCGGCATCACTTCTTTTGACGTGAGCGAGACCATTCGCCTGGTTTCTCAGAAACTCAAGCAACTGCTGACCTTGACCTGGCTGCTGCTGTCGCTGGGCCTGGTGCCCGGCGGGGTGATCTTGGTGAGTGCCACTCTGGCCAGCCGCCTGGAGCGCGAGAGGGAGGCGGCCTATTATAAGGTATTAGGAGCAACCAGAGGTTTTGTCATGAGAGCAACTGTGTATGAGAATCTTTTGTTGGGCTCGATTTGCAGCGGGCTTTCGCTGGGTCTTGCCAGTTTGACCAGTTGGGGACTGTGCCGCTGGCTTTGGGACGTTCCCTTCGAGCCCGATATGGGCTTGTGGCTGACCCTGATGTTCACGCCGCTGCTTTTGCTCACGGCGCTGGGCACCTGGCTGTGTCTGCCCGTGATGCGTGCCCGGCCGGCCCGCTTTCTGGCCCTGGGACTGCTGCTGCTCGGCTGCCAGCAGGCCCCGCCTCCCCTGGCCTCCTCCACCCCAGAGGGCAAAGTGCTGGTGGCTTTCGGAGACTCGCTCACGGAAGGCCTGGGACTGGACCCCGACAAGGCCTATCCCGCCCAGCTGGAACGCCGTCTGCGTCAGGATGGCTTCGCCTGGAAGGTGGTCAATGCCGGCATCAGCGGCGAGACCACCAGCGGCGCCCGCAGCCGGCTCGACTGGGTGCTGTCGCAATTGAAGCCGGAAGTGCTGATCCTGGAAAGCGGCGCCAACGATGGCCTGCGCGGCCTGGACCCAGCCCTGACCGAGCAAAACCTCTCAGCCATGCTGGATGTGTTGCAAAAGCGCAAAGTCCGGGTGCTTCTGGCCGGAATGCGGGTGCTGAAGAACTCGGGCAAGGTCTACGAGGAGAGGTTCGCGGCCATCTACCCTCGTCTGGCGCGCCAACACTCGGTGACCTTGCTGCCGTTCTTTCTGGAGGGGGTGGCCGGCAAGCGAGAGCTCAACCAGGCCGATCAGATCCACCCCACCGAGCAAGGTTACTCACTGATTGTGGACCGGCTGGCTCCGCCTGTGGAGGCCTTGCTTAAGTAGCCCGCTCAGGCTGGGCTGGGTTTGTCAGCCGTTCGGGGCACTCTCCTGGGCGCTGTATTCGAGCGACGGAACCATCTCTTGGCTGGCCGGGATTATCTCCGACGGGCTCCCTCTGTGCTGTTGATTGCTGACGACCCCGACCCGCACGGGTCATCTCTGACAGGAACTGCCGGGGGGACAAGCTCCCTTCGCCAAGGTTACTCGCGGAAAAAAACCACCGGCGGGACCCCCTGGGGGAAAGACTTTCTCTGTCATGTTGCTTGCTGACGACCCGCACGGGTCATCCCGGCAGGACCGCATTGCTGCGGCCTCCCTCCGCCACTCTAGCTCGCAGACACCCTGACCCGCACGGGTCATCTCT
>JAFEBA010000149.1 GCA_018266105.1 bacterium | reverse complement strand
AATGCACAACACCGGTGGTGGCCCCGGCGCGCGTTGGGTCAGCGAGTCTCGGGCGGAGTTGGTCGCCGCTCTGGATTTGCTCCTTACCGGCCTCTGACTCCGGCATAGCCGAAAGGCCAAAGTCAGAAGAAGAACAACAACCGGTTTTCTTGGCGAAGCCTTTCCCTCAGACGGGAAACCGACCATTTGGAAGGGAAATTCAACCGATGCAGTCGCATCGCCAAATCGAACAGCGCAGCCTGGCCATGATCTCGGCCATCGTGCAACGCATCGACCAGGACCCGCAGCGCGCCGGACTGCTCAAAGCCCGGGAAAACTGCCAGCGTTGGCCCGCCTCAGCAGCCGTGCAAGAATGGCAAAGGCTGCTTGAGAAACCCTGGGAAGAAATCCGCCTGCTTTTGCTCGACCCCAGCGAAGAAGGCTGTCGCCTGCGCCAGAATGACCCCTTCGTTGGCATCCTCACTCCTCAGGAACGCTGGGAGTTTTACCGCTCGTGACCCGAGCCCAGCTCGAACACGTCCTGCGCGCGGCCGGTGCCATCGCCCAGGAAGACAAGCTGGTGATCATTGGCAGTCAGGCCATCCTGGGTGCCTACCCTGAGGCCCCGCCGGCCCTCACCGTGTCCCTGGAAGTTGACCTCTACCCATTGAATAGCCCGAACAAAGCCGACCTCATTGACGGCTCGATTGGCGAACGGTCGCCCTTTCACGAGACCTTCGGCTACTACGCTCACGGAATCGGCCCCGAAACGGCCCTGTTACCCTACCGCTGGCTCAGCCGCGTGGTCGAAATCAACAATGCCAATACAGGCGGAGTCACCGGCCTGTGCCTACACCCGGCTGATCTGGCCGTTAGCAAATTGCTGGCCGGCAGAACCAAGGACCTCGAATTCGTCAAAACCATGTTGTCCGCCGGCCTGGTCCAAAAAGAACAAATCGAATCGCTGCAAACGGAGCTGACGGAGGCGCAGCGCCGGCTGCTGCAAAGCCGCCTACCCTGAGCGCGTGTCCCCACTCCTCCTGACCTTCCGGCCTCTCTCCCGACACATGTGACGGTTGGATCGGGATTAATTGGCAGAGGACCGTTAGGATCGGATTCAGGACTCACCCGCTCGCCAGGAGGTCCAGAACGGAGGTCACCTGGTGGCTCGCGTCGCGGCCAGCGGACAGAAGGCTTTGCGAGAATGACCACCAGTGTGATGGCGAAGTCTTATGTGCACAACAAGTGGTAACAATTCAGGAGAGCCCCCGCACCTCTGGCCATCGCGCCCCGGCTTAACTCGCGGACGAGTTTGAAGGAAAACCTCCTCTTTTCAGACAAAGGAGCCGGGCATCCAATTCCTTTGGGGGTTTAAGAACATGGCATTTTTCAACAAAGTCAAGAATTTCTTTGGTATCGCCACGGTGGTCGTGAGCATTGACACCCCGGATACCTTTTCGGCAGAACAGTCCACCATTGACGGCACGATTACCGTCACGGGCAAAAGTGACCAGGAGGTCACCCTGGTCAAAATCGAGCTGCGCGAGCATTGGCGCACCGGCTCGGGAGAAGATAAAACGGAAAAACACTTCGACCTGGGGAAGCAGATCGTCTGCGACCAGCCCTTCAGCATCAAAGAGGGTGAGGAGCGCAAGTTTCCATTCTCGATGCCGTTTTCACTGATTCGCTCCAAGAACGACGAGATGGCCGATCAGGGTGGCGTCATGGGGGCCCTGGGAAAAGTGGGGGCGTTCCTGGATCAGGAAAAGTCCACCTTCAAACTGACTGCCATGGCCGACGTAAAGGCCGCTACCTTTGATCCTAACTGCGAGAAGGTGCTCAAGAAGCTGTAAAACAGGAGCGGTCGAGGCCTCCCCGGCACGAGCGGTCGTGCTCTAAAACGGAGCTTTTTGGGGCGCTGTAAAAGCGACGTTCCCGATTCACGGCTGCTGTTCTTTAAAGATAAAGAGAACGGATCGTCCCGTTGTATGTCGCTGGTCGGATGGGATTGAATCGTCTGTCTTTGAAACGAGTTTTCCAGCCCGTCAATAGGAGGCAAAGAGATGAAAGCTCAAGAGGCTCTGCTCTGTCTGGGGCTGCGTGAGATTCACTCCTCGGACTTTAGCAATCGGAATATGGTCGAGAAATTGCGTAGTTTTGCCCGCTACGGATTGACTCGGCACTTCAATGAGATCCTTGGAGACAGAGCTTTTGAAGATCGGCCTGCTGTTCCAGTGAGCTCTCCGCTTTCGGGCCAGAGTAACTGATGCACGCGTGGGCCAGGTGCTTTTGAGCGAAAGGAGGCGGATTCGAGCACTACCAGACCCAGGGGATCAATCGGAAGGGGCAACGTTCCTGGTAGTCACGGTAACCCGGCAAGTAGTTGCTTAAGTGTGCTTCCTCTCGGAGCAAACGGGTCACCAGGGTTGCGACGCAGAGAAGCCAGGGCAGCACTGCAACACTGGAGTGCAACATCCAGGGGAGACTGCCAAGCAGCAAGATCAAAGCCACGTAGCCGGGGTGGCGTACCAAAGCGTAAGGTCCCGTCTGGATGACGGTTTGAGACTGGTCGCGTTGATGACGAACCTCTGTTTCAAAGAACGGATTACTATGCAGGCAGGACCACAAAAGCAAGTTGCCCAAAAGCAAAACCAGCGCTCCAGTAGCAAAAAGCCTTGAATCGAGGGCAAAGCCGCCTCGTCCCGATTGCAAACCGGCCACAGCCAGCAAAAGTAATATCGACAATCTGAAGAGGGTCATAATCGGCCCATCCCATTCAGCGGTGTTCTCACCCTTGCGCGACCGGCGGCGCAGCAAATCTGGCCGGGTCATTGCCAGGAAGAGCACGGTGCTCAGCCAGGACACGCCGACGGCGCGGATGCACCAGCGCCCCGGCATCCAATCCAGGGTTCCGGCCGAAGCGAATAACACAAGTGCGGCAAAGAGCGGGAAGAAAGGCATTGCTGGGGCTTCCTCCCCAAGCCGGCAGCACCTACCCGAAGGCGCAAGGTTGGATTGACGCGAGAAAGTGGCGAGAATCTGCCGCGGCGCTCCCAACCCTGGGTTTAGACAGGGCGGGGAGAACCTGCCCAGCCCATTCGCCTCTGCAAACAGGCTTTCAGGGTCGATTTATGCCAGCCAATCCCTCGTCAGTCGTTTCAGCAGAACTTGATCAACCGAACCCATCAAAACCAACCGGACTCCGGAAATGGAACAGCTCCGCCAAACGATAAGCACCTTCGGGGATGGCTACGAATTTCGTAACAAATCGTTGGTTGTGGCAGCCGGCGCCAACCGCGAGGTGCCCGCAGCCACTCAGCTACGGGGGCCCAGAACCATCCCGCTTTCCTGAGCAACTTCGTGGACTTCAATTTGAGGAGGACCAATCAGGGCTTCGGGAGGGAGGGTCCGCTCGCGCTTGTGCTGCTCTTTGAATTCTGGGGAGGAAGTCCAACCACGAAAGTGGGTCTCACTCTCCCAGAAGGTCATCACAACATAGGGCTGGTCGGGCTTAGTCGGGCGCAAGAGTCGGTAGGCCAGGAATCCGGGCATGCTATCCACCAAACCCAATCTCTCCTGAAAGCGACTCTCGAAGGCCTGGCTGAATTCGGGTCGGACCAAAATGCGGTTGGAAACGGTAATCATCGCAAAGGCTTCCCCAAGGCATTACCCAGGTTCCTTTCAGGACACAGGCCAACTGGGATGACTGGGAAGCAGCCAATAGCCAGGCTTCGGCCCAGCCTGGCTATTGGCCAAACCTGTACTGACTCCCCATGACCTGCCCCCTTCAGGTCCGCGGACACTCACCATTGGAGATGAAGCACATAGGGCCCAACAGCTACCTGACGCCTGTAGCTTGGCGCCGAAGCTCTCGGTTGTGGGCGCGGATGGTCAAAAGGTCCTAAAGCTCTGGGGCAGAAAACCGCTGCGTGCATTCACCCCAACTGACCGAGCGCTATGAAATTCATCAGATCCTGGGGCGGGGCGCTATGGGCGAAGTGTTGCGCGCGACCCACCGGGCTTCGGGTGAGGTGGTGGCCATCAAAGCCCTGCACTTCGATCTGGGACCCGACTCGGATATGGTCGAGCGTTTCCTGCGCGAAGGGGAGGCCCTGCGACGGCTCAACCACCCCAACATTGTCAAAGTCAGAGAATCCTTCGAAAGCGAAGGTCGCTTTTACCTCGTCCTCGACTACATGGGCGGGGGCACCCTGCGGGATCGACTGGAGACCGGGCCCATTGCTCCAGAGCAAGCGCTCAGCTGGATGCTGGACATCGCCGACGCCCTCACGCGCGCTCACCGCCTGCAAATCATTCACCGCGACGTCAAACCGGAAAACATTCTGCTCACGGAAGAAGGCCAGGCTCGCCTGACCGACTTTGGAGTGGCCCACCTGGGCGGCCTCTGGGCCAGCATGACCCAGACCGGCACGGCTTTAGGGACGATCAGCTATCTCAGTCCGGAAGCTTGTCAGGGTCTGCCGGCCTCACCCGACCACGACCTCTGGGCCTTCGGAGTCACGCTCTACGAACTGCTGTCGGGCAAGCTCCCCTTTGGCGGGACTGGACCGGGCGCCACTATTTTGTCCATCCTCAGCCAGGCTCCGGCTCCCTTGCCCGAGGGTCTTCCAAAGGGCGTGAAGGCCCTGGTCAGCCGCCTGCTGGCCAAAGAATCTACTCAAAGATACGCTTCCATGCGTGAGGTCGCTCTGGAACTGGAGCGCCTGGCGGAACCCCTGCACCAGGCCCGCCCGGCCACTCCCGCCCGAAAGGAGCACACAGAACCCGCGCCCGAGAGTCTGCCCGGCTATGTGGTGGATCTCCAGGCTGGGGAAGTACTGTGGCGTCAAGGTGACCCCAGCTCCTACGTAGCCGTCATCGACGAAGGCGAATTGGAAGTGATCGGAGTCGCCGCCGAGGGTGCGGGCACCACCATCTTTGCGTTGCTGCAGCGCGGCGAAATTCTAGGAGAAATGTCCTGCCTGGACGGCAAAGCCCACAGTGGCACGGTGCGGGCTCGAGGCCCCGCCCGCATTCGCCGCCTCGGTCGCGCCGAATTTTTGCAGTGGATTCGCAGCCAGCCCGAGCGAATGGAGAAAATTCTCTTGATGCAGGCGGACCGGCTCCGTCGCGCGGCCGATCGTCTCATTCAGAAAGAAACCAGTTGACGCCCCAAGGCACCCGCTGTGGGCACGTCCGCCCGCCCCAGCCTCCCGCAGCCTTCGCGTTCTCCTTCGCCGCCGAAGAACATAATCTCCCAACCCGCAGAACCACCGCTCGCGCCGCCTAAGCACCCCCCACGGTTCTGCCTCGAGCAGGTATTCAAAAATGCAGACAGATCGTCCCTCACCGCTGGCCAGAGCCCGGTCGCTCTTTCGTGGGCAACCTGAGGTCGTGCGCTGAGCCTTACCATTGCAATTCCTCCAGGTGCAGACGATTGGCTGCGTAAAGGTAGAATCGGGCTCTACCGGGGGATCGGGTATCCAGGGGGACGCGCACCGGGGTGTGGGCATCCAGGTTCAGCACCTGTACCATCTGGTGCAACAACGGCTCCGCGTGGCTGCTGAAATGGTCGTGCGAGTCGCTCCAGGTGAAATTGACTGCGTCGGGAGCGCCGCGACCGGTCAGGAACAGGGAGTTTCCAGTGGCTTCGAGCTGAACCTCTTGCAGCGGACCCTCTCGGTAGCGCGGCGCGGCTGCCGCAAACCAGCTGAGCAAGGTCGCCCCATAGGGCTCGCTCAGGCTGGCGCCGGCGCTCTCGGGATCGCTGACGACCAGCACCGCCTGACCGGCCAGCGGGCTCTGCAGCTCCAGCTCTCCCGGCAGGGCGCGGATCGTCAGGCGGACCGCCTCGGGTGGCTGGAACTGGAAGCTTTCCCTGTCTTCCTCAAGTGAATATCGAATCAGCCAGGGCCCCTCATCGCAAATGCCGGTTGCTTCCACCTGTCGGCCGACTGCGGCGCAGCTGCCTGAGAAATAGACCCCGTCCACCAGGCGGGCACCGGGCCAGGCGACCTTTCCGGCAAAATGGTCCGCGCCCAGATAAACCGGTCGGCTTTGGTCTTCTGCGGTGATCTGTTGAGTGTACTGGCCCAGGTGCAGATGGAGCGACCGAGCGACGCGGTGGGCATACATCGCAAAATACTCGCAGGGCACCCGTTTGTCGGGCCCTTCGATGGTTTTGCACAGCCGCCCATTTTCATGATACTCCAGCGTGGCCTCGCTGGCGATTTCGACTTCGCAGGGGTCGTTAAGGGCGTTGAAGTCAAAGGAATAATAGGGGTCGTCGCGGCTCAGGGGACGTCTGGCCCAGACTTTTTCCCCGTAGTGATGAATCATCCGGTAGGCAATGGGGGCCTGACGCGGGGGGCCGAGGGGCAGCACGCGAAAGCAGGCGATGCTGAATTGCTTTCCCTGCACCAACTTGAAGGAGTAATCCCCCGGTTCCAGTCCCTCCAGGCACTCGACGTGCCATTGCCCCTCCACTTTGAGGCGACGCTCCCAGAGGGTCTGGTAACCGTTGGCCATCAGATGCTGTTGATACTCGACCCCTTTTTCCAGAGCTTGGATGAGGTAGACTCGGGAGCCGAGAGGATAGCGTCGCCGGTCGCTGACGACCGCGGCAAAGTGAAAGGGAGGTGGCAGCTGGAGTGGGTAACTTTTGCTGGTTTTGCTTCCCTTAAGAGGGCCATCGAGCCTTTCGCGAATTTCAACGGCCTGATGAAACCGGTCAAACAGGCCGCCGGGCGCGACCTGTCCGTTGACCACCACTTCAAAAGGCGGCTCGCCCTTTATCTTGAGAAATTGCTTACCCACCTGGATGTTCACGATGGTTAGGCACTTCCAGCCTCGGATACGATTCCCTGCCCTCTAGCAGGGTGGGCTAAAGTGCTCCATAGGACCAATACTCCATTCATGATCACGGCGGCGTCGTGCTCTCTCAATTCTGGCAATTGTTGCCTGAGGCGCTGATTTTTGTCATATCGCCCTTCAATGTCTTCAAATCAGAGGTTGAGCTTCTATGGGACGCGGCCAATGAATCGAGATTTAGGGATCCCGCCGCTCAGTTACCCCAACCGAAGACCTTGGTGCCCGGGCTTTTAAGCGGCCTGTCTTGCTCCTGCAGATGGCGGCAGTACTCGCTGCAAGAGGGTTTGCAAGGAAACATTGGTTGGGTCAGGAACCTCGACCGATGCTGGATGCCCAGGCCATCCGTTCTCACTGCGCCAGAATGCGCTACCTGCCCATGAGCCCCGCCACTTTGGGACCGTGGGGGGAGTGGGTGTTAACGGTGCGGCGCATCGGAGACGCTTCCGAAACGCCCTTGAGGATGCGCCTTTTTGCTCGTCAGGAGCCAGTTGACCCCAAGTCCCTCGAGGTCGCTGCCGAATACCCCGGCAACCTCGTCACCCAGAAGGTGCATCTCCTTCCTGGCAATGTCATCGTCACCGTCCGAGGCTTCTGTCGCATGTTTGAGGAGGCCGAGGCCCTCGATCGGTTGGCCCTGGCTCGCTTTTGTTTGCGCTGTCTGCGTGAACTGGAAGGCCAGGGTCGAGCTCACGGCAACTTCCGCCTGAGCAACCTGTCCCTGGAGCCCCTCGGCCTGCTCGATTTTGGCTTCGCAGCCGCCTGCGGACGAGCTTGTCCGGACCGAGAATCCCTGCGAGAAACCCTGTGCTTGCTCGGTTTCGAAGAGCTCCTGAGTCAGCCCAATTGGGAGCTGCAGCTTTGTCGAGCGCTTAAGCTACGACCTGAACCGCAGACTGAGGTCGCAACCATCCCGCCATTTGAGCTCGAGGAGGCGGGCAGTTTGTGCGATTTCGACGGCGGCGAGATCACTGGTCTGGCCTTCTCGCCCGACAGTCGCAAGCTGGCCGCCACCGGTTATCATCCCTTTATTCAGCTGGTCGACTTGAGTGAAAGACGCGCGATCAGCCTGGCAAATTCAGGCAATATTCTCTATGAACCTGGCTTCTCGCCGGACGGAAGCTGGTTGGTCGCGCGTGATTACCGGTCCGTCCTACTCTGGAATCTGGATACCCTCGAATGCCGAGAGATTCCCTGGCCCTCTCCGATTCAGCGCGTCGACTTCGACTCGAGCGGAGGATTGGTTTGGGTTGATCAGGACGGCGCGGTCGTGGTCGACCCCACCACCCTGGCAGCGCGAATCGAACCCGAACCGGTGACGCTTTCGTCCCCTCGCTCGGGGTCTCATCCAACGCTTCCCGTGCGCGCTGTGGGCGAGCGGGCAGGTATGACCAATCACGGAGGCTTGCAGGCCGGTGTGCAGTTGCTGGACCGGCAGGGAAACCTGCTCTGGAGTAGCCCCGTCTGCCCTGACCACGTGCCCGATGTGGTCTTTTCTCCTGACGGGAACTGGCTGGCCGCGGGTTCTAGCGGCGACGACTACAGCAAGAACTTCCCAGTCTATCTGTGGCGGATGAGGGTTACGAAATGAAAGGGATGTCCACCGCCGATACCGGCCGACCAGAGAGCACGGCGCAGGTATTCCAGGCCAGGCGAAACTTTCGCCTCGGGACTAAAGAAGGCGTGCTCAAAGGCGGACCCGCTCCAGTCTTCCTTGCAAAGGAACTCGAATTGAGTTTCTCCGAGTGTTTGAAAGATATCGAGCCGTTCCGATCCTGCAGCCACGGCAGCCTGGACTATTTTGAGGATCCAGGCGGTCGGGCGTCCCAGTTGATAGCGAGCCGTTTTCTCCAGAGCTTTCTTGCGCTCCAACGTAAACTCACCGGAGGATACCCAGCTGCCCTCGCGGCTCCTTTGCTCGATGAACTCGTCCAGTTCCGACATCACGTGGAAGTTCGCTTGAGCAAAGATGCCCCCTTTGGCCCCAAAGTGACAGCGTCAAAAGACAACCTAAACCAACTTTGAATCTAATTGAGCAGTCTTAAGCTCAGGCGCAGGGGGCGCGAGGCAATGGAGGCTCGCTGGCCATCTGGCGATTACTTCAGTGGGCTGTTTGTTCGATCAGAGAGGTGGTGGCTGAGGCCAATAGCCGGGCCGGCCAAACCGCCAAACCGAGCTCCCACCGCCGGCTGAGGCGACCAATCCTCCCAGGGCGGCTCCCCAGAGCAGACCAAGACCACGGTGGAGGTGAAATTGGGCCCGGTCAACCTGGTCCTGGGAAGGAGGGGTTGGGGGCTCAGGCTCAGGCTGCCGCGGCTTTCGGTCGCGGAGCATCGATCCGTAACGAATGGTAGGATTGATATGGAGTTAAATGTCAGTTCTCGATTCCGAAATAGCTGCCGACCGAAGCGCCGATCGCACCGCCCAACAGCGGAGCAGCCAGAGGCGCCACCCGGGACAGTCCCAAGGCGGTAGGATAGGCCAGTCCGGCCGCGGCTGCGCCGGTGGTCGCCAAAAGCATGCCGCCCGCGGCTACCGTGCCACAGACCAGGATCATGTCGTACATCGGGTTGCCGGTGGTTCCGTTTTCCAAACTATCCTTGAAGAGCGGAGCGGTAGCCCCAAAGGTCACCGCCGCTGCGCCCGCGCCGGCAGCCAGTGCGACCCCGGCCGGACCGGCATGACCGGCCAGAATTCCCACCAGGGCTCCAGCAAACCCGCCCAAAATTTGGGGGCCCCAGCCCGGGCCTTTCTCAGGTGGCGGCGGCGTCGGCTGTGGGTCTTTGCTGAGCTGAAGAGAGTCTTGCGGAAGGGAGGTTGAGGGGGGCTGGGAGGAACGATGAGGGGACCGCGGAGCTGTAAGCTGCGGCAAGCTTTGGATCTTCATGATTTCTCTCCTGTGTGGTTTTCTAGCGGAAGGCTGGAGGCATCTCGATGGGAAGGCCCCATTTCAGCTTGACCTGTTCTTCAGCGATACATCCCCCCACGAGAGCGCCCGATAGGACCATGGCTGCGACCACGCCCAGGTTTGGACTGCGTGCGGCCAGAGCCAGTCCGCCGCCCATAAGCGAGCCCAGAACGGCCCCGCCCAGGCTACCTCGCCAAAGCTCCTCTTGAAATGGAGCACTCTCGAGAATGTCTTTGGGGTCTGGCCGGCCTCCGGATGGCTTGGGCATAGGCCGGCTCGGTGGCTGGGGAATCGGTCGATGGCTCAGGATTTTCACGGCACTTTGGCCTCCTTTGATCGTATTGTACTCTTGCGCAATTTCGAAATTGTGCACACATTGTTACCGGAGAACCAGACCAAGGAGATCGGTGCTTCGCTTGGCAGAGCCAGGGAGTAAGGCTCGTCGGTGGACTGCCGGTCGGCGCCCGCACTGACCCCAACCACGGATGTCGTCGGCCAACGAATGGCTCAGGACCTCCGCCGCTTAGACTTTTGGCCCCAGCCACTCATCGCTAGAATATTCGACACAGAAACCTGGTAGATTCTACCTGTTTCTTCGATAGGACGCGATAGAAAAGCTTTCTTTAGGGATAAGGGTTCGGCAGGGTCAATTTCGCCGAAACCAGAACGAGGCCCCCACTTAACGGAAGAGAGAATCGATGTGATCCGTAACAAAACATTGATGGGCTGCTTACTCTTGTCAGGACTCGCCCTGGCCACCCCCGAGAATCAGCACCTGAAATGGAAGAAACTGGACTTCGCGGTCCTGGCACACGGTCAGAGCTACAGCCTCCAGCCTAAAGGCCTGAGCGCAACCAATGCAGCCATTCAGCAAAAGTTTGAGGGCAACTTAAGGCCGGCTCAAATCGCGGACCTGGACGGGGATGGTTGGCCGGAAATTCTGATCACCTGGCAAATGGACGACAGTCATCAGGGTGCCGCCGTTTACTCCGTCAACAACGGCAAATCGCTGAGTCAGGTGAGTTTCGCGCCCGATTCCGAACTAGGCACCTTCGCCTTCAAGGGCCAACAACTGGTCCATACAGACCTGAACACCATCGAAACTCACTATCGCCTCAAAAACGGGGAGGCCTCCAAGAAGCTGGTGGCGGATCAGTTCAAGCCCTCGATGCTGGACTTCGGGCTGCCTCGAGGATTTTCAACCCAAAAGATGCTTCCCAAAGTCGACCCCGCATCCGATTTTGCCAACTACTCCAGTGGAGTGTGGCTGAAGCGCTCGCACCTCACGCCCGAACTGCTGCAAATTTCCGCAGTCACCGTGGTCAGCAAATCGGTAGGATCTCAAGTTCAGACCGTGTTGGAAGACGCCAGCAAACGCAGCCCCCAGGCGGCCAAGGGCACACCTCTGCAGCAAGTGGGCGACTTTTACGCCTCGGGGATGGACGCCAAGCGCCTTCAAGAACTGGGCGCATCGCCCATCAAAGCGGAGCTTGAGAAGCTATCGGAGGTAGACAGTCCGGCCAAATTCGCCCTGGCCTGCTGTCATTGGAGTGAGCTTCTGAACGAGCCGATCTATGACTCGCTGCTGGTCTCGCCCGACCTGAGTGACCGCTCGCACTACAGCCTCTACCTGACGGACGGTCTGCTGGGAATGAGCACGGAGAACTACACCCAGCCTGCCTTCGCCAAATTGCGTAGCGCCTATGTGGAAAAGATCCAGAGCATTCTTGAGCTCTACGGCATTCCCAGCCAGGAGGCTCAGGCCCAGGCCAAAGCCTATCTGGAAACAGAAACCCGACTGGCCGGCAAAAAGCTCACCCCGGCCCAACGCCGCGACCCCAACAATGCCTTCCGCAAAATGAGCTGGGAACAGGCCGTGGCCGCCTATCCCGCGCTGGATTTGCCCGGACAGGTGACCGCGCTCAAGCTTGGCAAGCCTGCCGAAGTCTGGGTCCTTGGCCCGGACGGAGTGGCCGAACGCAATGCCATTGTGGCCGAAGGCAACTGGAAACTGCTGCGCGATCATCTGCGCGTGGCCGTCCTGCTCAAGGCCTCACCCTATCTTGGGCCCGACTTTGATGCTATCGGCTACAAATATACCAAGGTCCTTTACGGCGACGTGAAGGACACTCCCCGAGCGCAGAAGCTGGCCTCAGTCACCTCCAACACCCTCGGCCATCCCCTCTCCCAGCTCTACGTGGCTCGTTATTTCCCGGCCGAACGGCGCAAGTCCGTGGAAGGAATGCTCAATCGCATTCGCCGAGAGTTCCGCCGGCGCATCGAGAACAACCAGTGGCTGCAACCCGAGACCAAGAAACAGGCGCTGGAAAAATTCGATGCCATCGAGATCTCGGTGGGGTATCCCGACGAATGGATCGACCACTCCAGCGTGGATGTGCGCCGCGACGACTTCCTGGGCAATGTTTTTCGTATCAATCGCTATCTCTTCGCCCGCAACATGGGGCGAATGGGGAAACCGGTCAAAGTCGACCGATTTTCCGCGCCGGGCCAGACCTTACCCATCGATGTCAACGCGGCTTACAGTTCCGACTCCAACAAAGTAGAAATTGCGGCCGCCATTCTGCAGCCCCCCTTCTACGACCCCAACCAGGACATGGCCGTGAACCTTGGGACTTTGGGAGCGGTGATTGGCCATGAGTTGACCCACGGCTTTGATTCCTCCGGTCGACTCTACGACGCCAAAGGCAATGTGCGCGACTGGTGGACCGCCGCCGACGCGAAACATTTTGAACAGGAAAACCAGAAACTGATCGACCAGGCCAATCAATTCAAAATCCTGCCCGGCCTGGGCCTGAACGGACCCCTGGAGTCGGGCGAAAACCTGGCCGACGCGGGTGGGCTGTCCCTGGGATTCTCGGCCTTGCAGACTTATCTGAAAGAGCATCCGGAGGAACGGAAACTACGCCAGGGTCTGACCCCAGAGCAGCGCTACTTTTTGGCCTGGGCCCAGCTCTGGTCGGAGAAATCCCGCGATCAGATCATTCGTCAACTTAACCTGACCGATTCTCATCCACCCGGACCCTACCGTCAGAGTCAGGCCGCCCGCCACGAAGCCGGCTTCTTCAAAACCTTTGGCATTAAACCCGGCGACCCGCTCTGGATGGATGAGAGCAAGCGAATCAACGTCTGGTAAGACACACAAAAAAAAGGAGACCCCATGAAAAAGACTCTTGTGCATATTTGCCTGGCTCTGGCAGCCACCAGTTTGTCCGCCCAGGCCGCCCCGAATGGAAAAGAGCAGGTGCTCTTCGCCGCGGGCAAAACTTCGAAAAGCGTAAGCACCACCATTCAAGGCCAGAATGTCTATGACTTTCTGGTCACCGCCCGGGCCGGCCAGTTGCTCAGCGTCACCCAGAAAGCAGGCAGCAAAGCCTATTTCAACGTGAACTCCCCGGGAACCGAGCTGGCTCTCTTCAACGGCAGCATTTCCGGCAACCAGCTGAAGAATCGACAACTGCCGGACGACGGCACCTACGCGGTGCGCGTCTACCTGATGGGAGGGGCGGCCGAGGTGAAGGCCCCGGTCACCCTGGACATCGCGGTCACCGGCAAGCCGCTGGCGGCACTTTCAGACAAGATGGACGCCAAGGTCGGCAAAACCCCTTATCACGCCACCGCCTCGGTGCCCTGCAAATACTCTCTGGATCCCAAGCTGACCAGCTGCCAGGCCGGCGTCATTCGTCGCGGCAAGGACGGCACCGCTACCGTGGCCCTGAAAATGAAAGGCTTCACTCGCTCCATTCTCTTTGTGAAGGGCAAGCCGGTGGCTTCGGACTCGGCCGAAGAGATGAAGTCCTCCAAGAAGGGCGACCTGACCACCGTAACTTTCGGTGGCACCAGTGAGGTCTACGAAATCCGCGACGCCTTCGTGATGGGAGAATAGAACGATGCGCAAACAGATACTGACCCTGGCCTGGCTGGCCTTCGGCTCCAACGCCTTTGCCGACGTCAACGTGGAGGAGGTGCTGGCCCGACGGGAAGGTCCCGACATCAACATTCGCGTGACCGTCAACAACCCCGCCACCACCACCCAGAAGGGCCCGGTCAAGGTGGTGCTATCGGTACGTCAGACCAGCTCTGATGCCTGGCAAGAGATCAAGACCTGGACCAACATCAGCAAACTGGCGGCCGGAAATCGGGCTTCCCGCGACTTCTTCCAGGCCAACCATCCACTGCTGAGAAAGCTGGCCGAGCAGGGTTCGTTTGAGATCCGAGCCGTGGCCGAGGCCCCGGGCGCTCCGAAGGCGGGCGAAAAAATCACTTCCTGGAAAGACACCCAGGACGGCAAATAAACAACCCTAAAAGCTTCGAGCAGGCTTGTGACGCCTGGTCCGGTCCTGCTCGAAGCTTACCCTGACCTGCATCATCGCCATGAGCACGATTGCATGGAAGGTGGTTGCCGACCAGCGGGGCTCAACGCGCTCAGGCTACCGTGTGTCAGGTTGCTAGGATAATGGCAGGTTTTTTAGAGGTGGGGTTTCTGTCGTGAAATCGATGAAAATGTCAGAAGGGGGGCGGGTGGTGGTGCCCGCCGAGATTCGCAAAGCGCTCAACGTTCTGACACGGTCTACTGGGAATTCGTCGATGGCGAGGCAGGACTGACCACGAAACTGTCGCGGCTGCGACGCAGTCAGGCCCTGGCATCCCAATTCGCTGGCCCCAAGTCGGTGGTGGATGAGCTGCTCGAGCAGCGTCTTCACGAATCGGAGGCGGATTGAGCCAGGTGGTGCTTGACGCCTCAGCCGTGCTGGCTTACCTCTGGAAAGAGAAGGGTTGGTCCAAGGGAGAGCAGCACTTAGTGGGGGAGAGCTCGCAGAAGACCCCTTTTCTGGTTGTGTCTTCATCTTCAGGAACCGCCGTGGCATTTCGCTCAAGATACTTGGCTACGATGGTCAGGGGTTTTTCCCGCCTACGCACTGCATCCACACCAAGCGCACAAGCTGCTGGCGGCCGGCAATCCGGCCGTTAAGGCCGCACCGGTCTGGAGGGCGGTTCAGACCGTGGGAATGGCGACGGAGCGGCTCTACCCGCCGGGAAGGTGCATGTCGCCGCCGGACCACAGGTCGCGGAACTTCACGCCCTGGATGAACTCCTCTAAAGTGCGGGTGGTGCGATGATCCAGGTAGTATTCCATCTCCAATTCCACGCCTTCGGGCACGTACGGCGCCGCCTGCTGGTAGGCCGCCCGAAAACGGGCATCGTCAAACGGCTCTTTACCGTCGAGGTCGGCTTGCTCTTTGGCCGCGGCCAGAGCCTGTCGGCGCTGCTCGTGCCAGTCGCTCACTGAAAATGCTTCCACAGTGGCCGCAAGGTGTGAGGGGTGTCCATCAGGGCGGTCCAAGTTCTCGTGATGACGGTACAACACCGGAGCGCCCTGTCTCCTGACCCTGGAAGCTTAGGAAGTTGCTTGGGCACGACGCGCTCCAGAGAGGTCAGCCTTAGTTTCATGGTCGCACCTGTTCCCTCCGCCTCAACGATTTCCTCGCCGGATGTCGATCGGGCGTGTGGACGGGACCTTTCTTAAGCAACTGGAGCGCATCGCTAAAGTCGACCTGCTCATTCTTGACGAGTGGGGATTGTCCGACCTCGACCGCCAGCGCTACAACGACTTGTTCGAGGTCCAATTGGCGTACTCCTGGATCGCCTAACGGCTCAAGCTTTGCAGATCCATCTTCAAGGAAAGACGCTACGCTCTTAGTCATCGGCACTGTCGGAATCGGTGTTCGAGAATCCGGAATCCAGGTGGCAAGACGGGCGACGTAAACCACCAGCATCCGACGCTGGTCGGAAGGCTAGCTCAGCGCAAGGAGACGACCGGTCGATGCTCGCTCGAGCCACTCTTAGGCTACGCATCGGGTCGGAACAGGTTCACACCGTGGCCCTTTTCGTTTGCCGGAAATCCTCGGCGGGGCACAGGAGAGGGTCGCCGCCCTCACGCCTTAGGTGGCCTGAGTCCCGCGCTCACGGCTTACCGTGAGCGCTGGTCAGTTCGAGTTCCCATGCAAATGTAAACAATTTGCTGCAGGCTTGTTGCCGTTTTGTAAGAAACCCTCAGGTGAGATGTTGACTCCGTTCAATCCAGTAGGCCAGGGTGGCTTCGTCACAGGCCCTGTCGCGCCGGCACGCTCTCAATTCAAGTCAACACCCGCGACCGCCCAGAACGAGGCCTCGCCAGACCAGGTTTCACTGGACTCGAAAGCTCCCCAGTCGTTTCCCACCCCGATGCTTTCGTACCCGCTTCAGCACCCACCCACCCTGCCCCAGCCCGCCAACGACAATCCCGCCCCGGCCCCGGCCCCGGCCGACTCGGGGGCAAACCTCATCAGCACCAAAAATCCACTCCACGTGGTCGGCGCCTCTTCCCCGTTCGATGTCTTCACGATCGACTTGAACAACCCGCTGGTGATGCTTGTCCCCGAGCAATGTGGCTCGCTGGAATACACAGAAAAGCTCTCCCATCTCAACGTCCGCTACCCCGGTCTCTCGGTGAAGCTGAGGAACGCCGAAGCCCGGGCCTGGATCGTAAGCAATGCGTCCAATGAGAACGGCGGTCCCAGACCCAACACCCAGGCGGTGGTGAACAACCCACCCTGGCCGAACGGTCGGGTCGGCTCGAGCCGCGAGAGAATTCAAAATAAGGCGGCCGAACTCGCGGCCGCCCATCCCAAACTGGCCTCCAATCGGGCCGAAGACTACGACTTCCAACTGGCTCAGGATCGTGCTGAAGATCTCTTCGCCACCATATCCGACCTCTTCCCCGAGAAAGAATTCGAAGGCGCCCAGTTCGCCACTCGAGCGAAGACCCCGCAAAGCCTGGAAAACAAACTGGCCAAGCGCACGGCCGAAGACGAAAATTTTTCTCTGGCCCACCTGACCGACTCGGTGGGAGCCCGCATTGACTGTCGCAGCTTGAAAATGTTGGGCGACGCTGCCAGCAAGCTTGAGAAGCATTTCGAAGGCAAGATCGTGGCCAAAGACGACTACCTGTCCCAGCCTGGTGCTCTGGGTTACCGAGCCCTACACTACGTGGTCGACCTGGGCGACCGGATGGCCGAAATCCAGCTCTCCACCCACGATCTGCGAGCCACCGACCTGGCCACTCACGACACCCTTTACAAGCCCATGTTTCAGGTCGATGAAGCCACCGCTCAAAAACTCCAGGGCTCAGCTGACCGAGTTATGGAAGCGGAGTGTTTCCGCTGTCTGTGTGGCTACCGATGACCACCGTGGTCGCCACTTTCGATCATCAGACCGGAACCTGCGAAGTTCACCTGTGCCTGCCTTCGAGCATGGAAAAGGCGGAGCGCAGGGCCCTGGCCAACGCCAAAGTGGAAGAACTTTCGAACCGGCTCGACAAAGAGCGCTTCGAAGTAATCTACTCCGTGGCTCGCAGTCTGGACGATTTTGTATCCACTGACGGCCGCTTTCATGAAGTGGTCTATGCTCCGGGGGTGCGATGATCACGGTGATCTTCTCCTCTGACCGCAAATCGGGTGAGCACCGCGTCGAGAAAATCATCGAGTGGGCGCACTTTGAGCAGCCCGAAGACCGGCTGGACCAGATGGATGAGATCATCCTGGACCTGGAGCGAAAGTATGCCGGCCAGCGTCAAGTCAATTCTCAAAGCGCCCAGAATCTTTTACTCTTCTTCCAAAAGAATCCTCAGTTTACCAGTCCAGGGTCAGCCTCGAAGGGACAGCCTAAATGAAAATCGGCCAGAACAACATCTTCAGTCCGCTGAATGGTCCTTCCACGCACTATCCAGGCGCTCAGCCACCCGTGACGTCTGGGCAGCCGGCCGCGCTGGAGAAACTGCCCACGGAAAAATTCGAGGCCACCCCGTCTCTCCTGCCTCAGACTCCCGCCTGGCCTGCTCCAGAGCTGCCCTCCCCCACACCAGTCCCCAACCCTCCAACCTCTTCCACACCTTCAGTGGAGACTCAGCCACTGCCGACAGTTCCGGTCAAGAGTCCGGAAGTCAAAGCCGAAAAGTGGATGGACTCCGACTGGAACCTGGGACCGGGCAGCCTCGCCCCCCTGAAGGACCCCATTGGCAACGTTCTGCCCGAAAAGCTTGCAGACTCGCTGAACGATATCTGGAAGTACCCCCAGACGGGTTCCAACCTCCACAGCAAAGCCGTGATTCTGGACGACCAGGCCACCTATTTCGTGGGCGGTAATGGCAGCCAACCCAAAGCCAAATCCGAATCCGATCCCCTGCTGACCAGCCTGGCCTCGATCGCCGACAAAGCTCTGGCCAAACAGAACGACCCCGAAATGGCCGCAAAATACCAAAAGATGATAGCGGCCTGCGCAGGTCTGGTGGGCGGCTCGATGATGGGCGGGATGATGGGCGGGATGCTCGGTATGGGCGGGATGCTCGGTATGGCCGGGACGATGAATCCGTTCACGTCGGGACCCATCGGCGGAGGCACGCTTCAAGGGAACAGCCCCAGCAAGAGTATCTCGGACCATCACAAAAAGCTGGTCAGCCAGGACTTTCCCTCAGCCAGCGAGGCCTGGGCCACGGCCGAGACCGGCAAGACCCAGGCTGCCTCAAGCGTGGGTTCGGTCAAGCCTGCTGAGGCCGTCCAGACCACCCGCGAGGTGCCCACCTGTTCCGGGTTGACCCGAGCCGAGGTGTCCGCCGGAGTGCAAAAGACTTTGAAAGCCATGGGCGTTGACAGTGCCGGTTATCAGGTGGACGAGTTGCTCTTTCCCTCACTGGATAAACTGCAGATGAATCCGGTGGACTTCTTCACCGCCCGAGCCTGCTGGCAGGGAGTCAGCAAAAAGCGTCGGGCTCTCCTGGAGCAGGTCCTTGATCAATTCCCCACCTTGCCCAAGGACCAGAAGAACTGGCAGGCAGCGGTGGCGGCGGTGGAAGCCAAGGGGACCACAGTCTCCGAGACCGACCGCTTCTTCGTGGGCTACTTCATCGACAACCGCAAGAAGATGAAGAGCCTGTTCCGCGCCACACTACCCAGCAGCTTCGAGGGCAAGAATGCGGTCTGCTACCGTGGTCAGTCCAGCAACTCAAAATGGGGACCTCACTCCACCAAGCCGCTGGGCTGTTACTCGATCGACCCCACCATCTCCGAGAGCTGGAGTTCGGGCAATTTCAAACGCTTTAAGGTCAAGCTCAATGATGTCTGGTCGACCTTCACCACCCTGCAGAACAATCACCGTGACGAGCGGGAGCTCACGGTCTACTCTCGGGGCGGAATTCGCCGCGGCGAAACCGTTCAAGATTCGAATGCTGCCAAAAAGGAATTTAGCGAGCGCTACGAGACCGACACTCTCGCCAAAGGCCTGGAGTCCAACTACTTAAAGGACTATTTCTAAGCCGTCGCGTCGCCCAGGTGACGCTGCAGCCACTGCTCCATTTTCCAAAGACAGTGCAGAACCGACTCGCGAGCCCGATAGCCGTGAATTCTCAAGGGGCAGAACGCACCGTCGAACCCGGGCCCCCAGCCCGTTGAGGCCTGATAGAAGCGTTCGCTCTGCAGCGGAAAGGTGCCCGAATTGGAAGGCGGTAGGAAGTTGTAGCCCCCCTTCTGATTTGACCAGTCGAGCCTGATTTGCATCAAGATCCAATGGTGGTGGGTCTCCACGGACCTGAAGGGGGCAGAAATTCAGTTTAAGACTGAGGAAATGGGGAGCCAGTAGAGTTTTGGGCCAATAGCCAGGCTGGGCTGAAGCCTGGTCAGGCTGCTTCCCAGTCATCCCAGTCGGTCGGGACCTGGCTT
>JAFEBA010000148.1 GCA_018266105.1 bacterium | reverse complement strand
GCCACCAGTGGCGGCCGCGTGATTGGAGACTACCTCTCCGGTGGGCAAGAAGACCAGATAGGTATCGTCCGGATAGGGCGGCTGCCAGTCTTCAAAGTTGAACTGGTTTCCTCGGGAGAGGGTGGCCAATGGGGGAGTCCAGTTGGGACCGGGGTAAAGGCCTGAAAAGATGACCGCCTCACCCATCTCCGTGCCGTAGTCGTAGCCCACGCTGTGGGGTGGAGCAAACTCGCCGGCCGCGTAATAATAGCCGCGAGAAAGGGGCGTAGAGCCATAGTCGCTGGGTATGCCAACTCCTACCGGAAAGCCCTGGGCGCGGGCCTTGAGGTTGGCCAGGCGTAATCCTTCGGCCAGGATTTCGGCTGCGGCTTTGCTTTGATTTTTGCTCTGGACGCCTCGAAGACTGACCACCCCCGCCACCACCAGCGTGGAGAGCAGCGCGATGGCCAGCACCAGCTCGATCAGAGAGAACCCCCGCCCTTTGGCTTTCATCTGTGGCCGGTATTCTGGCTGAGATGTCGGCTGTCCTGGGGTTTCCAGGAACTCCGATCGGCAAAGAGAATCCTGGCTCGTGGCCGCGCCCCAGCAGATTATTCAGGCTCCCCGTACGGCCCGGGTCCCTCCAAATATTCTGGCCAACTTCTCTCGCCAACTGGCCACTCTGTTGCACAATGGAATCCCCCTGCTGAAGGGAGTGGAAACTCTCAGTTTCCAGCCCGAGTATCCTCATTTCGGAGTTGTCATCGAGGCCGTTGGGCAGGAAATCAGTCAGGGCGAAAAGTTCTCGGCCGCTCTCTCTCACCATCCCCGCACCTTTTCTAATGTATTTGTAACCATGGTCCAGGTGGGCGAGGAAACGGGCAATCTGGACCAATGCCTGGACCTGATTTCCGAATGGATCGACCGTGAGGACCGGGTGCGGCGTCGTCTGATGGCGGCCTTCACTTATCCACTCTCGGTGCTGCTGGTGGCCACGATCCTGAGCCTACTGCTTTTCACGCTGGTGCTGCCGACTTTCTCGAAGATTTTTCGGGAAATGAATGTCAGTCTGCCTCTGCTCACCCAGGTGGTCATGGGGGTCACTGCCTTGCTGTGTAACCCCTACTTTTGGGTGGTGGCCCTGTTTTTCACCATCTTTGCCTATCGGACTTGGGTGGGAATCTGGCAATCCCCCCGTCAGTCTCGCCTGTTCTTCCTGATTCTGCTCAAGCTACCGGGGGTGGGGGAGACTCTGCGGCACGGCGCTCTGACCCGCTATTGTTCGGCCAGTCACGCGCTTCTGAAATCAGGTATCGATCTCATCAAAACCACCCGTATGGCTGGTCAGGCCAGCGCCAGTCCGGTTCTGGACCACGATTCAAAAAGACTCTCCAAGAGCATCCAGGCGGGCCAGGGACTGGCCGATTCTCTGGGCGAGAGCGCCGATTTTTATTCCAGTACCCTGATTCAGATGGTCCGAGCGGGCGAAGAGGCTTCTTTGCTGCCTGAGATGTATCAACGGGTGAGCACGTTCCACGAACTGGAAATGGAGTCGTCCATCGAAGCACTCTCGGCCACCCTGGAGCCGCTTTTGCTCATTGGAGTGTCGGCCCTGGTGGGAGGCATCGTGCTCTCCATTTATCTTCCCATGTATTCCACGCTGCTCAACCTGGCAGCCTGAAGGAGAAGAGGCATGCAGAAGACCGTTCTGATCGTGTGCTGTCTGCTGTTGTGCGGCCTGACGGAAGCTCAAAATTGGGGGCCGCCTTCCCAGTCGGGTGGCGTGCTGGCCCTGCTCAGCTTCGTCTTGCTGGAGACGCGCGCGGCTCCGCTGGCCCTGGGGAATTTCTCCCCGGCGCCCTGCTGGGCGGTGGCGTTGGCCTGCCTGCCCCAGCTTTCCCTGGCCTGGGTGCTGGTCTGTCTGGCCTGTGCTATCACCGCCCGCACCGTCTTTCTGCCGGCTTCTCCGGATGGTCCCATTCGAGATGCGGTGGTGGACTTTGTGCCGGCCGCGTTGGGAGCCTGGGCCGTGGCCAGACTGGGTTGGTGGGGCTCGATTCCCGTGCTGCTGCTGGTCGCCATCCCGTTGCCCATCGCTCTCAGCTATCTGCTCACCCCTCATTCGGGGGTGGGCAAGACGCGGGCTTCACTCAAGCTGGAACATCTGGCTATGGTCAGCCTCGGTCCCACCGCCGGACTGCTGGGCCAGGTGCAGCCCGGGCTCTGTCTGTTGGTGTGGCCCTCGGTGCTCAGCCTGTTGAGGGCTGCCACCAGCAGCGACGAACTGCGACAGCGGCGCAGCCAGCATATCGAGTTACGCCGGGCTCGCAGTCGCGTCACTCTGCAAGAGCAACTGGTCGAACAGACCGAGGTCCGCCAGGAAGTGCAGCAGCGGCTGCTGGACGCTCGGGCGGATAGCTTCGCTCTACTAGAGACGTTGGCCGCCCGACCTTTGACTCAGGCTCAGGCTTTACACGAGATTCTGTTGGCTCTGCGCCAGCGAATCCCTCAAGGGGAATGGCACTTTTTGCCTGCTGGTGAATATCCAGGCGACGTGACTGTAGGAGCGCGCCTGCGCCAGGTGTGGACTGAGGGATCACCCTGGTTCTGGAGCTCAGGTCAGTCGACTCAGGCCGCCTGGCGCCTGCCTCAGAGCGGGGTTATTTTCGTGCAGGGTCCCTTCAACCTGAATTCAGAGATGCAGCAAACATTGGGCGTCTTCTTCTACTACCTGAGCGTCTGGTTCGAAAGGATTCGTGCTCAGGAGCGCCTGGTGTTGATGCTGCAGAGATTGCAGGCTCTGCTGCAGGGCGCGGGCCAGCTGGCCACCCTGGTTTCTCCTCGGGATATCCTGGGCTTGTTGGTTGAACGGGCCGGTCAATGGACGGGACGAGCCTGCGCCGTTCGCTCCGGCGGTATTCAGGTGGGCGAAGCCTCTGGCCGGGTTTTGCCTTTCGAGGGCGGCGAGTTCCGGATGGACACCCTCGATATGGACCCTTCCGAGTTGGAGGCGCTGCGTCTGTGGTTGGTGCTGGGGGCGGGCGCCCTGGATCGTTGTCAGGCTCAGGCCAACCTGCATCAGAGTAGCAAGCTGGCGGCTATCGGCCAGTTGGCCGCGGGGGTGGCTCATGAATTGAACACTCCGCTGGGGGCGATTTCGGTGGGCATTGGAATGGCTCTGCAGTATCTGGAGACGGATCGGCTGGAGAAGGCGGTCTCGCGGCTGGAGCTGACCAATAAGTCGGTGGAGCAGATGCGCGTGATCGTCTCAAAAATGCTCAACTACTCGCGCGAGTCTGGGGAAGGCCGACGACTGGTCAATCTGACCGACATCCTGCGTGATTCGCTGCCGCTGGTCGAGCACGCATTTCTCATGGAGAAGGTCGAGTTGGAGTTGCCTCCGCTGGACCAGGAGTTTCTGGTGGAGGCCAACGGTGGCGAGCTGCAACAGGTGCTGATCAATTTGCTGGTCAATGCCCGCCTGGCTCTGGCCGGACGCCCGGGCGCTAGAGTTCGGGTGCTGCTGGGGCCGGGAACCATTCTGGTTGAGGACAATGGCCCGGGGGTCGCGCCTGAGAATGTGGAACGAATCTTTGAGCCATTCTTCACGACTCGGGAGGTGGGCCAGGGAGTGGGCCTGGGGCTCTCCATCTCGCGCGAGATTCTGGTTGCTCATCAGGGGGAATTGCGCTACAGGCGCTCCGAATTGGGTGGCGCTTGTTTTGAAATGATGATGGCGGAAGTAAAAGAGTGAACCGAGTCCTGGTTCTGGAAGACGACAACACCCTGCGCGAACTGCTGGTGGATGCGGTCGAGTCCATGGAATACGATGTGAAAGCGGCCGAGTCGGCCACGATGGCTCTTCACCTGGGGCGCGAGTTCGATTTCGACCTGGTCATTTCGGATATTCGCATGGCCGGCCCGACCGATGGCCTGGGCGTGCTGGCCGCCTTGAAGCAGCGACTGCCGGGGATGGCCTGTATCGTGATTACCGGCTACGCGGATAAAACCGCACCTTTGCGCGCTCTGCAGATCCGGGTGGATGACTACCTCTACAAGCCGTTTGAAGTCAAGGACCTGATCGCGGCCGTGCAGAGGGTTCATAAGTCTCAGTCTCAGCGCAGTTGGTATCGTCAGGTTTTGCATCGTTTGCTGGGCCAGGCGGCTTCGGATGCCGACCTGGCCGAATTGCAGGCCAGCCGCGAGAATTCTCTCAAATCCTTCTTCGTGGGTGTCCGTTCTCAGCATCTGTATGCTGAAACCGCACTGAATCTCTGGGATGCCTGGGAAGACCTCGAGGTTGAATACCTGCGGGTGGCCAACATACGGGTGGTCGCGGCCGAGGTGGCGCGGCGTCTGATCGATCGCTACGGGCTCTGGCAGGCGCGCCTTTCCAAAGAGGCGGCCAGTCAGTCCTTTGTTGCGGCCGGGACTCGCTCCCAGGAGAAGGTGGACCGGGCCACCTTTCGTCGCTTCGTGGACCGAATCAAGGCCGCCAAACTATCAGCTGAGGATTTGGGTCTGGCCGTGGCCCTGCGTCGGATTCCAGGTGAGCAGCGCAAGCGCAATGCAGAGCTCGAACGCCTTTTTCAAAGAATGTGGGGCAGCGCTTAAAATTCGCCCGGAGCGGTGCCGCTCAGGCTGGAGGGAGGCTTTTCCAGGCTGCGCTGCTCCAGGTCGGTTTTGGTCTTGGCCAGAGCCGCATCCAGGAAGGCGGCCGTGCTGTAGCTGCCATCCTGCACCCGGCGCACGATGGCGTCGATTTCGTGATTGGTCTTGCGTTGGGTGTTCTTGCCGGTGGTGGATGATGGCGAGTAGTGGGTGGTCTCCAGTCCGTTGCCGGTGTCGTTGGCGCTGCCGAGAGTAGCGGCAAAGGCGGTCCCGTCCTTCACGTAGACGTCTAGCTTCTCGTGATTTTTCTGTCCCGGCATATTGGCGTCCATCATCGTGTTGGCCCACAGAGCCTGGCCCCCGGCCTGACGAATCTGGGTCAGGGCATCACGATTGACGTGCACTTCGTTGGGGTCGAGCCTGGCGTGGACGGCCGGGCCCTTGGCCACTGCCGCGGCCACCAGGTCGGAGTTGTTGAGGCAGAACTGGTTGAGGTAGATCTCGTCCGCCTGCTGCATCAGATTCAGCTTGGCCTCTTTGATCCCGGTGGAGCCACCGGCGCACATGGTCGGACTGGTCACGGCCCAGCTCACCGGCGCGTTGGGGTCCTGATCCGGGCTGGCCGGGCTGCTCACATCCCCCCGAGCGAAGGCCTGATCGCGGAAAAAGATCTGGGCCGCTCCCACGGCGTCCCGGCCATAAAAGGCGCCTCCGCCGTCGTCATTGGCGGGAGTGTGATTTCCCCAGTTGCTGCCACCCACCAGCGCTTCCTGGACGGCCATGGCCTGTCCGTCCGGCCTGAGGTGAATCAGCTCTTTGGCGTGGTCGATATTGACTGCATTGGGGGGATAAAAATCGAGCGTCAAGTTGCCGCTCTTTTTGCCGGCCGCGATCAGGTAGTCGGCCACCGGCTGATTCATCAGCTCGCCCGTCTTCGGGTTTTTGGAGGCGTCCAGCACCACTTCCACCTGCACTCCGCGCGCGGCCGCCTCCGCCAGTCCGGGCAGCAGCGCCTGCTGGTCAGCGAAGCCGGGTGCATTTTGGGCGGCATCCTTATCCCCATTGGTCTCCACGTTTTCGAATTCGTACATCTGAACGGCCAGGGTATCGCCCTTTTGAGCTTGCTCGATGATGTGCCGGGCTTCGGCGAAATAAGCCTGCTCGCTCCCAAGGAAGACCGGGCTCTTGAGCGCGCCTGCCGTCAGCCTGGGAGCGGGGGCGGCCTGGCCCACCTGCGGGTTGTCCAGGGTTTTGGGGCTGGCTTTGCGCGGGGCGCGCGTCAGCTGCAGGCTGTCACCAGAAACCGCCCCTTCGGCTTGAAAGTCGCCGACCTCAGCTCGAGTCCATTCGGGAGCATAGATGCGTGGAGCGCGTGCGGCGGCGGAAGTAATCATGGCCAGAGCTTATGCCCCCCCGTCCTGAGGAAGGTTACAAACTGATGAACGCTCGGGCGCCTTAATCTCTCCTTGATAAACGTACATAGAAAAGGGCCCGGCCTGGCCGGGCCCTCTTCTGAGGGGCTTACTGCACTCCGAACTTCTGCCAGGGATGGCTCTGGGCCATTCCCAGCACCGAATTGGCGTAGCGTTCGGCCATGGGACCCGAGCCGTTGTAGTGGCGCACGGCGTCGTGCCAGTTGCCATAGCGTTTGAAGTTGTCGGCCAGCAGCTTGACACCGTATTCGATGTTTTGACTGGGGTCCCAAACCTGTGGACCGCGAGCGAAATTGTGGGAACGGTCGTCAATTTGCATAACGCCCTTGCCGTGGCCACCGTCAAAGGAGCTGGCCCGAGCGTTCCAGCCACTTTCCTTGTAGGCCACGGCCTTGGCGATTTCGGGTGGAACCCCATACTTGCGTGCCGCCGCATCAATCAACTGGCCAATTTCTTGCTTGTTGGGGTTCGGACCAAAGTTGGGAATTTGCTGGCCCGGATTGGGCTGCATTCCTGGGAATTGCGGGCCACCGTAGCCACCACCCGGGCAGAAGTTCTGGTAGCCGCCCTGGGGGAAGCCCATGGGCATGCCGCCAAAGGGCATTCCACCCATCGGCGAGCCGAAGTTGTTGCCCATCATATTGCCCATGCGGGCGGCGTTCATGCCGTCCATCATGCCCTGTTGGAAGGCCATCTGGGGGTTCATCTGGCCGCCCATTTGACCCATCATTTGGCCCATCATC
>JAFEBA010000147.1 GCA_018266105.1 bacterium | reverse complement strand
AGCGACCTCACCCCCCGTGGAGCGTCCGGCCTGCGCCACCCAGCGACGCCACCTGCTCCACTCCCGTGGAGCATCCGGCCTGCTCCACCCAGCGGCGACATCTGCTCCACCCTCGGGGAGCGTCCGGCCTGCTCCACCCAGCGACGACATCTGCTCCTCCCTCGGGGAGCGTCCGGCCTGCTCCACCCAGCGACGTCACCCCCCGTGGAGCGTCCGGCCTGCGCCACCCAGCGACGACACCTGCTCCACTCCCGTGGAGCATCCGGCCTGGTCCACCCAGCGGCGACATCTGCTCCACCCTCGGGGAGCATCCGGCCTGCTCCACCCAGCGACGACTTCTGCTCCATCCCCGTGGAGCATCCGGCCTGCTCCAGCCGGCGACGACTCCCCCGTGGAGCGTCCGGCCTGCTCCAGCCGGCGACGACTCCCTCGGGGAGCGTCCGGCCTGCGCCACCCAGCGACGACATCTGCTCCACTCCCGTGGAGCATGCGGCCTGCTCCACCCAGCGGCGACATCTGCTCCACCCTCGGGGAGCGTCCGGCCTGCTCCAGCCGGCGACGACTCCCCCGTGGAGCCTCCGGCCTGCTCCATCCAGCGACGTCACCCCCCTGGAGCGTCAGAGGCCTGCTCAGGGACGACATCTCCCTGGAATACGAGTGATCGGCCTTGTTAAGACACGAGCGAATGATTTTCATAAATTGCTTATCTTCAGCCCGGTTGGTAGAAATCTGGTAGTACTCGTTCTGGCAAGCTGGGGTTATGACACACTTGATGCAGAAAAGACGAGCACTGGGGTTGAGTCAGGAAGCGGTTGCGGTGCGGGTGGGGATTTCGCGGCAGCACTACTGCAGAATTGAGCGAGGGCTGTCCCTTCCAAACCGGGAACAGGCTGCGATGCTTTCAGAGGTTCTGGCTACGGCTGTGGTGCATGCGGACCAGCTCTACCTTGAACGCGAGCGGCGCGATCGTTCTGGTTACGGGCTCTACGCTCTGGGGCAGGTCAGTTCCGAGCCCTGGCGGGTTCACCAACAGGCGCGGGGCGTGGAGAGTGCCATTGACCGGGCGACCTGGGAATGGCTGCAGACCTTTGTGCATGCCGACTCCAGCTATGAGTGCTCGGGGCTTTGCGATCTGGTCAAGGGTGGAGCCGAGCCGATGGTGGATAGTCCGCTGCTTTGGGGGTTTGACCGGCACGTTCTGCTGGATTCCAAGGGACAGCTGCTGGGGGCTCGTTATCTACCTTGCCTGGGCTATCGAAAGGGAGCGCTGCACTTTGTGCTCTGGCCTCAGGTGACTTTACGAACAGAGTTGGCTACCGTCCGCGTGGACGGTCTTTTGTATTTCAGTTTGAACGGCAGCCGAGGCTGGCTGGTTCTGGAGTTCGACGGACCGGGGCATCAGCTCGGACAGGATGGATATCGGGCTCGGATCCACGGAATTCCAGAGCTTCGCTTCAGAACGCAAGAGATTCGGGCCCGCCGCTGCCTGGAAATGCTTTTAGGGCACCTCGATCAAGCCGCTCCGAAACGATCCTGAAGCGCCTGGCCGACCTGGCGGGCAAAGCGCACATGCTCGGCTCCCTCGGCTCGGTCCTGACCGAATACCAGGGCCCAGCCGGACGAGACTCGCTCCAGCAGTGCGAATTCTCGGCCCTGGCCGGTCATGGCGGGTCGAATGACTCCGTCCCAGAGCAGAAGGGCGCTGGGACCGGTGAGGCTTTGGGCCCAGGGCGAAAAATCCCCGACCTGGACCAAGACTTCACCTTGCTCATTCAACAAGGCTCCTGTTTTGAGTAAATATTCTTGTAAAAATAATTCTAAATCGCTCATTCGCCTCCGCGGCGCGGGAAAATACCCCACCGAACTGAATGGTTCTAAAATGGACGAGGAATTTCCCCTCCGCCTTTATTTGCTGGCTCAGGGAGAAATCGCGCCTGGATTCATTCCAGAGTGGCTGCTTGTCTGGCATTTCAGCCAGGTATCCGCTCAAGAGCTTGTCCACACGCACCACGCTTCTCCCCAGCGTCGTGCCCTGGCCGTTCAACGCCACCACCCGCGTTACCGCCACGACCTTCAGGTCTGTCTCACGGGCGTCCGCGAGGCCCTCCATCCCCAACTGCGACTGGTCTGGTGCTTGCAATTGCTGCAACACGAAGCCCAGTCCGAGATTCTGAGGTTGCTGGCTCAGCCAGAGCTCGAATCCGATTTGGTAGGTGCTCTGGCCTGGACCCTGGCTTGCTATGGGCGTGAGATCGTCTTACCGATCTGCGAGCTTTTTCCGGCCGCCTTCAAGAGCGTGCGGGACCGCTACTGTCAGGCCCTCTGGTACCTGGGTCGCGAGGCCCGCGGCTGCGAACGGTGGCTGAGCGTTCACGACAGTCCGTGGTCTCGGGCCCTGCTTTACCGCCTGGAAGGTTGGGGCACAAAGCTGTTGATGCAATGGGGAGCGGCGCCGCTCTACCTGGATTCCTTCAGCCTGGAGGCCCTGGCGGCTCGCGCGTTCTCCCTGAATGCTTCAGAACGATGGTATGCGATCGAGGCTTTGCTGGGCTGGGGGCCGGGTTTGCCGCAGGCGGCCGAGTTGTTGGAAGCGCTGGCCCTTGACCGCGACCAGGACTTCGCTCGCTCAGCCTTGCTTGGGATGCGCCGCCTCCATTACAGGCCCCAACTGTCGACCGTGCGCAGCCTTTTGCTCAGCGGCCCCACCGAAGTGGCGCAACTGGCCGTACAGATCTTTTTTCAAGAACTGGAGTCGGTCGAGCCGGAGGTCGTGCAAGAAGCTTTGACGGCGGTGAGCTCTGCTCCGGAGAGACCCCTGGAGCATCTTTTGAGCGAGCTGGAGCCGGAATTGCTGCTCAAGGCCCGTATCTTTTGCGTCTCTCGCAGCCATCAGCTCAGCAAATACAGAGATTTCTGCGCTCACTCATGGCCAACAGGTCCAATCGGCTCAACCGGGGCAAATTGGCGGAAGCGTTGCTGGCTGCTGGTGCCTCTCCCAGGGAGTTGCTGGACTACGTGCAGGACGATTCTGTGGCGGCGCTCCTTGTTCAGTCAGCGTCCAGGGACTTCTTGCTGGAGCTGGTGCAGCATCGAGCGATCCGACGCCAGATTCGTCGGAGTCATAAACTGCTCTACGCCCTGGTCAGCTGGCCGACCGACCGCTTTCAGCTCCTGGTGGATGTGCTGGCCCGCCTTGAACCATCTTTGCTGGAGGAGCTAGAGCTGGACAGCATTCGCTGGAGGGGCTTCGCTGAGTTCAGCCACTTGCAGCGTCAGGTGGCGTTCAGCTTGATCGAATTTCATCGAAAGTTTCCCAGCGCGTTGGCCGAGGAGCTGCGCCAGGGGAGAGTGGGGGACGCCTGGCCGGTCCGATTACTGGCACAATACGCCCCAGTCGAGCATCGTGTCGAATGGTTGGTTGAAATCTGGATGGCCGGCCGTGCCGAGGCGAGCGAGGCTGCGCTGGCGGCCTTAGGCAACCTGGGGAGTGCCGGCTATCGAGCTCTCATTCCGATGTTGGACCACTCCGAGCTGGTTTTGGCTCAAACCGCCCTGCAGCGATTGAAAGAGTGGGCACCCCCCCAGGAGCTGGTGGGAATTGCCTGCCGCAGCGAGCTGCGGTCCGAGCTGGCCGATTGGCTGGCCGCCTATCTGCAAATGACTTGTGAGGAAACGGCTCTGGCTTTAGGTTTGCTCCCAGATGTTCAGAGTGAGTTTGAGGCAGTAGCCAGACTGCTGGACCGGGCCCGCCCCAGTCGAGAGTTGCTGAAGCTTTACGCTGAGCAGGTTCATCTGCGCGAGCTCATTCTGACCTGGCTGCGGCTCTGGAGACCCGAGGGGCTGGCCGATGAGGTGCGCGGCTTGCCTCTCGACAGTCGGCCGCGGCTTGTGTGGCTGCGCCTTCAATTGCTCCACGAGATCGATCGGCTTCAGACCGAAGAGATTGCTCAACTGGATATGCTGGCTCAAAGCGCGACCGAGCTGTCTCAGGAGGTGGCCATGCTCAGGCTGTCCTACCCGGCAGGCCCCGCACGCGGCAAATAGAAATCCCCCGAAGCTCGATGCGAAAGGAGAGTTTATGAAGACAAAGACCTGGCTGGTCGGTTTGTCGTTGTTGGGACTGCTGTGCATCCCCACTTCGGCCGAGCAGCTCTATATACGAAATCGACCCTTCAAGGGCGCCGTCAAGAAGAGTGATGGGCGTCTCTGGGTCGATCTGAAGACATTTGCCGAGGCCTTGGGGGCCACGGTGGAAGAAGGTGAGTCTGGCACCACCATTAAGATGCCGGAAGCTGCTGAGGCTTCTAAGTTGGAAACCATGCAGGACAACGGAGTGGTTATGGTGCCGCTGGAGGGCACGGCCAAACTGGTGGGGGCCCGGGTGGTGGTCAACAAGCAAATGGGCACCATTGACGTCAGCATGGCTGCCGCCGTGACCAGACCCGCCGGGAACGCTCCGGCGGCCGTGGCCGGACCGATCATTCGTAATATCAACAAAAGTGGTTCCGACGTTGAGGTGACCACCATGCTGGTGCCAGGACGCACCAACATTGTCGAATTCGGAGCGGAGTGGTGAGGGGCTTGTAAACAGATGGCGCCCAGGTTGGACGCCCAGGCTCAGAAAGATCACTCGATCGCGGTATTGCACGTTGATATTGCCACCTGGAAATCTCCGGTGGCACGGCACTACAATCTCCACTCCATCCCACATTTGCAGGTCTATGACAGCAATGGGATCCTGCTGGCCGAGGGGCAAGCGGCTTACCGCTACGTAAAGTAGCCGGGGAGGCCCCCGGCAGGGGGCCTTTCCGCCGCTGCGAATGCGGGCAGCCATGACCCGCTTTCTGCTCTGCGCCGCGCTGGCGCTGTCTGGCTCACTGGATACGGTGCTGGATCAGGTGGACCAGGAATCGCCTGAAATCCGTTTGAGTGCTCGACTGGTCCCCTCCAGGCTCGACCCGGATGTGGTCTGGCTGCCTGAGGAATTGGGTGTTCAGGATGGGGGACATTGGATCCCGCCCTTGCGCCTCGGGATCACCGAGAAGGCATCCGAGCAAGGTCCTGTTCAATTCTCTACAGATTTTTTCTGCTGGTCCGAAACGCTGGATCGGGACTATTTTTTGCCCACCTCAGGCCAGTTTGTGCGCCAGAGAATACCTTTCCAGATCTCTCTTGAGGTAGAAGCCTCCGGTGGTCAGAGCCTGTCTCTGCAGATGGAACTCAGCACCACGGTCGTGAATGAGCCCGACGCCAAAAGCCCCGCCCGTTACCGTGTCAGGAAGCGGTCCGCCCAAGGACGAATGCTGTCCGGCCAGACCCTGGTCATCACCAACCTCTATCCCTTCGAAGAGGTGTTGCCCATACTCGGGGACCTACCTGTTCTGGGTCCCCTTTTCCAGCCTTCCAGCACCGGGCCCATGCTGCTCTTGAGAACCGAATCCTGATTCCCCCTTTCTGAAAACTTTCAGGGAGGGTCGGCATACTGGCCCAAATGACCCCGCCAAGAGGGTCAGGGTTGCCACGAACCCCGCGGAGCATGCAGATTCAGGAGGAGAGTGACTATGTCTATTATTTCTCATTCGATTTCCCAGCTCCGCGCGCGTACTGCTGTTTCCCAGCAAAAGCTTGCGAACGGTATCCAGAAGTCTGAGCTTGAACCCGGTCTGGTTCGCTACGATTTGCCCACTCTGGGCGACACCACTCCCCGGCAAGTGTTTGTCGAGCAACGCGGTTGGCGCGCTCCAGAACTCAAGGCGGCTGACGCGGCCGGACAGGAAATGCCCGTCAAGTCGCGGCTTGAAGGTTTCCACAGGGTCTATGTTGTGACCGGCCCAGGGGGCAACATGACAACCTTTGACCCCAGAGAGGGCAGTCTGAACTATGCCAGTCCGGCCACCGACCAAAGCTGCCAAAGTATCGCTGGCGGTATGGCTCACTTTCGCAGTTGGCGCCGCACGACCACTCAGTCTCTTTCATCAGACGGGAGCCTGGTCGTCAAATCCAATCAGCAGATTGAACGCGATACCTTCCGTGGTGGCACCATCGCCGTTCTGGAACGATGCCTTTTGACGCGACTGCAACCGGGTCAGGCGCCCCAAGTGCAAAATTACACCAGTGGAATCGTGCAGCCCGATCATCGGCCGGGCTTGGGTCAGCTGCAGGGGGAGCAGCTGCTGATCACCGACGCAGACGGACAGATTCATCAGGTTCCGCTTTACCTGGAGCCGCCCCGATGAAAATCCAGCGCCTGCCTGTTCCCATTCCGCCGCGCAAGCCCTCTCCGCCCAAGGCGGCGGGTGCCTGCGGCGCGCTGGCCGGCCTCTGTGCCGGCCGGGCTGTGCCCGTCGCTGCTACTTCCGCCGGTGGTTGGGTCGTTGGCCAGGCGCTGGGGGGAACCTGGGGAGGGGTGGCCGGACTGGCCCTCGGAGCCTGTGCCGGCTACCTGCTGGAGAAGCATACGCGCGTGGGTCGCCTGGCCGGGGGGATGGTCGGCGGGGCCTTGGGTTGCGCCATCGGCAGCGCGGCCGGAGCCCTGGGTTGGCAACCTTCGGCTGCTCTGGCCAAGGAGACCGAGGGATTCTCCCTCAAAAGTCTGCCTTCCAAGCTGCTCAATCCCAACTACACCAGCCACCACCGCCTCACCCCTGAAGAGGCGGCCCCGGGGATGGCGCTGGTGCAACCGGGTGACGTGATCTTGACCAGTGATGATGAGGATTTTCAGCTCGAGCTTATGCAGAAAGCTGCCGGTGCGTCAGGCAACTGGACCCATGCCGCTATTGTGGATGAGCAGAAACGCACGATGGATATTTATATTTCCACCAATCAGCCCGTGCTGAATCCGCTTGGTTTCATCTTTGGTGACAATCATCACGTCTGCGTTTTGCGTCCTCGTTACGCCAGCCCGGACTCGATTACCAAGACTCTGGATTACGCCCGAGAACAGTTTGGGAAAATCACCTACGATCATCGTTTCAATATGAAAGATGACGATAAGCAATATTGTCAGGAGTATATTTACAAGGCGCTCGCTCACGGCGCTCCAGAAATTCACGTGCCCATGCGGAAACCCTTGGGCCATGAACTGGTCCTGTCCGACGAATTTCAAAATAGCCCGGACATGGATCTGGTCTGGAGCACCGGGAGCGACTTCAAGCTCAACTTTTTGAGCAAGGTAACCTGAAATTAGCCCTGTTTGAGCATGTTCACCAGGGCGTTAGCCAGCCCAGGGTTGCGACCCCAACCGTCGTCAATTCCCTGCCAGTTGGAGCCCCCGAAGCCGCGCTGTTTCATGAAGTGCTTCAGGTCCTCACCGGTTTTGATCTTCCCTGATTTGACGGCCTCGCTAAGCGCCGCCACGTGGTTGCCGCCCGCTTTGCTGTTGGGCATCCGTGACTCGCCGGTCAGAATGTCGCCCATGAACTTGGTGTATTTTTGGGGAGTGCTGGTCTTGCCGGAGTGGAAGGCTTGATTGAACTGGCCAAAGCCTTTCATGTTATTGCCGGTTCCCCCGCGAGCCGTAAAGAAGTCGGTGGCCTTGGTGTCCTTGCCAAATTGTTCGGTGCCGCCGATGGCTAAGGCCAGTGCTGTGGCCGAACGTCCGTCTGGAGTAGTAGTATTGAAGCGAGGGTCGAGCTTGTTCAGCTCGCCACTAAGTTTTTCCAGGCCGCCGTATCCGGGCGGCAGGCTGATGTTTCCGGACCCGGGTTTGGCCGGATCGGCCTTGGCCGCAGGATCCGCTTTGGCGGCCGGGTCGGGCTTCGCTGCAGGGTCGGCTTTGACGGCAGCAGGGTCGGCTTTGACGGCAGCCGGGTCGGCTTTGACGGCGGCCGGGTCGGGCTGGGCGCCGGGCTGCACGGCCTGGAGCTTGCTCAGTGTGTCTTTGCCGGCGATGCCGTCTGTATCGATGTGCTGCTTGTCCTGAAAGGCCTTGACCGCTTTCTGGGTATCGGCTCCAAATTTGCCGTCCACGTCCAGTTTGGCCCCGCGCTCGTTGAGGGCTTGCTGAAGAGCCTTAACGTTGTCGCCCTGAGAGCCCTTTTTCATGGCTTTGTTGCCAAAGCTGGCCCCAAAGTCCGGCGTCGAGCCGACCTGGCCCTTTTCTTTGGAAATAGTGCTGTGGTCACCCTGCTTGGGGGGCGCGGCGGGCTTGGGTTTGGGTTTGGACGCGGGTTTGGAAGAGGAAGCTTTGTGCGTCTGCTGGGTTTTGGGTTTGTTGGAGGTCGACGGTTTATGACCGCCATCGCCGATCTTTGACATCATGAATCCCTTTCACGCCTGATTTGCACTCAGGATGGCATGAATGAACCAATTAGCAAAGATGAATTGATGAATAAAGTGTTACTGTTGTGAACGAATTGTGTCAGGAATTTTCAGGCTTTTTAGAGTCTGGTGGCATAAATTGGTGCCGAACGAGAGAGATGAGGAGAGTCAACCGTGCAAGTTCATTCCATTCCGGCCTACATTGATACCAAGAATTTGACCATCACGCGCCAATGTCAGGTGCAGAATAATCCGCTGCACACCGAGATCGAAGCGACCGATCCGCAAGGCGATTCATTGACGATTTCTCGCCAGCAATCCCCGAGCGGTCCGGCTTGCGTCATGCCGCGCGTGGAAATGACGGTTTGCTATCATCAAGCTGATGCCGAAGCGGAGAAACCTCACGGCATCGGTTCAGACGAGGCTGGCGATCTGTATCTGGCTTTAAAGCGAGCCAAGAAGAGTGACGATCTTGACTCGCTGGCAGGCATGTGGATTCTATCCGATCTGGCCCAAAAGGGCGGAATTGGCGGAGCCTGTTAAGACTTTTAAGCTTTGCGGTAGTTTCCTAACCAGCTGGGATAGCTCTGGCGCTCCTTCCGGGACAGATTGAGCGTTAGAATTTTGGCCAGGATGCGATGGCGTTTCATGGGAGCGTTCCTCTTTTCCTAAGCTGACCTGGACAGCCTAAGGCCCCAGCATTATTTTCCACTGATCGGGGCGGGCGGGATTGTTGCCGGTTTGTAAAAGAAGTGTGTCTGACTTTGTGTGAGGCTGGCATCTTTGACCCACTGGGACGAAATGGAAGAGCGGCTGACGGCCGGCATAAGCGAGCGGATGATTGCCCTGGCGGATATCCGCCCGGGTATGCGGGTGTTGGACCTGGCCACCGGCAAGGGCGAGCCGCTTTTACGGATTGCACGTCGGGTCGGACCCGGCGGGCACGTGCTCGGGATCGATCCGCTGGCTTCGTCCCTGGTGGTGGCCCGGCGTCGAGCCGATCAGGAGGGCCTGGGCCAGATTGAGCTTCGTGCCGTAGCCGCCGAAGCTCTGGACCTCCCGGAAGCCTCCTACGAGGCTGTTCTCTGTCGTTGGGGTCTGCCCTACACTCAGGATCCGGTTTCGGTTCTAAGGCGAGTGCGGTCCGCCCTGACTCCCGGTTCTCCTCTGGTGGCGGCGCTCTGGTCCGAGTACGAGCGCATCTCCTGGTATTGGGTTCCGCGAGAAGTCACAGAGAAATTCGTTAGACTGCCGGTCCTGAGCCCGGACCGTCCGGGTCCCATTCGGCTGGGACGGGTGGACGCCATCCGCCGTGATTTTACGGCGGCCGGGCTGGACGTGACCCACATCGAGGAGCAGGAATGCACCGTGGTTGAGGCCGAGAGTGCTGATGAAATCGTGGCCTGGGCCCGTAGCGTGCTGGGCCGTTGGGTGGAGGGCCTGGCACCGGACCGCCTGCATGCGTGGGAAACTGCTTTGGCTAAGGCTGCGGCCGCCAACCGCAGCCATGGTTGGATTCGTCTGGGGGGAATCACGCGCCTGGTGGTGGCCCGGGCTTCAGCTCGAAAAGCCTGAGCTTCGTTCTGCCAACACTTATAGCGGTTGCAGAGGGAGATGGCGGCGCTCAAGAGCTGAGACCGTCAGTCCCACCGCCATGTCGGCCGTGCGGTTGCGCTGGTCCAGAATGGGATTTACTTCCACGATATCCATGCTGTAGATCAGAGGGCTGCCATCCTGCAGCGTGGCCTGCGCGATCAGCTCCATCATCAGGTGGGCCTCACGGTAGGTGAGACCACCCGCGACCGGGCTTCCCACGCCTGGAGCCACGTCCGGGTCCACCACATCCAGGTCAAAACTGAAATGGATGGGGACAGTGAAGTTGCGGCTGACCTTTTTTAGACCCGCCATGGTGACCTCGTGAATTCCGTAGGCGTCGATTTCCAGCATTGAGTAGTAGCAGTGCTCGCCTCCGGCCAGGCGGCTGACTTCGTGCGGGTCGAGCTCGCGAATGCCGATGTGCACCAGGTCGGACACCTGCACTTTGGCACCATCGCCTCCCAGTCGGGTCAGGATCTCCGGGCCTCGGTCCAGCAGCACCGAAACCGGCATTCCATGGATGTTGCCGCTGGGTGAGGTCTCAGGTAGATTCAGGTCGCCATGGGCGTCCACCCAGAGTAAACCGAAGGGCTGGCCTTTGCGAAAGCGGGACACTCCCGCCACCGATCCGATGGCGCAGCTATGGTCGCCTCCGATGGTGATGGGACGGTAACCCAGCTCCAATACCTCCTCAACTCGGTCGCAGAGGCGTTCACACACCTGGGCGATCTCGGGCAGATAACGCATGGTCGGGTCACCAAATTCGAGTTCATCGCGTCCCGGCACTTCCAAGTTGCCGAAATCGCGAACCTCATAGCCAAGCTTGCGAAGCCGGCTGATCAAGCCCGCGTGGCGCATTGCGTAGGGGCCCATATCCACCCCCCGCCGGTTACCTCCGAGGTCGAGTGGGACACCAATGATTCCAAGTTTGCTGCTCATGCTCTCAGCTTCGGGCGGCACCGCGGCCCTTTCCTCTTGTCCAGGGCTTTGAAGGGGGTGAGGGTGAGCGGCGCAAAGTCGACTGGATGAAAGTTGGTATTGGACTTCCCACCGCAATCCCCCAGGTCGACGGCAGTCTTTGGACCGCCTGGGCCCGCCAGGCCGAAGAACTTGGCTTTGCCAGCCTTTCGACCATCGGGCGCACCGTCTTTGACAGTCACGAAGAACTCATCGTGCTGGCGGCCTGCGCGGCCGTCACCCAGAAAATTCGGCTGGTGACCAGCGTGATGATCAGTCCTCCGCGCGAAAGCGTATTGCTGGCCAAGCAGGCTGCCACGCTGAATAATCTGTCCGGCAATCGGCTGACCTTGGGTCTGGGCATCGGTTGGCGTCCCGACGACTTTGAAGTCACCGGCCACGCCGCCGATTGGAATCGTCGTGGCCAGATTCTGGAGGAACAGATTGCCCGTATGCGCGAGATTTGGAAAGGTGGCCAGGTCGGGCCTGATCCGAAAGGCGGGCCCGAGATTCTCCTGGGCGGTGCCGCTCCGGGGGCTCTGGAGCGTGCCGGGCGACTGGCCGACGCCTTCATTGCGGGACCCTTTCCGGTGGAGCAGGTGCGTCAACACTTTGGCACGGTGGACTCGGCCGCAGGTTCCCCAAAGCCGCGCAAGCTCACTTCCCGATACTTCGCGTTGGGTGACGTTCAGGAGCAGTTGGAAAAGAATGTTCACGCCTACTACATTGCCGGCGGCCCTGACTTCGTAAAAAATACCTTGCAAGGCGTGCTGCGGACGCCGGAGCAGATCAAGGCGGCTGTGGCTGAGATGACCTCAACCGGGGCTGACGAACTCTGCCTCTGGCCACAAGTCGCCGAGCTGGATCAGGTCAAACTTCTGGCTGAAGCGCTGGCCTGACCAGGCGGGCAAAGTTGGCCAGGCAAGCGCGGGCTTCGAAAGCCGGTTGAATGGCCCGCAGGCGGGTCTGTTTGAACTCCTCATCGGCTTCCAGCAGTCCACTCACGCGCTCGACCGCCGCGGCCATGGTTTCGGTGGTGAATTCCGGGTGAAATTGAGTGCCCCAGATTCGGGGTCCCAGCCGAAAGGCCTGAACCCCCCAATGGGAGTTGCCGGCCAGGATTTCGGCTCCCTCGGGCAACTCAGTAACCACATCGGCATGGCTTTGCTGCACGGTAAGGTCCTCTGGCAGGCCCTCGAAGAGCGGATCCTGGAGACCGGAGGAATTGAGTCGTACCTGACCGCTTCCCAGCTCCCAGCCATTCGGGCACCGCTCCACCTTGCCTCCGAAGGCCTGGGCCAGCAATTGATGGCCGAAGCAAACTCCGTAAATGGGGACGTTGCGAGCCGCCTGGCGGCGCAGGAACTCCTCGGCCGGAGCGATCCATTCCAACTGTTCGTAAGTGGAAAAGGCCGAGCCGGTGATGACGATGCCCGACCAATCCCCTTCGGGAAACTCGCCCAGCCGAGCGTCGGCCACGACTGGCTCCACGCCCAGGGCCTGGCCAAAAAGTTCTCGGTAGTCCTGATTGGAGCTGGGTGGGGCGCTGCCCGTGAGCAGGAGTAAGATCATGAGTTGTTCACCCTTTTGCGTGCATACTGGGAGACCAGTTTCCAGGTTTTGAGGTAGGCCTGACGGTCCTTGTCCGAAAGAGAGGGGCCGCTGAACCTGGGTTCACCCAGAAAGTAGTCCAGCCACAGTTTGCGCTTTTTGACATTGGCCAGGTAGTCTTCCCCAATCCAATGCAATTCTTGAAAGGTGCGCTCATAATTACGCTGTCCACGCGGCTTGACCTCAAGCCAGTCTTTGAGAAAATCCACAAGAAAGCCGGCTAGTTCTTGGGCCACTGCTGAGCGCTTGCCCCAGTAGACCAGCAAGGCTTCGATGAGAACCAGGCCGGCCTGACCAGCGCGGGCCAATCGTCGGCCTTCTCCCTCCACCGCGCCGTCCCCCAATCGGCTCAGGCTGTTCAGGAGCCAGGTCAGCTCAACGACCCAGGCTTGACTCAGAGGCTCGGCCAGGAATTGAGTCATCACCCAGGGGTATTCCGAGGCCGGGTAAACCAGGCCGGATCGATCGATCAGGTCGAGATCAGCGGCCGCCAGATAGGCCGGTTCGTGAAGCATCACGCCTAAAGTGGGAGGGCTGCCGTACTGGTCAACCACATAAAAGCCGAACTCTTCTCCCCCCGAACCCAACACGATCACGTCCCAATGGGCCTGGGTCAGGTCCCTGAAGGGCAGCACTTCTTCGTTCTGGATGCGCTCCCAGGGTCGGGCCGCGTAAAATTCTCGAGCCGCTGTATAGAAGGCCAATGCTTGCTCAGGTCCGACCAGGGCCACCAGGGAGCACTCGAATTCGCCCTTCATCGAGCTGACTTGAGCCGAGAAACCCTGCATGAACTCGTTCAGTTTCGGGGGGTCTGCCTTCCAGCTGACCTTGAGCTTGGGGAAATACATGCTCAACGGTCCCACCAGGGCGGCGTCGTCCACCCAGAGCGTGCCGCTCTGGTCTTTTCCTATTTTTGCGGCCAGCCAGCGAGCCAGGGCGGCGGGGCGCAACGCGTTCTCGACCATCTCCACGCCAGGACATACGCCTTCACCCTCATCCACCACGGCCACCAGATGGGGGCGAACTGTTCGGCCTTCGTGAGCGACCAGGGCGGGCGACCAGCGTTGCGTGAAACTATAGGTCTTCACCGCCCCGCCTTCTCCAGTTGGGCAGGCACCCCTTGCGCGGCGAGCGAACCCTCGAACTGTGTGGTCGATTCTGGCCTTGTGGTTGAGTGCCGGTTTGTTTGTCAGCGCTGATGGTGCTTGCCAGGCCCAATTCCCCGCTACTGTGCCCGACCGGCCGGCCGGTTTCATCGTTCTTGAGTCCGACGCCGTTTATGCCTTCAATTTGAAGATCTGGAAAGGCACTCCTGAGAGCTATTATCAGGATTCAAAGCTTCTGCATTCGATCGAGGCTGGTGTCCAGTCCAGGGCCTTGCCCGGGGGAGGTCTGGAGTATCGTTGGCAGCCTGGCCCGGAGCGCCATCGGGTGCTGCGCGAATATGCCTTAAATGGCTTTGTCTATGAGTTCAGTGTCAACTATAGCGGAGATCAGCCGGCCGCAGTCCGGGATTTCCTGGACTCCATCCGGGTCCGGCCCACCAGTGGCGGTCCCTCCCGGGTGGGCCTGATTCAGTGCTCGCTTGTTCTGGACGGATTGGCCAGCCAGCTGCTGGACCATCGCCCCTGGGAACCAGATACGCGCTGCCCTGTGGGTGGGCGCTACAGGCTGGAGCGGCACGGGCTGGACTTTGAAATTTACTGCGACGGTGACCACGGCCTGGCTCCAGGCTACCCGCGCATCGATCAGAATCGCCAGGTCTGGGAAGGACTCGACAAGCCCTTGCCCCGACCCGACCTTTAAGGCTCCATCAGGCCCTCTAAGAAGTGGCTGAGCCGGTCGTAGCCGGCGACCAGTTCGGCTGGCTTGAAGTGAGCGTTGGCCCCGCTGGGATTGGGTAACACGTAGAGCGGGATTCCTTCCAGTTGATATGGTTGGGGTCCCCAGTTCAGGGCTCGCTCGGAACGGCCCAGGCCGAAGCGCAGGAATGGACGAAAGCCGGTCATTCCGTGGAAAGCGACCAGCCGTGGGCGGCACTGGCGAATGGTGGCGCAAAGGCGTGGCACTCCCTCTCGATACATGGCGGGTGTCACTGAGCTGGCGCTCACGCTGGGGGTTTTGACGACGTCAGTGAAGCCGATGCCAAATTGGGGCAGCCGATGGTCGTGCTCAGGTCGCAGCCGCTCTACCCCCAGAGCCTGGCAGATCGGTTGGCCCAGCCTGGAGGCCGAGAGGGCGGGCCAGAATCTGTTTTGCGGGCGGGCAAAGTAGTGCCCGTGAGCGACCGCGTAACAACTGGGGTTGATGCCCACCAGCAGCAACCTCAGTTGAGGAGCGAGCAGGTCCGGTAAGGTTTGCAATGAGTGGTCAGGCCACGGCCGCGCGGCTGCCTTTGAACCACAGCAGCCGCAAGCCGTTTCCGACCACCACCAGAGTGCTACCCTCGTGCAACACTACGGCGTTGCTGATGGTTACCCAACCAAAGCAGGAGGCCGTCACCAGCAGTGCGCTGACGCCGATGGCAATGGTCAGGTTTTGCTTGATCACGCTGACCGAGTGGCGCGCCAGTTCCACCGCGAACGGCAGAGCTTCCAGATTGTCGCCCATCAGCACCACGTCAGCGGTCTCCAGGGCCACGTCCGAGCCGGCTCCACCCATGGCCACGCCGATGGAAGCCGAGGCCAGGGCCGGAGCGTCGTTGACGCCGTCTCCGATCATCGCCACGGTACTGAGTTTGGCCAGCTCGCGTACGGCGTGAACTTTGTCTTCCGGCATCAGTGGAGCGCGAACTTCGTCCACGCCAACTTCAGTCGCCACCGCTTTGGCTGTGACCAGGTTATCGCCAGACAGCATGATGGTCTTCTTCACGCCCAGGGCACGCAGTTGTTGCAAAGTCCTGACCGCGTCCTTGCGAGCCACGTCTGCCAGTCCCAGAAGTCCCAGGAACTTGCCGGCCCGCTCCACCACCACGGCCGTGCGGCCGGCTTCTTGCATTTTATGCACGCCTTCGTGAACCCACTGGGGAATGGTCTGACCTTCGAAGAGCGAGAGGCTCCCGACCTGAATGGGCTCACCCGCCAGTTCGCCCACCAGACCTTTGCCCACCAGGGCTCGGGTCTGGCTGGCCAGCGGCACTGGATAGTGGCGATTGGAGGCTTCGTCCACGATGGCCTTGGCCAGCGGGTGGGAAGATTGGTTTTCCAGGGCGGCCGCCGTAGACAGCAGATCCTGCTCGCTGATTCCCTCGCCGGTCTGGATCATGACGACTTTGGGTTTGCCTTCGGTCAGGGTACCGGTTTTGTCGAAAGCCACCGCTTTCAGATTGCCCAGTGCCTCCAGGTGACTGCCCCCCTTGACCAGCACCCCCGACCTGGCGGCGCGAGCCACCCCCGAAAGCACGGCTGCTGGAGTGGCGATGGCCAGCGCGCAGGGTGAAGCAGCCACCAGCACCGAGATGCCGCGGAGGACCGCGTCGGCGAAGGGCAGATGGAAGCCGAGCCAGAGGATGCCTGTCAGGGTGGGCGCGCCCAGAATGGCGATGGGCACGAAGCGCTGCTCCACTCGACGAGCAAAGAGCTGGGATGGGCCCTTGCGGGCCTCCGCTTCGGCGACCATGTCCACCACTTTGGCCAGAACCGATTCGTTGCTGAGGCGGGTCACTTCGACTTCCAGCGTGCCGTCCACGTTGACCGTTCCTGCGAAGACCGACTCGCCCATGCCTCGGGTCACCGGCACGGATTCACCGGTGACGGCGGCCTGATCGAGGCTGGAGGTGCCTTCCCGGATTACTCCGTCCACGGGCACTCGGTCACCGGGCCGAATCAAGACCCGATCACCACGCATCAACTGGTTGATGGGCACCGTTTCCAGTTGTTCGCCCCGCTTACGCAGCGCATTCTCGGGACGCAGTTTGGTCAGCGATTCGATCGATTTGCGGGCCCGGTCCATGGCGCGGTGTTCCAGAGCGTGAGCCAGGCTGAAGAGGAAGAGCAAAAATCCGCCTTCGAAGAGCTTGCCCAAGACGCCCGCGCCCACGGCCGCCAGAATCATGAGCGCCTCGATATCCAGGCGGCCCTGGATCGCTGAGTTGATCGCTCCACGCACGGCGAAGAAGCCGCCGCATAACATTGAAAGCAGATAGAAGACCTGCGAAACCATGGGGTCGGCCACGTGGAAGTAGGAAAGGGCTGTCCCCAGCAGCAGAAAACCACCAGCCGCAAAACAAAGCGGCATTTCCAGCAGCGGTGCAAGGCCGGAGCCGTGAGCGTGGCAGGAACAGGCGTGACCTTTTTGGGGTTCCTCCAGCTCATAGCCCGAGCTGCGCACTCGCGCTTCCAGTTGCTTGAGGTTGGTGGTCTGGGTGTCGTATTCGATAACCACCCGTTCGGCCGCATAAGACACGTTGGCCTGGATTACCCCGCGGCTGCGGGTGAGGATGTGTTCGACCACAGCGGCGCAGGTTGAAGAGTCCATTCCGCGCACAAACCAGCTTTTGGCCCGGTAGCGCGAAGCCACCTGACCGCTGGTCATCTTGGCCAGGCCGACTACTTCTTCCAGACCAATCTGGCCCGGCTCGTAGTGCAGACACAATTCGGGTATGGACTGGTCGCGACGCACATGCACCCGCGTGATGCCGGCCCGAGCCTGCAACTCTTCCACCAGTTTTTCGGTGCGACCGTGTTCATCGGTTTCGCCCGGAATCAAGTCGGCCAGGCGAAATTGGCAGGCCCAGCCGCCATCTTCAGCGGGTCGGGTGGTGTGCTCCTGAGTGGGGGGGCCGTGGTCGTGGCCGCAATCACCGTGATCGTGGCCATGGCCACTGTGCGAATGGTCGTGTCCGCAAGCGGAGTGCTGGTGGCCATGGCCACTGTGGGAATGGTCGTGTCCGCAGGCGGAGTGCTCATGGCCATGGCCACTGTGGGAATGGTCGTGGCCGCAGGCGGAGTGCTCGTGTCCGTGACCGCTGTGGGAGTGGTCGTGGCCACAGGAAGAATGCTCATGTCCGTGTCCGCTGTGAGTGTGGGTGGTGGAGGCTACAAAGGCCGCCACTACTGCCCGCGCCGCTGCTTCGCGCGGATCACCGGGCTGGTGGGCGTGGGTCCCCTGCGAGTGGTCGTGGCCGCAGCCCGAATGATCGTGACCGCAGGTGGAGTGATGGTGTCCGCTGATGGAGTGGTCGTGACCACAGGGACCTCCTGTCTGGTGGTCGTGGCCGCAGCAACCGGTGGCACACCCTTTGTGATCTTGGGCGCAGGCTGAGTGATCGTGTTCACAGCGGGCGTGGCCGCAGGGCCCGCCTGTTTCGTGGTTATGGCCACAGCATTTTTCTGCTTGGGCCTGACCGCAGCCGGAATGGTCGTGACCGCAGGCCGAGTGGTCGTGCCCGGTGGACGAATGGTCGTGGCCGCACGGTCCACCCTTCTCATGGTCATGACCGCAGCAGCCCACGGCGCAATCCTTGTGGTCGTGGTCGCAGGCGCCATGGTCGTGGACGCAATTCTCGTGACCGCAGGGACCACCGGTCTCGTGGTCATGGCCGCAGCACTTGACATGGTCACAGGTGGGATCGTCGTGACCGCAGGCCGAGTGGTCGTGCCCGGTGGCCGAATCGTCGTGGCCGCACGGTCCACCCTTCTCGTGGTCATGGCCGCCG
>JAFEBA010000146.1 GCA_018266105.1 bacterium | reverse complement strand
TACCGCATTGACCAGAAAATCAGCTATCTCAAAGAGCGTTACACCAGTCAGGACGGCGTTTATCAGGATCAGTATGACAGCACCGGCTGCGGACGCGGATTCTTGCCCGAAACCCGCCGGGGATTCTACAAAATGACCCTCGACCCCAATTCCGGCCAGCCCGCCTCGTACGTGGCCCGTCACGAACACATCGAAAACGGCCACTCTGACGAGACTTTGAGAATGCAGGTCACTCCCGACGGCGGCAAGACCTATGAGCGCAAGTTTTGGATGGACGGCGGTGGCCAGATCACCAGTTACAGCGAAACCGTTAAAGTGGGACCGGACGGTTCCAAGGATTACCAGCAGAAGCCCGACAGCAAAGTCAATTTCACCAATTGGGTGCGTCGCAATCGCAGCTTGCAGACCCTGACCGGACTGAGTCTGGGCGGTGGCCTGGGCGCCTGGGGCGGGCATGCCCTGTTAGGAACCACCGGAGCCGTGCTGGGTGGCTTGCTGGGAGCCAACCTGGTCGACCTTTGCGTAAGAGGCGAGCAGAAACTCAACAACCGGTCCAACCCCAGTCGTTTGGAGAGTGCCATCTGGCACCCGGTGGATCAACTCAGAACCGGTGTGCACATCGGCGGGGCACTGGCTGGCGCGGGTTTGGTGCTGGCCTTTGCCTTCGCGGGAGCCCGCTAACCCACCGGTCCATCCGAAATGAGCGATCTGTCTCATGTGGAACCCACCCAGAGCAGCCGACAGATCGATCGATGTCAGGGCAAACCCATCGAAAGGTGGGGACGCAAAGCCTCCGGCCTAAAGCGCGAGCCAGGGTAGCGGGGTTGCCGGTGCCAGCCTAGCTGGCGCTGATCACCTGGCGCCCAAATCCAGCCTGTGGAGGTGCCATGTCTGGAGATGATTCGAGGTCGCTTCGCAAAGTTCGAAAGCTTGCTCTTTTGCTGCTTGGCCTGCAGCCGAGCTTCGGGTGTGGGGGGGACTCCGGATCCACCCCGGCCTTTCAATCCAACTCCGTTTCCGTAGCCGATTCTGCGGCCAGTCTGAAGTCCGAGACGGCCGAGAGCGCCAGCGCAACGCTGGTCTTTGAAAATCAGGACGCCACCCTCTCCAGCCAGATCATTGCGGAGCCCACCTACCACCTGGCTCCCGTCTTCCCACCTCCACCCATACCGGTGGATGCCCCGGGCGGGTCTCAGAGCGCCAACCTGGCTCCCCAGGTGAGTCTGATTCCCGAATCTCTTCAGACTGAGCCCACCTTGCGCCTGAAAGTGGATGAGCTAGAAGCCTCGGCCCAGGCCGATACTCTGCCCTCGGCCGTCGCTCCCCAGACGGCCGTGACCTACTCTCCCGCCCAGATTCGAGCCGCTTACGGTCTGCCGCCCGTGCCCGCCAGTCTCACAGGCCTGAGTGCCGCCCAGGCCGCCCAGTTTGGGGCCGGTCAGACCATCTATATCGTGGATGCCTACCATGACCTCTACGCCTACTCCGAACTGACGGCCTTCAGTCAGCTCTTTGGACTGCCGGCCTGCACCAATTCGACTTTGGCGCCCACGGCCAGCCTGCCCCTGCCCTCATCCACGGGCAACGGGGCCACTTTTTACCAGGTCTATGCCACCAGTTCGGGCGGGATGACTTCAACTCCACCCGCCTACGATGCCAACTGGGCGGTTGAGTCTGCTCTGGATGTTCAGTGGGCTCACGCCATCGCTCCTCTGGCCAGGATTGTTCTGATCGAAGCTCCCGACGCTTCTATGGCCGGAATGACCGGCGCCATCCAGCTGGCCAACCGGATGGGTCCAGGGGTTGTCTCGATGAGCTTTGGCGCCAACGAGGCCAGTTACGTGACCTCACTCGATTCCTACTTCAAAACCACCGGCATGAGTTACTACGCCGCCACCGGCGACAACGGAGCCGGCCTGAGCTGGCCCGCCGTCTCCCCCAATGTGGTGGCTGTCGGAGGAACCAGCCTGAGTTTCGCCGGCTCCGGTTCTCGCTCTGAGACGGTCTGGTCGGGAACCGGAGGCGGTGTCAGCGCCTACCAGTCGCGTCCCGGCTACCAGGCCAGTACGGTTCCTGGAATGGGTTCGGCCACGCGGCGCAGTGTGGCCGACGTGGCCTTCAATGCCAATCCCGCCACCGGCCAGTACGTGGCCGTCATTCGCAATCAGACAACCCCGGCCAGCTACCTTCCCGTCAGCTGGGTCACCGCCGGCGGCACCAGCCTGTCCACTCCCCAGTGGGCGGCCCTGATGGCGGTGGCCAACGCTATGAGAGCTCAGGCCGGGAAGCCAGCCCTGGGTGATCCTCACAACCCTCTCTACGCCGACCTGGGCAGCAACTCGGCCAACTACGCCGCCAGTTTTTTGGATGTGACTCAGGGCAATAACGGAGCCGGGGCAGCCAATGCGGCCAAAGCCGGCTACGATACTCCCACGGGCCTGGGAACACCCAACGGACTTAACTTCCTCAATAGGCTGACGGGAGTCTCCGCCACCCCAGCCCCCCCCGCTTGTGACCGGGGCCAGCGTCAGTGGCCTGGTGGGAAGCCCGCTGACCTTTACGACGGTAGTGTCCAGTTCCAATCCTTACACCTTGAGCCTCTCAGGAGCTCCCGCCGGGATGACGGTGAATGGGAGCGGGGTGGTCAGTTGGCCGAACCCCGTCTTGGGAACCTGCTCGGTGACCTTGGTCGCCCGGGATAGCCGGACCGGCTTAACCGGCCAGGGAGTCTACAGGGTTCAGGTGGACAATCCACCCCCGCCCATGGTGAGCGATGGTTGCGTCACCAGCACGGCCGGCGCCAGCCTCAACTTGAGAGTCACCGTCAGCGCCTCCCATGCCTACACACTGACCCTCTCCGGAGCCCCCAACGGCTTGACCATCAACAGCTCGGGTGTCATCAATTGGCCCAGCCCGGTGGCCGGCAGCTATAGCTTCAAGGTAAACGCCAAAGACAACCTCACCGGTTTGAGTGGCCAGGGCACCTGCCTGGTGGTCGTCAACGCGGGTACGAATGCCCCGCCTGTGCTCAGTTCAGGCAGTTTTGTGGCTAAGAGCGGCACTCCCTTCAAATTCACTCCCGTGGTGAACGACCTCAACCCCTGCAGCTTCGCCCTCAGCGGCGCCCCCAGTGGGATGAGCATCAACAGCAGCGGTTTGCTGAGCTGGACCAATCCCGCTGCTGGCAACTACACCTTTTCCGTGCTGGCCCGGGACAGCCGAAATGGACTCTCGGGGCAAGGCTCCTTCGCCCTGAGTGTGGGAAGCGCAGCCGGTCCTGTCATCACGTCCACCCCCTTGCTGGGCCTGGTCGGGCAGAGACTCGACGGGACCATCACCATCACCAACGGAGGAGCCGGAGTGAATTTCCTGGGAGTGGGAGGCGGTCCCCTGGGAATGTCCTTTGCTCCTCAGGCCGGCGGACTCAACACCATGTCGGCCAGTTGGACCAGCCCCCTGGCTGGAAACTACCTGGCCAGTCTGCAGTGCTCGGACAGTGCTGGACTCAAGGCTCTGAGCTGGATTCCGATTTCTATCCGGAAATAGCTTCCAGGACCGATGAGTTGGGCGGGGGTCGAGCGTCTATAGGTGTAACCCACCTGAGGTGGGCACCTTATCGCCGAAAAGGATCAACTCATGATTTTATATGCCGACCCCGTATCTCCCAACTGCACCAAGGTTCTGGCCCTGCTCGACTACTTGAAACTGCCCTACCAACTTCACCCGCTGAGCATCGTCAAGCGAGAGACGCAGAGCTCCGACTATCTCAAGATCAATCCCAACGGCCTGGTGCCGACGCTTGTGGACGGAGAGTTTCGCCTGTGGGAGTCCAATGCCATCCTGCTGCATCTGGTCACCAAGGTCGGTTCTGACCTCTTTCCCCAGGATTCCCTGGGCAGGGCCGACACCATGCGCTGGATGTTCTGGCAGGCCTCCCACTGGGCGCCAGCCTTGACCACCATCACTTTCGAACGTCTGGCTCCGGCCGCCTTCCCAGGTTATCAGACCGATGAAGCGGCGGTGACTCGAGCCCAGCGAGAATTGAGTCAATTGGCGCCGGTTCTGGACGCTCACCTGAAAGGACGTGACTTCGTCGTGGGCCAGTCCCTGACGGTGGCGGACTTCGCGCTGGTGGCTTCGGCCTCCAAGCGAGACCTGGTGGGCATTGATCTCAGCGGCTATGCGAATCTGAGTCGCTATCTTGAGCGGATCGAATCGCTGGCCTTCCGACCCCAGACCGCGGAGGTCGGTTGAGCCAGCTGAGCTACGCCCAGCTGGAGGTTCACCGGGAGGCCATCCGCCGGCACTGTTACCGAATGACCGGGTCCTACTACGAAGCTGAGGACCTGGTGCAGGAGACAATGCTGCGGGCCTGGCGCGGTCTGGCCACCTTGCGTGACCAGGCCGCGCCCGGCTCCTGGCTTTTTCGCATTGCCACCAACCTGTGTCTGAGCTGGCTTCGCCGGAAAGGCCGCCGACAGATGCCTCCGGAGTTGGGGCCGGCTGCCGGTTCGGCAGCGCCCGGTCCACGCGCCGACGAGCTGGATTGGGTCACACCCTATCCGACCGACCTCGGGCCCGAAGCAGCCGTGCTGGCCGACGAGAACATCCGGCTGGCCTTTGTGGTCGCCCTGCAAAGGCTGCCGGCCCGGCAGCGGGCCGTGCTGTTGCTGCGCGAAGTGCTTGGCTGGTCGGCCCTGCAAACGGCTCAGTCGCTGGACACAACCGTTGCTTCCGTCAACAGTGCCCTGCAGCGAGCGCGATTGACCTTGAGACAGGCAGATCTGGCGCCGCTGGATTCCCAACCGGAGCCGGAAGTTTTGAACCGCTACGTCAGCGCCTGGAAGAATCTGGATGTGGAGGGGCTGGTGGCCTTGCTCAGTCAGGACTCGACCATGGTGATGCCGCCCTATCGCGAATGGTATCGGGGGCCAGAGGAGATCAGGGGCCTGATGACCTGGGCCTGGGCCAGACCGGGCCGGGGGAGGGGGGTCAGCCACATGAATCCACTGGGCCTGAATGGCCAGTGCGGCTTTGCCCACTTCCTGGATGGACGACCACACACCCTGCAGGTGCTGGACATTCGACAAGAGCTGGTGAGGAGTATCGTTCTATTTCATCAGCCCGAACTGTTTGAAACCTTTCATCAGGCACTCCGCAGCGATTGAAGCTGCCGACCCGGTTCAGGGCATGCGGCCCAGGCTCTTGATCTCGCAATAGCCGTGGGCGGTGGGCGCGGCTCCACCGATGATGAAGCCTTTCTCATCCTGTTTGGAGGCCAGGTCCAGGCCGCTGATCAGTTTAACTTCTTTTTGGTCGGCCCGCTCGCGGTAGGCGTAGCCCGAGAACGCGCATCTCTCTTCGCCCGCGTCCCTGCGGAACCCCCGGTATTCAGCGATTCCGCCCAGAGTTAGCAAGCCGGCTCCCAGGCCTGCCCCGCTCAACCCGCCGATCATAGCCGCGCCGGCGTGGCCGGTCATTTCCAGTCCCACCCCGATCAGGGTGCCAACCGCGCCCATCAGCGTCGGCAGCACCAAGAATCCGGGGGCCACGTCGGAAATGGTCTCCTTGAGGGCCTCTCCCACCGTGTGGTTGCGGAGTTTGGTGTAAACGATTCCGACCTTCTGGTCTTCTTTGTAAAGGGTCTTGTCGAGCGTGTCGGGCATCCAGTTGGCGAAGAGAGCGCTTTTGTCCGCAAAGCTCTGTCCGTCGCGCCGATACGAAACCGCATAAAGGGGGGAAGAATTCTGCTGAACTTTCATTTTGCGCTGCCTCCGAAACCGTTGGAAGTTCTCTCACGGAGAACCCCTCGCCAACATCCTAACGATCCTCCGTGAAACAGAACTGAAAGAGTTCTGCTGGCGGTCAGTGAGCGGACCCCCTCCCTGTTGAAGTTAACATGACGGCAACAATCCAGCCTGAAAGTTTGCGCTGCCGTGGCATCCGCCCCTTAGTCTGAGCCTGCAAGTTCAACACGGAAGAGGTCTTGAAATCGATGTTCGAAGCGATCACCGGGTTTTTTAGCGCGCGCAGCACTCCGCTGCCGGCCCGTCCAGCGGCTCCACCCAGAACCCACCATCCGGAGCGCGCCCAGGCCAGTTGTGATCGAGGCCCGGAAGCCGGGGCGCTGGCCCAAGGCCAGTTGCGCCACAACTGGGAGGAGTGCCTGCAGGCGCGCCGAGGTCAGGATATCGTGAACGACGCTCGCAAATTCAAAGGCCAGCAAGCGCAAGCCTTGAAAGGCAAGCTCCCCCAGTTCCTGGCCGCTGGCGGTCGCACCAACGATTGCGCGGACTTTGTTTCCAGCAACTTGATGAACCGAGGCGCCTTGCGGAAGAAGCAGGTCAATGTGGATGCTCTTCGCGAGCAGTTGCTGGCTGAAGGTTATCACAGAGTGTCCGCCAGTCAGGCCAGGCCAGGCGATGTACTCTTCTTCAACGACAAGCGTCACACCGAAATTGTATCTCAAGCCGGAGGCCGCATGTCGATTGGCTCCAACAACGCCCGGCCGGGCCAACCCGATCGCGTCGTGCACGGACAGCAGTGGATTACCGAGCACGCTGTCAATCCACAGGAAGTGACCTACTACGCGATCGGCTAGCCCTAGCTTCGGCATCATCCGCTTCACGACTCTGACCGAAGGTAACCGACCCGCACGGGTCAAACCAGCCGACCTGCTTGAAAAGTCGTCCGATTCTTTTTCAGCTCCTGTTTCTGACGCTGGTCAGCGTGGCCAGTGTCTGTATGGTCATTCTGCTGACCATGCGCGTCATCACCTACGAAGCTTTTCGGCGCGAGCAGCGCTCCCAACTGAGTTGGCGCCCGTTCGCCCAGGCCCGCGCCATTCGCGCTCAGGATCTGGCCCATCTGGGACGATTGATGGGCAACGACGCCACCCTGGTCACGGCCTGGCGGCAATCGCAACCTCAGATCGAGGCCTACTCTCGAGCCGTCTCCGAGAACCTGGCCCCGGCCCAGTTGGAAAAGTTCAGAATGGAATGTCTACCCAGTCTCTGGGATATCGCCCAACGGCTGTTTCTGGAGAGCGATCCCGGCACCGACGACCCACGGCCCCACACGGTGGCCTACGGTGCCTACGCCGATCTGTTCTTGCTTTGCGACAGTCAGGGGGTGGTGGTCCTTGAAGAAAGCACCCAGGCTGACCCCGAGAAGCCCGACTTCGGCAAGGTCTCAGTGCAGTTTCCGCTCAATCCCTCCAACGATCCGCCGCCCTGGCAGCCCAGCCTGGCGCAGGATCCCCTTTTCCAGGCTGCCCGTCAGGGCCCGGTGAATGGCACCTACTGGTCCTATGGACCCTCTTACCTCTACCACGCCGTAGCCGTGCCCTGCCCCGTGGGCGTGATCATTCTGGCAGACCGAGTCGACCATCAGATGGCCCAGGAGGCTTCCCAGTTGACCGGTGAAGCCGACACGGTTGTGCTATTCCAGGGCAACATGGCCGCTTCCAGTCAGCCCAAAACCAACGAGGAGCATGCCAAAGCCGCCGCCACCTGGATTTCCAGACTCAAGCAAGACCAGGCCTTAGAGGTGGATTGGGGCGGACGACCGTACCTGGCCGCCGGCTATCCACTGGGCCCCAACGGCTGGATGGTTTTTCTGAAGAGCACGCTGGAACTGGATGCCCTGGCTCGCCAGCAAGGCTGGATGACAGCCGCCCTGGTGCTGGCCTCGGCGCTGATCTCCTTGCTCATCTCGGCCCCACTGGCCCGTCGCATCGCCGCCCCCCTGCGAGCCTTGTCCCGCTCCATGGCTCAAGTCGGAGAGGGCGACCTGGAGGCTTGCGCCCCCGCCCAGGGTCCCTTAGAAATCGTGCAGGCCGCCCAGGCCTTCAATCAAATGGTGGACGGCTTGCGCCAGAAGGAGACGCTGGAAAAGTTCGTGCACCGTCTCGAGCAGTTGCGCAAAGTGGCCGACCCTCAAGACCCCCTGGTGCGCGACCAGACCCAGTTCGGCAGCTTCGTGGTCACTCAACGGCTGGGCGTGGGCGGCATGGCTACCGTCTACAAAGCCCTGCCGGCTCAGACTCTGGATGAGTCGGGTAAGGTGGCCGTCAAGGTAATCCATCGATCTTTCGCTCAGGACGAAGAATATCAGCGCCGCTTCAGGCGTGAGTTTGAGATCATGCAGCGACTCGATCATCCGGGTTTGGTCAAGGTGCTGGAAAGCGGGGACCTCAACGGACTGCTGTATATCGCCATGGAATACGTCGAGGGTGAGACTCTGCGTGACCTGCTCGACCGCTGCGGTCAGCTGGATCTCAAAACCTTCGTGCGTCTGGCCGGTCAAATTCTGGAAGCGGTCCAGGCCGCCCATCAAGCCGGCGTCACCCATCGCGACCTCAAACCCGAAAACCTGATGCTCAGCGCTCAGGGCGTCAAAGTGATGGACTTCGGTCTGGCCACCGCCTCCGGCACGGCCCGCATCACACTCTCGGGAGATACCGTAGGTACCCCGCGCTACCTGGCTCCCGAGCAGTTCACCAGAGGGGCCGAAGGCTATTCAGATCAGTACTCGCTCGGGGTGGTCTTTTACGAAATGCTCACCGGCGTCACACCCTTTCAGGGAGATCATCCCATGGCCGTCCTGATGCTGCACATCAGCCAACCCCCTCCGCTGCCACGCGACCTGCGCAGCGATATTCCCCAGGCTCTGGAGAACATTCTCCTGCAGATGCTGGCCAAAGACCCCCGCGAACGCTTTCGCGATCTGCTGGAAGTCAAAGAAAAGCTCGACCATCTCCAACCACCCCGCGACTCATCCGCTTAGAAATCGAGCCTGATCGTCTCGACAATCGGATTCAGCTTGTGAGCCAGCGGATCGGAAGACGTGAGCATTTTTCCATCCGCTTCGACCTGTTGATGCTCCGCCTCGTTGAGAGCGCCATAGCCCTTGGAATGCATGGCGCTGGCAAATGTCAGTCGGGTGTGGGGGAGCAGGCGGGCCAATCGACCGCCGTTCCAGTCTTCGATGCTCCCCGCATCTTCGCTCATGCCCAGGGAACGAAACCGAAAAGGACGTCCATTGAGCTTTTCGAGGGTGGTCAGGGAGGTTCCTAACCCGATGCCTTCCGCCGTATGCCAGACCCCCTCGTAGCCGTGAACCTCCATGGATCGAATGTGCTTTTGCTTGTCCAGGGTGACCGAAATCCGTTTGGGAGGATCCATAAAATACAGTGTCACCCCCGTTTCATTGGTGCCGAACTCTTCCGGACGAACCAGTTTCTCCAACTGGGTCGGGCTCATTTTCGAAGTGAAAGGCCCAAAGCCACGGCCGGGCAGGATGCGGTATCGATCGGGAGCCGCCGAACCGGCTACGGCCAGGGCGAACAGCACTAAAAATCGTTTCATATCCCTCCCTTCGCGCTCGCAACCGACATTCCCGGAGACCCCCGGGACTCAAGGCCTGGCTCTCGTCACACCAAGCAAAACCGACTCTTGACAAGAAAAGGTGAACTTATGATAACCTGTTTGCATGGAAATGGACCCTGTCTCTCTGACCCTCAAAGAAATGCTGGCGATGGACCCGCACGCTCTGCATCAGCTTGCGCGCAAGTCGGCCGGCTCCATCACCCGCTATCGGGCCTTACTCGGCCGCCTGCTGCTGGCCATCTCGCGCACCGGAGCCTACGCCGACTTAGGTTGCTCCAGTGCCGCCCACTACGGGGTGCTGCAACTGGGACTCCCCGCCAAAGAAGCGCGCCGGCTGCTGCAGGTTACCCGAGAACTGGAGCTGCTGCCTCATCTCCGTGAGCTCGCCAACTATGGCGAGATCGAATGGTCCAAGTTGCGGGAAGTGGTGCGCGTGGCCACCCCTGAGACCGAACGAGAATGGGCCACAATGTGCTCGGTGCGCACCTATGCCGAGATAGAGGACATGGTGGCTCGCTCTCGGCGCGGCGAGGTTCCTCCCGAGCAGCCGCTACCCAACCGCCCTCGCTCCGAACTGCGCTGTCGCTTTGAAGCCGAGCAGATGGCCGTGCTTGAACGAGGGCTGCAGGTAATGAGCCAGTCGCTCGGGCGCGCCTTGCCGATGGCCGAAGCCATCGAGTTGCTGTTCGCTGAAAAGCTGGCCGAGCACGGGCTGAATGATGAGCTCCAGAAGATCCGAGAGGAGGCGCTCAAAGACCTGGGTTGGACGGACGTCATCAACGCCGAGTGTGAGGCCTGCCCCGGTCACGCTGAGGTTCAGATCGTAAACCCCAAGTCCCGAGTTCCAACGCCGGTTCAGCGCAGTAAGATCCTGCGTCGGGATGGCTATCGCTGCGCGGTGCCGGGCTGCGAAAACAGTATCTGGCTTGAGACGCACCACATTATCTTTTACGCCGACGGTGGCCTGACCGTGCCCGAGAATCTAATCACCCTGTGCACCCGGTGCCATAAGCATGTCCACGAAGGGCGGCTGCGGATTGTGGGTACCGCTCCGCACGGGTTGCGCTACCTCAATTGCCAGGGCCGCGACATTCGGGAGGAGCGCAAGCTGGAGATTCCGTACTGGTTGGATATCTGGTGCGGCTGGCAGGGAGAGGAAGGAGACCGTCGCTACCGCGGGGGCAGCGCGGGCGGACTGCCCCTGGCTAGCTAAGGCAGTGCTGCGTCGCTCACGGGCTCGAGCTGCACCGATTCCAGGCTGAAAGGGTAGAGCTCAACGCCCTTTTGCATCGGATCTTCACTGTGGGAAAACCCGCCGTTCATTTGGGGCACATAGCGAACCGTTCCCGACAGCAGCACTTTGCTCTTGAGATCACGGGAGGAGCCGTCGGCCAGAATCAGCTGGCTCTGCTTCAAGTCGATCGCATAGCTGGTGGTCTTGTAGCCGGCCGATTTTCCCTTGCCCACCGTAGCCAGATGCACCTGGTTGCTGGAGGTTCCTGACTTCACCTTAAAATCCAGCAGACGGTCGCCCTCGCCCAGAGGCTTGCTAAAGAGTGCCAGACTCAGCAGTCCATTTTCCTCCTCTGCACTGTCGCCGGGAAGGAAGATGTAGCCCTCCACCGCCACGCGCTTGCCGTTCCACTCGGTCTGAGTATCCAGTTCCTTTCGAACCGTGGCTTTATCGGAGTGGGCTAACCGCTTACCCGGCCCCGCCGGGGAGCACCCGGCCAGCAGCAGGACGGCTAGAAATAGGCTTTGAGCACGCATCCGGGCGCGTTCGCCAGGCTACGGCCAGCTCCCTCGCCCGGCGAAGGGACCGCTCAGTTGTGAATACGCCAGGTGCAGTCGACGGACTGCTCTGGTTTGTCGCCCAGCTTGATCACCAGTCGGACGTGGACCAGCCGAAAGCTCGTCTTTTCGGCTTTAAAGCTGAGCACGTGACCGGCCAGCAGGCGGCCGGGCTGAGAACCCCCCACGAAATCCGACAGGGGCTGCCCGCTCAGAGTCTCCAGCCCAACGGGTCCGTCGGTAAACACCGGTGCTGGCGGGAGCTTGTGTTCAAAACGTCGCAGTTCTTTGCGACTGTTGTCAAAGGCATAGAGCACGTATTTTTGCCAGGACACGTGCCCGGCCGTATCCACCGCCACCGTTTGCTGGCCGTCGGCGGCGCTCAAAATAGACAGGATATCGCCTCCAGAGCTGCAGGAAGTTCCCTTGCTCGAGCCAGGTTCCAAGTCGCCGCCCAGTAACGAAGCTGCAGCCTGCAGCGAGGCCAACTGGTCCATCTCTCGATAGGTCTTCTCCGAAGCGCGTAAACCGAACAGGTAGAGCATCGTGACCACCAGCAGCAACAGGCTGAGAATCCCCATGGAGACCAGCACTTCCAGCACGGTAAAGGCCCGCCTCACGGACCCACCAGAGTTGTCAACTGGGTAGACCCGACCCCCCACTCAGCCTTGACCGTGAAAAGATGACCTTCCGGCCCCGAGGGTTGATGGGTCACGGTCAGCGTAAAATCGACCCCGTCTCTCTGACCGCCGGGATAGGGCAGAGGGGGAAATCCACTGGGCGTCCTGGCGTCTCCCTGACGGCCCGAAAAAGTTACCGTCCCGGTGGGGTAGAAATCCGGCGCCATATCCTGGATTCGAGCCATCTCATCGCGCAAAAGCTGGTTGGCCGCCCAGTGCTGGCGAGACTGCCTGCTCAGCCGCATCCCTTGCAGCTGCACTCCCACCAGAGCCAGCGCTGCCAGAGCGATCAGCGCGGTGGCCAGTAAGATTTCGGCCAGAGTGAGGGCCAGGCGCTTAGCGCGGAATCCAGACACGCAACATCGCGGGCAGGGCGCCGGCTTCAGGGCCCCCCTGAGTGAGAGCATATTCTTTGGAGAATTTCAGGACCACGCCGTTTTCCACAAAAATGTCGCCCGGACCCAGGACCTGTCCGTTCTGGACCGATGTCCCCAGCGCCGAGTCGCCCTGGGCCGAGATCGAGCCCAGAATGGTGACCTCATTGGCCGCATAAAATGAGCCGTGAGTTTGGATGACCCCCTGAAAATAGGAGGTCCCCATTTTGTCAAAGTTCAGCTCATCCATCAGATGCCAGATTTCTTCGCGGTGGCTGTTGTAGAAGGCCCGATTGACGCTGCCTCCATCCGAAAGCACCTCGGCGAATCCTCTGGGCATCTGATCATTTAAGAAACTGGCCCGAGCTCCGTCGTCGCCGCCTACGTCGGCGGCGTCATCGAAGAACATCTTGAGATTGTTCAACTTCTTGATGACCCATTCACTGGTCGGACCCTGAATTGGATTGTCCGCGATTTCGTTGCGAAGCTTCTTCATCAACTTCTTGTCGTCTTCGCCATCTTCGTAGCCAAGTGCCAGGCGAACCTGATGGAATACGTGTCGGAAGTTGTCATCCAACTCGAGCGGATGGCCCAGGGCGCGAACCCGGTCGAGCTCGGATTGTATCTGGGTCAGGTAGATTCCGGCCTGGGGATTATCCAGGCAAAACTGACGCATATAAGCCCCACCATCGAAGCCCAGCAGGGCCACGCTATCGTGGCTGTAGAGCGCCACTCCCTCCGCATTGGAGGTTTTCACGTGAGAATCGCCTCTGAGAGTGGTCTTGCCGGTCACGAAAACCGAACCGGTTCCAGAAATAGAGCCGTTCACATTCAGGTCGCCTTGAATATAAAGGGTCGTGTCGTGCAGCACAATATCACCGCTCACGGTGGTGTCGGTGGACTGGTAGAACTGGCCCGCGCCCAGGTTGCTGGTGGCCAGTGGGGTAAAAGAGGCGGGAGGATGGGAGTTATTGTTTTTGACCCGCTCCTTGATGTCCACTCGGGGAAACTCGACGGGTGGTTGGGCCGTCTTGATGTCGCGTTGGGCATGAATGCCGGTCAGCAAAATTGCGTTGGCATCGGTTGAGCTGGCGGTCAGGTCGCCGGTGATCTCCAATTTTTCGCCGGGCGCCCCGGTCCAGCTCACGGACGTCCCCGGAGCCAGGCTGTTGGAGTGGATGCCGGTGGGGAGTTCGTCCCCACTATCCAGGGCGCGGATGCCTGAGACATTCACGTTGCCTTTCATAAAGATTCGCCCGGTGCCTGCGATGGCAACCGCGGCCGTATCTTCCAGGCGTCGCGAGACCAATGCCTCCAGCTGGTAGGACTTGCCATGACAGCGACCGACCACGGTGACGTCGCTGGTGTAGGGTGGAACCGTTCCCGCCCCGCGCGGGCCATTGGCGGCCACCGAAGAGAGCATGTTGTTGACTGAATCCAGTGCTCCCGGCGAGCCGCTGGCGAAATGCACGGTGAAGGTTCCGTTGGAGCCTGGGATGCTTTCGTGATCGAAGCCGCCGATCCAGTTTGCCTGCTCAGTCAGCTTTTGTTGCACCTTGGCCAGTCCGGCTTCGGCCAGGAAACGACTCTCAGCCAGGTCCTGAGCCGAGCGCACGCTGAAAGAGCGGGAGGCCAACAGAAAAATCAAAGACTTGAGAGTCACGCTGAGCACCATAATCAGGAAAAGTGCCGTCATCAGTGCTGATCCGCGGCGCCCCCGCATTGCTCCCATCTGCTCAGTATACCATGTTCAGGGAAGACTAATACCCGCTCCGCCGAATCAGCCAGGAGTGCTGACCGGCTCCCAGTTTTCCAACGCTGAACTTTTCCGACTCTTTGACCGCCTGCAGGTTCTCTTTACGGCCGGTCTGCCTCTGCTTTCGGCCGTTCAGTTCATCGCGGACAACGACGAGGGAACCCTGAGCGAAGTCATGTCCGACATCGCCCAGAAGCTCTCTTCGGGCTATACGCTCAGCGCCTGCTTTGCCAGTCACTCCCACCTTTTCCCGACGGTTGTGCCCGCCATGCTCTCCGTGGCTGAGAAGGTCGGGGCGCTGGATATCGCCTTGAACCGCCTGGCCGCCTACTTCAAGCGAGCCGGACGCATCCAATCTCAGTTGTTGGGTGGGATCCTGTATCCGGCCGGAATTTTGCTGACGGCTCTGGGGATGATTGGCGTGCTTGTCTTCGTGGTCTTTCCGAAAGAACAGCAGGTGCTGGGCGAAATGGGAAAGCCCATGCCCTACCTCTCCCTGCTGGCGGTCCATTCGATTCAGCTCTCCGTGTTGTTCCTCGGCCTGGTCCTGATTGCGCTCTTTTTCCTCAATCTCAAAGCCAATCAGCGCTTGCAGCGTGGTGACCGTCAATGGCGTTTGAGTCTGGATCGCAAAGGCTTTGAAGATTCCCCTGATCGGGAAGGTGCTGGCCAGAGCTTCAGCCGCCCGCATGCTCTCGGTCTTGGCCGGCATGCTGGAAGTTGGGGTCAGTCTTTCCCATACCGAGGCTGTGGCCTCGCTGGCTGGCAATGAGGAAATCTCGGGACGCTATCGTAGTTTTCTTCGCCAGATTCGCAGTGGGGTGGAGCTCGATGAGGCACTCGAGCAGAGTGGCCCCTTCCCCAAAGTCTCCAATCAGATCTTTATACTCGGTTATGAGCACGGCAACATGGTTCACAGTCTGCGCAATGCCGCCGAAATGCTTGAAAATGAGGTCGAGAACGCTCTGGCTACCTTCGTCGCCCTGCTTGAACCCATCGCCATGATGCTGGTTGGGACTGTGGTTGGCATTCTCGTGATCGCGACCGCTTTGCCTACTTTGAGCCTGTTGCAAGAACTCTAAGCAGAGGCGCTTCATGAACGAGGGCCCGGTGAAATTCACCGGGCCCTCATTGGTGGGATATTTGCCTCGCGGGACATATCGTCTCCTTTCTGGTCTGAGTGGTAGGATTCGAACCTACGGTCTCTTGCTTCCGACGCAAGCGTGCTGAACCAGACTGCACCACACCCAGGTCGATAAACTTACGATACCAGATCGGGCAGGCGGCTTCTGTGAAATTTTCCCTCTCCAAAGACGCCGCTTTCGGCCTGCGCTGGCCATACCTCGGCAACAATTTGGCCAGGAATTTGCAACATCGCGCCCCCACACTCAGGTTATGAAATACATCTCGCAGCTCCTGATCGTCAGTTATCTATCGCTGCTGCTCTTGCATTCGGCCTTTCCGCCACGCCTGCGCCTGGAGTTGAGCGGCCAGCTGGATGCCTCCAGTCAGGAGTTTCTCAAGGCTCACCAGGTCAGGCTCGGCCCCCACGCTTTCGCCCTTCCGGCGACGGCCGAAGGCGTGCGGATTTTGTCGACCCTGGCCCGCTACGAGCGTCGGGCCAACGACCTCTGCCTGCAGAACCTGGCCAACTCTCGCACCCTGATAACCGAAGACGGTCTGCCCTACCGTCGCCACTTCGTGGAGCTCAGGCCGGACGGAGAGCTTCTGGTCCGCCGAGATGAACAGTTGGCCTGGATCTATGATCCTCTCAATCCCGCCAGCCAGCCTGAAGGTCCACAAAAGGGCTACCTCGCCAGCCCCAACGTGGACGTGGTGGGGGAGGCGCGCGCGCTGGCGGCTCATCAACGTCTGCTGGCCGGCTACCAGCGGGCGCTCCTACGAATGGAGTCTATGGCTCAGAATCTGGTGGTGCTGGACGGCCCCGAGGATGAGCCCCCGAAAGCTACGCCCCCGGTTCGCTTCGAAGAATTACTCCAGTCGATGAGGCCACAACCGGGTCGGCCGGGCTCCCCGTTCTCTCAGCTGATTTCGACCCGGTCCTAAATTGACCGAAAATTCCACTGGCTCTTTTCTCTGACCGGGAGCATCATCCAGCCATGATCGGTTTGCTCGGTTGGGCCGGCTTTATCGCTTCTTTCCTGATTCACGTGGGTTCATTTTTCGAACAGGACGGAAAGTCAGCAGGCTTTTTTCTCATGCAGGTTCCCTGCATCTTGTTGTTCTTCTTGGCCCACCGCTACTCGGGCTTGGGAAATCGCAGGGCCACGCGCTCAGACTGCGCCGGCCTGGCAGCCGACCTGCTCATTCTGGTCGAGCCCTATACCTTTCTCATCTTCGCCTGGGGGTTCTTTGGCACTCACAGTAAGGCGGTGGAACCTGTGATCGCTTTGAGGATGTTTTCCTCCATGTGGATGCTCTTCTTCCTCACGAGCTCAGGGCTGATGGCTCGCAGAGCTGCCGCTCAAAAAGTCCCCGGTCCCGGGCAAATGCTCCAGGCCCCACCGTCTCACCGCTTCTAACAGCGGGAGCACAGTTCTGCCTTTCTGACTGAGTCGATAGGCCTGTCCCTGCCGTTCCACCAGACCTTCTTCACAAAGCTTGCTCAAACGCGCGCTCAGAATATTGGTGGCAATCTTCTCGGGTGAGGCCAGGAACTCTTTAAACAGGCTCTTGCCCAGATACAGGTCGCGGATAATCAGCAGCGTCCAGCGGTCCCCCAGCAGATCCAGGGTGCAGGCGATCGGGCAAGGCGAGCGTTTCACCTCTTGACAATAGTTCAGAATGCTTGCAAAATGCAAGCATTGATTCACTTGCAAAATGCAAG
>JAFEBA010000145.1 GCA_018266105.1 bacterium | reverse complement strand
GCCGCCCTCCAAGATTGTGGAGACCGCGCCGGCAGCCAAACCAGCCGCTGCCACGCCTGCTCCCGCCAAGGTGGTGGAAACCGCACCGGCGGGCAAACCAGCTGCGGCCACGCCTGCCCCGGCCAAGATGACCGAAACTGCGCCCGCCACCAAGCCGGCTGCTACCACCACTCGGGGCACCAATGCCGCTGCTCCGATGCTGACGGAGAACCTGGTCTTTCCGCAGGCCAAAACCGAGCTCAGGCGTCTGATGGTGGGCAACCAGGCCGGCATCGTCAAGGTGCTCGGGCCCAACCGCGAGGGCGTTTCCTACGTGCGCGGCATCGACGACAAGAATATCGCCCGCTACTGCGACGACGCTTGCGGCAGCATCTTCTGCGCGCTGGGCGTCTCCCACGACAAGCTAAATAAGGTGGCTGAGGAGTTGATGATCAACTACTCCACTCTGCCTCGCAAGGAGGCGGTGGCCTTCCTCTCGGCTATCGCGGCCAGTTCTCATCTTACAGCTGAGATGGACGCCAAAACCGAGGAGTTCCTGGTCAAGGTGATGGAGACCGATAAGGACGTGCACGCTCGACGTCAGGCCGTGCTGGCTCTGGCCGTCAAGCAAAACGTCTGTTCAAACACCACCGATCGTGTGCTGGGCTTGTTTGAGCACAGTGAAAATCTCTGGGAAACCTTCCCCGTGCAACAATACTTTGAGTATCACGCTCTGCAGGTCAAAAGGCTGACCAACTTCACCCAGTTGCGCGAGCGCATTGCCGCTGTCAAATCGCTCTATACCCCCGCAATTCTACAAGCCCTGGACGGGGGCAAACCGGTTTCCGCGATTCCCTGAAGAATCTCGGCCGGGCTTGCGAGCGAGTACATCAGCCGGCCTGATGTACTCGCAGTCCATTTATTTCACGTTGGAGAAACCATGAAGTTCAGAATCGCCCGCGAATCCGAGTTTGAGAACAAAAAGGGCAAACAGAACCCCCTGCGGGGCACGACCTACGAGGATCGCGTTCAGTCCGTGCCCGAGCTTGAAGGGTGCTGGGTGATCGAGGTGGCCGACCTGGCTGCCCTGCGCGACCTGTTCCAGGAGATCGTACAGATTGAAACGGGTCATCCTGACCCCCCCAATTTGAGTATCGACTTCCTACCGCATTACGAAAACACCCCGGCCGACTGTGACGGCGTGCTCTTTATCTGCGATTAGCCCTGCCCCAGGTCAACAGCTCTTAGTGAAAGCCAGGGCTCAGCCAGGGATTGGGTCCCAGGCCGACGGAAAAACCGACGGTGTAGACGGGCTCGTTCTGAATGCCGCCGGTTTGCACCCTGCCAAAAGCGCGGATATGCCGGGTCAGTTGGAGATTGCTCTCCACATAGGCTCCTGGCCGAATTCCGTCCTGCCGCATAAAGTTCATGGCCGGGTTGGCCGAGTAGACTCCTGAGGCTGAAACGCCGCCTTCTAAATTGAAGCGTGAGTTGGGCTGGAAGTTCAGGCCCATCTGTCCCTGCACCGTACTCAAGCCACGGCCCAGCGCCAGCGAGCTGTAGAGCGAACTCCGCAAAGCCAGGTCGCTCTGTCCCAGAGGTTGATCCAGGCGCACTCCCGCTGTCACCAGAGGCATGAGGTCGGCATGGCCGGGCGTGGTGTTGAAGCGCTGCAGCGCCGGTCCGGTGCGACCGCCAAAGCCTCCATAGATGTGAAATTGCTCCTGGACCGTATGCCCGCCCAGGTCACCGATGGCCTGCAGGCCCCCGCCCACGCCGTAATAGAGAGTGGAGCCATTTCCAAGCGGCACCCGCTGGTTGTGCTGAACCACCAGCTCGCCAAGGTCGCTGCGCAGACCGCGGTAGTCCGGGGCTACTGGCTCCCAGGCTCCGCGCTGAGTCAACATGGAGTAGCGGAATCCGGTGGTCCACTGCTCATTGCCCTGAGTGCGGGTGGCCTGCAGGCGCACCTCGGCCGTCCAGCCGTCGTCGTCGAACTGAGTCCGGCCCGGAATGCGGTTGCTGCCCTGGGTAGGGACCCATTCCAGCCAGCGCGGCATGCTGTCGTTTTGCTGCGATGCCGAAACGCTCCATTGAGCGGGTGGGTCGAATTTTGTCTGCAGGCGAATTTGATCGGCCAGGCTGAGCGGTTTGGGCTCCTCCGGTTGAGGAGTAACTTTGACCTGGGCGGCGGCCGGCCCGCAGGCTCCGGCAACACCGAGGACGCCGAGACCCACGGCTCCCCAGGAGATTCGTCCTGAACGCCCGGCTCTTTTTTCGGCCGGGTCGTCGAGACGGGGACGTTGAGGTGTGCTCCGAATCAACATGCATCCACTCTAGCCAGTCGGAAGCTGACGTGTGTAACCGAGTCCTTAAAAAAATCCGAAAAACGCAGGCCGAGTGCCTGAGGATTGCGAAAATTGAGACTCATGCAAATCCAAGGCCTGTCCGTTCCTCAACCCTTACTGCGCATCAGCGGCGCTCCCAAAAACAACCCTACTGTCCAGGTTGTTGATCCTCAGGATGCCTGTCAGCTCAGCGGTATCAGCGCTCCCAGGCCCTGTCTCAAGAGTTTGATGAAGCAAGGGCTGCTGATGCATGTTCCTCTGGGCGGCACGCCGGTCTCACTCAGCGTCTCCCAATTGGGCTGGGGGGACGCCCCCAGTCGGGAAGCCAGCAAGCACCTGAGTGATCGCGGCCTCCATCCGGAAATCCCGGTGGGGGATCTGGCCAGGCGGGAGCTGGAGCTGGCTCAGCAAGATGATCCGAGGGTAACGGCCACGGACATGCTGCGGGCCATCGACCGTGCTCAGGCGGCTCAGGAAATGCAGGCTGTGCCTCAGTCGGATTTGTTCGGCTTTACGCGCTTGACCGATGCCAAACTGGAGATCCAGGGTGACATGCTCAATCAGCTTCAGAAGCACGCTCACCCGGACAAGTCCAGCGGCAAATTGGTGGAGAAACTCGCCCATCATCTGGCTCACGGAGATGGCGCTTCGCTACAGATCAATTTGGACGACCATAGCGGCCCTTGGCTGGCTGAGACTTTGGCTCAGATGGGGGTCAAAGTACAGGAAGCCATGGGTGGGGCCGGTGGATTTTGCGCCAACGCCGCGGCCGCTATCGAGAACGTGAAGTCTTCGTTTTGGAATCTGGGCGGATTGCCGCCCAAGGTGGCGGCCGGGCTTAATCCGGAGGTGACCATTTATGATGATCAGGGCCAGCAGCGTAAGGCTGGTGAGGCTGCTGACCCGGCTCAGAAAGATCGGGTCAACTACATCGCCGAGTACCGGAAGGGCACACAGATCGGCGACAAGGAGGCGCCCGCCAGCGGGCGTGTCATCTTGAGCACCCCGGGCGGCCAGGAGATCGGTTTCGGCAAGGCCAGTGCCGAGGTGCTGGCGAAAACCATTGAGGGCAAAGACCTGCTTTTCTTTGCCGGCAGTCATTATCTGACCAAGGGTGACCCCAGCCGCGCAACCGATCTGGCCAATCAACTGGCGGTGATGAAGATCGCCAACCCCAAGGCCTTGTTTCACCTGCAGTACGTCGCCCCCAAGGACCCGGCAAATGAAGCGGAGGTCATGAATCGACTGAAGAGCCAGGTGGATTCTCTCTCTCTGAACAGCGTGGAAGTGCCGGCGCTGCTCGAGCGCCTGCAACCAGGCTATTCCGGGCCGCCCTCGACCGCCTCACGCGAGGTCATGGAGCACGCTCCCCATTTGCTCAGCAACGCGCTGGCTTTGAAAGAAGCCCTGGACCTCAAGCGCGTCCATTTTCATGGCCTTCACGGTGATCTGCTGATATGCCCCACTCCCAAGGATCCGGAGCGGAACGTGCTGGCCCTGATGCGCGCCCGTCAGGTGGCTGCCATGAAGGCCACCAACCTCAGCGGTGAAATTAAGCAGGCCGATCAGGAATTGTGGCCGGTGCTGCCGGTCGTTGAAGGCGCCTGTCTGGCCTCCGTGCAGAAGTTTGCCGACGCCGTGCAAAGTCGTTTTGAACTCAGCCCTCAGCAGCGTGATCAGGTGGCCAAAGACTGGTATTTTGATGACGGAAAAGGCTCCACCATTTATTTTGTGCCCAGCCGCGGAATTCACGATCGTAGTGGCGGGACCGTCAGTCTGGGGGATACCATCGATTCGATGGCTCTGATTTTTGGCAAAGAAGCCTGATGCTGGTCGTTCACCACCTCAATAACTCAAGATCGCAGCGCATTCTCTGGCTCCTTGAAGAACTGGAACTCCCCTATGAAATCCGTCACTATGAGCGCCACCCCAAGACCATGCGAGCACCGGACACTCTGAAACAGGTGCATCCTCTGGGGAAGTCCCCGGTGTTGACCGATGGCGAGTTGGTGCTGGCTGAATCCGGGGCGATCCTGGAATATTTGTTGGACACCTATGGTCAGGGGCGCTTTCGTCCGGCCGCTGGAACGCCCGAGCGCATTCGATATCATTTCTGGCTGCATTACGCTGAGGGCTCCTTGATGCCGCCGCTGCTCATCACCTTGATCTTCAATCTCGTTCCTAAGCGGGCTCCGTTCTTCTTGCGCTGGTTTTTCAAGCCCCTCTTTGGTAAGTTGCGGTCGGCCATTGTGGACGCCGATTTGGCCCGAGCCTTTGCCTACATCGAGGCCGAATTAGGTCAGAGCACCTGGTTGGCGGGCGAACAGCTGACGGCAGCTGACGTTCAGATGAGCTTTCCTTTGGAAGCCGGGATGGCTCAGTTACGGCTGCAGCAGACCTGTCCTCGGATTCAGGCCTTTTTGTTGCGTGTGCAGGAACGCCCGGCTTATCAGCGAGCTTTGCAGCGTGGCGGGCCATTTTCGGTGGGGGAGCGGGCCTGAGCGATGGCGAGGCCTCGGCGACAGAGTAACTTTCAGGGAGCCAGATTGCGCCAGGCTCGTCGAGAACGGGGTTGGTCGCAAGCCGAGCTGGCCGACAATCTTCAGGTGCATCGGGGAACATTGATCCGCTGGGAATCAAATCTGTCCGCTCCCACGCCTGATCAGGAGCAGAGTCTGGCCCAGATTTTCGGTCGCCCACGCGAGTGGTTTCACAACGAGCCACCCGCTGCGAGGGAAAGCCTCCTGCCTGTTGAGGACGCGCTCAGCCTGGAGGAAAAGGTGGACGTCCTTTTACGTCGAGTGGGCCGAATCGAGAGGCGCCTTGAACAGGTGATGGCGATGCTCGAAAAATCAGGCCTGAACCGGCGCCCCTAAGAGCAAATCCAGGGTGCGTTCAGCCCGCATCGGGGCCTCGTTGTCTCTCAGAATATGCTTGAAATGGTGAGCGCTCAGCACCACCCCATAGAGGTCAAAAGTCAGTTGTTGGGGATCAACCTCGGGACCCAGGTGGCCCTCCTTTTGGGCCTGCAGGATGGCTCTTTGCACCTCAAGTCCCCAGTTGCGGTGCACTTCCTGTAAGAACTCCCGCAGCGGGCCGGCCCCACCGTCATACATGAAAATACGTCGTCGTCCGTGCTGGTAGTAATCCACCCAATTTTGAAACAGCTTACGCAATCGGGGCAGCCCACGCGGAGCCTTGGTGGCCGGGACCAGGACCGCCTCGATAAACTCGCGGGAGGCCCGTTCGATCACGGCCTTGAGCAGGTCTTCGCGGGTTTTGAAATGCGCGAAGATACCGCTCTTGGAGATTCCCAACTGGTCGGCCAGGGGCGCGAAAGTGAGAGCCTCCAATCCAACCTTCTCAACGGTCTTGAGGGCGCCCGCAACGATCATTTGTTTTGTCAGGTCGCCTTTACGCACCCTGAGAACTACCTCGGTGCCGCCGACCTCCCTGCTATGGAACTCCATCAGCTCGTTTCTGCTGGACAGGTCGCAAAAAGATCGGCAGGATTTTCTCCGGCTCTCAAAAAAACGCGACCGGTCGCATTTAGTGAACCAGGGAGTCTGATGGGAGCGGAATTGAGTAAGGGTATAGACCGGCTGGAGCAATTGATCGAGAGGGTTCGGAAGGCCTGCGGCCTGGGCTCGGTCGAGTATCAACTGATCTATGATTGCATGGTGCTGCGCGAGGATGTTCTGCGCGCGGCTCGCGAGCTTTTAGAGCAGGAGAGTGAGCCTTCTATTCTGGAGGCGGCTGAGGACTTTCGGGAGGTCGGACATTTACTGGACCGCCTGATCAAAGACCTTATGCACTACGACTTCGGGGAGGTGGAGGAGTGTCTGAGCGATTTGCAGCGTTGCATGCGATCGGCCGAGTCCCACGTCGAATCGTAGAGTTTTGGAATCAGCCTACGGTCAAGGAAGTCTCGGTCAGCCTGCAGTTGTTGGCGCTGATGCTGGCCTCCGGGGTGGACCTTGCTCTGGCCTTTGAAGCGCTTCAGCGTCAGATCGAAAACGATCAACTCCGCCTGGCATTTGAGGATATGGAGAGCAAGGTTACACGCTACGGATGGCGCCTGTCCGCGGCCCTGAGCGAACATCGCACCATCTTTCCTTACTACGTGATGATGCTGGTGCAAGCTGGTGAGGAAGGTGGCCAAATTGCAGGGCGTCTTGAATGCGCCGGTCGGCTTATGGAGCGGGATGCACAGCGTTCCGCCAGAGTGCGCTCGGCACTGACCTCTCCTGCCATCACCTTTACGGCCGCGGCTACGATTATTTTGCTGATCGCGCGCTACGTGATGCCGCGCTTCTCGGAAATGTATCGTGGTCTGAACATCCCGCTGCCCCTCCCGACCAGGATTGCACTGGGAATGGTGGCGGTGGTCAATCACTGGTTGTTTCCGGTGGTGACCCTTTCCACTCTGGTGATTCTGTATCGACAGCGTGAAGTGCTCAAGCAGCACCTCTTCGACTGGGGGCTTGGCATGGGGCCTTTGCGACGTTGGCTGGGCGTCATGTTAGCAGTAGAGTTCTGCGACATTCTGGGGAGCCTGGTGGGGGAAGGAGTGGCCCTGGCCCGTGCGCTGGTGCTGATGGCCGATCAGGCTCCCTTTTGGAGCTACCAGGCCCGTCTGAAGGCGGTTCACAAGGAGCTGATTGAGGAAGGCGACCTGGCCGAGGCCTTGCGCAGGGTAGACTACTTTCCCGTTTCCGTCTATGCCGTGATGGGGGTGGCTCAGGAGGTCGGCTCCTTGGACCGATTGCTGGCAGCTCTCAAGACGACCTTGGAGCAGCAAATGGAGTCGCTGGTTGAGGCCTTACTGGCTCTGGTCGAACCACTGCTGATCGGCTCGCTCGGACTCTTTACCGCCTTCTTTTTCCTGGCCATGTTCATTCCGATTTACGGAACGCTTCAGGCTTTATGACGGCTGCGCAGGAAGTTGACCAGGTCGAATACTTGCAGTGGACCGAGGTTGTTCCGTCCCATTGCCGTGCCAGGGATTCCGAATTTGATGGTGCGATAGAGTGCCTGGTCGGTGACTCCCAGTTTGTAGCTATCCGTTCGGCGCAGGTCGTGCAGGGCCGGTTGCCCGGGCGTGACTTCTCCGCTCAGGTCCTGAGCGTGGCAGGCTGCGCAATGTTGCTGAAAGAGAGTGTAGCCGCGAGCCAGCGAGTCGTTGTTGGCAGGGGTCGGATTGTGCACTTTCAGGCTCTCGTTGTAGCCGGGAAAGCGAACCAGCGCGGCCGGCACGGCCTGGGGGGTTGGCGTCAAAACGACTGTATCGGGAAAGGGTTTTGGCGGTGGGGCTGGAGGTGCAGCCACGCAGCCGACCAGCAGCAAAGCAAAGGTGTAGCGCATGGGCCTCGATTTTCGGGCAAAGGGGAGTATTCCTGTAACATTGGCAGGATTAATTAGACAAGATGTTTTATTTATTAGGCGTGGGGACGCAAGCTCGGCGGGGAGCAGCCTTAATGATTTCACTGCTGCTGACCATGTTTTTGTTGGTGATCGGGCTGGGTTTACTCTACTACCTGGAGCGAGACGGACACGCCTCCATCGGGATGCAGCGTTCGCACCGGGCTCAGGTCATTGCTCTGGCGGGGCTTAACTACGCCCGTCTGCAAGAGATGGCTTATCAGAGGGATGTCCCGACTCCGCCGGACCCATTTCCACCAGGGGCCCCGGCCCAGACCTTCAATCTCGACGGGGCTGGAACGGAACGCTTTCGCATCTGGAAAGAAAGCTTGAACGGGCAGCCCATTCATTGTCAGGGCCAGATTCTGGATTCAAGCGCACGCGTGTTGGCCGTGCGTGAGCTGGAGGCCTACACTCTCAATCCGACCACCGGTGCGGTCTGGGCTACTTACATGGGAACTCAGTTTTGGGATGTGGACCTGTGAGGCGGCGCGCCATGACCCTGGTCGAGGTGCTGGTCGTTTCGGCCGTTTTTGGACTGATCTTGGGCCTGATCACTCAGGCAATGGTCACCGCTTACAAGGCCCAGGCGCGCACCGCCAGCCACACGGAATCCTATCGCAGCGCTCTGCTGATGGCGGCACGCCTGGAGCGGGAGCTGAACACCTGCCATAATTTCCAGGGGCCCATACCAATGATGTCTGGACTTGTTACGCCATTGACCGGCAATCCGCTCCGTTTCGTGCGAAATGACGAAACCTCAGCTCCCGCCATGACGACCGGTGTCAGCGTCAATTATTACTACGACCCGCTGGCTCGAGAAGTCTTACGCAGCGACAATCGCAATCCGAAGCCGCGGGTGGTGGCTCGGGGAGTGCAAAACTTCGCTGTCAATTCGTTGCCGCGTCACATCGATGTGGTTTTGCAAGTGGACTATGCGCCCGACCCGATTCGTTTGCACACCACCCCTTGTAAAATCTAATGGAGGCCCGCTTGAGACACTCGAAGCTCGCTCTGACATTCCTGGAAATGGTCTTTGCCCTGGCAGTCATCTTTGTCGGTGCCACCGCGGTGACGTCCCTGCTGATTGCGGGGGCCGGCTGGCCGGTGCGGGTCCAACAGTCCAATTATCGTGAGCAACTAACCCACGACGTCATGGCCAGAATGCTGGATACAGGCTTGCCCCCCACCGCCTACTCGTTCACCGCTATACCTGGGGAGCCTCGATATGAATCAGAGGTTGCAGTTATGCCGGCGTCATTCGCCAGCAATGTTACGGTGGTGGAAGTCACGGTGCGTGGTCCCCTGCCTGATCCCAACGCTTTGACCGCCAGCCTGCGCAGCCTCTACACCAAGCCGGATCCGGTCGCCCTCTTCAATCAATATCAATGCTACACTTGTCATACTTTCTCTCCACCCGTGCCGGGAGTTTTGCCTCAACCGGTCGGCCTGGTTCCGCCCTTCACGGGACCTCCGTTGACGGCTGCGGATTTGCAGGCAGGAATGAATCAAGCCAGTAGCGAGCGGGCTGCGGCCGGTCAACCGGCCTTTACGGGCAAGGACGAATACATCCAGGAATCCATCCGCAATCCCAATGCCAGTATTCTTTCCGGCTTTTCGACCGCGGGGGTTTCTTCGATGGATGCTTACCCTGATGTCACAGCCATGCCCCAGGCCGATCTGGAGGCTTTAAAGCAGTTCGTTTTAACTCAGTGGCCTTAAGCTCGGGCCAGACGGATAGCCGAACTGCGAATGAAGCGGAGCCAAAGAAACATACCCGCCAGCCAACCGATGGTGTCGATCGGAATCACGCCAACCAGGGACAGAGGATTCTGATCAATGTCCAACCATCTGACGCAGGAAGTCGTCATCGCCCCAAACCCACCCAGGGCCAGGCAGGTCAAGAACCCGTTCATATACTGCGCTGTCATGATGGCGGTCATCAAGCGGTCGGGCCGTGCGTGGCGGCGAACCCAAAACAGGGCGGCCAGGTTGACATAGGACCAGACTCGAGCCTGATATGCAATCAAGGCCATCATCACGATCAGGCCCGGGGAGAAGGTGAGCGTCATTTTAGGCTCGCTCAGCAGCCCGGCCAGGTAGACCGGGGCGCAGAGACAGAGCAACTCCCACAAGCGCGGTCGGTAGCCAACTTCCGCCAGATTTTCCACCAGTCCTTGCGGCCCCAGGCTGATAGCGGCCAGATCCAGATTGCCGTTCTGAGACTCGCTGTGCAGGTCGCGGGCCTGGCGGAAGATTGAAACCATGAGGGTCAGGCAGGCCGCATAAAGGGTCAGGCCGGGCAGGACCGGCCGTAACTGTGGAAAGGCGAGGAAGAGTAGCCCGATCGTGCTGCCGATCGTGGTGGTGGCCAGGAACCACAAAGGGCGTCCATGCCAGTAGACTCGACTGAGATGGTAGCGATAAAGGTAGGGGTTGCGCTCTGCTCCCCACATCCAGAAGGCAGCCGGGCGGTGTTTCGAGCGAGCCACGAACTCGGGTCGTTGCCCCTGAGCGCGAGCTTTAAGCCAGTTTTGCAAAGCTCGCCGGGCTTCCCATCCCTGGTGAAACAGGTTGACCGCGATAAAGATCAACGGAAGCAGTGGCAGCGACTCAGGCAGTGCCAGAACCATTCCCCCCATCAAGGCCAGCGTGAGAAAGGACTGGCCCAGCCAGCGAAGCAGGGCCTTCCAGACCTCTGAGTGCGGAATCTGGCCCGAATGGAAAAGGCTGTTGTAAGCCGACCCGTAGATATTCAGGGTGGCCAGAGCCTGGCCCAAAACGGCCGCAATCAGGATGACCAAAGCGCCCTCCTGGGAGCCAGTGAGCAGCGCCGACAGCAGGATGAGAGGAGTGAGCCAGCCGCCCCGCAGCAAGGAGAATTGAGCGGCGCGGTCGGCCAGACGACCAGGCGCCATGTTGGCGGCCAGCAGTTCGTCGAGGTTGGCCTGTCCACCCAGGGCCACCAGGCCTTTGCCCAGGACCAGACTGCAAGCTAGCTGATAGAAGACGAAAAAGACCAGAATGCCAGCTGCTAGCGGGAATTTCATTCCGCTGAAATTGAGTCCAATGCCCAACATTGCGATCAATGCGGGCAGGATCCCGGTCGCCCAAAGCCAGCGACGCTGGGAGCGAAGGCGGGCCGTGAAAAGCAGTACCAGTGGATCGTTTTGGTCGAGCATGGATTTCATGTTGAGTATCCTACTCCCAAAAAGGCGGCACCTCAAGGTCGTAGCCAATGTTTACAAAGTCCTTAGAAAGTCTTGAGAGTTCTAAAAATGAATGATTTAGCCTTGGGCTATGAATATTCTCAAGTTTGTCTCTCAGGGCGGGCTGGCCATGTTGCCTCTGCTGGCGCTCTCCGTGATCGCACTGGCAGTGGTGTTGGAGAGAACGCTGTTCTTTGCCAGTTTGGAATGGGGGGGACGCGATTTCAGGTTGCGCCTGCGTGAATATGTTCGTCACAATCGGATTCCAGAGTGTGCGCTCTGGCTGACCGGTCTGCGCGGAGCCATCTCGGGCGTGGCTCAAGCCGGCCTCAATCATTGGGAGCGCGGTCCCGAGGCCATGGAGAACGCCATGGTGGCTCAGGCTCAGGTGGAAACGATGGCTTTAAATCGTTATCTGATGATGCTGGAAACAACCATTACGGCATCCCCGCTGATCGGCTTGTTGGGCACCATCACCGGTATGATGGGAGTCTTCCGCAGTGTTTCGGAGAAAATTTCAGCCAATCCGCAAGCGGACACGTCCAATATTTTGGCCGGCATCGGGGAAGCACTGGTAGCCACCGCCACCGGCATTTTGGTGGCCGTCTTTTGCCTCTTTCTGCACAATCTATTTCAGCGGCTGGCCGAACGCCAGATGGAAGAATCCCAGGTGCTGGCTAATCAGCTTCTGTCCATGTCGGAGGAGCTGCGTGGCTACTAAGCGTCGTCACAGTTTGTTCCCGTCCGCGGGTCAGCGCCGAACGCCCAAAGTGGAAATTATCCCGATGGTAGACGTGATGTTCTTGCTGCTGGTCTTTTACATTTTGTCCAGCCTGGCGTTGCACAAGCAGCGAGGGATCGCGGTGGATTTACCTTCGGCGCAAAGTGGAACGGCGGCTGCCGACAAGGATGAAATGGTGTTGAGCATCAAGGCGAACGGGGAGTTCTTTGTCAATAAAGAGGCGGTGACGGCTGAGGCCCTGCAGGGAGTGCTGCATCGTTGGCTGCTCACTCGGCCCGGTGGTCTTCAGTCGGCTGAGAAGACCGACATCGTGCTGAATGTGGACGCGCAGGCGCAGCATAAGCACGTGGTGCGAGCCATGGACGAGCTGCGCAAGGAGGGCCTGACCCACTTTGTGATTTCCACTCAGCCGGGCGCGGCTCATGGCTAGTCTGGCGCCAATCTTCTTTTTGGCCCTCTCGCTGTTCTTTCACGTCGGGATTATTTTGCCGTTGCTTTCGGGCTGGCTCTACAGTCACACCAGTGTTGCTCCCACACCTCCCCCCATCAGCGTGCGTATGGCGGCGCCGTCCCCGCCGGTCGCGCCAGCCCGGCCGGTGGGAAAGTCGCGCGGGGTGGCCGGAAAAGCCCGGACGGTCCATCCACGACCTTTGGCCACGGCGCCTGCCTTTCGGCCTCCGGTCTTCTCCGCGCCTGGCTCGGCTCACCAGGTTGCGGCCTCTCCCGAGGTTGGCTCGAGAGGTTATCCCACCTATCCTCAGGGCCACTCACGCGGAGCTGGGCCTGTTCAGGCCGGGGACCGAATTGATCGGCCTCTTGGTGGCGAGAGCCCGGCTGTACCTTCGGTTCACCAGCCTATTCTGGAGACTGCCCGAGTCACCGGATTGCCTCGAACGATTTTGGTCCCGAGTTTTCTTCAAAAGCAAGAAGCTCGCAATTTTGTCGTGACTTTCGAGGTGACGGTAGAAGCCGATGGTTCACCTCGGGTTCGCGTCTTTCGGGGAAGTGGCTGCACCGGACTGGATCAAATGCTGACCGATGAACTGGGCCAGATGGGTTGGCAGCCAGCCAGTCGAGACGGCCAACCTGTGGCCAGTACTTTCCATATCAGCGTCTCAGGAGACTTTCGCAAGGGTTGTGAGAACTTCACTTTGTCCCAGACCCCTGTCGAGCAGGGATCAGCGAGTCAGAATTGAGCGGACCTCGCAGGCCCAAGCGTCCAGGGTGCGGTGGTCGGCCGGAGGACGAGCCAGCAGCAGAAAGTCTTCCACCCCCAGGTCGACGAATGGTTTGAGCTTCTCGGCCAGGCCGTCGGCCGAACCTACGTAAGTTTGCTCGTCCGGGGCCTGGCCGCCCTGGTCCAGGATGGCGCGAACGATCAGGGCTTTGCGTATGTCTTCGGGTCGACGGGCGGAGTCACGGCAATGTTCTTCCAGGAAGCCCAGTTTACGGCGATAGTCCTCGGGGCTGGTCAGGAAATAGTTCCATCCATCGGCGTAGCGAGCCACAGCTCTTAAGGTTCGCTTTTCACCTCCGCCGCCAATCCACAGTGGAATGCTGCCGTGCACGGGTTTGGGCAGAAACAGGGCGTCCTTGACTGAAAAATGTTTGCCTTCAAAAGTGGTGCGCTCCTGTTTGAAAAGAGAAGTGATCACCTCACAGGCTTCCTCGAGCATGTCCATGCGTGTGCCCACTGAAGGGAACGGAAAGTTGTATTGCTGGTGCTCCAGTTCAAACCAGGCTGCTCCCAGGCCCAACTCCATTCGGCCGTTGCTGACATGATCAATGGTGGTGGCAGCTTTGGCCAGAAGGACCGGATTTCGATAGGTTACGCCGCTGACAATCATTCCGCATCGGAGTTTCTTGGTGCCGGCGGCCAGGGCAGAGAGCACGCTAAAACCCTCAAAGCAGGGCCCCTCCGGATCGCTGAAGATGGGGATGAAGTGGTCGAAAACTGAGGCCCAGTCCAGGCCGATGCTCTCGGCGTGTTGCCAGAGCGCCAGCAGTTCCCCGAAGCTGGTGTGTTGTTGTCCAGTGTGGATTCCAAATCGAAGTGCCATACAATCGCCTTCGTTTGCCGAGGGACCCGTCCTTTTGTCAGCGAAGCCCGGCGGAGTGTCCAAAACCTATCAGCTGGTGTGCATGGGGCGGAGCTCTCTGGATCTCTATTCCAACGATATCGGAGCCCCGTTTCCTCAAATCGGGTCGTTTGCCGCCTATGTTGGAGGTTCGCCCACCAATGTCTGCGTGGGGGCCCAGCGGCTGGGCTTGAAGACGGCCATGCTCACGGCGGTGGGGGAAGACCCGGTAGGCGACTTCATTCTGGAGTTTCTGCGCAAAGAAGGCATCGAGACTCGCTTTATTCCCGAGAAAGCCCACTCCCGCACCAGCGCCGTGGTCCTGGGTATCCAGCCTCCCGACCGTTTTCCGCTGGTGTTTTATCGCGAGAATTGCGCCGACATTCAGTTGGATATTGACGACGTGCTGGCTGCGCCGTTGCAAGACACTGAGGTTTTCCAGTTCGCCGGAACCAACCTGTGCCTTGAACCGAGCCGCAGCGCCTCCCTGCTGGCCGCTGAGCGGGCCCGCCAGGCCGGCGCCAAAGTCGTGCTGGACGTGGATTTTCGACCGGGTCAGTGGCACGACGTGCGCGCTTTCGGAGTGGCCATCCGCTCGGCCTTGCGTCTGGTGGACGTGGTCATCGCCACCGAAGATGAACTGCACGCCGCCTTGATGGTGGACAAGAATCAGATGATGCTCACTTACTCTCAGGAGTCAGATACGCGCGTGGGTGGTGATGGCCCAAGAGCCATCAAGACCGTGCTGGGGATGGGTCCGCAGGCCCTGGTATTGAAGACCGGCGCGGACGGGGCCCAAGTTCATCTCAAAGCGGGACGAGTCGAGAGTGTGCCCGGTTTCCCGGTGCAGGTGCAGAACATTTTGGGCGCGGGTGATGCCTTCGCGGGCGGCTTTCTCTACGGCTACGCCCAGGGTTGGAATTGGAAACGCGCCACTCGTCTGGGCAATGCATGTGGCGCGATCGTCGTTACCAAACATGGCTGCGCCAACTTTATGCCGACGTTGACGGAGGTGCGGGAGTTTATGGCGCAGTACGGGGTGAAGGATGTCTGAGCTGTTGATTCGGTCCAAAGATAACGGTCAGACCGGGGTTTTCGCCGAAGTCAGCGCAGCCCAGGCGGGCTGGGAATTTCTGAATATGGCTGCGCTCCGCCTGTTTGCGGGTCAGACCTATCAAGGCTCGGTGGGAGAACATGAACACATCAGCCTGATCTTGGGCGGCAAATGCGCCTTGAGCGTGGAGGGTGAACGGTTCGAACTTGGCCAACGACCCGATGTTTTTTCGGGAATGCCCTATGCTTTCTATCTCCCGCGCCGGCGCGCTTTTGAGATCGAGGCCCTCAGCGAGCAGTTAGAAATTGTCAGTTGCTGGGTTCCGACCGATCAAGACCATCCTTTCCGGATCGTGCGCCCCGAGGATTGCGCGGTTGAGTTGCGCGGAGGAGGCAATGCCTCGCGTCAGATCAACAGCGTGCTCCCACCGGGCTCTGACTGCCACCGATTGGTCTGCGTTGAGGTCTACACTCCCTCGGGAAATTGGTCGAGTTACCCGCCCCACAAGCACGACGAGCATCGAGTGGATGAACACGGGAATCTCCTGGAGGCTGACTTGGAAGAGATCTACTTTTACAAAATGAGCCACCCACAAGGGATGGCTTATCAGCGTGTCTATACAGCCGATGGGCGTCTGGACGAGCTCTGCCTGGCCCGCAACCACGATCTGGTGTTGGTGCCGGAGGGCTATCACCCGGTTGTGAGCGGCCACGGTTATCACACCTATTACGCTAATTTTTTGGCTGGCTCGGCTCAGTCGCTGGCCAATTCGGATGACCCTGAGCACGCCTGGGTGAAAGAGCACTGGGACGGCCTCGATTCGCGCCTGCCTCTGGTGAAACGATGAAACGACTCATCGCCGCTCTTTTGCTGACCGCCTCAGCCTGGTCCAGGCCCGACCCTTACCTGATTGTTCCCGGCAAGGGTTTTGGGAGCTATGGCCCGGCAATGAGCCTGGCCCAGATGGAGAAAAAGATGGATCCGGGCAATTATTTGGAGGGTGAAAGCCAGGGGCGACCCACGGTGGAAATCTTCGCCATGGACCCCTTCCTACGTATCATCATGTCCGTCAATCATCGCCGACAGCTCCGGTCGATGTGGGTGCACGGCTACATGGGCAAGTGGCACACCGCTGAGGGCGTCCGTCTGGGCACCACCATGCGCAGCCTGGAGAAGATCAACGGTGGACCTTTTCGATTCCACGCGATGAGCGACCGACCTGAAGCCGGCAGGATCATTGATTGGCGAGGCGGGCGTCTGGCCGGGCCTTATCGCAAAGTTCGTCTGACCTTCGCCTCGGCCATGCACTCGGAGGGCTACAGCGACCTGACCGACCAGGAAAAGATTCGAGCCGAGAAAGCCGGGGTGATCTTCCGTTCCGACGAGCCGCTGGCTCGCAAATTGAACCCGATCGTAGAAACCATTGAACTGGCGTTCTGACTTGAAGCGCCTCGAATCAGGAGGAAACTGGCGATGACAACCCGTCGTTTAACCATGGCTCAGGCCTTGCTGGAGTTTCTCAGTGTTCAGCATGTGAGTCGCGACCAGCACCAGGGGCCGTTCTTCGCGGGGCTGTGGGGAATCTTTGGTCACGGCAATGTGGCTGGTATCGGCCAGGCCGCTCAGCAGATGAAGGGCCGCCTGCCGTACTACCTGTCGCGCAATGAGCAGGCTCAGGTGCATGCGGCGGTGGCCTTTGCCAAGCATAAAAATCGTTTGCAGACCTGGGCCTGCACTTCCTCGATCGGGCCCGGGGCGACCAATATGGTTACCGGTGCCGCGCTGGCCACCATCAATCGCCTGCCTGTTTTGCTGCTGCCCGGAGATATCTTTGCTCATCGATATCCGGCCCCCGTTCTGCAACAGCTGGAGTCTCCTCATTCATTGGATGTCAGTGTGAATGACTGCTTTCGCCCAGTGTCGCGTTTCTGGGATCGTATCAACCGTCCCGATCAGTTGCCATCTGCTCTGATGGAGGCGATGCGGGTGCTGACCTCGCCGGCTGAAACGGGCGCTGTCACCCTTTGCTTACCACAGGATGTGCAGACCGAAGCCTTCGACTATCCTGACCACCTGTTCGAGAAGCGAGTCTGGACCATTCCCCGCCAGCGCGCCGATCTGAGTCTTCTCAAGCAGGCCGTGGACCTGATTCGGAAGGCTCGTCAGCCCCTGATCGTAGCTGGCGGTGGCGTGCATTACAGTCAGGCTCATCAGGCCCTGAAGTCCCTGGCTGAGCAATGCGGGATTCCAGTGGCTGAGACGCAGGCCGGCAAGGGCTCCCTGCTCTACGATCATCCGTTGAATCTGGGCGCCATTGGCGCCACGGGAACGCCGGGGGCCAACATTCTGGCTCGCGAAGCTGACCTCATCATCGGCCTCGGGACTCGTTATTCGGACTTTACCACTGCTTCAAATACCGCCTTTCAGAATCCCCAGGTTACCTTCATCAATCTTAACGTGGCCGAAGTGGACGCCTATAAACTTCGGGCTCTTCCGCTTCAGGCTGATGCCCGTCAGACTCTGGAAGAGCTGAGCCAGTTGCTCAAGGACTATCGGACCTCCAGTGAGTACCGACAGCGAATTCTGGACTACAATCAGGAATGGGACCGAGAAGTCAGCCGCATCTACAGCGGCGGAGGTCAGGGCGAAGTCATTGGCGTTCTCAACCAGTCCACTCGCCCGCAAGACGTGGTCATCTGCGCCGCGGGCAGCCTACCCGGCGATCTGCATAAGCTGTGGCGCACGCGCGAACATCGAGCTTACCATCTCGAATATGGTTACTCTTGCATGGGCTACGAGATCGCGGCCGGACTGGGAGTGAAGCAGGCCGATCCCGAGCGTGAGGTCTACGTGATGGTCGGAGACGGCTCGTTCTTGATGATGCACACCGAAATCGTCACCATGGTGGCCGAGGCCATCAAGGTCGTCATTTTGGTGCTGGACAACCAGGGCTATGCCAGCATCGGTGGGCTCTCTAAATCGGTTGGCAGCGATGGCTTTGGAACCAAATATCGCAAGCGCACGCCCCAAGGCCTGGACGGAGAGCCTATCGAAATCGACTTCGCCGCCAACTGTCGCAGCCTGGGCGCAGAAGTCTTTGCTCCTCAGAGCAGTAGTGAGCTCAAGCTTGCTTTAGAAGAGGCCAGGAAGATTGAGGGCAAGCCGGTTTGCATCTGTTTGAAGGTGGACCGGCGCCAGCGTGTGGGAGGCTATGAATCGTGGTGGGAGGTGCCGGTGGCTGAAGTTTCCGAGGATGAGGCCGTCCGGGCCGCCCGCCAGCGTTACGAAGAAACTCGAAAGGCTCGGCGCCCGTGAACTTGCAGCTGGCCAGCGCCCCCGTTTCCTGGGGCATATTCGAATTTGAGGGGATCCAACCCCGCTATCCCTGGGCTCAAGTTTTAGATGAGATCGCCGCCACCGGCTACACAGGCACAGAACTGGGCCCCTACGGCTACCTTCCCACCCAGCCCGAGCTTTTGAAGTCCGAACTGGACCGTCGCGGCTTGCGGTTGCTTTCGGCGTTTGTCCCGGTCGATCTGGTCAACGCCTCGGCTCACGGGGCCGGAGTGGAAGCGGCCCTGAAGGTCGGTCGCTTGCTGGCCGCCCTGGATGCTCCCATGCTGGTGCTGGCTGATAACAACGGCAGTGTTCCGGAGTTGGTCAGGCAGGCCGGGCGCCGGCGAGGCCGTTGGCTGAAGGATTGGACCTCTGTGGCTGCTGGTGTGGAGCGAATTCGTCGGGCCGTCCTGGACCAGACAGGCCTGGAAACGGTTTTTCATCATCACTGCGCCGGTTGCGTGGAGACCCCAGAAGAAACCGAGGCTTTGCTGGAAAACAGCCAGGTGCGCCTGTGTCTGGACACAGGTCACTGGCATTATGCCGGTGGTGATGCGGTGGAGTGCCTGAAGCACTGGGGCTCCCGGGTGGGCTACCTGCACTTCAAAGACTGTCACCCGGAGATTGCTCATCGCTGCCGGGAGCAGCAGTTGGACTACTTCCAGGCGGTTCAAGCCGGAGTTTTTTGCTCGCTTGGTGAAGGCGGGGTCGACTTCCCGTCCTTGCTGGCCGAACTGGATAAACAGGGGTATAGCGGCTGGGCCGTGGTAGAACAAGACGTGCTGGTGGATGACCTGGAGGCGCCCAGGCGCTACTCGCAACAGAATCGTGAATATCTGCAGTCCATCGGTCTGTCGAAGGGATAGTGAAATGGTTCGTCTCGGATTAGTCGGAACGGGTCGTATCGGTCAATTGCACGTGGAGACTTTGCTTCGGAGTCAGATCGGGCAATTGGTGGCCGTCACCGATCTACACCTGGATGCCGCTCGGGCCTGCGCTGAACGTTATGGTGTGGCTCAGGTTGCCCAAGACGTCTCCGATTTGCTACACAACTACGATATTCAGGCTCTGCTGATTTGTTCTTCCACCAACACTCACGCCAACTACTGCCTGGCCGCCAGCAACGCGGGCAAGCACATTTTCTGTGAAAAACCCATCGATGCCGATCTGGCCCGTATCGATGCAGTCATTCACGAAGTTCAACGCTCGGGAGTGAAGATGATGGTTGGATTCAACCGACGCTTTGATCCCAATCACAGGCGCATCAAGCACTCCATCGAGCAGGGCAGAATCGGGACTCCCCACCTGCTGCACATCATCAGCCGAGATCCGGCGCCCCCGCCACTGGAGTACATCAAGGTGTCCGGAGGGATGTTCTTCGATATGACCATCCACGATTTTGACATGGCCCGCTATCTACTGGGTGAGGTGGACGAAATTTACGCCACCGCGGCCGTGCGCGTCGATCCGCGCATTGGCGAAGTGGGAGATGTGGACACCGCCTTGATTACTCTGAAGTTTGCCGATGGCGCTTTGGGAACCATCGATAACAGCCGACAGGCTGTCTACGGCTACGATCAGCGTGTGGAAGTCTTTGGGAGTGCCGGCCTGCTGCGAAGCGATAACATCTACCCTGATGAGGTCAGCCTGAGCACTGCCAACAACGTGGAGCGCGGGTTGCCCAAGAATTTTTTCATGGATCGATACCTGGCCTCTTACCAGGCTGAGCTTGAAACGTTTGTGCGCTGCGTGGCCGAGGATCGCCCCACTCCGGTCACTGCTCAGGATGGGCGAGCTCCGGTGGTCATGGCCTTGGCCGCCCAGAAGTCGCTGGCCGAAGGCCGGCCCGTCAGGCTTTCGGAGATCCAGCCGTGAGCATCGGGAAATTTCGTCATCTCAGCCGCTGCACCAACGCCGAGGGCCAGTTCTTAATCCTGGCCATCGACCACCGCGCTAACCTGCGAGAGGCCATCGAGAAGGAGTCCGGCCCTATCGACGATCTTGCCTTTCGCGACTTCAAAGTGCAGGTGGTGGAGGCCTCGTCTACTCTGGTGACGGGCGTTCTGGCCGACCCTGCTTACGCTTTGGGCGCTCTGGTGGCCGGGCGAAGATTCACCGGCGGTTTGCTTTCACCCCTGGAAGTGACCGATTACGGTGTGCATCCCAGTCAGCGCGAGCTGCAGTGGATTCCTGGCTGGGGGGTCGAGAAGGTCAAGCGTATGGGTGCTGACGGCATCAAACTGTTGCTGCCTTACCATCCTGAGTTGCCCAGCGCTGAAGCCAAGCAGCAGGTGGTGCGTAAATTGGTGGCCGAGTGTGGGGAATATGATATTCCTCTTTATCTGGAACCCATCGCCTGCGCGCCCGCTCCCGGTCAGAAGCTCAGCGCTCGTGAGCAACGAGAGGTCACCATTGAAATGACCCAGTTGTTCTGCGCATTGGGCGCGGATGTTATGAAACTGCAGATTCCGGCTGAAGAGGCGGAGTGGGAGAATACCTGCCGGGAACTGTCCAAGGTGTGCACCGTGCCCTGGGCTTTGCTCAGCGGGGGGGTCGACTTTGAAACCTATTGCCGCCAGGCGGAACACGCTTGCTTTTATGGCGCTTCGGGCGTGATTGTGGGGCGGGCCGTCTGGAGCGAAGCCTGTCGACTGCAGGGCGAAGCGCGAGCCGAGTTTTTGCGCGAACAGGTGCCTCAACGCCTGCGCCGGTTAAGCCAGATCTGCGGTGCGGCCCAGCCTTTCTGGAGCAATCTGAAGGAGCCCGATCCGGCTTTGGACTGGTACGAAAGCTACTGACTCAGTCCCACCGAAACCGAGACGGTGGCGACTCGCCGCACAGAAGTGCGGGGAGGTAGTTCAGCGTAGCTCAGAACCCGCACCTGGGGCATCATGCGTGCCACCAGTTTGCGTAGATGGGGGCGAAGCTGACCGCAACAGAGCAGGACCGGCGCCGGCCCCACCACACATTGCAATGATTTGCGCAGGGCGCGCAGCAGGTTGCTGCCGGATGCGGCCGGCAGAGAGAGGAAACGTCCTGAGGTGCAGAGCTCCAACTCGCGTTGCCACTCGGGTGCCAGCACAATGACCGGCAGCTCGCCGTTATGCAACAGTGGCGGAACCAGAAGCCGGCAGAGGGCCTGACGCACAAATTCAACTAGAGTTTCGGGATTCTGGGTGAGCGCGTAGTTCTCCAGCACGGTTTCCAGAATTGTTTCCAAATCGCAGATGGGCACGGCTTCCGCGATCAGGCCGCGCATGGTTTGCCAGAGCACCAGAGGGTCCACGCGCTTGCGCACCAGATGAACCAGCTGCGGTCGGTCGAGATTGGACAGGCTGGCTTGAAGATGCTCCAGGGAGTATCCCATGTAGCCGCACTCTTTCCAGGTCTGTAGCAGGAAGTCGCACAGATCGCCCAGATGTGGCGCTCCACGCATCTGGCCGCAGGCGTGGCGCCGCAGCCTCAGACTGACCAGATCTGGTTGGGGACACATTTCTAGCTGGACTTCGTCCATGTCCCAAAGGCCGGAACGGTCCAACTCCTGGCTCACTCTTTCCAGGGCTTCGGGCAGCAGCTTCAACCAATCCGAACCGGCTTGAACGATAAGCTCCACAGTTAAGACCTTTTCCCTATCCTTGGAAACCCCTGGGACCAACTCGGACCAGGGTAAAAAGTCGTATCTTCTGATGGGTCGAAGGAAGGCGACGGACAATCACCCGGAATGCAAAAAAGACGGTTCTGAGGAGAACCGCCTTTGCCTCAGGTTGACCTGATTGGGACTACTTCTTGCCGCCGAGCAGTCCGCCGATGGCTCCACCCAGGCCACCGCCCTTGTCTCCGCCGCCGAGCAGTCCGCCCAGGCCGCCGCCCTTCTTGTCGTCGCCGCCGCCCTTGTCGCCGCCGCCGATCATCCCGCCAATGGTGTCGCCAATCTTGCCGATAATGTCACCAATGCCGCCGCCCTTGTCGTCGCCGCCCTTCTCACCACCACCGCCGCCGCCGGCCTGTTGGGCCTCGGCACTCTGGGTGACCTTGTCTTCCTGGTCGAGCTGATTTTTGATGACGGTTTTCTCACCCTTGGTCAGGGCCGAAACTTCGTTTTGAACCTTGCTAACGTTCTCTTTACCGGGTTCGGCTTGGGCGGGAGCTTGGGCGGCTCCACCTGCTGCCGGGTTCTGCAGATCCTGCTCGAGTTGCTGTTTGATCTTTTGCTTATCTTCTTTTTGGAGGCCGGCCAGGTCTTGCTGGACCTTTTGCAGGCGGTTCACGCCGGGCTGACCGCCTGGAGCCCCTGCTCCAGGAAAACCGCCTCCTGGAATCTGTTGTTGGGGGATACCGCCGCCGATTGGGAATGCCATTGTTTTGTCCTCCGTTGGTGTCGCTTCGTTGAATTCATAGTGAGCTTTCCAATGGGCAAAGGCTACCAGCGCCCTGACCGATTTGGGTAAACGTTGTTAAAAGCTTGTTGCCGCATGTTGCCGAGTTGTTGTCGTTCGTTTAATGATTTCGCTATCGTTTCTCACTCAAGGAGACTCAAGCGGGCAGACGAAGTTGCCGGGTATGCAAGAGACTGAAGAGGAGAAGCTGGAGATCCAGCAACCATTGGAGATTTTGCGTAGCAGCGCACGTCGACTGATGGACCGTCAAATTCCCGCCAGTAGTAACAAGCTGGAAGAACTTTATGCCCACATTAAAGGAGCGGTGGGGGATTCCATCGACACGGTGAGCGCTTATGTCGTTCGCTCCTTGACGATGGCCCGGGAGAACCTGCCCGAGGGCCTGGAAGAGCAGACCTTGCGCCAGGCCCAGGCGGCTGTGGAAGAAGTTCAGAATGAGCTGAACGACGCCTTGCTGCAGGTGAAGGAAACGTTCTTCTCAGCCTCCTCATTTCAAGAGTGCGAAGCCCGGCTGCCCAGCCTGGCTCTTTTCGAATCTCGGCTGGAAGGCAGCCTTCTGCGTCTGGAACAGGCCGTGGCCATGGCGGAAGACCCTGAGCACTTCGGACCGCCTCAGTTTGTGCCCGTCCCGACCATCAGCGATGCCCTGGAAGCCCTGGGTGAGAGCCTGGAACAGATTCATCGGCATATGCGCGATGGCGACAAGGAGCCTTTGCGTCAGGCCCTGGAATCGATTCGACGCGCTGAAATTGGCCTCAGCGCGGCCCTGGCCGAATGATTCTGCAGGCTCTGGAGCCCCAGGATGCTGAGCAGATCGCTGAGTTGGCGGCCGACTACTATCCTGAGGAAATGCAGGTTGAGGTTCAAGAGATCGCGGATGCTCTGGCCACTGCCGTTCAGGAAGGCGGAAATTTTTCGGCTGGTTTGCTGGAACGTGGTCAACTGATGGCTTATATGCTGGCCTGGCTGGAAGAAAGCCGACTGGACGGACTGCGCGAATCGGTTGTGCTGATCGACGATCTGGCTTTGGCCACCGGCCAGGTTTCCGACCTGCGCTTGCTGATTTCCCATCTGGTGCGCCAGCTGCATGACGCCGGATTAAGTCACCTGGCCATCGAGGGCAGCCTGCTGCCCGATACCTCGGCCATTTTCTTGGGACAGGAGCGCTTCTTTGCCTCCCTGGGTTATGAGATGGTCGCTTCGCAAGAATATTGGGAAGAAGAGTTAGGGGCGGAACTCATCTGGGTGCGTTACGAGCGCCCGGGCGAAGCAGAGGCCGAAGCCTCAGCGATTGAAGGCTGGGATGGCTCGGATTTTGCTGCGCAAGCTGAGGAGTTCGAAGAATTTCCGGAGTAAACAAATCTTCAACCCGCTGGGCCCTGGTCTTTCTCATCACGACCGGGCTGCTGCGTTGCGCTATCGCGGCTTCTACCGACTTGAAGGTTGAGGAGGCTTACTACTGGTGCTATTCCAGGCATCTGGCTGCCAGTTATTTTGACCACCCTCCTATGGTGGCCTGGTTAATCGCCCTGTTCTCGCCTCTCGGGACCAACCCGCTGGCGGTCCGCCTGCCGGCCATTCTGCTCTTCGCGGGCAGCGGTTGGTTGCTATTTGACACCTTGCGTCGCCTCTGGGACGAGAAGGTGGCTCGGACTGGCTTGATTTTGCATACTTTGCTGCCGGCCTATCATTGGTATTCGATGATTTTGCTGCCCGACGCCCCGCTGATGTTTTTCTGGTCACTGGGCATGTGGGCCACCACGCGCCTGTTGCAGGAGGAGCGACCCCAGTGGTGGTGGGTGATCGGGCTGGCTACCGGTCTGGGCATGGACTCCAAGTATCCGGCCGTTTTGATCCCTTTGGCCGCCTTCGTGGCCTGCTGGTCCTTGAATAAACCACGCAAGCTCTGGCTTGGACCCTCCATGTGGGCCGGCGCTGCACTGGCAGTGGCTCTGTTCTCACCCGTGATCTATTGGAATCTTACACACGACTTTGCCAGCTTTCGATTTCAGGGCTCGGAGCGATTCCAGGAGGCCGCCGGCGAGGGTGAGAAAATCGCCTCGCTGATCTATCCGGCCGTGATGCTCGGACCTCTGATCTACCTGGCCGGGCCCTTCGTTTTGTATGGGGCCGGCCGTCGTCGTCAGCCTTCCGCTGCAATCGGATTGAGCTGGACCCTGCCCTTTTTGGGACTGATGCTCTGGGTGAGCAGTCAGCGTCTGGTGAACATCAACTGGCCCTTACCCGGCTACCTTGGGTTCTTGCTGTTGCTGGCTCCCTGGGTTGCTGTCAGCCGATGGCGCTGGTTGCTGGTGATTCCTTCAGCCATTTTTTCTTTGCTGCCTTACTATGCTCTGGTCGTGCCGCTGGCGCTCGCCAACCGGGGAGATGACGTGACCCAGTGGCGGCCTATGACAGTAGAGGCTTTGCGCATTCAGCAAGCGATGCCCAGACCAAACGAGACGTTTTTTCTTGGTTACGGTTACCAGTGCGCCAGTCAGCTCGCTTTTGCGGGCGTCCCTCCGGAAGTCGTGGTTTCCATCAACGCTCTGGGGATGCGCGGGCTGGCCTACGATTATTGGACTCCCGCCTACAAGTTCGTGGGTTGGGACGCGGTGGTGGTTGGTTACAGCCGGGTGAAAGCCAACGGCGACTGGCATCCCCAATACAAGATTGACATCAATCGCCTGCGCGGCTGTTTTGAGCGGGTGGACGGACCCTACGAGCTGGTAGAAATGCGCGGCGGCCAGCGCTTGCGTCTTTATAGCTACTGGAGGGCCTATGGCTATAAGGGCGTCACTCCCAGCAACTAGCAAAGGTGGCCTATTTTATTTTCAGCATGGTGGGGACCAGATTGAGGCGCAGGATATCGCGCACCAGGTCATACCAATCGGCCAGTTCTTTTTGCACCGGCAAGTTTTTCTGGTTGACCTCGGCATGACTGGAGCGAGCATAGGTGGACCAAGAGGCCCCGTTGTCCACCACCACATAGTCGGAATCGATGCTATAGCCGGTCTTGGAAACGATGATTTTGCGGCTGGCGGGACTGAGCAGGTTGATTCCCAGGCAGGCGCTGGGGTATTCGGTCACGCCCATCAAATGCAGTAAAGTTGGCATTAAATCGACCTGTGCCGCGTAAGCCGGACCCTGCCCGCGGAGTTTGCCGTCGGGTCCGTGGATCAGGCAGAAAACTCGATCGCTTTCGATTTTGTCGACCTCGTCGAATTCCCCATCGGGTTGAAGCAGGGCCATCTCTTTATAATCTATGCGAGCGTCGTGGTCGCCCACCAGAACCACCACGCTGTTTTGCCACAGGCCTTCCTGCTTGAGCAACTCCACGATCCGACGCCATTCTTCGTCACGTTCCCGGCAGAGCTGAAGGTAGCGAGCCAACATGTTATCGGGGCTGGCCAGCTTGCCCGTGAATTTGAGGCGCTCTTGTGAATGAGTCAGCTCACGATACGGGTGGTGTCCCATCATGGTCACCACGTAAGTAAAGAACGGTCTCGGAAATTCTTTCCAATAGACTTTCAGTCGATTGATCAGGCCGTAGTCGCTCAAACCCCAGCCGATGGCGTTGTTCGGGTCGGCGGGAATCTGCTCCCTGAAAAAGTTACGCTTAAATCCGTAGCGTCTGGACATGTAGCGACAGTTCCAGAACGACCCGTAGTAAGCTACGGCGTAGCTGGTCAGGTAACCGGCCTTGCTCATCAGGGCCGGCAACCCTTCGTAGAAGTTGCTGGGGTAAGCATAGACCAGCGGGCGCTGACCGGGAGGCAACAGGCTGTTGTTCAAAATGAACTCTCCGTCAGAGCTGCGGCCCTGACCGGACTGATCTTGCAGGCCGCCAACCCAGGATTCCCGGGCCAGTTCGTTCAGAAACGGGGTCACCGGTTGCCCTTCAACCTTGAGGTTGAAGACAAACCACTCAAACGACTCGAGCTGTACGACGATCAGGTTCTTACCCTTGTAGATGCCCAGGGTCTGATTTTTTGTTTGAATCGATTCGCGGCTCTCCCTTACAATTTGAGTCAGTCTTTGCTGGTCATAGCGGGAGTCGATGAGGTTCTCCCAGCGGGAATAAATCATCTGCAGCACATCGTAGATATGGTAGTGAAACAGGCCCAGGCGCTGGACGGCCGCCACGTTGCGAAAGCGCAGCCGCAGAATGCGCAGGTCATCGGCATCCATGGTCACGCCGAAGATCAGGCTCATCACCAGGGGGAGACAAAACCAGGACATCGTGTATTTTCGTCTGGGGGCCTGGGGGGCTTTGTAAAAGAGCAGGGGCAGTGCAAGCAGGACATCGCCTGGAAAAGCCAGGTCCTCTCGAGTCAGCAGCTCAATGGTGGAGGGAATAACGGCCTTGGCCTGATTGAGTTGAGTCAGCAAATACAGACCAGGCACATCGTCGAAGTAGCGCTCATACAACTGATCAATGAGAAACAGGCTGGCCAACATCGCCTGCGTGAGCCAGACCAGGCGATGCCAATGTCGGCGAGACAAGAGTTGGCAGAAGAGCACCAGTCCAGCCAGGCTCAGCGCCTGCCACCACCAGTTCAGGGCGGTCAGATCGACCGGACTGTCAAGGTGGTCCTGGATGAGCCAGACTTTCCAGAGGTTGCTGCCCACCAGCCAGAGCATCAGGCTTAAGCTCCAGACCAAAAGGTTTTGCGAGCGTAGCAGTGCCAGACTGGCGACCAATCCGGTGAGTCCCGTGGTCAGAAAGATTCCGTGCAGGTGAGCATTGAACCAGTGAAACACGTGCCGCGCCTTCGGCTCAGGCTGGCAGGAGCCTCCAAGGCACGGCAGAACGGCAACTCCCCGGAGGAATACAGATTATGTCTATTAGCAGTGAAGTCGCCATCGAACAGCGCGGCTATACTCATCCCGAAATTCTGGTGAGCACCGAGTGGGTGGCCCAACACCTGGGGGACGCCGACGTGCGCCTGGTGGAGTCCAACGAGGATTTGCTACTCTATCCCTCCGGACACATTCAGAACGCTGTCCAGGTGGACTGGACCAGCGACCTCAACCATCAGGTGGTGCGTGATTACCTGGCCAAGGCCGAATTTGAGAAGCTCTGTTCACGGATCGGAATTACGCCCGACACCACGGTGGTTTTTTACGGAGACAAGTCCAACTGGTGGGCCGCTTACGCACTCTGGGTGTTCACCCTGTTCGGACACAAGAACGTGAAATTGATGGATGGTGGGCGTCTGAAATGGGAGAAGGAGAAGCGCCCGGTGACTCGCGAGATTCCCAAGTTTGCTCCTACCCAGTACCAGGCTGCTCATGAGCGCGACGACGAAAGCGTGCGCGCTCTACGTGATGTGGTGATGCAGCACGTGAAGGCCAAAAAGCCTCTCATCGATGTCCGCTCGCCAGCCGAGTTCACGGGCGAACGCCTGCATATGGAAGATTATCCCAATGAGGGCGCTCTGCGTGGCGGGCATATCCCGGGAGCTAAGAGCGTCCCCTGGGCGCGAGCCATCAATCCCGAGGACGGCACCTTCAAAAGCGCCGATGAATTGCGCAAGATTTACCAGGAAGAGCAGGGCGTGCAGCCGGGCGATGACGTGGTGGTCTATTGCCGTATCGGTGAGCGAAGCTCGTTGACCTGGTTCGTGCTCACCCATCTGCTGGGTTACCAAAAGGTGCGCAATTACGACGGAAGTTGGACCGAGTGGGGCAACCTGGTCGGAGCTCCCATCGAGAAGCCCTGATGCCCTTCCCGCCCAAAATCGAGCAACTGCTCGAAGACCTGAACTTCTTCGACGACCGAATGGAGCGCTACCAGGCTCTGATCGAATGCGCCGACCGTTTTGCTGAAGCACCGGAGTCGATCACCGGGGCGCGCCCATTTCCAGAAAGTCATCGGGCTCCACGCTGTGATTCAGAGGCCTATATTTGGACCGAGCCACAGTCTGGAGGTCGGTTCAAATATCACTTCGCAGTGGAGAATCCCCAAGGAATCTCTGCAAAAGCTATGGCGGTGATTTTGGACGAGAGTCTCAGCGGCGAAGAGCCCGAGCTGGCCATGAACCTCAGTCACGATGTGGTCTTTGCCATCTTCGGCAAGGAGATCTCTATGGGCAAAGGCCAGGGATTGATGGGAATGATCGATCAGGTTCGCATGCAAACCCGTCGTCTGGCCACCTGATCGTCGTCCTCAGCAGAGTGGCACATTCACGGCCAGGCCTGCCTGGGAGGTTTCCTTGTAAGTCGATTGCATGTCCCGCCCCGTCATCAACATGGTGCGCATGACTTTGTCCAGGGAAACCTTGTGGCCTTCCGTGCTTTCGTGCATGGCCAGGCGGGCTGCGTGAACGGCTTGGGTCGCCCCGATGGCGTTGCGTTCGATGCAGGGGATTTGCACCAGTCCACCCACCGGATCACAGGTCAGGCCCAGGTGATGCTCCATCCCGATCTCGGCCGCCTTTTCGACTCTGCGATTGGAACCGCCCATGGCGGCGACCAGCGCGCCCGCTGCCATGGAACAGGCCACTCCCACCTCGCCCTGGCAGCCCACGTCGGCGCCGCTGATGGAAGCGTTCTCTTTGTAAAGTTGCCCGAGCACCGCGGCGGTCAGGAAAAAGCGACGGATGCCGTCTACGCTGGCGTCCTTTACGAAGTTTTGGTAGTAGAGAGCTACGGCCGGCACGATGCCGGCCGCG